>NZ_JBXEDG010000001.1:0-215000 GCF_056820975.1 Salinispora sp. CH2A1_6
AGGTGAGAACGTTCGTTCTCACTTGCGTTGGGTAGTACGTTAGAGAACGAACGTTCCCCTGCGCCACTCGGGGCAGCGTGACCGTCACCACACTTGACCCGGGACAAGAGGAAGCCATGCCCCCCACCACCCGAAACCGGACCACATCCCAGACCGAGCAGATCCGCGAACACATCCTGATCACCGCTGACCGGCTCTACTACAGCCGCGGCATAAACGCCGTGGGCATGGACGCTCTACGCAACGAGTCCGGCGTCTCTCTGAAACGCCTCTACCAGCTGTTCCCCTCCAAGGAGAACCTCGTCGAGGCCGTCCTGCACCGCCGGCGCGGTATCTGGAACAGCCTCGTCGAAGCCGCCATCGCCACCGGCAGCGGCACACCCCGGGACCAACTACTCGCCGTCTACGACGTGCTGGCCCGCTGGTTTGACGAGGACGACTTCCGCGGCTGCGTCTTCATCAACACCTTCGGCGAGCTCGGCGGCACCGCACCCCACATCGCCACGCTCATCCGCGAGCACAAGGCGAGTTTCCAGGCACGCCTGGCCGAACTGGTCGCGAATGCCGGCGCCCCCGCCGCACTCGCCCACCAACTCGCCATCCTCGCCGAGGGAGCCCAGACCACCGCCGCCATCGCCGGCACCAACGACGCCGCCCACCACGCCCGCGCCGCCGCCACCACACTCATCGACACCGCACTAGCCACGGACCGGCCACAAGCCACCACGACGGGGTAACCCCCGGGCACCACCTGACCGGGCTCAGAGGAGGCTCACCCCGAGCAGCAGGGTGCCGGCGGTGAGGCTGGCGCCGCCAGCGACGGTGAGCCAGATGAGTTTGTTGGGCTTCGTGTCCCGGGGCCGGACCACCGAGAGGAAGAAGCCGAGCGGCATCAGGATCGGGGCGGCGACGAAGAGCAGCCGGATCAGCGTACGGGTGCCGTCCCCCACGTCGGCCTGTTCGATGTAGGGGAGGGCAACGAGGGCGAAGAGGACCAGCACCCCGGCGTGCGCGTGCCCGGCGGTCCAGAGGCCCCGGCGGACCGGATTGTCCAGATAGCCGGCCGTGCGCCCGGCGAGGTGCCGGAGCAGGGCCAGTCCGCCCAACCCGATCGTCACGACGGTGATCAGCAGGATTCCGGCGGTGTTCAGCGTTGACGGGGACATGCGGACACCTCCAACTAGTCAATGTAAAGATGAACCTCCACCCGAATCTTGTCAACATCTAGATTTCCCCGACGGGCAAGCTCTCAGCGGTCGCCGGCGTCAGAGGTAGGGGAGGTGACCGGTGTCCGAACGCATTGACGGGGAGTTCACCACGTTCGTCAACGAACGGGGTGGTGTTCTACTGCGGGCCGCCTATGCCCTGGCCGGCAGCCAGCACGGCGCCGAGGACCTGCTCCAGACCGCGCTGGCCAAGGCGTACGCCCGCTGGCCACGGATCCGGGGGGACGCCGAGCCGTACGTACGCCAGATCCTCTACCGGGACCAGGTGTCCGGCTGGCGGCGCCGTTCCCGCCGGCCGGAGTTCCCGGTCGCCGTGCCGCCCGACCGGGTCGGCGGACCCGACCGCGGGCACGAGGTCGACCTGCGGCTGCTGCTGCGCGAGGCACTGCTGGCGCTGCCACCACGGCAACGCGCGGTACTGACCCTGCGCTACCTGGAAGACCTGAGTGTCGAGCAGACCGCCGAGCTGCTCGGCTGCCGGGCCGGCACGGTCGCCAGTCAGGCGTCCCGGGCGTTGGCCCGGCTGCGGCAGCTGGTTCCCGCACTCGACGGACACCGCACCGAGGAGCGGAGATGAACGGACCAACCGAACAGGACCTGCGGACCGCCCTGCGGGAACTAGCCGACGAGGCCCGCCCGACGACCAACCTCGCCGACGCCGCGCGAAGCCGGGGCCGACGGCTGCGGCGCCGACGGCGACTCGCCATGACCGGTGGCGCGCTGGCGACACTGGTCGCCCTGGCCGCTCCCTTCGTCTGGCTCCGGCCAACCGCCCCCGAGCCGGGCCCGGCCGCCTGGGTTCCGCCGTCGAGCTCAGCGGCACCGAGCCCATCCCGGATACCGGCACCCACCGGAGACTGGACCCAGCGGCCCCTGCCGCTGCCCGGCGGATGGCTGCTGGTCGGTGCCACCCCAACCGGCACGTCCCACACGCCGGACGGCGAGCGCATCATCCAGCAGGGGTACGCGTTGGACCGCACCCAGGACCAGTACGTCAGCACCGACGAGTACGACGAGATCTGGACCTCGCCCAGCGGTGCGGTCGCGGGGGTGGTGGACTACGACCGGCCGGGCGAGTTCGGGTTACTCGACCTGGACAGCGGCGCGGTCCGCTGGGTGCGTACCGGTCAGCACACCATGACGCCACAGTGGTCACCCGACGGCAGCCGAATCGCCCTGACCATCGGACGACACACGGCCCTCGGCGTGCTGAGTGCCACCGGCGAATGGCAGCTGTTCCCGGTGGACACCGAGAGGTACTTCTGCACCGACTACTGCTACTTCACCTGGACCCGGGACGGCCGGGAGGTGGTGTGGCAACAGACCGACCCCACCGCACCCCGCTCCGAGGCGGCGCCGCACATCCGGCGGGGGGTACAGCTCTTCTCCCCCGACGACGGCCGTCCGACCCGGTTCCTCCCGATCAAGGGGGACCCCACCGGACCGTGGTCCTGGTCGCCGGACGGCGAGCGGGTGGTGGTCAAGGGCCCGCAGGGGCCGGAGATCGTCGAGGTGGCCACCGGGCGCGTGTTCGGGCCGACGGCGAGCGCGGAGGCGGCGTGGGGCCCCGACAACCGATTGCTGTACCAGGACCGGCTGACCGGGGAGATGGTGCTGATCGACCTGGATGGTCGGGAACTCATCCGGCAGGCCCTTCCGGGCGAGGTCGGGCGGCAACTGATCGCTCTGGTGGCACCCCGTTGACAGCGGGCTACTCGACGATTCCCTGCTCGCGGGACCAGCGCAGCAGCTCGGCCTCGGCCTCGTCCCGCCCCAGCGGGCCCCGCTCCAGCCGTACCTCCTTGAGGTGTTTCCAGGCCTGCCCGACGACCGGACCCGGCGGTACGCCGAGCAGCTCCATGATCGCGTTGCCGTCCAGGTCGGGGCGGACCCGGGCCAGATCCTCCTCGGCCGCGAGCCGGGCGATCCGCTCCTCCAGCGCGTCGTAGTCGGCGGCGAGCCCGGCGGCCTTGCGCCGGTTACGGGTGGTGCAGTCGGAGCGGGTCAGCTTGTGTAGCCGCGCCAGCAGGTCACCGGCGTCGGTGACGTACCGGCGCACCGCCGAGTCGGTCCACTCGCCCCGGCCGTACCCGTAGAACCGCAGATGCAGCGCGACCAGTGCGGTGACCTTCGTGGTGGTCTCCCGGGGGAAGCGCAGCGCCTTCATCCGGGCCTTGGTCATCCGGGCACCGACCACCTCGTGGTGGTGGAAGCTGACCCGACCGTCCGGCCCGACCGCCTTCGTCGCCGGCTTTCCGACGTCGTGCATGAGCGCGGCCATCCGGAGGATGAAGTCGCAGCCGTCCTCCTCGTACGAGATGGCGTTGCGCACCACGGTCAGCGTGTGCTCGTACACGTCCTTGTGCTGGGCGTGTTCGTCGATCTCCAGCTTGAGGCCGGTCAGCTCGGGCAGGAAGCGCTCGGCCAGCCCGGTGTCGACCAGCAGCCGCAGGCCGGCGACCGGGTCGGCGCCGCAGAGCAGCTTGGTGAACTCGTCCCGGATCCGCTCCGCCGTGATCCGGTCCAGGTCGGCGGCCATCCGGACCATCGCCGCCCGGACGTCCGGGTGCACGGCGAACCGCAGCTGCGCGGCGAACCGGGCCGCCCGCAGCATCCGCAGCGGGTCGTCGCGGAACGACTCCTCCGGCGCCGCCGGGGTACGGACCACTTTGGCCGCGAGATCTGCCAACCCGCCGTGCGGGTCGGTGAAGCGATGCTCGGGCAGGCTGACCGCCATCGCGTTGACGGTGAAGTCCCGCCGCTTCAGGTCCTCGGCGAGGCTCGTGCCGTACTGCACCACCGGGTTGCGGCTGACCTGGTCATACACCTCCGCACGGAAGGTCGTGATCTCCAGCCGCAGACCGTCGCGCTGCACTCCGATGGTGCCGAACTCCCGCCCGGTCTCCCAGATCGCCTCAGCCCAACCACGCACGATCCGCAGCGTCTCGTCCGGCTGCGCGTCGGTGCAGAAGTCCAGGTCGTCGCCGAGGCGGCCAAGCAGTGCGTCGCGGACTGACCCGCCGACCAGGTGCAGTTCGTGACCGGCGCTCGCGAAGCGGCGGCCTAACTCGTCGGCGACCGGGGAGACCCGGAGCAGTTCGGCCACGGCGGTGCGCTGCGCGGCGGTGAGTTCGCGGCGGTCGGCGGCGTGCGGTGCGGAGTCGGACATGGGAGGGCCAGCCTATCGGTCCGACCGGGCCCGGCGTCCGCCGGGCGCGGATGATGCTCGGCCGACGACTAGTCTGTGTCGAGGCCCTCGCCCACGGACCCATGGTCGGTGCTGGGCACCGACCAGACCCTGGAGGCGACAACGATGAGCGGCCGGCTCTACCGCAGCGCCAACGCGCTGGGCGACGGTGGCCGACCGACGGGTGACGACGCGATCTTCATCTCGGCTGAGCCGCTGAACCAGCCGGCCGCCGAGGCGGTCGCGCCCCCGGATGAGGCGGTGGCTGAGGGGAGCGCCGCGGCGAACAGCCTGGTGATGGCCGCGGGCAGCCTGGTCAGTCGGGGCACGGGTTTCATCCGGAACCTGATGATCGGCGCGGCCCTGGGCAACCTGGTCGGTAACGCGTACACCACGGCGATCTTCCTCCCCAACCAGGTGTACGAGTTCCTGCTCGGCGGAGTGCTCACCAGCGTGCTGGTTCCGGTGCTGGTCCGGCGACGCAAGACCGACCCGGACCGGGGCGAGGCGTACGCCCAGCGGCTGCTCACCCTGGCGGTGGTGGCGCTCGCCGCCGCCGCCCTGATCGCGGTGGTCCTGGCTCCGGTGCTGACCGGCATCTACGCCGGCGGCAAGGACGAGGACTACCGGGGCCTGGTCACCAACCTGTCGTACCTGATGCTGCCGATGTTGTTCTTCACCGGCATCAGCGCGCTGATCGCCGCCGTGCTGAACACACGCGGGCACTTCGCCGCTCCGATGTGGGCGCCGATCCTGAACAACCTGGTGGCCATCGGCACCTTCGGCCTCTACATCTGGGTCTACGGCGCGCAGCCGCTCCAGCCGGGCCAGGTCGGAACGGACCGGATCCTGCTGGTCGGCGGCGGCACCCTGCTCGGGGTGGCGGTGCAGGCCGCGGGTCTGCTGCCCGCGCTACGCAAGGTCGGCTTCCGGTGGAAGCTTCGCTTCGACTTCCGCGCGTTGGGGCTGCGGGAGTTGGCCCGACTGGGCGCCTGGATGTTCTGCTACGTCGCGGTCAACCAGCTCGGGCTCTTCGTGGTGGTCAACCTGCTCACCCGGGTGGCCGGCGAGGACGACGCCGGCCTGCTGATCTACAACAACGTCTTCCTACTGCTGATGATGGCGCACGGCATCATCGCGGTCTCGATCATCACCGCGCTGATGCCCCGGATGAGCGCCGCCGCGGCGGACGGCCGATTCACCGACCTCACGGCCGACCTGTCCCGGGGCACCCGGATGGTCACGGCCGTCCTCGCCCCGGTGGCGGTCTGCTACGCCGTGCTGGCCGCGCCGATCTCCGTGGTGGTGTTCCGATACGGCGCGTTCACCGGGGAGAACGCCACCGCCACCGCCACCGTGCTGCTGGTCGCCGCGATCGGCCTGGTGCCCTTCGCGGTCAGCCAGCTCCTCACGTTCGCGTTCTACGCACTGCCGGACACCCGTACGCCCGCGCTGGTCAACATTCCGGTGGTGGCGCTGCGGGTGCTGCTCCAGGTCGGGCTCTTCGTCGCTCTGCCCGCCACCTTCGCGGCGGCCGGCATGATGCTCGGCAACGCGATCTCGTACCTGGCGGCGGTGGTGCTCTCCGCGCTGCTGCTGCGGCCCCGGGTCGGCCGGATCGGACTGGGCGGGATCATGCGTACGGTGGGCAGGGTGCTGGTCGCCGCGCTCGGAGCCGCGCTGGTCGGCCTCCTGGTGGTCCGCCTGCTGCCGGGCCGCCCGGAGGAGCTCGGGTGGTTCGCGGCGGCGGTCCAGCTGCTGATCGGCGGGGCGGCGATCGGTCTCAGCTACCTCGGGCTCGCCATGCTGCTCCGGATCGGGGAGGTCACCGAGGTGGTCACCATGGTCCGCCGCCGACTCGGTCACTGAGCGTCCCGTTCTGACCGTTTCTCGGGGCGTGGACGATCGGAGCTGCCACCGACGGGAGTGCACTCTGCGTGAACGAGGATCACCAATCTGGGGATACGGCTGTGGATAACTCCCGCCCGGCCGCTCAGTTGCCGCGGAATCCTGTGGATAACCAGCCGGGCGGGGAGGCATGTCCGGGGCGGACCCGGGAACCTGCCCCAGGTGCCCCGCCACCTGACCCCAGCCCCTGCGGCAACTACTAGCGGTCAACCTCTAGATTGGCTAGTACATGCGCCAGCGACACCGCCGACAACGGATATAACCGGACAAGTAACCCGAGCCCGGCAGCCGCTACCGGTGCGGCGGGCAGATGACATGCTGGGGAAGGCCGGGAACCCAGGTAAGGTCACTCTCGACGGGTGTGGCAAGCGTCGGCGCGGGCGCCGACGACGGCCGGCCGGTTCGTGGAGGGCAGAGCGGAAGCCACCATGCCCAGCAACGCTGGTCCATCGATCGACACGATCACCGAGGGAGGACGGGTGACCCAGGTCGGCGAGGGTCAGGAGGCGGACGAGAACGCTCCGCCGATCATGACCTTCGGTGCTCCGATCGCCGGTGATGTACTCGCCGAGCGGTACGAGCTCGTCGCGCACATCAACAACGACAGCGCTGGCCGGCTGCTCTGGCGCGGGGTCGATGTCGTGTTGCGCCGTCCCGTCGCCGTGGTGCTGCGCTACCCGGGCGGCGACTCCGCCACCGAGATGCTCCAGGCCGCCGTCGCGGCCAGTCGGGTCATCCACCCCAACCTGGTCGGAGTCTACGACGCGATCGACGAGGGCGAGCGGGCCTACGTGGTCCGCGAGTGGGTCGACGGACAGTCGCTGCGGGAAATCGTGGCCGCGGGGGCGCTGGATCCGGCTCGGGCGACCGCCGTCGGTAACGCCGTCGCGAGCGCCCTGGCCGCCGTGCACGCCACCGGGATGGTGCACGGCAACGTCCACCCCGGCACGATCATGATCAGTGACGACGGTCGGGTGGTGTTGGCGGACGCCCGCACCGACGGGGCCGACAGCCAGGCCAGCGACATCCGCGCGGTCGGCGGTGTCCTCTACTTCGCGCTGACCGGCCACTGGCCTCACGCCGAAGTCCCGTTACACGGTGCCACCGCCGGACACGGGCGGGCGGCGACCCCGGACGCGGTCCGCGGCCCGGAGGGTGCGCTCGCCGCGCCGCGCCAGGTGCGGGCCGGGGTTCCGGCGTACCTGGACGACCTCGCCATGGATCTGCTGGACGGCTCGCTCCCGCCCCCACCGTCGGATGTCCTCGCCGCGGAGCTGGCCCGGCTGGACGTCCCGGCCGATGAGCACTTCCTGGAAAGCAACGGCCCGCTGCGGTTCACCGCCGAGACCGGAGACGAGCCGTCACCGCTGGCCGCAGCCGGCGGGCGCAAGTTCGCCGTCGGGATCGCCAGCCTCCTCGCCGTAGCGCTCGTCGGCCTCCTGATCGGCATCAGCGTGCTCAGCGGTAGCGGGGACAGCGACCGGGACCCGACGACGGCCGCCAACCCTTCCCCCACCACGACGGCCGGTGAAGACCCGTCCGACCCCCCAGCAGCCGAACCGCCGACCATCACCGCTGCGAAGATCATTGACCCGGACAGCGGGGACCGCGCCGAGGTTCGCGACGCCGAGAAGGTGTTCGACGGCAGCGTGGATGAGGGCTGGGAGACCCAGACCTACAAGGGGCACCCGGATTTCGGCCGGATCAAGCGGGGCATGGGCGTCTGGCTCGATCTCGGCGAGCCTCGCACCCTTACGTCCCTGCAGGTCCAGCTCTCGGCGCGGGGCGCGTCGGCCCGGTTGTTCACGGGCACCAACGAGCACCCCTCCTCGAGCGCGGGCGACAATGCGCTCTTCGAGGAGTACGAGCAGAACCCGATCGGGCCGGCCAAGGAAGACGCCGGCACGACGATGACCTTCGACGCGTTCGACGCGGACACGGAATACCAGTACCTGCTCGTCTGGCTGACCGAGCTGCCGCCGAGTGACGGCGGTTACAAGGTGGGCATCCAGGAGATCAAGGTCTCGTGATCCGCTCACCGCGTCCCCGGCACTGTCTCCGCCGGGCGTGGTGATGGCGCCGAACGGGTCGGCCGAGCGACCGGTGGGCAGTAGCAGCCCGCCGGTAGCCGGCCCCGCCTCCGATCTCGACCTGCTGCGCGCACACGTCGCCGGCGATCGGGACGCCTTTGCCGAGTTACTTCGCCGGCACCGCGACCGGCTCTGGGCGGTGGCGATCCGCACCCTCGGCGACCGGGAGGAGGCGGCCGACGCGCTGCAGGACGCGTTGCTCTCTGCCCATCGGGCCGCTGGGCGGTTCCGGGGTGACTCTGCGGTGACCACCTGGCTGCACCGGATTGTGGTCAACGCCTGCCTGGACCGGATCCGACGCCGCCAGGCGCATCCGACGGTGCCACTGCCGGACGGCGTACGCGACGTGGCAGGTGCCACCGGTGGCGCGGAGCCAGCCGCTCCCGTGCCCGACCACGACACCGCTCTGGTGGTGCGGGAGGCACTGGCCGCGCTCCCGGTCGAGCAACGCGCGGCGCTGCTCCTGGTTGATGTGCAGGGCTACCCGGTAGCCGAGGTTGCCCGCATCCTTGAGGTAGCTGAGGGGACGGTGAAGAGCCGGTGTGCCCGGGGCCGGGCCCGTCTGGCAGCGACGCTCGGCTATCTCCGGACGGCACCGGAGCAGCCATTCTCGGATGGGGGCGTGCCAGCCGTCACGGGACGGAACCAGCAGCCGCGCGGTGGCGTCCGATCGGTGTCGGGGCGACCCCGGCGCGAAGCCAACCAGGAGGAGCTGTGACGACCGGGGGGTTCCGGGAGGTCGACCACGATGTGCTCGCCGACTATGTCGGCGGGGCACTCGCGGGCACTCCCGACGAGGTGACCGTCGCCCGCCTGGTCGAACGGGACACGGCCTGGGCGGACGCCTACGCCCGGCTCGCGCCGGCGGTCGCGGAGGTCCACGCCGCCCTGGTCGCCTATGGGACGGCGGAGGAGATGCCGGCGGCGGTGGCCGATCAGATCCGCACCGCGCTGGCCGCGACCGACGTTGCGACGGCGACCGAGGGCACACCAGCCGAGGGCGTGCCGGCCGGCAGGGCCGCACGCCCTTCGGTCGTGCCGGCTCAGCCGCACGCTGGTTCGCGGCGCCCCGGCGGCACTCCTCGAGTGGCCGCCGCCGGGCCCGGCCGGCGGCGTCGGCGCTGGCAGCGGGTCGGTGCTCCCGTCGCGCTTGCCGCGGTGGCGGTGGCCGCTGTCGGGCTGCTCGGCCTGGACCAACTCGACCGAGGGACAGACGGTCCGGGGCCAGGCACCGGCGCCACGGAGCAGGCCGCCGCCGGGCCGGTGGGCACCGCCGGACCACCGATCCAGACCGGTACGGACTACCAGCGGGAGGACTTGGCGGATCCGGCCTCATCGCCGCAGCAACTCTCCCGCGAGGGCACCACCGAGTCGGAGCCATCCGGCGTGGGCATCACCGAGTCGGAGCCATCCGGCGTGGGAATCCAGGGCGACCGGACGGCGGGGTCGGTCGGGCTCGATCGGCTGGCGGAACCGGGCGCGCTCGAAACCTGCCTGGCCGAGATCGGCACCGAGCACGACGCCGGCCGGTTGGCGGTCGAGCTGGTGGACTACGCCCGCTTCGAGGGCCGACCGGCGCTGGTCGTCCGGTTCACCGATGCGACTGGTACCCGCTGGGCCTGGGTCAGTGGGCCCGAGTGCGGGGTATCCGGGTCGGGCGCGGACACCCAGTACCGTACGCGGGTAGGGTAGAACCCCAACAACGGTCGCGGGGTGTGGTGCCGTGACGTGAGCTGACCCACCGGATGACCGGCTCGGGAATTCCCGGTTCGTACGATGGCGTTCTCTACATCAGCTGCCGATGCCTGATTCAGGGGTATCGGCACCGACTCGCCGTCGGTGCGCGCCGTCGGCGAACACACAGACGAATCGGGAGACGGCAGTGGACGACGTCCGCAACCTGATCATCATCGGCTCCGGGCCAGCCGGGTACACGGCGGCGGTCTACGCCGCGCGCGCGAACCTCGCACCGCTGGTCATCGAGGGGGCGCAGTCCGGTGGCGCGTTGATGACGACGACCGAGGTGGAGAACTTCCCGGGGTTCGCCGACGGCATTCTCGGCCCTGAGCTGATGGACAGCATGCGCAAGCAGGCCGAGCGCTTCGGCGCCGAGTTCCTGACCGACGATGTGACCCGGGTTGAACTCAAGAACACCGGCGAGGTCGGCTCAGACGCGGTCAGCACCGTCTGGGTGGGGGAGACCAGCTATCGAGCAAAGGCCGTCATCCTCGCCACCGGCTCCGCCTGGCGCCCGCTGGGGGTGCCGGGGGAGCAGGAGTACCTCGGCCACGGCGTGTCGTCCTGCGCCACCTGCGACGGCTTCTTCTTCCGCAACCAGCACATCATCGTCGTCGGCGGTGGTGACTCGGCGATGGAGGAGGCCAACTTCCTGACCCGCTTCGCCGAGTCGGTCACGATTGTCCACCGCCGGGACTCATTCCGGGCCAGCAAGATCATGGCCGAGCGTGCGCTGGGCAACGACAAGATCAAGGTCGAGTGGAACGCCGTGGTGGAGGAGATCCTCGGCGCCGATGGCAAGGTTTCGGGCGTCCGGCTCCGCCACGTGCACACCGGCGATACCCGGGTGCTCGACGTGACTGGCGTCTTCGTGGCGATCGGCCACGATCCCCGCAGCGAGCTCTTCCGTGACCAGGTGGACCTGGACGACGAGGGGTATGTGAAGGTGGACGCGCCCAGCACCAAGACCAGCATCCCGGGGGTGTTCGCCGCCGGTGATCTGGTTGACCACACCTACCGGCAGGCCATCACCGCCGCCGGTACGGGCTGCGCCGCTGCTCTGGATGCCGAGCGCTTCATCGCCACGATCCAGGGCTGAAATTCTGAAACACATCCCCCGAGGAGGGAACGTAGTGGGAGCAACCAAGTCGGTCACTGACGCCAGCTTCACCACCGAGGTACTGCAGTCCGACAAGCCGGTTCTGGTGGACTTCTGGGCGGAGTGGTGCGGGCCGTGCCGGAAGGTGTCGCCACTGCTCGAAGAGATCGCCGGTGAGATGGGCGATCAGGTCAGCATCGTCAAGCTCAACATCGACGACAACCCGGAGACCGCCCGTAACTACCGGATCATGTCGGTGCCGACGCTCACCGTGTTCAAAAACGGCAAGCCAGTGCAGTCGATCGCCGGCGCCAAGCCCAAGGGAGAGCTGGTCAAGCTCATCCAGTCCGCGCTCTGACCAGCGCCTGACACACCTGCCCCCCGCATCCGCTCCACCGGGTGCGGGGGGCAGGTCTTTTTCCGGCCGACGCACCTCGGGCCCGGCAAGCGCCTAACCTCAATCCCAGAGACAACACCGCCGGTCGTCGGCGGGGCCACCGGAACAGGCCATCGGCAGTCTCGCCGGGCCATCCGGTCAGCCAGCATCCGTGCAAAAGGGGGTCGAGCGTGCGTCCGATCCGACCCGGCGACCGTGGACCGGCGGTCACCGAGATCCGTAAGGTGCTGGCCGGCCTCGACCTGCTCGTCCCGGCAGCACCGGACAGCGACGAGTTCGACGCCCGCACCGAACGTGCCGTCCGAGCCTTCCAACAGTCCCGCGGGCTGAGCGTGGACGGTCGAGTCGGCACCGAGACATGGCAGGCCCTGGACGCGGCCCGCTGGCGGCTGGGTGCCCGTAGCCTCTACCACTCCGTACCGGAACCCCTCATCGGTGAGGACATCCGATCGCTCCAGGAACGGCTCCTCGAGATGGGCTACGACGTCGGCCGGGCGGACGCCATCTACGGTGTCCGAACAGCCCGGGCGCTCGCCCAGTTCCAACGCGAGGTGGGGCTGGTCCCGGATGGCACCTGCGGCCCCCACACCGTGAACTCGCTGCGACGCCTCGGCCGCAAGGTGGTCGGCGGGCGCCCACAGTGGCTTCGTGAATCCGACGCCATCCGTCAGTCCGGTCCCACCCTGGTCGGGCGGATGGTGGTCATCGACCCGGGGCACGGCGGCATCGATCCGGGCGTGACCGTGCCCGAGGGGCAGTTGCACTGGACCGAGGCCGACCTGGTGCACGACCTCGCCAGTCGCCTCGAGGGGCGACTCGCCGCGGCCGGGGTACGAGTGCAGCTGACCCGCGGTCCGGCACAGCGGGACCGCCTGCCCGACGTTGACCGGGCCGCACTGGCCAACTCGCTCGGCGCGGACGTGTTCATCTCCCTGCACCTCGACGGCCACGTCAATCCGGCCGCCGACGGCGTGGCCACCTACCACTACGGCACTGACAACGGCGTCACCTCCACCACTGGCGAACGCCTCGCCGGCCTCGTACAGCGGGAGATCGTGGCGCGAACCGGGCTGCGCGACTGTCGGTCCCATGCAAAGGCGTGGGACCTCCTCCGGCTGACCCGAATGCCGGCCGTCCGGGTCGAGGTGGGCTACCTGACCTCGCCGGCGGACCGGTCCCGGTTGGTCGAACCACGGTTCCGGGACCGAGTGGTGGAGGCGATCGTCGCGGCCATCCAGCGGATGTACTACCCGATCGAACAAGACGTACCCACCGGTTCGATCGACGTGAGCAAGCTGCGGGCGATGGTGGCGGCCGAGAGCGTGGCCGCCGGGACCGTGGTTGACTGACCGAAGCGGTGCCCGCGGTGGCCCACCGGGGCTGGACCGGGTCGCCGGAGTGGGTCGGACCGGCCGGAGCAGACTCTCCGGGCTCATCGAGCCGAGCAGCTTCTCCAACGCGTACTCGACGTCGGACTTCCAGCTCAGTGCAGTGCGCAACTCCAGGCGCAGGCGAGGGAAGCGCGGATGCGGGCGGACCGTCTTGAAACCCACCGAGAGAAAGTATTCCGCCGGAGCCACGCAGGCCCGCGCCGAGTCGTCAGCGTCGCCGAACTTCGCGTCACCGAACACCTCGATCGCCTTGATTCCGCGCTTCGTCAGGTCCCGGGCGACCCCCTGCACGAGCATCCGACCAAGCCCGCCACCGGCGAAGGCCGGTACCACCTTCGCCGTCATCAACAGCGCCGCGTCGGGGGAGACCGGTGAGGTCGGAAAGGCCATCGATCGCGGCACGTACGCCGGCGGGGCATACAGCACGAACCCGGCGGGCATGTCGTCAACGTAGACCAGCTTGCCGCAGGCGCCCCACTCCAGCAGGGTCTGCGAAACCCAGGCCTCCTTCTCCAGACCCGGATCCCCAGCCCCACGGGCCCGATCGGCCGAGACCGGGTCCAGCTCCCAGTAGACGCACTGCCGGCACGAACGGGGCAGGTCCTCCAGGGTGTCCAAGGTCAGGCTGACCAGACGTCGCGACATTGGCGCATCCCCACAGTAGGCTCGGAGGTAGACCGCCCTTCGGTGTCCCCAACCAACGATCGTACGCCGGATCCGGACACCACGGGAAGGGATACGCGAAACGACCACCGGGCAGGTGACAGCGCGACATGACCGGCACGACGCTCGACGACTACACCGACCGCTACGCCCGACGGGTTCGGGGCATGACCGCATCGGAGATCCGAGCGCTCTTCGCGGTGGCTAACCGGCCGGAGGTGGTCTCACTCGCCGGAGGTGCGCCGTACATCGCTGCTCTCCCCCTGGACGCGGTCGGCGAGATGCTCGGCCGGCTCGGGGCCGACCACGGCATCACCACCCTCCAGTACGGCATCGGTCAGGGCACCCCGGAGCTCCGGGAGCGGATCTGTGAGGTGATGTCGCTCTCCGGCATCGACGCCGCCTGCGGCGCCTCCCCCGACGATGTCGTCGTCACCATCGGCGGCCAGCAGGCGCTGGACCTGGTCGCCCGCCTCTTTCTCGACCCCGGCGATGTGGTGCTCGCCGAAGGCCCGACCTACGTCGGGGCGCTCGGGGTCCTCCAAGCCGCCCAAGCGCAGGTCGTACACGTACCGATGGACAACGACGGGCTGATCCCCGAGGCCCTGGAGACCGCCATCGCCGACCAGGCGCGGGCCGGTCGCCGGATCAAGTTCCTCTACACCATCCCCACGTACCAGAATCCGACCGGCGTGACGCTGACCGAGCAGCGACGCGAACGGATCCTCGATATCTGTGAACGCGCCGGCCTGCTGGTGGTGGAGGACGACCCGTACGGGCAGCTTGGCTTCGAGGGCGACGCCCCGGCACCACTGCGCGCTCGCCGCCGCGACGGTGTCTTCTACCTCAGCACCTTCTCGAAGACATTCGCGCCCGGGCTGCGGGTCGGCTGGATCCTCGCCCCGCACGCGGTGCGGGACAAACTCGTCATCGCCAGTGAGGCACAGATCCTCTGCCCCAGCAGCTTCGCTCAGGCGGCCGTCGCCACCTACCTCGGCACCATGCCGTGGCGGGAACAGCTCAAGGTCTACCGGGAGGTCTACCGGGAACGGCGGGACGCGCTCCTCGCCGCCATGGCCGACCTGATGCCGGCCGGCACGGCGTGGACCCGGCCCGAAGGCGGCCTCTTCGTCTGGGCCACGCTGCCGGACGGGCTGGACTCGAAGGCGATGATGCCCCGCGCCATCGCCGCCCGAGTGGCGTACGTGCCCGGTACCGGCTTCTACGCCGACGGCACCGGTAACGACGCGATGCGGCTCAACTTCTCCTTCCCACCGCCCGAACGGATCCGGGAAGGCGTACGGCGACTCTCCGGGGTGATGGAGCAGGACATCGCCATGCGCCGGGTTTTCGGCGAGGTCGGCCCTCCCGGCACTCGTCGAGGGGCCGGTTCCGACACCCCCGGACCACACTTGGCATGATTCTGACATGGGTACGACCGCTGCCGATCCCGCTGTCCTGACCGACCTGCGCGTGCTGGTACTCGCCGGGGGGCTCTCCTACGAACGAGACGTCTCGCTGCGATCTGGCCGTCGGGTCCTCGACGCGCTGCGCGCGGTGGGCGTGGAGGCGGAGCTGCGTGACGCGGATGTCGCCCTCCTGCCGAGGCTCGTCGCCGACCCGCCAGACGCGGTGGTCATCGCGCTGCACGGCGCGACCGGCGAGGACGGTTCACTCCGGGGGGTGCTGGACCTCTGCGATGTCCCGTACGTCGGCTGCGACGCGCGCGCCTCCCGCCGCGCCTGGGACAAACCCTCGGCCAAGACCGTGCTGCGAGAGGCACACATCCCCACCCCGGACTGGGTGGCCCTACCCCATGACCGCTTCTCCGAACTTGGTGCGGTGGCGGTGCTGGACCGCATCGTCGACCGGCTGGGCCTCCCGCTGATGGTGAAGCCCGCACAGGGCGGCTCGGGTCTGGGCGCCGCCGTGGTTCGGGACACCACCGCCCTGCCGGCCGCGATGGTCGGTTGTTTCGCGTACGACTCCACCGCCCTGGTCGAACGCTACCTGACCGGGACAGACGTGGCGGTATCCGTGGTCGACCTCGGGGAAGGACCGCAGGCCCTGCCGGCGGTGGAGATCGTGCCCCGGAACGGCGTTTACGACTACGCCGCCCGGTACACGGCCGGCCGCACCACGTGGCACACACCGGCCCGGCTGGCCACCGAGGTGGCCAAGGCGGTCGCCGAGCTCGCCGTCGCCGCCCACACCGCGCTCGGGTTGCGCGACCTAAGCCGGGTCGACCTGATCGTTGATGGCGACGGCCAGCCGCACGTGCTCGGGGTGAACGTCGCGCCCGGCATGACGGAGACCTCACTGCTACCGCTCGCGGCCCAGGCCGCCGGTCTCGACTTCGGTCGGATGATCGGCACCCTGGTTTCCCAGGCTGCATCCCGGGCGGCCTGAGCCGGCGAAGCACGGTCGTAGTCAGCCGCCAGCGTCAGGACGGGACCGCATTCGACGCTGACGGCCGCGGCGGGGGAGTGTCACCGGCCTGCTCCAGCACACCCGAGTCGGTGCGGCCCGCAGCTGCACCGCCGGGCGCGGCTGCACTTCCGGCACGGTCCGGAACTCCCTCGCCCTCGGCACGGCCCGGGGTTCCCTCGCCGCCCGCCTGAGGTTCCGGAATCGTAGCGGCTCGGGCTGAGGCCGCCGCGGCCTCCGGAGTGCCATCGCCGTCAGCCGGAACCTCGGCATCAGCGCTAGTCACCGCGTTCCCGGCCGCCCCAGCCGGCACCGCGTCAGCCCCCGCCCCACCGACGCTCTCCGCCGTGCCCGCCCCACCGACGCTCTCCGCCGTGCCCGCCGTGTCACCGCCCTGCGCCGTGCCGCCGCCATCTGTCTCGCCCTGCTGCCCGGCCACGCAATCCGAGTCACCTTCGCCCAAGGCCGCCTGAACGCTCTCCGCCTCCTTGGCCGCCTCCACGGTGTCGGTCTCGGTCCCCAAGTACTCCGCGGTCTCTACCGCACCGAAACTGGCCGGTGCCTGCCACTGGATTCGAGGCGGTTCGGCAAGCTGGCGTCCGCCGAAGTCCGCCAACCATGCGGCGACGAGGGCGAGATTCTCCCGCCAGGTCGACTCGGGAATCGGGGGCAGGATCGAATCCCACAGGGGCAGGAAGGTGCCCCGGAGCTGGAGCTGACCGTACGGCCGGGCGAGGAACCAGAGGTGCAGGTGCGCGGATCCGTCGCCCCAGCGATTCACATGCACCCGGGATACGCCGTCGAGGGACCGGATGGCGCGCTCCAGCCGGACCGTCAGCACGCCGAGTTCGGCCGCGAGCAGGTTCGGCAGGTCGCCTAGATCCCAATGCGAACGGGACTCGAGGATCAACACCATCGGAAGCCCGGTAGGTCTATCCATCGCACGTACCCGCCACCGCTCGCCGACCCAGATGTACGCCTCATCGGGGGCGCCGCAAGCGGTACATTCCCGGTCACCTTCACCGCGACGGGGCGGCTCGGTCACGACCGGATCATCGAGTTGTTTGACGCGGAGATCGCCTTCGAAGGGGAAGGAGGGCCATTGGGTGAAGTTCGGCACTGAGGGAGGGGTGTCGGGCACGAGGTGACCCTAACTGTTTCCAGGACTGCTGTCCCACCTCCTTCGGCCATCAATCCGCCGGATCAACCCACCGCCGGCCCAGCCACCTGCCAGCAGGTTATCCACAGGAGGCCGAGGTTATCCACAACCATCTTCCACAGGTCAACACGGCGGTTGAGGCGCTGTTTCACGTGAAACAGCACCGCCTGTGGACAACTGCTGTGGATAACGTTGGGGACGAGACTTCTGCTACACCTGAGCCGGTATCGCCGCTCCGATTCGGTCGGTTGCCGGTGGGCAGGTGCAGCCGATCGTGGGCCGGCCCTGGGTACGAAAGTAGCCGCCCGCCCGGTCGATCCGGGTTCGCCATCGGCAGTTGAAGGGACAGCTCAAGAAGCCGGCAGGGTCGCAGTGAGCGGGGAGTCAGGCACGTGGCGCAGCCGGGGCGAGTGGATCAGCCGAGGAAGCGTGGTGCGCGGGCTGGGGGCGAGTGGGGCTGAGTCAGGCGGAGCGCGCAAACGACAACCGCCCCCCGTTTCACGTGAAACGGGGGGCGACGCTCTGAGGTGGGGCCGGGCCTTCGGTCAGTCCTCGGGCTGCTCCCGGTCGACTCCGATGATGTCGACGATCCGCTCCAAGTCGTCCACACTGCCAAACTCGATCGTGATCTTTCCCTTGCTCCGGCCGATGTCGACCTTGACTCTGGTGTCGAAGCGGTCGGAGAGCCGATCGGCGAGATCAGTCAGTGCTGGTGCATGCGGCTTCGGCCGACGCTTCGGCGCTTCCTTCTCGCTGGTGCTATCGCTGAGCGAGAGCGCCACCACCTCCTCGGTTGCCCGCACAGACAGTCCCTCGGCAACGATTCGATGGGCGAGCCGCTCCTGCGCCTCCGGGTCATCCAGGCTCAACAGCGCCCGGGCATGGCCAGCAGAGAGCACTCCGGCGGCGACCCGGCGCTGTACCTGGGCCGGGAGGTTGAGAAGCCGGATCGTGTTGGAGATCTGCGGCCGGCTCCGACCGATCCGGCGGGCCAACTCCTCGTGGGTGGCGCCGAACTCATCCAACAATTGCTGATATGCCGCCGCCTCTTCCAGCGGGTTCAGGTTCGCGCGGTGGATGTTCTCCAGCAACGCATCCCGGAGCATCGAATCGTCCCGGGTGTCCCGCACGATCGCCGGAATAGAGCTCCGCCCAACGGCCTGCGCGGCCCGCCAGCGGCGCTCACCCATGACGAGTTCGAACTTCTCGTCATCCAGCTGGCGGACGACGATCGGCTGGAGGAAGCCGACCTCCTGGATTGAGACCTTCAGCTCCTCCAGGGCGTCCTCGTCAAAGACCTGCCGCGGCTGCTTCGGGTTGGGGAGGATCGCGTCAACCGAAATCTCGGCGAAGCGAGCGCCTGGGACGGGGCTGAGTGACTCGGACGCAGGCGGCGGTGTACTCACCGCCGGCAGGTCAGCGGTCGGTGTCACCGCTGGGTTGGCGAATGGGGCGGGCCCGCTGGGCGCCGCCGCCTCGGTAGGAATGAGGGCGCCCAACCCTCGGCCGAGTCCACCCTTGGGACGATTCTTCATGCCTGGCCTCCCCGTGGCCTGTCCGCGCTACGCATTGCGGCTCACCTCGGCCTTGGCGCCCCGCTCAGCAATCTCCTGGGCGGCCTCGAAGTAACTTGTCGCCCCCCGTGACCCGGGATCGTAGGTCATCACAGATTGGCCGTAGCTGGGCGCCTCGGATACCCGGACGTTACGCGGGATGACCGCCTGGAGCACCTTATCCCCGAAGTGGTTGCGAACATCCTGCTCTACGGCATCCGCCAGCCGCGTGCGTCGGTCGTACATCGTCAGCAGGATGGTGGAGACGTCCAGTCGGGGGTTGAGGTGCTGCCGGACGAGGTTGATGTTGTTGATGAGTTGGTTCAACCCCTCCAGCGCGTAGTACTCACACTGGATCGGGATGAGCACCTCCTCCGCGGCCACCAACGCGTTCACCGTGAGCAGTCCAAGCGACGGCGGGCAGTCGATAAGGACATAGTCGAAGTGGCCCGGGTAGCCGGTGATGGCGCGGGCCAGCCGCGACTCCCGGGCAACCACGGAGACCAGTTCGATCTCGGCTCCGGCCAGGTCGATCGTGGCGGGTACACACCACAGACTGGGGATTCCCTCGACCGCTTGGGCGACGTCCTCCAGGGGCAGGCCGTTGATCAGACAGTCGTACACGTCCGGCACTCCGGTGTGGTGCGGGACGTTGAGTCCGGTGGACGCGTTGCCCTGCGGATCGAGGTCGACCACCAGTACCCGGTTTCCGTGCAGCGCTAGCGCCACTGCCAGGTTCACCGTCGTGGTGGTCTTTCCAACGCCGCCCTTCTGGTTCGCGACGCACATGACCCGGGTCCGGTCTGGACGAGGCATCGTCACCTCGCCGCTCGGGTTCAGGATCTGCACGGCGCGCATAGCTTCCATCGCCAACGGTGGGTCATCCTCTTCGCGCGTCGGTGTTTCACGTGAAACGTACGTGTCATCAACCCCGTCCTGCCCGGAGGACAGACTCGGAGCCTTGGTCGGTTCGGCCGGCCGCCCCGGCGTTGCCTGCTGCGGCACAGTCACCTCGATGTGTGTCGACGTGACTGCCTTCCCCCGTCCCGACGCGGCCCGCTCGGCCGCCGGTGGATCGCCAATCCGGGAACCCTCCCGGTTACTGCGGCTCAACGGTACTTCCGGCGACGATGGGCGGGTACGTCCCGGAGTTGACGCCGGTCGCCGGAAGGTCTCGTCCTGCGGCATTCGGGAAGGCGGGCTGACGGAGAGGCTGGAGGTGGCCCACCCGGGGTCGTCGGTTTCACGTGAAACCGGGTCGCCCGTTGACCCGGTCGCGCGCGGATCGTCATACCTGCCGTCGTCATGCACCTGTCATCCCTGCCCGCTTCGGATGGTCGGTCCGCATCCTGTCAACGGGACGCTCGGGCGGTCCACCCGGAGCGTGCGGCCCGTTGGAAGCGGTCGGAATCCGTAAGTACCCGGCACCGCCCGCTCCACATTATCGACGCGCGGCCAGCCTACGGGGATTGGGCGCGGTCGGTCCACGTCGGGCTTCGCATCCGCCTGCCACCCGCACCTGTTCAACGAGGCAGCTACCGCTCCGGCAAGCCGAATCCGTCGATTTCCGCAGACCGCAGAGCGCACCGGTCGTCGGCACCCATGTGGTACCGCCGAATCCGATTCACGAAATCGGAGCAGAGACCATCGATGCGGGGCCGCGCCGACTCAGCGCCGCCGACCACCACGGGAGCGTTTCGCGGACTTGGGTCGCGGCGGTGCCACCACCCGCTCCCGCACAATCTCGATCACCGTCGTCGGTGGCTCGACAATGCCCGCACCGCAGTGGTGCACCTCCGGCATTCCGCCGCCAAGTCGGTCCACGACGGCGGAATGTTCGGCGACCTCCTCCACAGCCGAGGTGCCCTTGAGGGCGACCAGCCGTCCGCCCGGCACAGCCAGCGGAAGGCACCACCGGGCGAGCCGGTCCAGGGGAGCCACCGCCCGAGCGGTCACCACATCGCCGGTGAGCGGCTCGACCCCGCCACCACCGGAAGCGATCTCCTCGGCCCGGCCCCGGACAACCTGGACCGAGGCCGCCAGGTCGAGCTGCGCCACCGCCTCGACGAGGAAGGCGGTGCGACGGGCCAGCGGCTCGACCAGGGTGACCGAGAGATCCGGCCGGGCGATAGCGAGCACGAGGCCCGGCAGTCCGGCACCGCTACCCACGTCAAGCACTGTCGCGCCCGACGGAATCCGCTCCGCCACCACCGCGCAGTTGAGCAGATGCCGGTCCCAGATCCGCGGCGCCTCCCGCGGACCGATGAGTCCTCGGACCACCCCGTCGGTCACCAACAGGCCCGCGTACGCAACGGCCAGGCCCAGCCGGTCACCGAAGAGCGCCCGGGCCTCGGTGGCCAGTTCCGGCGGCGGTACGGCGTCCGCCGCCGGAACTGGCGCGGGATGATCGCTGACAGGCAACGGCCCGGGCGGCGTACCACCCGGGCCGGACGCGAAGCGCGCCGCGTCGTGAGTCACCCGCTCAGCCCGCCGGCCGAACAATGATGCGCCGACTCGGCTCGACGCCCTCGGACTCGCTCGCCACGCCGTCGATGGCGTTGACCACGTCGTGCACACACTTACGTTCGAAGGCGGACATCGGCTCCAGCCGCACCGACTCGCCGTGCTCCTTGACCTTCTCGACGGCGTTCTTCGCCACCGCGGCGAGTTCCTTACGGCGGCCCGCCCGGTAGCCGCCCACGTCGAGCAGCAGTCGGCTGGGGGTGCCGGTCTGCCGGAAGACCGCGAGCCGGGTGAGTTCCTGAAGCGCCTCCAGCGTGGCGCCGCGCTGACCAACCAGGCTCTGTAGTCGGCCGCCAACCACCTCCACGACCGGACGCCCACCGGAGACCAGCTCGTCGATGTCCCCGTCGTAGTCGAGGATGTCGAGCAGGCCCTCCACGTAGTCGGCGGCGATCTCACTCTGCCGGAACAGATCGCTCTCACCAGTGGACCGCTGCTCCGTGCCGCGGTCGGCCTCGGCCGCCTCGGTCTGGCCCTTCGCCGTCGTCTCCGTCCCCTCGGCGTCCTGGGACTCGTCAGCGCGGGGCGTGCTGATCTCGGTCACGGTCTCCTCCGTACTCACTCGGCCGGACCGTCGGGTCCGCTGGTCTCCCGGGCCGGCGGGAACGCCGGTGCCACGGGTAGGTCTATGCGGGCAGTCTCACCCGTGGCCGCGGGGGCGCGGCGGCGTTTTGCCCCTGCCGGCGGTATCAAGGTAGATACCGCCGGGCACCGGGTCGGATCAGCCCTGCCGTTTGGCGGGACGGCCCTTCTGGTTCGCGGGCTGGCCCTTCTTCGGGCCGGCGGCCTGGCCCTTCTGGTTGGCCGGCTGCCCCTTCTGGTTCGCGGGCTGGCCCTTCTTCGGGCCGGCGGCCTGGCCCTTCTGGTTCGCGGGCTGGCCTTTCTTCTGGCTGGTGGGCTTGGCACCCGGCTTCGGGGCGGCGACCTTGGTCGCGGCCGGCTGGGTGGCGGCCGAAGGGGCGGACTTGCCGCGGCCGAAGAGGCCACCGCTCTTCGCCGGCTGCACCGTCTTACCCGTGGTGCTCGACTTGGCGCTCGGCGGCGGTGGGAACTTGCGCAACACCCACTGCTGCTGGGCCAGCGTGAACATGTTGTTGGTGACCCAGTAGATGATCACACCGATCGGGAAGATAGCGCCGGAGATGAGCAGCGACGCCGGGATGCCGTAGAGCATCAACCGCTGGATCATCCGCTGCTGCGGGTCCTCGGCCCAGCCGGTCTTGAGAATCATCTGCCGGCTGGTCAGATAGGTGGTGCCCATCATCACCAGCACCAGAATGCCAGCCATGATCTTGACGGTGGTGCCGTCGGCGCCCAGCGCGGCCAGTTCCTCGGGGGAGGAGCCGAACTTGCCGGCGATCGGCGCGGTGAAGAGCTTCGCGACCGACGCGCTGTCAAACTGGTCAACCGTCCAGCCGTAGAGCGTCTTCTTGTCCTCTGGCTTGTCCGGGTTGAGCCGGCGGAGCACGTGGAACAGGCCGAGGAAGACCGGAATCTGGAGGAACATCGGAAGGCAGCCCATGAGCGGGTTGGCCTTTTCCTTCCGATAGAGCTCCATCATCTCCTTCTGGAGCGTCTCCCGGTCACCCTTGTGCTTCTCCTGCAGCGCCTTGACCTGCGGTTGCAGCGCCTGCATCGCCCGCTGTGACTTGATCTGCTTGACGAAGACCGGGAAGAGGATCACCCGGACGGTGACCACCAGGAAGATGATGGCCAGGATCCAGGACCAGTTGGTGCCGAGTACCACGCCTTCCGGCACCCCGATGGCGTCCCAGAGCTGGTGCCAGCGCAGCAGGATCCACGAGATCGTTAGATAGATAGGGTCGAGCAATTCTCAGACTCCAGTCACATCGGCGCGGCGGCGACCATCCGGCTCCGGCACCGGATCGAATCCACCCGGATGGAAGGGGTGGCAGCGCATCAGCCGCCGGGCCGTCAGGCCGGCTCCCCGAACCGGGCCGTGGCGGGTCACCGCCTCCAGGGCGTATGCGCTGCACGACGGGTAGAACCGACAGCGGGCCGGCAACGCCGGACTTATCCACCGACGGTACGCGATGATGGGCCCAGCCAGCACGCGGGCACCGAGTGAGATCGGCTGTGCGGGATCTGGTGCCGAACTCACCGGGACCGCCGCCCGCGGGGGGCGCGTGCGGCCGCGATCGCGGCGTCGAGATCGACACCGAGTCGTTGGTACGACCGGTTCGCCGCGGCGGGCAGGGCACGGACGACGAGGGTACTTCCGGCCGGCAGCCCGGGGAGGCGCTCCCGGACCAGGTGCCGCAGCCGGCGTCGGACGGTGTTGCGGACGACGGCGTTGCCAACCGCCTTGGAGACAACGAAGCCGGCGCGGGCCGGTGCGGATGTCTGCTCCGCACCTTCGTCCCGCGCCGGCTTCGGCGAAGAGATCTCCGGCGGGGTGCTAGGCGAGGTCAGATGGACGACGACCACGCCGCGCCCGACGCGTCGGCCACCACGGACCGCCGCGGCGAAGTCGGTGCTGCGCCGCAGACGCTGCGCGGCGGTCAGCACGACTCTCCACGCCCTGCCGATCGGACCTGGTGGCCTCAGGCCGCCAGGCGAGCGCGGCCCTTGGTGCGTCGGGTCGAGATGATGGCGCGGCCGGCACGGGTGCGCATGCGCAGCCGGAAGCCGTGGGTCTTCGCGCGCCGGCGGTTGTTCGGCTGGAAGGTGCGCTTGCTCACGTCAGGCTCTCCGTTGTCCTACCCCTGGGCGAGGGATCGCCGGGGTCGCGTCTGGTCCGAGGTCGTCCCGGTTGCAGTTCGTGTCACGATCCAGGTCGTGTCATGATCCGAACCAGGTCATGATCCGGAACACCTGCACGGCGCTCCCGATCAACGCTGCCCGACGCTGCGGACAGCAAACGTCCATCACCCTAGCAGAGGGGAAGCGAGCAGCCGTTCCAGCGTACGCAGGGGGTACAACGAGCGTCAACGCTCTCACCGGCCGCCCCGGCGCAGGCAGTTCCGACGTTTTCGCTGCTGCCGCCGACGGTCGGCATCCCTCCGCTGTTGATGGCGTCCGGACATCGCTGTTACCGTGCCCGATTGCGGTGCAGGGCTGTTGGCCCGAATCGCGGTGAGTGGCTGTCGGAAGCCCGGGGTCGGTCCGGCTGTGGTCGGCGCCGGCAGGCAAGACCGAATCGGGCGGTGGATCGTTCGGCAAGATGACCCACTTCAGCGCCGCCCGTACCGGGTGAGGTCTGACCCACGTTCGGTGGGCGGCCACAATCGGTACGCACACAGGCTGTGGATAACTTGTGGACAAGGACCGGTCGGTCAGCCGGGGTGGGGAAGCATCGCGTGAACGCGGCGGGCCCGGGACGGCCGACGGGGAGGACGGCGGCGTCCGGGAACAAAGGCGAGGGGGTGGCACGACGGTGACGGGTACAACCGAACTCGCCGCGGTGTGGACGGCAACGACCGACGAGCTCGCCGACGAGATCGTCTCCGCACAGCAGCGGGCTTACCTGCGGCTGACCCGGCTCCGCGCCATCGTCGAGGACACCGCGCTCGTCTCCGTCCCGGACGCCTTCACCCGAGATGTCATCGAGTCCCGGCTCCGCCCGGCGATCACCGAGGCGCTCACCCGCCGACTGGGGCGGCCCATCCAGGTCGCTGTCACGGTGCGAGCGCCGGAGGACGGCTCCGGCCGCCCGGCGGGCACCATCTACCACAGCGCCCCGAGCCCGGAGGCGGGCGGCTTGCCCAGCGACACCACCGGCGATGTCGCGGGAGGCGGCCCGGACGACGGCGTGGACCAACGAATCCCGCTGATTCCCGGGCAGGCTCAGCCGGAGCGCCGCGCTTCAGTGCCCGCCGGCCCGTACGGCGAGCAGCCGACGCCGGTGTCCCGGGACGGCCAGGAGCCGCTGTTCAGCTCCGCCTTCACCGGCCCACCCCGAGCCGAGCGACACGATGTTGACGAGCAGGCCCGGCTTGGCCCGCCGATGACCGAACGCCCGTTCGACGGCCGCTACCGAGCAGAGGCAGTGGACCAACACGGTGGGCCGGTGCTGCCCCGGGATCCCGGCACCGACAGCGGGCCAGGGCGGGTGGACCACCACCGGCCCGGTGGCCGCGAGGACCGTCGGCTGCCAGCACCCGCCGACGGCGGTGGCAACCGGCTCAACCCGAAGTACATGTTCGAGACGTTCGTCATCGGTTCGTCCAACCGTTTCGCCCACGCGGCTTCGGTGGCGGTCGCCGAGTCGCCGGCCAAGGCGTACAACCCGCTGTTTATCTACGGCAGCTCAGGGTTGGGCAAGACGCACCTGCTGCACGCAATCGGCCACTACGCCACGACGCTCGGCAACGCCAACTCGGTCCGGTACGTCTCGACCGAGGAGTTCACCAACGACTTCATCAACTCGCTGCGTGACGACAAGACCAGCGCCTTCCAGCGCCGGTACCGGGATGTCGACATCCTGTTGATCGACGACATCCAGTTCCTGGAGAACCGGGAGCGGACGCAGGAGGAGTTCTTTCACACCTTCAACACGCTGCACAACGCCAACAAACAGATCGTGATCACCTCTGACCGGTCGCCGAAGCAGCTGGCGACCCTGGAGGACCGGTTGCGGACCCGGTTCGAGTGGGGTCTGCTCGCCGACATCCAGCCACCAGACCTGGAGACCCGGATCGCGATCCTGCAGAAGAAGGCCGCCCAGGAGCGGCTGTTCGCTCCGCCGGACGTCCTCGAGTTCATCGCGTCCCGGGTGTCGAACTCGATCCGAGAGCTCGAGGGCGCGCTGATCCGGGTTACCGCCTTCGCCAGCCTCACCCGGTCGTCGGTGGAACTGTCGCTGGCCGAGGAGGTGCTGCGGGACTTCATCCCGGACGGCACCGGGCCAGAGATCACCGCCGACCAGATCATGGTGGCGACCGCCGACTACTTCGGGGTGAGTCTGGAGGACCTGCGTGGGCACTCCCGCTCACGGGTGCTCGTCAACGCTCGCCAGGTCGCCATGTACCTGTGCCGAGAGCTGACCGACCTGTCGCTGCCCCGAATCGGGCAGGCGTTCGGGGGTCGCGACCACACCACGGTGATGCACGCCGATCGTAAGATCCGTCAGCAGATGGCCGAGCGGCGGTCGCTCTATAACCAGATCGCCGAGTTGACCAACCGGATCAAGCAGAACACCTGAGGCACCCGCCGAGCCACCGCCCGAAGCCACCGAACCACCCGCCGAATCGCCGAAACCGGCGCCCTGGCGGCCTCCCTCGGTGCTCCACCACCCCCCACGGACCGGACGACGGCCCTCGGATCCGGGCGGTGGATCGAGTCGGGGTGTCCCCGTCGGCTCCGCGTAACCGCGCTCGTTGTCCACAGCTTCAGCTCCCCTCGGTGGAGAACGTGAGGCCGCCGACCCCTCGTTACCCACAGGCTGTGGAAAACCCTGGGGGTAGTGCTGTGGACGCTTGGGGATAACGATGTCGTTGTCCACGGGCGGCGGACCGGGTGTGGACGGGCTGTTGAAGGTTCTGGGGATAACCCGGGTCGAGCTGCGAGCCGTCATCCACAAGCCTGGGGAAGAAGTCCGTGGATAACCGGTGGATAACCGGTGGACAACGGTGGACAGGCTGGGGGTAACTCTGGCCTGTGGATGACGGCCCGGGTTTTCCCCCGGCTTCTCCACAGGAAACCCACCGGTGTGTTCCCGGGCTGACCTGCGTCAACGCGGGTTCTCCACAGTTTGCACAGGTGCGACGAAGACGATGAGTTAGATCTCTAAAGACAACAAAAACCAATCATCACCGTTGGACTTCCTGTGGATCGAGTCGCAGACCGCCGCTGCCGGTCAGCGGCACCTGGACACGCATGGGGCCGGCCGTACCGCCGATGCCCACGCGCCCTAAGGTGCCAGGAGAACCGGCACGCCCCGGCGGGTCGGCAGGCAGCGGTCGGCATGAGAGAGTTGGCGCTGACGTTGACGCGGAGGCATTGATGAAGTTCCGAGTAGAGCGCGACGCGCTCGCCGAGGCCGTGGCCTGGACCGCGAAGAGCCTGCCGAACCGGCCGTCGGTGCCGGTGCTCGCCGGAGTGCTGCTGCGGGTCACCGACGGCAACCTGCAGGTCTCCGGCTTCGACTACGAGGTCTCCAGCCAGGTGACCGTCGAGGTGCAGGGGGATGCCGACGGCGCCGCCCTGGTCTCCGGCCGGCTCCTCGCCGAAATCACCAAGGCGCTGCCGGCGAAGCCGGTCGACATCGCGGCGGTCGGTGCCCACCTCGAGCTCGTCTGCGGCAGCGCCCGGTTCACCCTGCCCACCATGCCGGTCGAGGACTATCCTCCGCTCCCGGAGATGCCGGTCAGCGCTGGCACCATCGACGCCGCCGCGTTCGCCGCCGCCGTCGCCCAGGTAGCCGTGGCAGCCGGCCGGGACGAGACCCTGCCGATGATGACCGGCGTCCGGCTGGAACTCTCCGGCGGCACGTTGGCCATGCTCGCCACCGACCGCTACCGCCTCGCCCTGCGCGAGATCGAGTGGAACCCGGAAGACCCGGAGGTCAGCCTCAACGCCCTGGTACCGGCCCGTACGCTGCACGACACCGCCAAGGCCCTCGGACCACTTGGCGGCCAGGTAACCATGGCGCTCTCCCAGGGAGCGGCGGGCGAGGGCATGATCGGTTTCGTCGGCGGCCCCCGGCGCACCACCAGTCGACTCCTCGACGGCGCCAACTACCCGCCGGTGCGCTCACTCTTCCCCGCCACCCACAACTCGCAGGCCCAGGTGCCGGTCAGTGCGCTCATCGAGGTCGTCAAGCGGGTCGCGCTCGTCGCCGAACGGACCACTCCGGTGCTGCTCAGCTTCAGCGGCGACGGCCTGGTCGTCGAGGCTGGTGGCACCGAGGAGGCCCGTGCCAGTGAGGCGATGGAGGCCAGCTTCAGCGGTGATCCGCTGACCGTTGGTTTCAACCCGCAGTATCTGATCGACGGTCTCTCGAACATGGGGACCCAGTTCGCTGTCCTGTCGTTCGTTGACGCCTTCAAGCCGGCGGTGATTTCCCCCGTTGACGAGGATGGCGAGGTCGTGCCCGGGTACCGCTACCTCATCATGCCGATCCGCGTCTCCCGCTGATCGCACCGAGACGACCCACAACGCACGGAGGTACGGACAATGCAGCTCGGCCTGGTAGGGCTCGGCCGCATGGGCGGCAACATGCGGGAGCGGCTGCGCGCCGCCGGGCATGAGGTGATCGGCTACGACAACCAGGCTGAGCTGAGTGACGTCGCGAGCCTGGCGGAGCTGGCGCAGAAGCTGGACGCACCGCGCGCGGTGTGGGTCATGGTCCCCGCCGCCGTCACCGACGAGACCATCAACAAGATGGCGGAGGTGCTCGACGCCGGCGACATCATCGTCGACGGAGGCAACTCGCGGTTCAGCGACGATGCCCCGCGCGCCGAGCGGCTGAACGAGCGTGGCATCGGGTACGTCGACGCCGGGGTCTCCGGTGGTGTCTGGGGCCGGCAGAACGGGTACGCCCTCATGGTCGGCGGTGCCCAGGAACACGTTGACCGGTTGATGCCGATCTTCGAGGCGTTGAAGCCGGCCGGAGACTTCGGCTTCGTGCACGCTGGTCCGGTCGGTGCCGGGCACTACGCCAAGATGGTGCACAACGGCGTCGAGTACGGTCTCATGCACGCCTACGCCGAGGGCTACGAACTGCTGGCCAAGTCCGAGCTGGTCACCGATGTCCCCGGTGTCTTCAAGTCCTGGCGGGAGGGCACGGTCGTCCGCTCCTGGCTGCTCGACCTCCTCGACCGGGCACTCGATGAGGACCCGGAGCTGGCCGAGTTGAGCCCCTACACCGAGGACACCGGCGAGGGGCGGTGGACCGTGGACGAGGCGGTCCGGCTCGCCGTCCCGATGAACGTCATCGCCGCGGCGCTCTTCGCCCGTTTCACCTCCCGGGAGGACGACTCGCCCGCGATGAAGGCCGTCGCCGCACTGCGCCAGCAGTTCGGCGGGCACGCCGTTCGCAAGCGCTGACGGCCCCACCACCCGTGTATGTCCGCCGGCTGGAACTCGTTGACTTCCGCTCGTACGAGCGGGTCGGGGTGGATCTCGAACCGGGGGCGAACGTCCTGGTCGGTCCGAACGGGGTCGGCAAGACCAACCTGATCGAGGCGCTCGGCTACGTGGCGACCCTGGACTCCCACCGGGTCGCCACGGACGCCCCGCTGGTCCGGATGGGTGCCGCCGCGGGGGTCATCCGCTGCGCCGTGGTGCACGAGGGGCGGGAGCTGCTGGTCGAGTTGGAGATCGTGCCGGGGCGGGCCAATCGGGCCCGGCTCGGCCGCTCCCCGGCTCGGCGGGCCCGGGACGTGCTCGGTGCCCTGCGGCTGGTGCTCTTCGCCCCGGAGGACCTGGAGCTGGTCCGGGGCGACCCGGCGCAGCGGCGCCGCTACCTCGACGATCTGCTGGTGCTCCGGCAACCCCGGTACGCCGGAGTGCGGGCCGACTACGAACGGGTGGTTCGGCAGCGGAACGCCCTGCTGCGCACCGCCTACCTGGCGCGTAAGACCGGCGGGACCCGCGGCGGCGACCTCTCCACGCTCGCGGTCTGGGACGACCATCTCGCGCGGCACGGTGCCGAGTTGCTCGCCGGCCGGCTCGACCTGGTCGCCGCGCTCGCCCCCCACGTCACCCGGGCGTACGACGCGGTGGCCGCCGGTAGGGGCGCGGCCGGCATCACCTATCGATCGTCGGTCGAATCGGCCAGCCCAACCGCTGACCGGGCGGAGCTGACCGCGGCGTTGAGCGACGCGCTCGCCGCCGGCCGGGCAGCCGAGATCGAGCGGGGGACTACCCTGGTCGGCCCGCACCGGGACGACCTCGACCTCACGCTGGGGCCACTGCCCGCGAAGGGGTACGCCAGCCATGGCGAGTCCTGGTCGTTGGCGTTGGCGCTTCGGCTGGCCGGATACGACCTCCTGCGCGCCGACGGGATCGAGCCGGTGCTGGTGCTGGACGATGTCTTCGCCGAGCTGGACACCGGCCGGCGGGATCGCCTCGCCGAGCTGGTCGGCGAGGCGAGCCAGCTTGTGGTGACCTGTGCGGTGGCAGAAGATCTCCCCGCGCGTCTACACGGAGCACGTTTCGTGGTCCGCGAGGGGGAGGTACAGCGTGTCGGATGAGGCGGAACCCGTCGCCGGTCCCAGGGCGACGGCGGTGACTGGCGTGGACGGGGCCGTCCGGCCACCGGACGCTGGGGCGGAGGCACCAACCGAGGCGTCCGGGCCGCAACTCGCGCGGGCGGTGCTGGATGCGGCGAAGGCTCGCCGTCAGGCTGTGCAGCCCCAGCGGCGCAGCCGCAGCGGTGGGGCGAGCGGTGGGGGGCGACGGCCGCGGGGCTACTCCGGCCCGGGGCCGGACCCGCGGGACCCGCAGCCGCTCGGTGCGGTGCTGGACCGGCTGGTCAAGGCACGGGGCTGGCAGCGACCGGCGGCCGAGGCCACGGTCTTCGGCGCCTGGGAACGAGTGGTCGGCCCAGACGTGGCCCAGCACAGCCGGCCGGTGAAGCTGGAAGGGGGTGAGCTGACCGTGGAGGCGCGCTCGACCGCCTGGGCCACCCAGCTCCGGCTGCTCGCCGCCTCGCTGCTGCAGCAGATCGCTCGCGAGGTGGGCCACAACGTCGTACGCCGGCTACACATCCACGGTCCGGCCGCGCCGTCCTGGTCGCGTGGCCCTCGTCGAGTGCGGGGCCGCGGTCCCCGGGATACCTACGGCTGAACGGCCCGGCGGGGTGCCACCGAATCGGCGTAGACCGCGAAGCCCCGCTCGGCGCAGCGGCGGTAGAACGCCGCGAGGACGCTCAGCTCCGCGCAGGTGAAGGTCCACTGCGGCGGAGCTCCGCTGTCGTCGCGGAGCCGGTCCAGCCGGCTGTCCAGCCAACGGAGCTGCTGCTCGGCCAGGCGTCCGTTGCCGAGTAGCGCGCGGAGCACCTCGCTGACGGTTTCGAAGGTGACTGCCTCACCGACTGCGCGGTGCCGTGTTACGAATCGCTCGACTCCGTCGGCGATCCACCCGCAGCCATCCGGGTCGATCACCGGGTCCTCGTCCTCTTCCGAGTTCTCTGTGGCGTACAGCACATTCTCCAGGCCGAGGATCAGATCGACCAGCTCGGTGTACGCGGTTGCCCGGACCGTGCCGGTCTTGGCGATCAGCTCGGCGAGCGCGGCGGTTGGCGCGGAAATCTGCGGCATGTCGACGATTTCGCCGAAGTCCACGAACTCTGCCGGTGCGACCGGGTCGTAGAAGCGGCCGGTCCGCGGCCAGTTCACCACGACGTTGTCCAGCCCCATCTGGTGTCACCTCTCAAGCCCATGTCCGTACGAACGGGTCGATCGTCCGGTTCCAGCCGGCAAAGATCAAGCCGGTGTTCATCGCGAGATGGACACACATTGGTCGGGGGTGGCGCCGGCCGGTGCGAGCCTACGGTCGGCTCGGTGTGCGTAGGGGGAGTCGTGGAATGAGCGGTCGGCCGGCTACGGAGGTCTCAGCCGCCGCGCAAGGGGTGCCGAGTGGTGGATCTGTCGCCGACGCCCAGTAGGATTGGGCTGAGACGAAGACCCGGTGCGGAGCGATGAAACCCGGGGCCAGCACGGGCCCGAGATCATCGTTCCACATCAGGTCGAGCCGATCGCGATCCGCGGACAACCGCGGCGGCCGGCGCGTTTGACCCCCGGCCCGGACCATTCTCCGGTGCCGGTCCGCGCGCCCGACGTCGCGTTCTGTCCGCCGAACCCCGTGACCGGTCGCGCCAGTGGTGTGGCCGACGCGAGAAAGTGGCCGAGGGTGGCAGCGCAGGACAAGCAGGAGTACGGCGCAGAGTCGATCACCGTCCTCGAAGGGTTGGAGGCGGTCCGTAAGCGCCCCGGTATGTATATCGGGTCCACCGGCGAACGCGGTCTGCATCACCTGGTGTGGGAGGTCGTGGACAACGCGGTGGATGAGGCGCTGGCCGGGCACTGCGACACCATCGATGTGGTGCTGCTCGCCGATGGTGGGGTTCGCGTCACCGACAATGGCCGTGGCTTCCCGGTCGACCCGCATCCGAAGCTCAAGAAGCCGGGTGTGGAGGTGGCGCTGACCGTGCTGCACGCCGGCGGCAAGTTTGACGGCAAGGCGTACGCCGTCTCCGGTGGCCTGCACGGCGTCGGTGTGTCGGTCGTGAACGCCCTCTCCACCCGGATGGCTGTCGAGATTCAGAAGGACGGCTACTTCTGGCGGCAGTCGTACACGGACTCGAAGCCGACGCCGCTGGAGAAGGGGGAGCCGACCGACGCCACCGGCTCGGCGGTCTCCTTCTGGCCCGACCCGAGGGTCTTCGAGACCGTTAGCTTCGACTTCCAGACCATCTACCGCCGGCTCCAGGAGATGGCCTTCCTCAACCGGGGGCTCACCATCCACTTCCTCGACGAGCGAGTCGACGAGGGTGATGACGGCAAGATGCGGGAGGTCACCTTCTGCTATCAGGGCGGCATCGCCGACTTCGTCCGGCACCTCAACGCCTCGAAGACCTCGATCCACAAGTCTGTGGTCGAGTTCGGGACCGAGGAAGACGGCATGTCGGTCGAGATCGCCATGCAGTGGAACGAGTCGTATGGCGAGTCGGTCTACACCTTCGCCAACAACATCAACACGCATGAGGGCGGCACCCACGAGGAAGGCTTCCGGTCGGCGCTGACCAGCGTCATCAACCGGTACGGTGCGGAGAAGCGGCTCCTCAAGAGCGACGAGAAGCTCTCCGGGGAGGACATCCGGGAGGGGCTGGCGGCGATCATCTCGGTGAAGCTGACCAACCCGCAGTTCGAGGGGCAGACCAAGACCAAGCTGGGCAACACCCCGGTCAAGAGCTTCGTGCAGCGGGTCTGCAACGAGTGGCTGGTTGACTGGCTGGACCGGAATCCGGCCGAGGCGAAGGTCATCATCACCAAGGCCTCCCAGGCCGCGCGCGCCCGGGTGGCCGCCCAGCAGGCCCGCAAGCTGGCCCGCCGTAAGTCGTTGCTGGAGTCCGGCTCGATGCCGGGCAAGCTGGCCGACTGCCAGTCGACGGATCCTCGTGAGTGCGAGGTCTTCATCGTTGAGGGCGACTCGGCGGGCGGCTCCGCCAAGCAGGGGCGCGACCCGCGGACGCAGGCGATCCTGCCGATCCGCGGCAAGATCCTCAATGTGGAGAAGGCGCGGATCGACCGGGTCCTGAAGAACAACGAGGTCCAAGCGCTGATCACCGCGCTCGGCACCGGCATCCACGACGACTTCGACATTGAGAAGCTGCGATACCACAAGATTGTGTTGATGGCCGACGCGGACGTCGATGGTCAGCACATCCAGACGCTGCTGTTGACCCTGCTATTCCGCTTCATGCGACCGCTGGTCGAGCTGGGGCACGTCTATCTGGCCGCTCCACCGCTATACAAGATCAAGTGGAATCGGAAGGGGGATGATGCGCAGTACGCGTACTCTGACCGAGAGCGGGACGGGCTGATCACGCTGCGGCAGCAGAAGAAGCCCAACGCAAAGCCGGACGACATTCAGCGGTTCAAGGGGCTCGGTGAGATGAACTATCCCGAGCTTTGGGAGACCACGATGAATCCCGCTACGCGTACCCTGCGCCAGGTCACGCTCGACGACGCGGCGACCGCGGACGAGCTGTTCAGCGTGCTGATGGGGGAAGACGTCGAGGCTCGTCGCTCGTTTATTCAGCGTAACGCCAAGGACGTGCGGTTCCTGGACATCTGAGGCCAACTCGGAATCGACCGGTCCGTCGTCCGCGGCGACCACGGCTCCTCCACAGAGTTATCCACAGCCAGGTCGGTTTCCACAGCGGTTATCCACAGCACAAAAGCGACTCTGAGTCTGATAAGGGTTAACAAGTGACCGATACCCCCGAGTCCACACCGAACGAGCCCGACGCCCCCGAGGCCGCCGGCGCCGTCGTGGCGCACGACCGGATCGAGCCAGTCGGGCTCGAGGTGGAGATGCAGCGCTCCTACCTCGACTACGCCATGAGCGTGATCGTCGGGCGGGCGCTGCCGGACGTCCGGGACGGGCTGAAGCCAGTCCACCGCAAGATCCTCTACGCGATGTTCGACTCGGGGTACCGGCCCGACCGGGGGTACGTGAAGTGCTCGCGGGTGGTCGGCGACGTGATGGGCCAGTTCCACCCACACGGCGACTCGGCGATCTATGACGCGCTGGTCCGGATGGCCCAGCCCTGGGCGCTGCGTTACCCGCTGGTGGACGGCAACGGCAACTTCGGTTCACCGGGTAACGACCCGGCCGCGGCGATGCGGTATACCGAGTGCAAGCTCCAACCGCTGGCGATGGAGATGCTGCGGGACATCGACGAGGACACCGTCGACCTGCAGGACAACTACGACGGCCGGGCCAAGGAGCCCACGATCCTGCCGTCCCGGATCCCCAACCTGCTGGTCAACGGCTCCGAGGGCATCGCGGTCGGGATGGCCACCAAGATCCCACCGCACAACCTGCGGGAGATCGGTGCGGCGGTGCAGTGGTGCCTGGAGCACCCGGAGGCCGACGAGGCGAGCACCCTGGAAGCCCTCCTGGGGATCGTCAGGGGGCCAGACTTCCCGACCCACGGCCTGATCGTCGGCCAGGCGGGGATCCAGGACGCCTACCGCACCGGTCGTGGCTCGATCCGGATGCGCGCCGTGGTCGAGGTCGAGGAGGACAAGCGGGGCCGGCCGGCGCTGGTGGTCAGCGAGCTGCCGTACCAGGTGAACCCCGACAACCTGGCCGAGCGGATCGCCGAGCTGATCAAGGAGGGGAAGCTCGGCGGGATCGCCGACATTCGGGACGAGTCCTCCGGACGCACCGGCCTGCGGCTCGTGCTGGTGCTCAAGCGCGACGCGGTCGCCAAGGTGGTGCTGAACAACCTCTACAAGCACACCCAGCTGCAGGAGACCTTCGGCGCGAACATGCTGGCGCTGGTGGACGGCGTGCCGCGCACGCTGAACCTGGCCCAGTTCATCCGCTACTACGTCGATCACCAGATCGAGGTGATCCGTCGGCGGACGGCGTACCGGCTGCGTAAGGCCGAGGAGCGGGCGCACATCCTGCGGGGTCTGGCCAAGGCGCTGGACGCCCTCGACGAGGTGATCGCGCTGATCCGGCGCTCGCCGACGGTGGATGACGCGCGGCAGGGCCTGATCCGGTTGCTGGACATCGACGAGATCCAGGCGACCGCGATCCTGGACATGCAGCTGCGCCGGCTGGCCGCGCTGGAGCGGCAGCGGATCCTCGACGACCTGGCGAAGCTGGAGTTGGAGATCGCCGACTTCAAGGACATCCTGGCGAAGCCGGAGCGGCAGCGGCGGATCGTCTCGGATGAGCTGGGCGAGATCGTCGCGAAGTGGGGCGATGAGCGACGCACCCAGATCATCCCGTTCGACGGCGAGGTCTCGATGGAGGACCTCATCGCCCGTGAGGACGTCGTGGTCACCATCACCCGAACCGGGTACGCCAAGCGCACCAAGGTGGACGCGTACCGTTCGCAGCGGCGGGGCGGCAAGGGGGTCAGCGGCGCCACGTTGCGGCAGGACGACATCGTCAGCCACTTCTTCGTGTGCTCGACGCACGACTGGATGTTGTTCTTCACCAACAAGGGCCGGGTGTACCGGGCCAAGGCGTACGAGCTCCCGGAAGCCAGTAGGGTGGCCAAGGGCCAACACGTGGCCAATCTGCTCGCCTTCCAACCAGACGAGCAGATCGCACAGATCATCGAGATTTCCGATTACCAGGTCGCCCCCTACCTGGTTCTGGCCACCAAGAACGGAGTGGTAAAGAAGACGAGGCTCGAGGAGTTCGACTCCAACCGGTCCGGCGGCATCATCGCGATCAACCTGCGCGAGGACGACGAACTGGTCGGCGCCGCCCTGGTGGCGCCGGAGCAGGATCTCCTGCTGGTGTCGAAGAACGCCCTGGCGATCCGCTTCAACGCCTCCGACGAGGCGCTGCGACCGATGGGGCGGGCTACCTCGGGTGTGATCGGGATGCGGTTCAGCGAGGACGACGAGTTGCTCGCGATGGAGGTCGTCCGGCACGGCTTGGACGTCTTGGTCGCCACCAATGGTGGTTACGCGAAACGTACTCCGATTGAGGAATACCCGGTCCAGGGCCGGGGAGGTAAGGGCGTGCTGACTGCGAAGATCACCGAGCGGCGCGGTGGTCTGGTCGGTGCTGTGGTGATCGACCCGGACGACGAGCTCTTCGCTATCACCAGTAACGGTGGTGTCATTCGGACTCCGGTGAAGCCTGTACGCCGTACGCGCGACCGGAACACAATGGGGGTCAAGCTGATGGACCTTCCGGATGGCGTAACCATCGTGGCGATTGCTCGCAATGCCGACGAGCCTGACGAACAGGACTAGTTGCATGACGGAGACACAGGCGAAGTCGGGGAACGCGGGGAACTCGGCTAACCCGGTCGACGAGGACGGTGCCACGAGCGGTGCCTCAGCCGCCGGCCGTGCGGCAGTGGGCCGGGCCACCGTCCCCGCCGACGCGCCGGCCCCGAAGTTCACCAGGGCTCCCGGGATGGCCCCGCCGCCGGACAAGCCGGCCAAGGAGTCGGAACCCAGCGAGGAACCAGCTGAGGCCACGAAGATCGAGACACCGCGCACCGATGGTGCCGCCGCTGAGAAGGCCGCCGGGGCCGCCCCCCCGCCGCCGACCCCTGGCGGCGCTGGACCGGCCAGCCCGGTCGCCGGGAGCGCGGCTGGCCTTGGGAGCGCGACTGCCCCCGTCGGTGCGAACGGCGTCCCCCGACTCGGTGACACCGGAAGTCAGTCCCGGGTCACCGGGACCGCCCGCCCGCAGCCGAACTCCGCCGGCCGGCCCCAGGGCGGTGGCCTCCCACCGGGAATCAGCGGGGTGGCGGCCATCGGGGCGGCACGCGTCGGGGAGGCGGTACGCGCCGCGCGTACCGCGGTCAGCTCTGCCGCGTCTCGTGGGCCGCGCCGGGCCCGGCTGAATCTGCGGCGAATCGACCCCTGGTCGGTGATGAAGTTCGCCTTCGCGGTTTCGGTGGTGATCTTCATCGTCGTCGTGGTCGCAACCTCGGTGCTGTACCTGGCGCTGGACGCGATGGGCGTGTTTGCCAGCGTCAACGACAGCTTGAATGATCTGGTCAACGCGGGCGGCGGCCAGAGCGCCGACGGCTTCCAGATCACCGCCCGTGGCGTGATCCTGAGTTCCGCGTTGATTGGCTTGGTCAACGTTGTGTTGTTCACGGCACTGGCAACGCTGGGCGCGTTCGTCTACAACGTCTGTGCCGACCTGGTAGGCGGAATCGAGCTGACGCTCGCCGAGCGCGACTGAACACGTCAGCGGGACCCGGGCCGCCGCCCGGGTCCCTGAACCGCCGGTGCTGGGAGCACGCCCGGAGCCACCCCCCGATTTTGGGTCGGCCGGGCCGATGGGTTAACCTTGCTCGTCGCAACACGGGGCTATAGCTCAGTCGGTTAGAGCGCAGAGCTGATAACTCTGAGGTCGCTGGTTCGATTCCAGCTAGCCCCACCTCCCGCTCGGTCCTCACATTCTGAGGGCCGAGTTTTTCGTAGGGCCGACTGAGGTATCCACTCCGCACCCGGCCGCTGCGCGCTGATTCCGGGAAGCGCTCTGCTCGCCGAGGTGCCAGAAACCCAGCAATCGCCGGCCGGACAACCTGGGTGCCGGCGGCGAGACGCCGGCACCGCGGCATGTGGCGAAAGTGTCGTGGCCCACTTCTAGTCTGGCACCCGTTCGACGTCCTGTCCCGGCCCGATTCCCACTGGGTCGGTTCGCCTTCGAGGAGGTCCGGTGCTCAATCACCTCGGCATTCAGGTGCGTGATTTCGATGCCAGTCTCGCCTTCTATGATGCTGTCCTGGCCCCACTTGAGGGGCGTCGCCTGATGGAGTTTCCGGAGGCGGTGGGCTATGGCAGCAGCACTCCTGACTTCTGGCTCAGCCCGGTGGGCGGTGCAGCCGGGGGCGTCGAGGCGCACATCGCCTTCACCGCGCCGGACCGGGCTGCAGTGCAGGCGTTCCATGACGCCGCGGTGGCGCTCGGGGTGGAGGTGCTGCACGCGCCCCGAGTCTGGCCGGAATATCACCCGACCTACTTCGGTGCTTTCGTCCGCGATCCGGATGGCAACAACGTCGAGGCGGTCTGCCATCGGCCGGAGTGATCGCGCCCGAAGCGTCGGCTGGGGGGCGGGATACGGTGCTGAGCCGTCCGGGGCCTCGGTGGGCCCGTTTACCGCCGCTTGCCTCCGGCTGATACGGTCCTTGGGTAGGTCCGACGGCACTGTCGAGCGTGAGGGGTTGCCCTAATGTTCAAGAAGCTGCTGATCCTCGTCGGTATCGTCGGTGTGGCGGCAGTCGTGGCCAAGCGGGTCAAGGAGACCAACGACGAGCGTGCCCTCTGGCACGAGGCCACCAACGCGCCCGACCTGCGCTGACCCTCACCGGTCAGCGTTCGGCGGCACGGACCGCTTCCGGGGCCCTAGCTCAACTGGCAGAGCACTGCCTTTGCAAGGCAGGGGTTAGGGGTTCAAGTCCCCTGGGCTCCACTTATCAAGCCTGTGACCAGGCATGACGTAGTTTCCAGAGTGATTGACCTACCATCGGTGCGTGTGGGAGCAGCGGGCCTCGCCCATTCCCGAGATCCGGACAGTCTGGCGTGCCTACGTCGAGGAGGCCGCCGGTTACATCGACGAGGCGAGCGAGCACTGGGGCCTGTCGTTCATCCGTCGCCCCGATGGATCGCTGGCGGCCGAGCTGGCGGGTCCGCGGATCACGGGTCTGCCGATTCGCTCACATGCCGGGGAGTCCTACTGGGGCGTCGAGCTCGCCGCCGACGTGGTGATCCCATGCGTGGACAAGGCGTTGCTGCGCGGTGCGATTGCTGAGCTGCCGGTCGCCGACGGGCAGGTAGCGCTCGGGGGCCGCCGCTGTCGCGTTCCTGGGTGGGAGGAACTTGAGTCCTTCGTCGCGCGGCTGGTGGCGGACGGCGTGTTGGTGGCGGATGCCGACATCCGGCGGGCGCTCAACGGCGACGACCGTGGACTGTCGCGACGGAGCTGGCAGCGGCGTTTTCGATCGATCACGGGCCTGTGCCGCAAGGAAATCGAGCGGCTCGACCGTGCGCGTCATGCCTACCATCTGCTCAGTGAGGGAGTGCCGCCGGCCGAGGTCGCTCTCGCCCTGGAGTATGCCGATCAGGCGCATCTCACCCGAGAGCTGCGGCACATCCGGGGTGAGACGCCGGCTCGCATCCGCGCGGCGGCGACTGCCTGACTCGGCGTTTTTGTTCAAGACCTCTGGGCGGCCAGTCAGCGAGGGTGGGGACACGGATCAGCCGACCTTGCGCAGGAGGACGACACATGAACGCCATCGCCACCCCGACCGGGTTCGCCACACTGAATCCGTTCTTCGTCGTCCATGATGCCGACGGGCTGATGACCTTCCTGCGGGAGGTGTTCGGGGGCGCAGAGCACCTCGGGGCCCGTACTGTGGACATCGACGGTCTGCTGTTGCATGCGGAGCTCGAGATCGGCGGTACGACGTTGTTGTTCGGCGAGCGAAAGCCGGGCTGGCCGTTCCTGCCGCAGCTGACTCAGATCTACGTCGATAGCGTGGACAGCGTGCTCGCGCGGGCCGTGCAGCGTGGCGCGCGGATCGTCACTCGGCCGACCGACTTTTTCGGCACGGTCTTTTCTCGGATGCGTGACCCGTGGGGCAACCTGTGGTGGGTGTACCAGCACGCCGAGGCCCCGGAGCTGGACTGGGACGGCGGTGGTGGCAGCGACACGGGCGCCACCGAATGGTCCGACCCCGACCTCGCCTACATCCACCGAACCCTCGTGGAGGCGATGCCGCGGCTGGACATCGAGCCCAGCGGCGAGCGTTAATTCATATAGCGGGCCGACAATGATGGTACTGAGGTGGTCGCGGACCGGGAGGGCGCGCCGTGCTGAGCTGTCTACACACCCGAGTGTCTGCCTACTCGCTCGTCGGGCTCGTCCTGCCGATGGCCTTCCTGTCCGGTTGTGGGGAGGACAGCCCAGGGCGGACCGTGGCGGCGAACGGCGTCATCACGTTCGTGGCGCCGGAGGCCGATGGAGGCCGAGACGCCCAGATCATCGGTGAACTTGTGGTGGGCAAGGGCCAGTGCCTGGCCGTGCAGACCGCGGAGAATCAGACACTGGTCGTCGTCTGGCCGGCGGGAAGCGACCTGAAGACCGGCGACGGCACCACCGCGGTCGAGGTGCCCGGCGTGGGCACTGTCCAGGTCGGTGCCACTTTCACGGCAGGTGGCGGCTACGTCACCCCACCGCTCGGTGACGACATGCCCAGCATCCCCGAGACCTGCGCCAGCGGTGCGGAGCAGATCGCGGTCCTCGACAACCTTCACCGTAGGTAGCGCCCGGCTACGGGATGACGCAGGATCTTTCTCTGTCGATGTAGCCTGGCGCTGGTGAGCGATGCCGAAGATCGCGGGAGCAGTTCGAGTCGGGCAGGCGGGGCTGCTACGACGCAGTTGGTGGCGGCGCGGGCCGGTGACGGCGATGCCTTCGGACGGTTGGTGGAGCCGTTACGGGATGGGCTACGCGTCCACTGCTACCGGATGCTGGGGTCGGTCCACGACGCGGAGGACGCGGTCCAGGAGACCCTGGATCGGGCGTGGCGCAGCCTGAAGCGCTTCGACGATCACGGGTCAATTCGGCCGTGGCTGTACAAGATTGCGACGAACCGGTCGCTGACGATTATTGAGCGTCGGGGTCGGCGCGAGTTGCCCACGGATCTCAGTCCGGGGGGTGTGCCGCTGACCGAGGCGGCGTGGCTGGAGCCGTACCCCGATCGGCTCATGGACTGGACGGCGCGGCTGAGTCCCGAAGCCCGCATCGTGGCGCGGGAGAGCGTGGAGTTGGCGTTCGTCGCCGCCCTGCAGCATCTGTCGGCGTCACAGCGAGCGGTTCTGTTGCTGCGCGACGTGCTCGGCTACACCGCCGGTGAGGTCGCTGAGGTGTTGGACACCACGGTTGTCGCGGTCAACAGCGCTCTGCAGCGGGCCCGCAAGGTCGTCGTGAAACTTCGCCCCGAAGCCAGCCAACAGCAGACCCTGCAGACGCTCGGCGACGCGGAACAACGAAAGGTGGCCCGGCGGTACGCGACCGCCTGGGAGGCTGGCGATGTTGACGCCATCGTGGCGATGCTGACCGAGGACGCACGATACTCGATGCCGCCGCTGACCAGGTGGTACGCCGGCCCGGCAGACGTTCGCGGGTTCCTGGTCGAGGCGGTGCTGCGACATCGCTGGCGGTTCGTGCCGGCGTGGGCGAACGGGCAGCTCGCGTTCGGCACCTACCTGTGGAGTGACGAGCGGGGCGCGTACGTCCCGGCGGGTCTGGATGTGCTGACGCTGCGCGGGCGGCGGGTGGCCGAGGTGGTCTCGTTCCTGGACGCCGACTTCCCGGCCTTCGGCCTGCCGGCCCAGCTGTGGGAAGAGAATTTTGCCGGCGCGCGATGATTTTGCGGACTGGCCCGGGTTGTAGTTCTGACGGACGCATCAAACCGGAAGGACCAAGCCGACCATGGCTACCAACGAGGAGCAAATCCGCACGCTCATCGAGCGCTGGGCCGAAGCGGTCCACCACGGTGATCTCACCGGGGTCCTCGCCGACCACACGAAGGACATCGTGATGTTCGACGTGCCGCCGCCGCAGCAGGGGGTGCGGGGTCTCGATTCCTACCGCGAGACCTGGCCACCATTCTTCCAATGGCAGGCCCAGGGGGCTTCGTTCGACATCGAGTCGCTGGAGGTCACCGCGGGCGAGGACGTCGCCTTCGCGTACGCCCTGCTGCGCTGCGGCACCGAGCGCGACTTCACCGACAATCCCGACAACCGGCTGCGGCTGACGTTCGGTCTGCGCAAGCAGGCCGGCCGGTGGGTCATCGCCCATGAGCATCACTCATTTCCGCTCACCGACGGGTCCACCGCGGCCGAAAACCCCACTCCGGACCAGGACCACGCTGCCGTCGAGCAGGACGACGCTGCCGCCGAGCGGGACCTGCGCCGGCTGCACCAACGCTGGTTCGCCAGCACAGCAGCCAGAGACCTCGACGGCCTGATGGCCCCCATCGCCGACGACGTCGTCTCCTACGAACACGACCAGGCGCTGCAGTGCATCGGGGTCGACGCTGTCCGCGAGGTCTGCAAGGCCGGGCTCGACGCGGCTGGCGACAGCAGCGTCACCTGGCAGGTTCCCGACCTGAAAATCCTGGTCAACGGTGATCTCGCCGTCGCCTGGGGGCTCAACCACGTCGAGGTCTCCGCCGGCAGCCAGTCAGTGGACACCTGGTCCCGCGGGACCCGCATCTTTCAGCGCAGAGACGGCGCCTGGTCGATGACCCACCAGCACCTCTCCTACCCCTTCGACCCCGCCACCGGCTACGCCATGACCGACCTACGCCCGTAGCGTGAACGGCGCGTCCAGCACGGTGGGCCCGAGCTCGGCGGGCCAACACTACAGCGACCGGTCGTTATTCTGACCGGTCGCTGTAGTGGCTGTTATGGAGACCGTACCGATCACCGAAGCTAAGGCTCGGATCGCCGAACTTGCCGACCGGGTCGCCCGAGAGCACGATCACTTCACCATCACCCCGCAACGGCCGCGCCGATGTCATGCTGATCTCGGTAGCCGAGTACGAGTCGATGCGGGAAACGCTGGATCTGCTCTCCGACGATGAAGCCCTCGCCGACCTGCGTCAGTCGCGGGAGGATTTCGAAGCCGGCGACACCTTCTCGATGGATGAGGCCCGCGTCGAGCTGGAGCGACGTCGGAGCGGGTGGACGACGGCACCGACGAACCGTCCAGCTCCTACACGGTGATGCTCTCCCGACAGGCGCGGCGCAACCTGCACGAGGACCTGCCGTTGGAGGTGGCGATCGCGGCGACGGAGACCATCCAGCATGCGATCGCGATCAGTCTCTACCGTGTTGGCAAGCCACTGGACGAACCTGTCGACGGATTCCACTCCGCCCGCCGCGGCACATACCGAATCATCTACCGGATCAACGAGGCCAAGCGGGTCGTGGAGATTCATTCGATCCGCCACCGGCGTGACGCCTACCGCTCGTAGGGCACGTATCGATCTCGCGGTACCTGAGCTCGCCCCACCTCCTGTCTCAGCAGGTCAACAGCTGCCCTGATATGCATGCTCTGCTGCGCAGCATCGCCGCCGGGCACAGGTCTCAGCCCGGGCCCCGTCAGCCGAGTGTGATCTCCGGCGTCAACGGAGTGTCCGCCTCGGCGGTGTCGACCTTCCGTACCACCCCCGCTGCCCGAACATCCCGGCTGACCTGAGCGAAGGCAGCGAGGTCGGTTGCGCGCCCGCGGAGGGTGAGCTGGGCTACCGGCGCCCGCATCGACTGCTTTGCCTCGGACTTCGCCCGGCGGATGGCGGCGAGCACATCGGCGGCGAGCCCGAGCAATTCCGCCCCGGCTCCGATGGGGTCATGAGATTCCGCGGCCCCACGGGCGTCGGTGGAGTCGTCGGGGCTGACGAGCTCCTGCCGAGTCGGCCACGCCGCCCGGTGCACCGAACCCTCCTGCCACCACGACCAGGCTTCCTCGGTGACGAAGGGCAGCATCGGCGCGAAGAGCCGCAGCAGCGTGTGCAGCGCCAGCGCGAGCGCGGCGTGGGCCGAACGGACGGCCGGATCGTCCGGTTCCCCGTACGCGCGCTCCTTGACCAGCTCCAGGTAGTCGTCGCAGAACGACCAGAAGAACTGCTCCGTGCACTCGAGCGACCGGGTGTAGTCGTACTGGGTGAACCCGGCCGTGGCGGAGTCGACGACGGAGGCCAGGCGGGCCAGCATCGCACGGTCGAGCGGTTCGGTCACCTGCGCCAGGTGGGGTGCCAACAGCGTCGGGGACTCGAACCGCAGCACGAACTTGGTGGCATTAAGGATCTTGATGGCGAGTCGGCGGCCGATCTTCATCTGCCCGGTGTCGAAGGCCGTGTCGGTGCCCGGCCGGCCGCTGACCGCCCAGTACCGGACGGCGTCGGAGCCGTACTCCTCCAGGAGGGCCATCGGCGTGACCGTGTTCCCCTTGGACTTCGACATCTTCTTGCGGTCCGGGTCCAGGATCCAGCCCGACAGCAGCGCGGTCTTCCAGGGCAGGCGGTGGAACTCCTGGTGCGACCGGAGCACGGTGGCGAACAACCAGGTCCGGATGATCTCGTGCGCCTGCGGGCGGAGGTCCATCGGGAAAACCCGGGCGAAGAGGTCGTCGTCAACCGTCCACCCGCCGGCGATCTCCGGGGTGAGCGAGGAGGTGGCCCAGGTGTCCATCACATCCGGGTCCGCCGTGAAGCCGCCCGGTTGGTTGCGCTGGCTCTCCTGATAGCCGGTCGGGGCGTCGCTGCTGGGATCAACCGGTAGCGCCTCGCCGTCCGGCAGGATGGGGTGCTCGTAGTCGGGCTCGCCCGAGTCGTCGAGCGGGTACCAGACGGGGATGGGCACCCCGAAGAAGCGCTGTCGACTGATGATCCAGTCCCCGGAGAGACCCTCAACCCAGTTCTCGTACCGGCTGCGCATGAACTCGGGGGACCAGTTCAGCTCGCTCCCCCGGCGGACCAGCGCGGCTCGCAGTTCGGTGTCCCGACCCCCGTTGCGGACGTACCACTGTCGGGTGGTGACGATCTCCAGTGGCTTGTCACCCTTCTCGTAGAACTTGACCGCCTGGGTGGTGGGGCGGGGCTCGGTCTCGAGATTCCCGGCGGCGCGCAGCAGCTCCACGATCTTCGCTTTCGCGGAGAACGATGTCAGGCCGGCGAGCATCCGGTACGCCGCCACCGCGTCGGCGTTGACGACCCCGGGTGGTGGCTCGGGAAGCAGGCGGCCGTCGCGACCCATCACCGGCCGGGTCGGCAGGTCCAGCTCCCGCCACCACAGCACGTCCGTCAGGTCGCCGAAGGTGCAGATCATCGCGATGCCGGAACCCTTGTCCGGCTGGGCCAGCGCGTGTGCCCTGATCGGCACCGCGACACCGAAGATCGGCGTGACGGCGGTGCTACCGAACAGATGTTGGTATCGCTCGTCATCCGGATGGGCGACGAGCGCGACGCAGGCCGGCAGCAGCTCGGGCCGGGTGGTCTCGACGTAGATCTTGTCTCCGGTCGCCGAGTGGAAGGCGAGCCGGTAGTAGTTGCCCTGGCGTTCGCGGTCCTCCAACTCGGCCTGCGCGACGGCCGTGCGGAAGGTGACGTCCCAGAGGGTCGGGGCGTCCGCCAGGTACGCCTCACCCCGGTCCAGGTTGCGGAGGAAGGCCCGCTGGGAGATCGCCCGACTCCGGTCATCGATCGTCGCATATGTCAGGGACCAGTCGACGGAGAGGCCCAGGTGCCGCCAGAGGGCCTCGAACGCCTGCTCGTCAAGCTCGGTGAGGTTCCGGCACAGCTCGACGAAGTTACGCCGGGAGATCGGTTGCGGCCGGCTCGGGGGCTCGGCCGGTGGCGTATAGCCCGGGTCGTACGGCAGGGAGGGGTCGCACCGCACCCCGTAGTAGTTTTGCACCCGCCGCTCGGTGGGCAGACCGTTGTCGTCCCACCCCATCGGGTAGAACACCGTCCGGCCCTGCATCCGCTGGAACCTCGCGATGGCGTCGGCGTGGGTGTAGGAGAAGACGTGACCGACGTGCAGCGCCCCGCTGACCGTCGGTGGCGGGGTGTCGATCGAGTAGACGTCGTCCCGGGTTACCGAGCGGTCGAAGCGATAGGTGCCGTTCTGCTCCCATACCCGTGACCAGACCTTCTCGATGCCCTCCAGGGACGCCTTGGCCGGCACGGCTAAACGCTTCGTGGTGTTCTCGGTCACGGTCGGACTATATGCCGCTGGTCCAATGATTTCCGCCCGCTGATCGGGTCGGCGACGGGGGAGCGGGCCCGGCAGGTTAGCGTCGGGGCGTGAGCACGCCGCGAGTATTGCCCGCTGACAGCGGTGTCATCGAGGCCGCTGCCGTCCTACGGGCCGGTGGTCTGGTGGCTCTGCCCACCGAGACGGTGTACGGCCTGGGCGCGAACGCGCTGGACGCCCCGGCGGTGGCTCGGATCTTCGCGGCCAAGGCGCGGCCGAGCTTCGATCCGCTGATCAGTCACCTGGCCGAGGCGGCGGAGCTGGAAAAGCTGGTGGGTACGGTGCCGGCGGCGGTGGCGGTGCTGGCCGAGCGATTCTGGCCCGGCCCGCTGACGCTGATCGTGGACCGGCCGGCGGTCATCCCGCCGATCGTCACCTCCGGGCTGGAGACGATGGCGGTGCGGGTGCCGGACCACGCGGCGACGCGCGAGTTGATCGCGGCGGCCGGGGTGCCGGTGGCGGCGCCGAGCGCGAACCGGTTCGGTCAGCTCAGCCCGACGCGGGCCGCGCACGTGGTGGCGGGGCTGGGGGCGGCGGTTGACGTGGTGCTCGACGGTGGGCCGACCCGGTGTGGGATCGAGTCGACGATCGTGGACGCGCGGGGCGACCGTCCGGTGGTGCTGCGGTTGGGCGCGCTGCCGGTGGAGTCGCTTCAGGAAGCGGTCGGTCCGGTGCTGGTCCGGCCGGGCAGTTCGGGGCAGCCGGTGGCACCGGGGACGCTGGCGGCGCACTACGCCCCGCGTACGCGGCTGCGGTTTGTCACCGATGTCGAGCCGGCGGACGGCGGCGTTGCCCGGCGAGGGTTCCTGGCCTTCCGCGGCGCTCCGGCGGGGGACTGGGCGGCGGCGGAGGTGCTGTCCAGCAAGGGCGACCTGACCGAGGCGGCGGCCCGCCTGTTCGACGCGCTACATCGACTGGATGGGGCCGGCGTTGACGAGATCCTGGTGGAACCAGTGCCCGAGGTGGGGGTGGGCCGGGCCATCAATGACCGGTTGCGCCGCGCCGCCGCAACCTGGACGTAGCCGCGTGCGGAGACGACCTTCGTCCCGGCGCTAGCTGCCGTGCCCACGGAGGCGGGCGAGCAGGTCGTGCAGGTCCACCCCGGGGCGGGGCGGGGCCGGTAGCTGCTCCACCAGGCGGGCGACCGTGCCGTTGGCGAGGGCGGCGCCGGCCGCGGAGCCGGTGGCGATCGTCCAGCTGATCGGGCCGAGCGGGGTGCAGCCGAAGAAGTGGCTGAGGCCGGGAGTCTGCACGACCAGTACGAGCACCCCCACCGAGCCGGCGGTGGTGAGCAGGACGCCCCGGGTGGTGCCGCCGGCCAGCAGGGTCTGGCCGAGTTGGGTGCCGATCAGCGACACCAGGGCTACCGTGCCGGCCCGACGGGGTGACGCCGCCGCCCACCGGGACAGCACCCAGCCGGCGGTGGCACCGAGCGCGGTGGAGGTGGCGCGGACGCCGAGTTCCCGGTTGAGGGTGGCGCCGAGGGAGGTGTCTGGCCCTTCCCGGAGCAGGTTCTCGCTCTGCTCCGGCGGGGGCGGCCGGACCGCTACGGCCAGGGCGGGGGCCAGATCGGTGAGCAGGTTGACGAGCAGCAGTTGCCGGCCGTTGAGCGCGGAGCGGCCGTCCGCGGCGGCGGTGACGATGCTGAACGCGATCTCGCCAAGGTTGCCGCCGAACAGGATGCTCAGCGCGTGGCGGACCGATGACCACATGGCCCGTCCTTCGGCGAGGGTGGCGATGATGGTCTCCAGTCGGTCGTCCAGGACCACCAGGTCGGCTGCCGCGCGGGCCGCGGGGGTGCCACGTTGTCCGAGGGCGATGCCCACGTCGGCGAGGCGGATGGCGGGTGCGTCGTTGGCGCCGTCGCCGGTCATCGCCACGGTGCGACCGCAGGTCCGGAGCGCCTGGATCATCCGTACCTTGTGGGCCGGCGTGCACCGCGCTACGACATCGGTGGTGACCAGGCGTGCCGCCAATGCTTCGTCGTCGAGGTCCACAAGGTCGTTGGCGGTCGCCACCCGCTGGCCGTCACCGGGGCTGATCACAGCGGCGATCGCTTCGGCGGTGGCCGGATGGTCACCGGTGATCATGATGGTGTGCACCCCCGCCTTGCGGATGCTCTCCACCGCCGGTGCGGCGCTGGCCCGGATCCCGTCGGCCAGCGCGAGGATGCCGACGAAGGTCAGGCCCTGGACGTCGTCGTCAGCGATGGACTCGTCGGACACGACCCGTTCGGCCAGGGCCAGCACCCGCTGGCCGGCCCCGGCGTGCCGGAGCAGCTCCTGCTGGACCGCCTCCCGGGTCGCGTCGTCCAACGGCGCCACCCCGGCCTCGGTCCGCCGGTTACGGCAGCGGGGCAGGACGGTCTCCGGGGCGCCCTTGACGCTGAGGACCAGGCCGGCGTCGCAGGCGCCGACGGTGGCGTGGTAGCCGCGGGACGGTTCGAAGGGAAGCCCGCCGGCGGGACACCAGTCCTCAGCACCGGTCTGCTCCACCGTGTTGGTCTCCTGGGCCGCCCGGCGGATCGCCCGGTCGGCCTGCTCGGGAAGCTGTTCCGGGTCCTCGGCGTTTGGAGTGGCGCGCAGCGCGACGGCGAGGATCATGCGGAGGTGGTCGTCGAGCTGGTCAACGGTGGCGAACCGCGCACCGTCGCCGACCCCGGAGAGCACCAGCCGCCCCTCGGTCAGGGTGCCGGTCTTGTCGAAGCAGAGCACGTCAACGCGCCCCAATGCCTCGATCGTGCGGGGGTTACGCACCAGGGCGCCACGTTCGGCCAGACGTCGGGCCGCCGCCAGCTGCGCGGCGCTGACCAGGAACGGTAACCCCTCGGGCACCGATGCGACGGCCAGGTTTGCGGCGGTTGAGGCGGTCTCCGCCAGCGGTATGCCACGTGCGACGCCGGCACCGGCGACCGCGACGGCGGATCCGAGCGCGAGCGGTATCGCCGAGCCGGTGAGTCCGCCGAGTCGCGCTTCGACGCCGCCGCTGGGTCGGGCCTGCCGCGCGAGGCTGAGGCTGCGCCCGGCCTCCGTGTCGGTACCGGTGGCGACGACCACGGCCAAGCCGTGACCGGCGGCGACGGTGGTGCCTTCGTACAGCATCGAATGGCGATCGGCGATGTCCGAGGCGGCCACCGGTCGGTCGGTCTTGCCGACCGGCAAGGACTCGCCGGTGAGCGAGGACTCGTCTGCCTCCAATCCCGTGGCCTCGAGGATCCGGCAGTCGGCCGGTATGGCGTCACCTGGTTCCAGGATGATCACGTCGCCGGGGACCAGGCCGTCGGCGGGCAGCTGCTGCTCGGCGCCGCCCCGTCGGACCCGGGCGGTGATCGCGGTGCGGGACAGTAACTCGGCCAGCGACCGTTCGGTGTTGCGCTGGTGTACCGCCCCGACCAGGGCGGAGCCGCCAACCACACCACTGACCAGGGCGGCGTCAACCAGGGAGCCGAATGACGCGGACAGCACCGCCCCGGCCGCGAGGACCGGGGTCAACGGGTTGGCCAGCTCGTCCAGGAAGGCGCGGAGCAGAGTCGGAGTCGGACCGCCGTCGGCGACCGGGGCGGAGCGTCGGCGGTCGGCCTCCGTCGGATCCAACCCGTCGAAGCTGCTGCCCAACTCGTCGAGGACGGTTCCTACTGGCATCAGATGCCACGGGACCGTCGACCGCCCGGTGGGGGCCTCGGTCGGGTCGGGCAGGTGGTGGGCCCGCCACACGCCGTGGCTGAACGCCAGTGCCGCCGTCCCGTTGACCGCGGCCTGGGTTCGGTCCGGGAGCTGTTCCCGTGCGGCGGTGAGTGCGGACAGCGCCCCGAGACCGGCGCCACCGAGCCCCAGCCGGATGTTCTGCCTCGTCATCCGGCGGGCCACCCCGGCTGCCTCGACCACCAGCGCGGCGGCCCCGAGGTCGGTTCCGACCAGTAGGTGCGCACCCCAGGGCGGCAGCTCCTCGTCGATGGTCAGGCCGAGGCCGCAGTCGGCTGCCGTGAGCGCCCCTCGGTCACCGGAGAGCAGCATCACGACCGCGCCGTCGCGTTGCAGCTGGCGAACCGTTTCGGTGAGCCGGGCACCGCCGGCGAGGACGATGTCGGCGAAGGCGTACCGGCCCGGGTCGTCGTCCGCCACGACCAGCCGTAACCCCGCGCGTCGCGCGGCGGCCGGCAGGAGGTCCACGCCGGGGGCCGGCTCGGCCTCGACCCGCAGCAGCGCGACGAGCCGACCGCCGTGGGCCAGGCCGAGGAGTTGGCTGCCGGATGCCCGAAGTCGGTCGCTGTGCAGGGTGTCGCCCGGGTCAGTCGCGTCGAGGCGGTCCAGTGGGCCGAGAGCCCAGCCCTCGCCGTGCTGGACCGTAGCTGGCTGATGGGAGTCGAAGAGGGCAAACGCCCGGGCGCCCACCTCGCCCAACTCCGCGTCGCCCAGTGGCGCCAGGTCGGTGAGGACGCCGCGATCGGAGCCGAGGATTGTGGCGTCCAGCACCAACGTGTCGATCCGGTCGAGTTCGCGGAGCACGCGGCGGTCCATGGCGATGACGCCGCGCCGCGCGAGCAGGCTACCAAGCTGGGCGGCGTACCCCTCCCGGCCGGCGCCGCTGGCCTTCGGAAGCGCGGCGAGGCCGAGTGCGGCGGCGCGTTTCGGACCGGCCACCGGGGCTGCTGCTGCGGCGGCTGCCGCGCCGGCGTGGAGCATCCGGGTCACGTACGTCTCGGCCGGTCCATCCGGCTTCGGGCAGGGCCGTTCGGCTGACAGGACGGGGGCAGCGGCCCGGCCGGGGGCGCCGGTGAGCCGGGGTTCGGCCGTTGTCCACGCGGCGAGCTGGGCCCGCGCCTCGCCCCACTGCACCACCCGCTGGAGGCTGTCCAGGACGATGCCGGTCCAGCCGCCCGCGAGGCCCTGCGTCACCGCCTCGGCCAGGGGGAAGAGGAGGTCGGCGCGGGGGTCGGCGCGCACTCCCCGGTCGGCGAGGGCGTGCAGCCTCGGGTGCAGGTCAACCGCGTTGAGGAGGCCGGAGACCTCACCCGGCACCGGGGTGAAGGGCAGGATCCGGGTGGCGGCGGAGATCGTCAGACCGAGCGCGTCGGAGGCGAGGGCGCCGAGCGTGCGGGGGGTGCGGGGGCCCTCCTCCGGCGGGTGTGGCGGTGGGATCTCCGGGTCCGGTTCGTGCGGGCTGATGCGTTCGGCGCGGGCCACGGTGGCGATCAGATCGCGCAGCCTCGGCTCGGGGGAATCGACGGCGACCACCACCCGCCCCGAGGGGGCGTTTACCCGTGCCCAGCTCACGCCGGGCACGCGTTCCAGCGCCGCTTCGACCTGCCGGGCGAGCTGTTCCCCGCCGTCCTGGCAGACACCGTGCACCTCGATGTGGTGTCGGCCGTAACGGGACCAGACGCGGCGGCTGGTCAGCCCGGTGAGTCGCGCGGCCCGGGCAGCGGCGGATCCGAGATTGCGGGCCGCCTGCCCCATCAGCGGTGGCACGGCTGGCACGCGCACGCTGCCAGCGACGCGGCCCAGCGGGATCATCGAGGCGTGCGGCGTGACTCGTGTCGGCCCGATCCCCCGGTGTCGCTCTTCCCGTACGCCATCCCGCCTCCCACGCCGTGTGTCCCGGCGGTCTGACTTCCCGCCCGGCCGTCCGTTATGCCCCTGAACAGTGGCGAAGTTCTACCGGCCACGCCGGCATGGCGGGCGACGACGGTGGAAAACCACGGCGGTCACCGCCGTTTCTGGGAGGTCGAGATGAGTATGTTGACCCGGGATCTCAGTGGGAGTCGGGACATGATCCGGACTTTCACCCGCCGAGTGGAGGTACCGGTACTGGGGGAGGTGGCCATCCCGCCGCCAGACAAACTGGCGTATTACGCGGGCGTGGGTCTGCTCACCCTCTTGCAGGTCATCGAATGGCCGGTGGCGTTGGTGGTGACCGCTGGTCACGTGCTCGCCGATCAGCATCTGTCTGGGTTGGCCAAGGGGCTCGGGGAGGCATTGGAGACCGCCTGATCACCGCGGTCCGGGGTGACCCTCGGCTGGCTCCGGCCGGGGCGGGCGGTGAGCGCTGGACACGTACGGGGGAACCCGGCTGCGGCCACCGGCCCGCCCGGCTTGGACGAACCTACGGTGGTCTCATGTTTACCCTGGTCACCACCGTGATTCTGTACGTCGGAGGGTTCGTCTTCCTATACGGAGTGATCCGCCTCGCGATCCGGCACTCCCTGGAGGAGGCGGAGGTGCGTCGGATCGAGGCCCAGCGGGCCGAGGAGCTGGCCGCCCACCGGGATCGGGCCCTGCTGGAGGGGAAGGGCTACCTCGCCGGGAGCTGACCTGGTGGTAGCGGCGTCCGCATCACCAGGTAGCTGTGGTTGTCAATGTTGTTGCACGTGAAACATCAGGACGGTCGATGCCTGGGGTTGACTTCGGCGTATCCCATCAGACCCCGGTCGCCAGGTGCCGCTGGGCTTCGGTCAGGGCGGCAAGCAGGGCTGACGATTCCTGCGCGCCGCTCACCGCGTACCTGCCGGCGAGAACGTAGGTCGGCACGCTCGTGATGCCGAGTTCCCGTGCGGTGGCCAGCCGGGCGTGAACCTCGGCCACCTGACCGTCGGATTCGAGGAAGGCGTCGGCGGCCGCAGCGTCCAGGCCGACTTCGCCGGCGATCGTCGCCAGGGCCGGCCGGGAGCCGATATCGACGCCGTCGCGGAAGTGGGCCCGGTGTAACGCCTCGACCGTCTCGGCGGCCCGGTCCCGCTCGGTCGCCCAGGCGACCAGCCGATGTGCGTCGAAGGTGTTCGCGGCGAGCGCACGGTCGAAGTCGAAGTCAATGCCGTCTCCGGCGGCGGCCCGAGTGACCTGGTCCGCCATCTGCCGGGCGCGTTCCCGGCCGCCGAACTTTGCGCCCAGCGTGTCCAGCAGCGGCAGCGGCTCGGGAACCGGCGCCGGGTCGATCTGGAACGGTCGGTAGCTGACGGTCACGGCGCCGTCGTAGGACGCGAGTGCCCGCTCCAGCCGGCGCTTGCCGAGATAGCACCAGGGGCAGACCAGATCGCTGTAGATTTCGATCTCCATAACCGAAGGAAACCCGGTGGTCAGCCCGTCTGTTCCCGGACCTGACGTTTGAGTCGGGCCAGCACCGCGGTGCCGCCCCGGATCCGTAGCGGACTTACCGCCTGGGCCAGCCCCATCTGCTGGTACAGGTCGTCGGGTACGGCCAGCACCTGCGCTGGCTGAGCTCCGGCGAGCCCTTCGGCGAGGATCCCCGCGAAGGCGCGGGTGGTGGCCGCCTCGGGCGGGCAGTCGAAGACGGTCTCGACGCTGCCCTCCGGAGTCACCCGGGCGCGCAGGAAGAGTGCCGTCTGGCACTCCGGGACCTGCTCCATCTCCGCGCGGTCGGGGTGCCCGGCCGGCAACGGCCCAACGGCGTCGGCGTACTCCAGTAGCAGTTCCAGCACGATGTCACGGGGCGCGGTGGCGAACTCGTCCACGATCTCGACCAGCCGGGGAGGCATCTCGGGCATCCCGCCAGGCTACCGCCGCCCGGAACCAGGACCAGGCGGTGTGACGACGGAGCGTACCCATCTCACGGCCGGGCGTTCCTACCTCACGGCGTCGGGGCCTGCCCACTGAGTTGGCCGAGCGCCGACTGGGGGTCGAGCCGCAGGGCGAGGTCACCGAGAGAGATGATGCCGACCAGCTTCCGCTCGTTGTCGCAGACCAGCACTCGCCGTACGCCCCGATCTCGCATAAGGGCCGCCGCCTCGCTCGTGGTGCAGTTCTGTTCGATCATCACCACCTCACGGGTGATGATCGATTCAATCGTGGTGCGGGCCGGGTCGCTCCGTTGGGCGACGGCCCGGACCACGATGTCCCGGTCCGTGAGTATCCCGGCGAGGGTGGCACCGTCGGTGGCGACCACGTCTCCGATATCGGCCTCCTTCATCACCCGTGCGGCTTCATCCAGAGTGGTCTCCATCGGTAGATAGATGACCTGCTTTGTCATCACGTCGCTGACCCGGAAACTGGTCATGGGACTCCTTCGGAAGCGATCCAGCCCGATCGGGACGCGGTTCCCCGTTCTACCCTTACTACACCTATCTCTGTGGTCAGCCCTGTGGCCAGAGGCGGTCCGGCGCCCCGTCGCCTCGATGTCACCTGGCCCGACCCAGGGGCACCAGTAGAAGCACTATTGGTGAGAAACTATCGCTTCTCAGGCAGGGCTCGCCGCTACTGGAGGCGGAGACACGGGCCCTTCCCAACCCTGGAGGGTGTAGTGGGCTGGCGCAGTTTCGTGGCGGTCGGGGACAGCTTCACCGAGGGCCTGAATGACACCCACCCGGACGGCGGCTTTCGGGGCTGGGCCGACCTGGTGGCCTCCCGGCTCGCCGTGGAGGCCGGGTCGGAGTTCCGGTACGCGAACCTCGCTATTCGCGGCCGGCTCTTTCCCCGGGTGGTGGACGAGCAGGTTCCCGCCGCGTTGGCGATGCAGCCGGATCTGATCAGTTTCGCGGCAGGTGGGAACGACGTGCTGCGCCGAAGCTTCGACCCGGCTGCCCTGATCGCACGTTTCCACGACGTGGTGGGGCGGCTGCGCGCAGGCGGGGCCGACGTGATCCTGTTCCGTTTTGCCGACGTCATGGCACGCCTGCCCGGACAGCGGCTGGTCGCCCCCCGTGTGCGGTTACTCAATCAGGCGGTCGGGGACACGGCGGACCAGCACGGAGCGATCCTGGTCGACCTGTACGGCGACGATGCGTACCTGAACCCGATGCTGTGGAGCACTGACCGGCTGCATCTCTCTTCGGCCGGGCACCGGCGGGTGGCCGCCCAGGTGCTGACCGCGCTGGGGGTCAGCTGCGCTGAGGAGTGGCTGCTGGCCCCTGAGCATCCGCTGCCCAAGCCGTGGCTGACAGCCCGCACTGACGATCTCCGATGGGCCACCCAGCACCTGGCGCCCTGGCTCACGCGTCGCCTCACGGGTCGCAGCTCCGGCGACACGGTCACCGCCAAACGCCCCGTCCTGGCCCCGTTGACGGACTGACCGGCCCCGCTCTCCCAGAGCGGATCCACCGCGCCCGGTTAGCGGCCCGGCCGGCCCTCGGGAACCCGAGGGCCGGCCGGGCCGCTGCATGCAGGGAGTCTGCGGACTACGCTTTCCCCCGTGACGGTGCAGCAGTCGCCCAGAGCGGCGAACGGCGATACGGGCGGCGGCCGGCGGCGGTCCCGCAAGGAGGAGATCCTCGAGATCGCGGTCGGGCTGTTCGCCGCCCGGGGCTACCACGGCGTGTCAATGGATGACATCGGGGCCGCCGCCGGGGTGACCGGTCCGGCGCTCTACCACCACTTCGCCGGTAAGGAGGCGATGCTGGTCGCCGCGCTGATCCCGGTCAGCGAAGGGCTGCTCGCCGGCGGCCGGGAGCGGGCCGCCGCCCACCCCGACGATCCCCGCGCCGCACTGGAGTCACTGATCGACTTTCATGTCGACTTCGCGTTGGCCCAGCCGGCGGTGATCGCCCTACACCTGCACGAGCTGGACCGACTGCCTGATCAACCGCGTCGCCGCATTCGCCGGCTCCAGCGGCTGTACGTCGAGGAGTGGGTCAGCGTACTGACCGCGTCGCACCCGGGCCTGCCCGACAACGAGGCGCGGGTGTTGGCCCACGCCGCCTTCGGCCTGATGAACTCGACCCCGTTCCTCGGTGGCGTGGTGGACCGGCAACGCCGAGCCGAGCTGCTCCGGGGCGCGACGCTGGCTGCTCTGTTGGCACCGACCGCTCGCTGAGTACTGGGCCCGGGCCCGAGTTTGCCTCAGGCTGGATCGAGGGGCTGTGCCGCACACTGACTCGTCAGTAACCGGGGTGGCATGGTTCCCTGGCTTTCCGTTCGACCCCGGGACGCTGGAGGAAACATGATCGAGTCACTGTTGGTCGTCAATCGGGGCGAGATCGCCCGCCGGATCATCCGGACCGCGAAGCGGCTCGGTGTCCGGGCGGTGGCGGTGCACTCGGAGGCGGACGCCGGCCTGCCGTTTGTGACCGAGGCCGACGAGGCGGTCTGTGTCGGTCCGGCGAACCCGGCGCAGAGCTACCGGAACGTCGAGGCTGTCCTCGCCGCCGCAAAGGCGACCGGCGCGCAGGCGATCCACCCTGGCTACGGCTTTCTGTCGGAGAACGCCGACTTCGCCCAGGCTGTCACTTCGCGCGGTCTACTCTGGGTCGGGCCCGGCCCGGAGGCGATCACCGCGATGGGTGACAAGATCAATGCCCGGAATCTGATGGCGGCGGCCGGGGTGCCGGTCGCGGCGGGTACCACGGAACCGGCGGCGGACCTTACCGCGGCGGTCAATGCGGCGGCGGAGATCGGCTACCCGGTGATGGTCAAGGCCGCCGCTGGCGGGGGCGGTATGGGCATGGGAATCGCGAACGACGAGGCCGCGCTCCGGACCGAGTACGACAAGGTGCGCGCGTTCGCCGAGCGGATGTTCGGGGACGGCTCCGTCCTGATCGAACGGTATTTCCCCCGGGTGCGCCACGTTGAGGTGCAGATTCTCGGCCTGGCCGACGGCCGGGTGGTGGCGCTCGGCGAGCGCGAGTGCTCGGTGCAGCGACGGAACCAGAAGCTGGTCGAGGAGTCCCCCTCGCCGGCGGTCACCCCGGAGCTTCGGTCCCGTCTGTTGGCCGCGGCGGTGCGGGCGGGCGAGGCGGTCGGCTACCGCAACGCCGGCACGGTCGAATGCCTGCTCGACCCCACCACCGGCGAATTCTTCTTCCTGGAGATGAACACCCGCCTGCAGGTCGAGCACCCGGTCACCGAGCTGGTCTACGGGGTTGACCTGGTCGAGGAGCAGCTGCGGGTGGCCGCTGGGCTACCGCCGACGTTCGACCCGGATGCCTTGGCGCCGCGCGGGCACGCGATCGAGCTGCGGATCAACGCCGAGGACCCGAAGCGTTTCCTGCCTGGGCCGGGGACGATCACCACCTGGACCGAACCGACCGGCGAGGGCATCCGCGTCGATTCGGGGTATGTCGCCGGTAACACGGTGACCCCGTTCTACGACAGCCTGATGGCCAAGCTCATCGTCAGTGGCGTGGACCGCGCCGAAGCGATCAGTCGGGCACGGGCCGCGGTGGCGCAGTTCCAGCTGGCCGGGCCGAAGAACAACCTGCCCTTCTTCGCCGAACTGCTGGACAACCCGGAGTTTCTCTCCGGCGACTACGACACCGGCATCGTCTCCCGGATGCGCTGACCGCATCCGACGCCGGACGTTCGACCCCGGGGTCGAGATACTGACCCCGGGGTCGAGATACTGACCCCGGGGTCGAGGAGAGCTGATCCCCGACCGGGCTGGCGGGGTCGCCGCACTGCGTCGACTGCCGTGATCACGCGATCGACTCGGCTGAGGCTGTGGGTGACATGCTGGGGGAGTCGGACCAGAGCGTGTCACAGTGAGGTGGCCCATGGGTAATATGCCGGGTTTCGTATCCATTCGGGAGGTTGGGCCGCGCGACGGGCTCCAGAACGAGGAGCCGATTCCGACCGACGCGAAGGTGCGACTGCTCGATGCGCTCTCCCAGACCGGGGTGGAGCGGATCGAAGCGGTGTCCTTTGTGCACCCAAAGGCGATCCCGCAGATGGCTGACGCCGACGAGGTGTGGCGGCGGGCGGAGCGGACCGAAGGGGTGCGTTACTCGGCGCTGGTGCCGAACACACGGGGTGCCCACCGCGCGTTGGCCGCTGGGTTCACTGAGATAGAGGTGGTGGTCTCCGCCAGCGACACCCACAACCGGCGCAACGTCAACCGTTCCACTGACGAGTCGCTGGACGACATCGCCGAGTTGGTCGAACTGCTGCACAACGCTGGTGCTCGGGCGGAGGTCATCGTCGCGACCAGCTTCGGCTGCCCGTATGAGGGGGATATCGACCCCGTTCGGGTGGCGGGAATCGTGGACCGGGTGGTGCGCGACGGCGCTGATCGGGTGGCGTTTGGCGACACCACCGGCATGGCGACGCCCCGCCGGGTCCGCGAGTTGGTAACGGCCGTACGTGATCGCCACGCACACATACCGGTGCTGCTGCACTTCCACAACACCCGTGGCGCCGCGTTGGCGAACCTGTTGACCGCCATCGAGCTGGGGATCACCGAGTTCGACGCGAGCGTCGGCGGCCTGGGCGGCTGCCCGTACGCGCCCGGGGCCAGCGGCAACCTGGCCACCGAGGAGGCCGTGCACCTGCTGCACGACATGGGTGTCGATACCGGCATCGACCTGGCCGCCCTGATCGAGGTCGCCGAACTGGCCGAGGAGCTGGTCGGCCGATCCCTGCCCAGCGGTGTGCTCCGGGCCGGCCCGCGGACCCGGCTGACTCCCCTGCCAGGCTGACCAACTCGCCAGGCTGACCTCTCCCTCGCCGGGCTGGTTCTCACCACCGTGCGGTCGGACCGGCCGCACGGTGGTCGCTGCCGTGGAGCCGGATGGGCGTCCGGATCCGCCCGGTGTGGGGCAGGCAGATGGTGGGCATAGTGCGCTACCCTAACGATCGTTCAGGAAGGTTCGGTGGTGCGTGCGAGGTGCGCCGGACCGGGAGCGGCGGCACAGAAGGAGTCGGCGTGACGCTCGATGGTGAGGCGCTGGAGCAGCTACGCAAGCGGGCCCGGGCCGGTGGTGCGGACAAGTACCATGCGGCGAATGCCGCGAAGGGCAAGCTCTTCGCCCGGGAACGAGTCGCGTTCCTGGTTGATGAGGGGTCGTTGGTCGAGGACGGGCTCTACGCCAACGCGCTGGCCGAGGGGCTGCCCGCCGACGGCGTGATTACCGGAACCGCCACGATCGACGGCCGCCCGGTCTGTGTGATGGCCAACGACTCCACGGTCAAGGCCGGCAGTTGGGGAGCCCGGACCGTCGAAAAGATCATTCGGATCATCGAGCGTGCCTACGCGACCAAGGTTCCGATGGTCTACCTGGTCGACTCGGCTGGTGCCCGGATCACCGATCAGGTGGATCTGTTCCCCGGTCGGCGGGGCGCCGGAAAAATCTTCTGGAACCAGGTCCGTGCGTCTGGCTCGATCCCCCAGGTCTGTGCGCTCTTCGGGCCGAGCGCAGCGGGTGGGGCCTACATCCCCGCCTTCTGCGACGTGGTCGCCATGGTCGAGGGAAACGCCAGCATGTACCTGGGTTCGGACCGCATGGTCGAGATGGTCACCGGAGAGCAGACGACGCTGGAGGCGATGGGCGGGGCCCGAGTGCACTGTGCCGAGTCCGGCGTCGGTCACTTCCTCTGCCGGAGTGAGGCCGACGCACTCGACGTCGTGCGGCGCTACCTGTCGTATCTGCCGACAAACTGGACCCAGCAGCCGCCCTCGGCGCCCCCTGTCGAAGCACCGGCGAAGGTCGATCTGGCGGCGCTGGTGCCAACCAACGAGCGCCAGGCGTTCGACCTGCGTCGGTACGCGAAGGGGCTGCTTGACCAGGGCAGCTTCTTCGAGATTCAGGCGCTCTGGGCCAAGGAGTTGACCATAGGTTTCGGCCGGCTCAACGGCGAGGTCGTCGGCGTGGTCGGCAACAACTCGATGTTCAAGGGGGGCGTTCTCTTCGTTGACTCGGCCGACAAGGCGACGCGGTTCGTGCAGCTCTGCGACGCCTTCAACGTGCCGCTACTGTTCCTCTCCGACGTGCCCGGGTTTATGGTCGGCAGCGCGGTGGAGAAGCAGGGCATCATCCGGCACGGCGCCAAAATGATCACTGCGATCTCCGAGGCGACCGTACCCAAGATCTGCGTGGTGGTGCGCAAGGCCTACGGGGCCGGCCTCTACGCAATGGCCGGCCCCGGGTTCGAGCCGGACGCCACGATCGCCCTGCCGACCGCGAAGATCGCCGTGATGGGTGCGGAGGCGGCGGTGAACGCGGTCTACGCCAACAAGATCGCGGCAATCGGGGACGAGAGCGAACGCGCCGCCTTCGTCGCTGCCCGCCGCGAGGAGTACGAGCAGGACATCGACATCGTCCGGCTCGCCAGCGAACTGGTGGTTGACGCGATCGTGGAACCACCCGAGCTGCGAGGTGAGCTGATTCGCCGGTTCACCGCCGCCCGCGGCAAGGATCGTCACTTCGCGACCCGTCGGCACGGCGTCACCCCTGTCTGACCCGGCCGCCCCGGCGTCACGAGCGACGGGTGGCCCCTCCCCCTACCAGGAGAAACCCATGGACTTTCGGCTCACCGAGGAGCACGAGGCACTGCGGACGAGCGTCCGCGACCTCGCCCGCGAGGTGGTCGCTCCGGTCATCGCCGACCACTACGAGCGGCACACCTTCCCGTACGACGTCATTCGCCGGATGGGGAAGATGGGCCTGTTCGGTCTCCCCTTCCCGGAGGAGCACGGCGGAATGGGGGGTGACTACTTCGCCCTCTGCCTCGCGCTGGAGGAACTGGCCCGGATCGACTCCAGCGTGGCGATCACGCTCGAGGCGGCGGTTTCGCTCGGCGCTATGCCCATCTACCGGTTCGGCACGGATGAGCAGCGGGCGCGGTGGCTGCCGCGGCTACTTAACGGCACGGCACTGGCCGCGTTCGGATTGACTGAGCCGGGCTTCGGCTCGGACGCCGGGGGGACCCAGACTCGGGCGGTACTCGATGAGTCGACGGACGAGTGGGTGATCAACGGGTCGAAGGCTTTCATCACCAACTCCGGGACCGACATCACCGATCTGGTCACCGTCGCCGCGGTTACCGGTACGAGGCCGGACGGTTCGAAGGAGCTGTCCACGATCATCGTGCCGACCGGGACCCCGGGCTTCACGGTGGCACCGGGGTACTCCAAGGTGGGCTGGACGGCCTCCGACACGCACGAGCTGACCTTCGACGACTGCCGGGTACCGGCGGAGAACCTGCTCGGCGAGCGGGGTCGAGGCTTCGCGCAGTTCCTGCGGATTCTCGACGAGGGGCGGATCGCGATCGCCGCGCTCGCAGTAGGACTGGCCCAAGGCTGTGTGGACGAGTCGGTCCGGTACGCGAAGGAACGGCACGCCTTCGGCCGTCCGATCGGGGCCAACCAGGCGATCCAGTTCAAGATTGCGGATATGGAGCTGCGGGTGCACACCGCTCGGCTGGCGTACTACGACGCCGCGGCGCGGATGCTCGCCGGAGAACCATTCAAGCGCCAGGCGGCCATCGCCAAGCTGCATGCCAGCACCATCGCAGTAGACAACGCCCGGGACGCCACTCAGATCCACGGCGGCTACGGCTTCATGAACGAGTTTCCGGTGGCCCGCTTCTGGCGGGACGCCAAGATTCTGGAGATCGGTGAGGGTACCTCCGAGGTGCAGCGCATGATCATTGCTCGGGAACTGGGGCTGTAGCCGGACCGGGACGCTCTTCGGTGGAACTACCAGCGGCATCGCTGTCGGGTATCCGCAGTGGCCCGTCAGTAGGGCGACGATGACCTGTCGGCAATCGTCGTTGATCCGTACTCTTCCTGGCCATGAACCCGGAGGATGACCATCCACGGTGGCCGGGCGGACGGGTGGGGCTGCCCGACCTGCTCCGCGGGCACCGGCTCGCCGCTGGCCTGACCCAGGCCGACCTGGCGGGCCGGGCTGGCATCGGGGTCCGGACTGTTCGGGACGTGGAGCGAGGACGTTCGTCGCGGCCCCAGCGGACCACCGTCGAACTACTCGCGACCGCCCTTGGCCTGGCCGGAGCAGCGCGGTCCACCTTCGTCGCCGCCGCCCGACACGTGCCGACGTCCCGCTGCCCGGAGGACGAGTCACCGCTCTACGCCGGCCCGGAGGGCATGGTGTGGCCGACCGCGCTGCCCCCGGCCCCCGAACTGATCGGTCGGGAGCGTGACGTCGCCGAGCTGGTCGGGATGCTCACCGGCGAGCCGGCAGCCCGGCTGGTCAGCCTGGTCGGATTGGCTGGCGTTGGCAAGACGGCGCTGGCCCTGTCGGTGGCCCACGCGGCTGCCGAGCACCTTCCGGGTGGGGTAGCCGGGGTCCTTACCGGGGAGGGAACGGATGTTGCGGAGCTGCTTGCCGCCTCGGCGGCGGTCTTTGGGGCCGCTCGCCTCCCCGAGCTCGCCACCCTCCTTACGGATCAGCCGGCACTGCTGCTTGTGGACGCGGTGGAGCGGGCTCCCGGCCCGGTCGCCGAAGCCCTGCACCGGCTCGCGACCACGGTGCCCTCCCTGCGTGTGCTGGTCACCGGCCGGCATCCGGTCGGGCTGCGTGGTGAGCGGGTCCGGCCCGTAGCCCCGCTCGATACGCCACCGTCGGACCGCGACGAGGCGGGTCCGGCGGCCCTCGCCCGGTATCCGGCGGTGGCGCTCTTCACCACCCGGCTCGCGTTGGTCCGGCGGAACCCGCCGACGGCCGAGGAGTTGCCGGCGTTGGCCCGGCTGGTCCGGCGCCTCGGTGGCCTGCCGCTGGCGATCGAGCTGATGGCGGCGCGGGGGCACCTTCTCGACCTCAACGAGCTACTCGACCGATACGGCGATCGGGTTCTCGATCTGGCGACCGCCTCCGGGGCAGCGGAGCGGCCGGGTTGGAACGCTGCTGACCCGGGCCCGGCACAGCGATCGCCCGCGGCGGTCGTCGAGACGCTGCGGGACGCTGTTGCGACCAGCTATCTCCTGCTCAAACCCCAGGAGCAGGCGGCCCTGCGGCGGCTCGCCGTCTTCGGTAACCGTTGGTCGATCAAGCTGGCCGAGGAGATGCTCGAGGCTGGTGCCGAAACGGCGGACGTGGCGCTGGTCGGTGATCCGGTTGTGCTGCTGGACCGGCTCCGGGAGCTGGGTCTACTCAGCATTCGGGGAGTGGGGTCGTTCCGATTCCGGCTGCTCGACGCCGTCCGGGAGTTCGCCGTTGAGCAGGCTGCCGGCGCGGGGGAACTCACCCTGGCCCGACGTCGACATGCCCGGGTCATGGCCGGACTGGTCGCCGAGACGGCCCCGTACCTGGTCGGGGCGGACCTGACCGCGGCGGTGCACCGGCTGGATGATGTGGGCGGGGACATCAGCTCCGCTCTCGCGCATGCCGCTGTCGACGAGCCGGTGACCGCGCTGGGCCTGGCGGCCGGACTCGTCCGCTGGTGGCGCTTCCGGGGGCGGGACGTCGCCGGTCGGCAGTGGCTGCGCCGGTTGCTGGCGGATCCGCGTACCGCTGACGCTGCCCCCGTCCTGCGGGCGTGGGCGTTGCTGGGCGTGGCCCAGCTGGCTGCCGAACACGGCGCGGGGGCTGAGGAACTGCCGGCCGCCCGCGCGGCACTCGCCGCTTTGCAGTCGGCCGGTGACGTCACCGGTGAGCTGGCGGCCCGTACGGTTCTGGGCAGGTTGTTCACCGGCACCGGCGACCACGATGAGGCGCGGGGACAGGCCGAGGCGGTACTGGCGCTGGCCACCCGGCATGGGCGGATCCGGGACATGACGGTGGCGCAGAACAACCTGGCCTGGCACGGGATCCGGGTCGGTGACCTCGCCACCGCCCGGCGCCGGCTGGCTGCCGCCGATCGGCTGGCGGCCCAGTGTGGGGAGCGGCGGCTACGAGTACTCGCGATGGCCAACCTGGCCGAGGTCACGCGACTTGAGGGCCGGTACGACATCGCCGTCGATCAGGGGTGGAGGACGCTGGCGGCGTTGACGGCGCTGGGTGACCCGGGGCACCACCGTCGGGTGCTGGGCACGGTCGGGCTGGCGCTGGCACAGGACGATCGGGTGACGGAGGCGGCCGAGGTGCTGGCCGAGCTGCGGCCGGGGGGACCGGCGGCGGGTCTGAGCGGGATGCCGGCGGACGGGATCTGTGGGTTGATCGAAGGAACACTGGCGTTGCGCCGGGGTGATCGGGAGCTGGCGGCCGAGTGGTTCGCCGTCGCTGCCGAGGCGGGGGCCAACAGTCAGGACCGTCGCGACCTGGTGGAGGCGCTGGTGGGGCTGGCCGCCAGCACGGCGGAGCCGGCGGTGTTGGATCGGCTGGATGCGGTATGCCGGGTCAGTGGGATCCGTCTGTTGCCGCCGGAGGTGGAGGCCTTGGCTGCGGTTACCCGTCGGCCGTGACCGGTTGCGGCGGAGAACGGGGGGCCGGTGAACAGGTCCCGGGAGGTGGCGCGAGCGAGAGCCCCCTCTGTTACCCCTCGCTCGTCGCCCGCGCCCTCCCCCGGGTGCATCCCCCGTTGATTGGAGCTTAGTAGGCGGGTAAAAGTCGGCTGACCGATTTACCCAACAATGGGCAGGCCATGGACCAGTTCTGCCGCTCTTTCTGCCGGTGCTGTCCTCCACTGGCCGGATCGTCGCCAGCGGAGGACACCACCGGGCCAACCACGGCGGGTGTCAGTCGCTGCCCCGGTCCGGTTCCGAGCCGGTGGCACCGGCGGTGGCACCGGGGTGGGCCGCATCTCGCACCCGACGTAGTCCATCGAGGAGTCGGGCCAGCGACTCCGGGTCGAGCTGCCCGGTGAACCACTCCTCAATGATTCGTAGGTGGCCCGGGAGCACGGCGTCGAGCCGCTTACGGCCGGCTTCGGTAGCCACTGCGAACGAGCTGCGTCGGTCGGCGGGGCAGGCGCGTCGGGCGAGGAGCCCATTGCGTTCCATTCGGTCGACCACGCGGGTCGTCCCGCTGGTGGAGAGGGAGGTCTGTGCGGCGAGGTCGGTCATCCGAAGCTGGTTGTCCGGCGAGCGGGCGAGCCGGGTGAGCACCTCGAACTCCACCGGGGAGAGGCCGTGCTCCTCGAACTGGGCGGTGAACCGGGCCGACAGTCCGGCGTGCGCCTCGACGAGTAGGCCGACAGCGGTGATCCGGGGGTCGTTGAACAGATTGTGGTCCACCCATCGATCTTACCAGTAGTTGATCAGTGCAATATTGCTGCGGACGTATTTGCCCTGCATGTTATTTGCAAGACAAGCACATTGTGGACGGAACCTGGGCCCAGGTTTGGTGGGCTCGTGTGTGCCCGGCTCTGGCCTGCTGCCTTGGGCGCTCTTACCGTAAATGGTTCACAATGCGCTGCGGAGCGGCATCGCACCGTCACCTTTGGGCGCCAGGAGGACACATGGGCAGGGATGTCACGCGAGGCGCCTTCTCCCGGGAGGATCGGGTGCGCTACCGCCGCAAGGTACGTCGCTGCCTGGACGTCTTCGCCTTGATGTTGGACGACTTCGGGTTTGCTGCCGACCGGCCGACGACCGGCTTGGAGATCGAGCTGAACCTGGTCGACTCCGCCGCCGAACCGGCGATGCGGAACGAGGAGATTCTCGCCGACATCGCTGACCCGCTTTTCCAGACCGAGCTGGGGCAGTTCAATCTTGAGCTGAACGCAGCGCCCCGACTGATCGAGGGCACCGGCTTCGCCGGCTATGAACAGGACCTTCGCGGCAGTCTTGCCCGCGCCGACGAGCGGGCCGCCAAGTCCGACGCGAAGATCCTCCTGGTGGGAATCCTGCCCACCCTGACCGAGGGGCACCTGGTCGTTGACAACCTCTCCACCAATGAGCGCTACCGGGTGCTCAACGACCAGATCGTCGGAGCGCGGGGCGAAGACATCGAGCTCGACATTCGCGGGGTCGAGCGGCTGCAGACCCACACCGACTCGATCGCTCCCGAGTCGGCGTGCACCAGTCTGCAGTTGCACCTCCAGGTCGCGCCGGACAGCTTCGCTGACTACTGGAACGCCTCGCAGGCGATCGCTGCCGCCCAGGTGGCTACCGGGGCTAACTCCCCCTATCTGTATGGCCGGCAACTCTGGGCGGAGACCCGGATCGCGCTGTTCCAGCAAGCGACCGACACCCGGCCAGACGAGTTGAAGGCGCAGGGCGTCCGCCCTCGGGTCTGGTTCGGTGAACGGTGGATCACCTCGATTTTTGACCTCTTCGAGGAGAACGTCCGCTACTTCCCGCCGCTGTTGCCGATCTGCGAGGAAGAGGACCCGGTGGAGGTGCTGCACGCCGGGGGAGTGCCGAACCTCGGCGAACTGCGCCTGCACAATGGGACCGTCTACCGGTGGAACCGACCGGTCTACGACATCACCGAGGGGCGTCCGCACCTACGGGTGGAAAACCGGGTCCTGCCAGCCGGTCCGACTGTGATCGACATGCTGGCCAACGCTGCCTTCTACTTCGGATCGGCGCGCGGGCTGGCGGAGGCGGATCGTCCGGCCTGGAGTCAGCTGACGTTCAGCGCGGCGGAGGAGAACTTCCACTCCGCCGCCCGTCGGGGCATGGACGCGGTGGTGCACTGGCCTCGGCTGGGTGAGGTGCCGGTCGCCGAGTTGGTCCTCGACGTGCTGCTGCCGCAGGCGGCGATCGGGTTGGACCGGTTCGGCGTGGCTCCCGGTGAGCGAGACCGGCTGCTCGGCGTCATCGAGCAGCGCTGCCAGACCCGGCGCAACGGCGCGGTGTGGCAGGCGGAGACGGTGTGGGCGGCCGAGCGACACCGGAAACTCGACCGTTCGGCGGCGCTGCACCACATGGTCCAGCGGTACGCCGAACTCCAACGCACTAACGAGCCGGTGCACACCTGGCCGGTCGACTAGGCGGCCGGCGGGTTGACCGTAGGCCCCTCCGGCCGGAGCGTCGGGGTCGATGGTGACCGCCGGGCACGAGGCAGCGCCCGGTCGTAGGGCGCCCCGCCAGCACCGTCAGCTGGTGCGGCGGGTGGATCGGGGCCGGCGCGAACCCGTTTCCTTCGGCTCCGCTGAGGCGGGGGCGGAATCCTCTGCTGGCGCATCGTCCGCGGTGCGCTGAACCGGTACCCCGCTGGTGGCGTCCGCCTTCACGGTGCGGGGCCGTCGGCTGCCTGCTCCGCGGGGCCGGCCGCGAGTGGTGGGCGTCGCGACGGTCGAACCGTCCGGCTCCGGGTCGCTTGGGGACTTCGCCGACTGGGACGAATCAGCTGAGGGCTCCGTTGGCCGGTGCGCAGTTGTCCGCCGCCGGCGGCTGGCCTGTTGGCCGACTGCGGTGACCAGCGCCGAACCCCCAAAACCGAGGATGACCGCGTACGGGGCGATGAGGTGCGCTGACGTCTGGCCGGGAGCGAGGTCGGCCAGGTCCGGCACGGCGAGCAGGTAGGCGACCGCGACGAGGAGCGGGCCGGCTGCGCCGGAGGCGGTGGCACCCACCTGCTGGCCGGGACGTTGGGCCGGGCCACGGGCGACCAGTACGCCGATGACAAGGGCGGAGCCGAGGGATAGCAGCGCACCCGGCCAGTAGAACCAGTCGCGGAGCCACAGCTCGGTTCCGCCGACGCTGAGCTGCCAGATGCCGAGCTGGGCGGTATTCAGTCCCTGTCCCGCAATGACGCCATCCACCACCGCCACCACCGCGAGCAGCCACAGCCAGCCGACGGTTGCGATCACGTTGGTGGCGGCGGCGCGGGAGTGCAACGCCCAGCCGGCGATGGCCATGCCGACCAGGACACCCAGGGCGGCGTATCCAGCGGCGACCTCGCGGGGCGCGGCGACGCCGGGTACCACAGCCACCCGTGCCGGTACGGCGGTCAACAGCACCGTGATCAGAGCACCGCACCCGCTGGCGCCGACGAGCGCCGCTCTGCCGAGCGCACTGTCGGACTCGGCCAACTCGGCCTGGCCAGGCCCCACCCAGGTGGTCGGTGCGGCGGCATCTGATCCGCTCGGGTTGCCGGTCGTCGAGTCCGCTCTGGACGGCTCGCCGTGGCTGTTGGTAGGCGGATGCACCACCGGGCCACGACGACGGAGGCGTTGTGCGCAGATCGCACCAGCCACAGTAGAGGTAGCGGCGATCCACGTGGCCCAGATCAGGCTGGCTGTCCAGGCGGTGACGGCGACGCTCTCATCGGGCGGCGGGGCCCAGTTGATGATGCCCAGGCCGTAGCCGAAGCCCAGCGCGGCGGCGCCGGCCCCGGCAGCGGTGCCAAGCGCGGTCATGATCGATATTGCCCAGCCGCGTCTCGCCATGCCGGCGAGCGTAACGTCCTGTGGTCGGGGCGGGGAGTACCACGCTCAGATTCTCACTCAGAGTAATCGTTCTGGGGTGTTCCGGTTTTCGGTGCTCGAGGTGACGATAAGTGCGATCGCCCTGGCGATCGCTGGGTCGGACGTTGACACGGACCGGGCCGCGGTGAACTGATTCCCGTCAAACCCCCTGCTGGCGGGCTAGGTTGTCGTCAGGCAGCGAGGGGGACGTGGGATGAGTGACGACCGAAAGCCCGCCGCCGACGGGCCGGACGATGAGACCCGTCCGCTGCCCGCCGACCAGACCGCGCCGCTGCCGCCGACTGGAGGGCCGGCGACATGGTCCGGGCGTGCGGGTGTGCCGCCGCCGCGTCCGCCGGAGTATCAGGAGGCGCCCGGGTGGTACGCGGAGCCGAACGGGCGACGGTGGTGGTCGCCGATTCTCTGGGGGGCGATTGTCCTCCTACTCGCCGTCTTCGGCGCCGGTCTGTGGCTCGCCCTCGGTGCCGGCGACGACGAGCAGGTCAACCCCGACTCCTCGCCGTCGGCCACCACGGCACCGGCATCGCCGACGCCAACGACTCCCACACCGACCAGGACCGCCCCGACCACGACCGGGCCAACCACGACCGCGCCGTCGCCGACGGAGGAGCCGGGTGAGGTCCCGATGCCCCCAGTGGTCAACCTGCCGCTGACGACGGCTCAGGCGCTCCTGGAGCAGACCGGACTGGCATACCGGGTCCAGTACCAAATCTCGGAGCAGCCCGCCGGCATCGTGATCGAGACGGAGCCGCGCGCGGGTGCGCTGGTGCCGGAGGGGACGGCGGTCGTCCTGGTGGTGTCGAGGTCCGGGCCGTCGCCGCAGCGGCCGACGCTCACTCCGAACCCGGAACCCACCCCCACCCCGGAACCCACCCCCACTGGCTGACCGAACACTCACCTCCAGCCCACCGGTGGCCGGGCGTCACCCCTGCCGGCTGACTGGCCGGTGCTCCCAGGTGCGGAGTTCTGGGGGTGCGGGTGGAGCTGCCGGGTAGGCGTACCGGTGTTCTCTCGTAGGTACGCCCACCGGCGGTGGATCGCAGCAGTTCAGCCCACCCGTGCGGGGGTCCGCGCCAGCGGTCGGCGCTGTGTCCCTACGGTGTGTGGGCGGCGTTGCGGCGCGGCCTGGATCTGGTCCAGCCCTTCCTGCTGTACGAAGATCGACCGCCGGCTGACCGCGTCCCCCGATGCGTTCAACTCGTAGCCGTCGAGCCAGAGCCAACCGTCGTAGGTCGGCCAGTCGAGGACCCGGATCACTCGAAAGGCGATGGGTCGGAGGAACTGGACACTCGCCGCGCGAGTCACGTGCAGTACGTCACCGGTGCGGGGAAGCACATGGGCTCCTGGGAAAGAGGGCCGGCGGAGGCGCCGGCGGGAGTTGTCGGGGGACATGTGTTGTCGGCCTCGGGGTGGTGCCCCGCCGGCTGGCGTTGTTGGTGTTTGGCCGTGGGATCACCACGGTGGGAGAGCGGAGTAGGACTCTGCGTGATCCTCCATAGGGAATAGAGTGCATCAGTGACGTGCGACATGCAAGTTGCATGTCGGTTCTTGCCGATGGGTTGTCTGTCCAGAGCGATGCAATGCTTGAGCTGTTCGTATTCGGGCGGCACACTGAGGGCCGGGTTCGCCCCGCCACCATCCGCCGTCGCGAGCCCGTCCACCGGCGTGCCCTCCCCGGCGCGACGGCCGCGCCGGGAAGTTGTCAAGGTGGAGGGGGACGGGTGGCAATGACCGCGAGACTGAGTCCGGGGTGGCACCGTGGCTGAGCGGCGAAGCCCGACGATCCGCCGGCGGCGGCTGGGCGCGGAACTCCGTCGGCAGCGTGAGGCTGCGGGGATCACCATCGAGTCGGTCGCCGAGCAGCTCGAGTGCTCGGCCTCGAAGGTCTCCCGGATCGAGACCGGCCACACCACAGCGACGCCCCGCGATGTCCGGGACATGCTCCGGATCTACGGCGTGGTCGGTGCGGAGAGCGACGAGCTGGTACAGATCGCTCGCGAGGCCCGACAGAAGGGCTGGTGGCATCCGTACAGCACAGTTCTGGTCGGGGCGTACGTCGGCCTGGAGGCGGCGGCCAGCTCCATCCGCGCCTACGAGCAGCAGGTCGTGCCGGGTCTACTTGAGACCGAGGAGTACGCGAGCGCCATGATCCGCGCTGCCCGGCCGGACTTCACCACAGAACAAGTCGCACAACGTGTCCGTGTCCGACTGGGTCGTCAGTCGTTGCTGACTCAGGATGATTCAGTCGATGTGTGGGTGGTGCTCGATGAGGCAGTGGTGAGCCGACCGGTGGGTGGGGACACGGTGATGCGTGGTCAGCTCAAGCGGCTGTTGGAAGTAACCGAGTTACCGAACGTGACGTTGCAGATCCTGCCGTTCGAGGTTGGTGCGCACGCGGGCATGGACGGGACCTTCAGCATCCTGAGCTTCCCCGAACCCAGTGATCCGGATGTTGTGTACGCGGAGAACGCCACGGGTGGGCTCTTCCTGGAAAAGAGTGACGAACTGCAGAAGTACAGCTTCATCTTTGATCACATCCGCGCGGCGGCCATCAGTCCTGAGGAGTCCATCGCACACATCGCGAAACTGGCAGAGGAGCCGTTGTGGAAATGGCGACCAAGGAGTTCCCCGTGGACCTGACGCAGGGCACCTGGTTCAAGAGCTCGAAGAGCGGGCCGAACTGCGACAACTGCGTTGAGGTGGCGTACGTGCCGGGGGCGGTCGGCGTGCGGGACTCGAAGGACAAGTCTGGCCCGGCCCTGGTCTTCAGCCGGGGTGACTGGCGTTCCTTCGTCAGCGATGCGCGGGGTGGAGCTTTCGACCCGCGTTGACCAGGACCGGTGTCCCCGTCCGCCCGTTCGGATGGGGACACCGATCGGTTGTTCTGGGTTCGGCGAACCGGGCTTGCCCCGGGCCCGTCGCCACAACGGCTCCGTCTCGTTGAACCCGTCGGTACGGTGCAGGTCAGTGACCCGCCGCGCCGATCGGCAACCGAACGAAGTAGGCGAGACGGATGACGACGATCGGGTCAGAGAACCTCACCAACGGTCCGGGCAAGCCGGAGCGGTTCGGTGGCAAGTACCGCGGGACACGCCGGGACACGGTGCTCACCGAGGTGGTGTCACCGGACGCCGAGGCTGGCGAGCGGCAGGATGGGTCCACACCTCCGCGACCTGCGCCGCCGCACCCCCTGCCTTCGCTCGACCCGGAGCCGCCAACCGGGCCGGGTTTTCCGGCCGATGGCTGGTCAGCCGGACCGGTTGAATCACTTGTTGATCACCCGTTGCTGCGTGGTCTCCTGCTGGAACTGCCCCCGAAGGGCAGTGTTCCGCCACCGGGTTGGCTGGATCGCTGGTTCGAGGCGACCCGGGCCATCCTCGAACTTCTCTATGTGCAGGGCTCCGGGCGCTCCCGCTGACCTTGTTTTCCACGTCGGGCCGCTGGTCAGGCGCGAGTCCGCGGTGCTGATCGGTGGTGCCTGCGGTGGCTTCCTCCCCCGGTGCCCGGACGTGGCCCCGTCGCCATCTCGGTGACTTTCCGGGCAGGCCACTGGGGCCCGGTAACTAGATGTGTTGATTTCTCATCTCCCCGCCGATTATTCTTATCGATAGATTGGCATCTATCGATTGACTCGCCGGGAGTCGGTCGACCTCGATGCCATCCGGAGGGAGACAGAGGAGATGGGTCTATCCCGAAGGTCCATGTTCGTCGGACTAGCCACGATGGCCATGATGGCGTCCGCAACCCCCGCTATGGCCGCTGAACCGGTTGGTGAGATCCGTAGTGCGGGAGGCGCTACGGCCGTAGCCGACAGCTACATCGTGGTCTTCAAGGACAGCGCGGTAGGCCGCGGTGCGGTCGAGCGGTCAGCCGCTCGCTTGGCGGACCGGCACGGTGGCCAGGTTGCCCGGACGTACACCGCAGCCCTCCGCGGAGCCGAACTGCGGGTGGACGCCGGTGCCGCCGCTCGGATCGCCGCCGACCCAGCGGTGGCCTACGTCGAGCAAAACCACCATGTGTCGATCACCGACACCCAGAACAACCCCCCGTCCTGGGGTTTGGACCGGGTTGACCAGCGCGACCTGCCGCTGGACAACTCCTACACCTACCCGAACACCGCCAGTGACGTGACTGTCTACATTCTCGACACCGGCATCCGCACCACCCACCAGGACTTCGGTGGTAGGGCTACCTGGGGCACCAACACCGCCGACAACAACGACACCGACTGTAACGGGCACGGCACGCACGTCGCCGGCACCGTCGGTGGCACGGCGTACGGCATCGCCAAGGAGACCAACCTGGTAGCGGTGAAGGTGCTGAACTGCGCGGGCACCGGCAGCTGGGCCGGGGTGATCGGCGGCGTCGACTGGGTGACCGCGAACGCGGTCCAGCCGGCGGTGGCGAACATGAGCCTTGGCGGCGGTGCGAACAGTGCGTTGGACGCCGCGGTGACCAACTCGATCGACTCCGGTGTCACCTACGCGCTGGCGGCGGGTAACAGCAGCGCCAACGCCTGTAACTACTCACCGGCCCGCACCCCCGACGCGATCACTGTCGGCTCTACCACCAGTAGTGACGGAGTGTCCTGGTTCTCCAACATCGGAAGCTGTCTGGACATCTTCGCGCCGGGCTCGTCGATCACCGCGCCGTGGATCGACAGTGACACCAGCACAAACACGATCAGCGGCACGTCGATGGCATCGCCGCACGTCGCGGGTGCCGCGGCGCTGGTCCTGTCGGCCAACCCGTCGTACAGCCCGCAGCAGGTTCGGGACGCGCTGGTCGACAACGCCACCGACGGTGCGATCGGCTCCCCGGGCAGTGGCTCCCCGAACAAGCTTCTCTACGTCGGTGACGGTGGCACCACGCCTCCGCCGCCGCCGACCGGTTGCTCCGGCACCAACGACACCAACGTGTCGATCCCGGACGCTGGTTCCGCGGTGACCAGCTCGATCGCCATCGCCGGCTGCGATCGGGACGCCTCCTCCTCCTCGACCGTGGCGGTGGACATCCCCCACACCTGGCGGGGCGACCTCGTCATCGACCTGATCGCGCCGGACGGCTCGTCCTACCGGCTGAAGACCAACGACCTGTCCGACTCCGCCGACAACGTCAACGAGACCTACACGGTGAACCTCTCCAGCGAGGCAGCCGACGGCACCTGGCAGCTTCAGGTCCGCGACGCCTACCGCGCGGACACCGGCTACATCGACACCTGGACCCTGACCGTCTGATCCGGTTCCACGGGGCGGGGCCCTTTCCGGAGTCTCCGGGAGGGGCCCCTGCCGTGCCGGGACCTTCTCAGACGGCGAAGCTGGTGGGCTTGCCGGTGGCGGGTTCCGGCGGCTCCGCCTTCCACAGGCCGGTCTTCTGTGCGGCCAGCCGGGCCAGGTAGGCCGGGTTGAGGATCAGGTAACGACGCCAGAGGCGCCCTGGTTCCAGACCGAGTCGCCAGAACCACTCCAGGCCGGCCCGCTGCATCCACGGTGGCGGCTGCCGCAGCAGACCCGCATGGTAGTCGAAGGCCGCGCCGACCGCCATCAGCGGCATGTCCAGCAGCGGTCGCATGGCGTACGTGAAAATCTCCTGCCGCGGGCAGCCCAGCCCGACCAGAACGAGTCGGGCCCCGCTGTCCCGAATCCGATCGGCGATCTCGACATCCTCACCGGGTTGCACCGGTCGAAATTTGGACGGCTCCACCCCGGCGAGCTTCAGCGCGGGAAACATTCGCTCCAGCGCCGGCACCAGGGTCGCGAGGGTCTCCTCGGTGGAGCCGTAGAGGTAGACCGGAAGGCCCTCGTCGGCGAAGCGGGACAGCACATGCAGGGTGAGCGTCGGGCCGTAGACCCGGTCGGTCAACCCGGCGCGGTGCAGCAGGTTGAGTGCCCAGCGCACCGGCTGTCCGTCCGGAGTGACCACGTCGAACGAGTTCAACCGGGCGTTGTGTGCGGGATCGAGCACACCGGTCATCACGCCGTGAACGGCCAGGGCGGTCAGCGCCAGTGGCTGCCGCTCGTGCGCCGCCGTCACCACCGTCTCGGTGGCGGTGGCGTAGTCGGTGACATCGACGAGGACGCCGAGCACGTTCCGCTTGCCCCGGAGGGTCATGACTGCGGAACCCACTTGTCGACGTTGGCCTCGTAGATCTCACGCATGATCATGGGCACGTCGTAGACCTGCTTCCAGTCCGGGTAGTCGGCGTGGAAGGCTTCGTTCGAGCCGATCCACCACTTGTGGTCGCCGATTCGGTTCGCCTCGACGTACTCGGAGTTCATCTCCTGTCCGGTGATCTGCTGGGCCAGGGCGAAGGCCTCGCGCATCGAGGTGTTGGAGTGCCGGCCGCCGCCCAGGTTGTAGACGGCGGCGGAGCGCGGGTTACGAAAGAACGACTCAAACGCCGAGACCACGTCCGAGCTGTGGATCGCGTCCCGGACCTGTTTCCCCTGGTATCCGAAGATCTTGTACTTCCGGCGCTCCATGTTGGCCCGCATCACGTACCCGAGGAAACCGTGCAGCTCGGTGGCGGCGTGCGCGGGCCCGGTCAGGGTGCCGCCGCGGAAGCAAGCCGTCCGCATGTCGAAGTAACGGCCGTACTCCTGCACCATCACGTCCGCCGCCACCTTGGAGGCGCCGAAGATCGAGTGCAGGCAGGCGTCGATCGACATGTCCTCCCGGATGCCCTGCTCGTACGGGTGCCCGGGCTCGATCTCCCACCGGGTCTCCAACTCGACCAGGGGCAGGCTGTTCGGCCGGTCGCCGTAGACCTTGTTGGTGGAGCAGTGGATGACCGGCGCCTCACTGCAGTGCTCGCGGACGTTCTGTAGCACGTTGAGGGTGCCGGCGGCGTTGACGTCGAAGTCAGTGAACGGGTCGCGGACGGCCCAGTCGTGCGACGGCTGCGCTGCGGTGTGGATCACTACGGCGGTGTCGCGGCCGTAACGGCGAAAGAGCTTCGCGAGCGCGTCCCGGTCGCGGATGTCGATGCTTTGGTGCGAGTAGGCGGCGCCGAGTTCCTCCGTGAGCCGTCGGACGTTCCAGGCCGTCGAGGCCTCCGCGCCGAAGAACTCCTGCCGCATGTCGTTGTCAATACCGACGACGTCGAGGCCGAGGCTGGCAAAATGCCGGACCGCTTCGGAGCCAATCAGACCGCCCGATCCGGTCACGAATGCGACACTCACATGTCACTCCTGGTCCGTCGGAGTCAAGAACGATCGGAGCATAGCGTGACGCAACGTGCCCCGAGACGGCGCGAGGGCCCCGCTACTGCGGGGCCCTCGTCTGGTGGGGAAGGGGGGAGTTGAACCCCCACGCCCTTTCGGGCACACGGACCTGAACCGTGCGCGTCTGCCATTCCGCCACTTCCCCGTGGCTTCAACCGGAGACACCTGGTGTCCGGCCCCCGGGCGGTGCCGGGCTCGGGACATTCTACGTGGCTCCTCGCACTTGCCACCAACGGTTACCCTCGTAGGACGGCCACCGTTTGTGGCGGACGAAAGACTAGCACGACGGAGCCGGCCCGCCGAACGGGCCGGGATCAGCGTGGCCGAGCGGCGTGTGAGCTGCACGCTTCTCGGCCGGATACCATCATGTCCTCGGGACCCGAGGAGGAGCCGGTGAGCGTGCTGCAACGCTTCGAGAAGCGTCTGGAAGGCCTGGTCGAAGGGGCTTTCGCCAAGGTCTTCAAAGGGGTGGTCCACCCCGTGGAGATCCTCAACGCCATGCAGCGGGAGGCCGAGGCGCACAAGGCGATCCTGGCCGGTGGGCGCACGTTGGTGCCCAACCGCTACGTGATCGATCTCTCGCCATACGACCACAGTCGCCTGGCGCCGTATGCCGCCGCACTGGCCCAGGAGCTGGCCCAGTCGCAGGCGGAGTTCATCGGCGAGCAGGCGTGGACGGTCTACGGCGACGTGATCGTCGAGATCGAACGGGGGGAGGGGCTCGACACCGGCATGTTCCGGGTCACCGCCGAGGTGTACACCGGCGGTGAGGTCGCCCCGGTGTCGGGGCCGGGCTACGACGCCGGCCCGCCGGCCTACCCCGCCTACGACCAGGGGGGCGGTTACGGACCGCCGCCCGGCCAAGGTGGCGGCCACAACGTGCGGCTGGTCTCCGGCGACGGGCGGACCTACCCGCTCCAGCTGGGCACGACCGTGATCGGCCGAGGCGACCAGGCCACCCTGCGGCTACCCGATGTCGGCATCTCACGGCGACACGCCCGGCTGGACTTCGACGGCGGGCAGGTCGTGCTGACCGACCTCGGGTCGACCAACGGCACGATGGTCAACGGTCAGCGGGTCTCCGCGGTCGCCCTCAACCCCGGCGACATGGTCCAGCTCGGCACCACGACGCTGACCTTCCGCGTGGACGGCTGATCCGCCTTGCCGGAGCTCGTCATCACCGTTGCCCGGTTCGGGTTCCTGATCCTGTTGTGGATTTTCGTCTTCACAGTGGTCGGGGTCATTCGCCGGGACCTCTTCGCGGGTGCCCGCTCTGGTCGGCTGGTGGCGGCTCCCCGGGGCGTCGGGGCCGTCCTTGGCCAGGGCGGTAAGCCGGCCCGGGTGAAGCGGGGAAAGGCGGCACACCAGCTGGTGGTGACCGCCGGCCAGCTAGCCGGCACCCGCATCACCCTCGGTGAAGCGCAGATCACAATCGGCCGCGCCGAGGATTCCACCCTCGTGATCACCGATGATTACGCCTCCGCTCGACACGCCCGGCTCGTGCCTCGCGACGGGCAGTGGTTCGTCGAGGACCTCGGTTCGACTAACGGCACCTACCTGGATCGCGCTAAGGTCACCGGACCTACCCCCGTCCCCCTCGGCGTGCCGATCCGCATCGGGCGCACCTCACTCGAATTACGGCCATGACTCTGACCCTCCGCTATGCGGCCCACAGCGACCGCGGGCTGATCCGAGACGGTAACCAGGACTCCGTCTATGCCGGGCCACGGCTACTCGCCGTCGCCGACGGCATGGGCGGTATGGCCGCCGGTGACGTCGCCAGCAACATCGTCATCGGTGCCATGGCACCGCTGGATGAGGATGTGCCGGGCAACGCCCTCGTTGATGCGCTTCGTTCGGCTGTCACCAACGCCACCCAACAGCTACGCGAGACCGTTGACGCCAACCCGCAGCTGGAGGGGATGGGGACGACGCTCACCGCGATCCTCTTCTCCGGCAGCAAGCTGGGCATGGTGCACATCGGCGACTCCCGTGCCTACCTCCTGCGGGCCGGCGAGTTCGCCCAGATAACCAAGGACGACACGTACGTCCAGATGCTCGTTGACGAGGGCCGGATCAGCGCCGAGGAGGCGAGTAGCCACCCCCAGCGGTCGCTGCTGACCCGGGCTCTTGACGGGCGGGACATCGACGCGGAGTACTCGGTCCGCCAGGTCCTTACCGGCGACCGGTACCTGATCTGTAGCGACGGTCTCTCGGGCGTGGTGAGCGCGGAGACGATCGTGGAGACGATGCGGGAGTACGCCGACCCGCAGCAGTGTGTGGAGCGGCTGGTCCAGCTCGCGCTGCGCGGTGGCGGACCGGACAACATCACCGTGATCATCGCCGACGCGACGGACCAGGACATCGTCGAGGCGACCCCGATCGTCGGTGGCGCCGCCGCCCGGGACCGGGGCATGGCGACCTCCGCCGACGACTCCACCCCCGCGGCCCGCGCCTCGGCGCTCTCCGGGTCTCCACCGGTGACGCCGGACGAGCCGACAGCCGGGGTTGACGAGGAGCCGGAGCGCCGTCGCCGTCGGCCGGTCCGCCTCGCGGCGATGAGCCTCGCCCTGCTCGTCCTTCTGGGCGGAGCGCTCTACGGTGGGTGGAGCTACACCCAGCGGCACTACTACGTCGGAGCCACGGACAGTGGCCAGGTCGCGGTGTTCCGCGGCATCGAGGGGCAGGTTGCCGGCCTCGACCTCTCTGCCGTGCACTCGACCAGCTCCGCCAAGCTGGACGATCTCACGCTCGCCGCGCAGGAACAAGTCAAACAGGGCATCCCGGCCAAGAGTGAAGCGGATGCGCAGCGTCGGCTGGCCGAGCTGACCGCCGACACCCCGACCAACCCCAACCTGAAGCCGACCTGTCCCCCCAGCCCCAGTCCGAGCCCGAGCCCGCCAGTGGTGCCGAGCCCGACAGCGGAGCTTGCTGCGCCGACGTCCGCTTCCGCTCCGAGTTCGCCTCCGGCGACCACCGCCACACCGAGCGCACCTCCGGCGAGCCCTGCCACACCGAGCACGCCGGCAACCGGCGCGCCGACCGACCCGACCCCCTCGCCTGACGCCTTGCCTGCCATCCCACCGCCGGCCATCGATCCGGCTGCCTGCCGGTCGCCCGAGTGAGCGCCGGCTTGAGCTGTCAGGACATTCAGTGACCGCAGCGGCCACGTCGACGTCCCCGCCCGCCAGCACGGGTGGGCAGAGCGGCGTGCGGCTGGCCCGGTCCCGGCGTAACGCCGAGCTGTCGCTGCTGCTGCTCGCCATGGTGCTGGTCGCCGCGTACGGGGCGATGGTCGAAGCCAGCGTGCTCGACACGGTCACGCCGAGCTTCTGGGTGCCGGCGGCCGCGCTGAGCGCGGTCTTCCTCGGCCTGCACGTGGCGATCCGGTTCCTGGCTCCCTTCGCCGACCCGGCCCTGTTGCCGGCCGTCGCCCTCCTCAACGGCCTCGGTGTCGGCTTCCTGCACCGGCTGGACCTCGCCCGCGCCACCCCAGCCGAGCGTGCCGACCTGGCGACCTTCGCCGGCACCGGCGGGCGCCAACTCGCCTGGACGCTGATCTCGGTCGCTCTCGCCGCCGGGTTGCTCGCCGTGGTCCGTGATCACCGTTCGATCTCCCGGTACGCGTACACGCTGGGTCTCGCCGGCATCGTGCTGGTGATGATCCCGGCGGTGCTACCGCCGAGCATTTCCGAGATCAACGGCGCGAAACTCTGGATCCGGGTCGGCGGTCTCTCCATCCAGCCCGGCGAGTTCGCCAAGCTCGCGCTGCTGGCCTTCTTCGCGTACTACCTGGTCCGCAAGCGGGAGGTCCTCTCCCTGGCCAGTCGCCGGTTTCTCGGTGTCGACTTCCCCCGGGGCCGGGACCTCGGGCCGGTCGTGGTGGTCTGGCTGATCAGCCTCCTGGTCCTGGTCTTCGAGAAGGACCTGGGTACCTCCCTGCTCTACTTCGGCATGTTCGTGGCGACGCTCTACATCGCCACCGAACGGGTGAGCTGGCTCCTCATCGGCTTGGTGCTCTTCTTCGGTGGCGCCTACCTGGCGTATGTGTTGGGCGACGTGATCGGTGGCCCGTTCGCCAACTTCTACCTGCGGGCCAATATCTGGCTGGACCCGTTCGCCGACCCGTACAACGACGGCTACCAGCTGGTGCAGGGGCTACTCGCCCTTGGTAGCGGAGGAATGTTCGGCGCCGGGCCCGGCGCCGGCCAGCCGCTCAAGCTGCCCGAGGTGCAGAACGACTTCATCTTCGCCGGCCTCGGCGAGGAGATCGGTCTCTTCGGTCTCTCCGCCCTGCTGGTGGTCTACCTGCTCATCGTCGAGCGGGGGCTGCGCGCCGCGCTGGCGGTCCACGACTCGTTCGGCAAGCTGCTCGCCGGTGGCCTGGCGTTCACCCTCGGGCTCCAGGTCTTCGTGATCGTCGGCGGGATCAGCGGGCTGATTCCGCTCACCGGCCAGACCACGCCGTTCCTCTCCGCCGGCGGTTCGTCGCTGATGGCGAACTGGTTGCTCATCGCGATCCTGCTCCGGATCTCGGACGCCGCCCGCCGGCCGGTGACCGGCGGGGGCCCTCCGTCGACTCGACCGACGGGCGGACCGCCAGAGCAGCTACACGGTGCCCCCACGGAGGTGATCAGACCGTGAACGCACCACTGCGTCGGGTGGGTCTCGTCGTGATGGTCCTGTTCGGGCTACTCTTCGCGAACCTGAACTGGATTCAGGCCTACAAGGCCGACGACTACCGCAACAGCGACTACAACGGCCGGGTCCAGGTCGCCGAATACGAGCGTAAGCGCGGCAACATCGAGGCTGGCGGTACGGCGTTCGCGGTGAGTAAGCAGACCGACGGGGAGCTGGAGTACCTGCGCACCTACCCCGGTGGGGTGAAGTACGCCCACGCGATCGGCTACAAGCCGGTCAACCTGGCCGACACCGGCATGGAGGAGGCGGAGAACGCATTCCTGGCCGGCACCAGCGACCAGCTCATCGGCGACCGGCTTCGGGACCTGGTCACCGGCGATGAGACCGCCGGCGCGAACGTCCTGCTGACCCTCTCGGAGCAGGCGCAGGACGTCGCGTACGAGCAGCTGCGGGAGAACCGTAGCGGGGTCACCAAGGGTGCGGCCATCGCGCTCGACCCGCGTACCGGGGCGGTGCAGGCGCTGGTCTCGATGCCGAGCTTCGACCCGAACCCACTGGCCAGCCACGACCCGGACGTGGCCACGACGGCCTACAACGAGTTGCAACAGGACCCGGACGGTCCGCTGAAGAACCGGGCGCTCGGCGAGGTGCTCCCCCCGGGCTCCACCTTCAAGATCGTGACGGCCGCCGCCGCGCTCGAGAACGGTGTCACCCAGGACACGAAGATCCCCGCCGGGCCCAGCTGGACCCCGCCGACCTCGGGCCAGCCGATCGAGAACGCGGCCGCCTCCATCTGCCCGGAGGCGGAGGTCACCCTGATGAACGCGGTGACCGAGTCGTGTAACACCGGCTTCGCCCAGCTCGGCGTGCGCCTCGGCGCGGACACGCTCAAGGAGAAGGCCCGGCAGTTCGGCTTCGAGCAGGACGACCTGAGCGTCGGCCGGCTCGGTGAGGATGGCGAGCCGGTCGCCGCCAGTCGGACCGGCGGCATGGAGAATGCCGACGGCAGCGTCGACCCGGCTGCCCTCGCCCAGTCCTCCATCGGCCAGCGTGATGTCCGGATGACTCCGCTCCAGGGCGCTCTGATCGCCGCCACGGTCGCCAACGACGGCAACCAGATGCGGCCGTACCTGGTCAGTCAGATTCTTGGTGCTGATCGCACCACCAACTACTACACCGCCGAGCCCGACAAGTTGCGCCAGCCGGTCAGTGACCAGGTCGCCGCGGACCTGCGGGAGATGATGGAGAGTGTCGTCCAGAACGGTACTGGCCGCAATGCCCGGATCAGTGACTACACCGTCGGCGGCAAGACCGGCACGGCGCAGTCCGGTCCGGATACTCCCGATCACGGCTGGTTCATCGGCTTCGCGCTCGACGAGGACGGCAACCCGGTCTCCGCGGTCTGTGTTCTGCTGGAGGAGGCCGGCGACGGCGGCAGCGCCGAGGCCGCTCGGATCGCCGGGCAGATCATGCGGGCGGCGATCGCCTCGCCGGGGAGCCGCTGACATGCTCAGTTCCGGGGTGAAGCTCGGCAACCGTTACCGTCTCGACGAGCGGATCGCCAGCGGCGGCATGGGCGACGTCTGGCGTGGCACCGACGAGGTACTCGGCCGGACAGTCGCGGTGAAGAGTCTCCTGCCGGCCCTGCTCGACGATCCTGACTTCGCCGAGCGGTTCCGGGGCGAGGCGCGCACGATGGCGACCATCAACCATCCTGGTGTCGTCGACATCTACGATTTCGGCAGCGACCAGCAGATCGCTTTCCTGGTGATGGAGCACGTGGAGGGCGAGGCGCTCCTGGCCACCCTGAACCGGGTCGGCCGGCTCACCTCCGCCCGGACGATGGCCCTGGTGGCCCAGGCCGCCGATGCGTTGCACGCCGCTCACCTGGAGGGCATCGTGCACCGAGACGTGAAGCCCGGCAACCTCCTCGTCCGGCCGAACGGCACCCTGGTGCTCACTGATTTCGGTATCGCCCGATCTGACCTGGTGGCCCAGCTCACGGCCGCGGGCTCGGTGCTCGGCACCGCCTCCTACATCTCACCGGAGCAGGCCACCGGTGCGGTTGCCACCCCCGCCTCCGACGTTTACGCCCTTGGTGTGGTCGCCTACCAGTGCCTCTCCGGCCGGCGGCCGTTTGCGGGCGACAACCCACTCGAGATCGCCCTGCAGCACGTCCGGGAGACGCCTCGGGCGCTGCCTGCCGACATCCCACCGCAGGTGCGGGCGGTGGTCGAGCGGGCCATGGCGAAGGACCCGGCGGACCGTTGGCCGAGCGCGGCGGCGCTGGCCGGGGTGAGCCGACAACTGAAGGCCCAGCTCTCTCAGGCAGCCCGGGCGGCGGGACAGGCCAGTCCGATCTCACCGGCGCCGGGTCGGGCCGGTCCGGTTTCGGCGGTGCCGGGTCGGGTCAGTCCGGTTTCGGCGGCGCCGGGTCGGATCAGTCCGGTTTCGGCGGCGCCTGCGGCGCCGGGCCGAGCCAGCGTGGTGTCGGCCGCGCCCGCCGCGCCGGCGCCGGGTCGGGCCAAAGTGCCGCCGCCGGTCGTTGCCCGTCCACCGCAGGTCTCCCGCTCAGCGGTGGCACCGCAGCCTTTCCCTCCGCCCGCCCCGCAGCCGCAGGTCGGTCGGTCCGCGGTCGCCGCTGTGCCGCTGGGGTCAGCGCGTCCCGGGCACCCCCCGGTGCCAGGCCCGCCGCCCCGCCGGTCCAGGTTTGGGAGAATGCTCCTCGCTCTCCTCCTGGCCGCTCTGGTCCTGACATGCTTTGGCATGGTTTCCTACGTTTGGGGCGAGGTGACTGCCGGGCCCTCCCGCTGGCCGGGGCAGTCGCCGGGAACCTCCGGCGAACTCCGGCTCGACGGACGCGATGATTCAGACCGAACGTCGTACCGTCAACTGCAACTGCCCTCGACGGGCGGCGACGAGACGACGACGAGCGAAGGACGACAGACGCGATGACAGCGCAGGCCCGCCTGCTCGGTGGCCGCTACCAGGTCGGCGAGCTTATCGGCTACGGCGGCATGGCCGAGGTGCATCGCGGTCGTGACCTGCGACTCGGTCGGGATGTTGCGATCAAGATGCTCCGGGCCGATCTGGCCCGGGACGCCACCTTCCAGATGCGGTTCCGACGGGAGGCGCAGAACGCGGCCTCCCTCAACCATCCGGCCATCGTCGCCGTCTACGACACCGGTGAGGAGCAGGCGCCGACCGGTGAGACCCTGCCATTCATCGTCATGGAGTTCGTCAGCGGGCGGACCCTGAAGGAGGTGCTGGTCGGCGAGGGGCGTTTCCAGCCGCGCCGGGCGCTGGAGATCTGCGCCGACATGTGCGCGGCGCTGGAGTTCAGCCACCGGCACAGCATCATCCACCGGGACATCAAGCCCGGCAACGTCATGCTCACCCAGACCGGCCAGGTCAAGGTGATGGACTTCGGAATCGCCCGGGCGTTGGCCAGTGGTGCGACCACGATGACGCAGACCAGCGCCGTGATCGGCACCGCACAGTACCTCTCGCCCGAGCAGGCCCGCGGCGAGTCGGTGGACGCCCGTTCGGACGTCTACGCCGCCGGCTGTGTGCTCTTCGAACTGCTCTGCGGGCACCCGCCGTTCGTCGGGGACAGCCCGGTAAGCGTCGCGTACCAGCATGTCCGGGAGGCGCCACCGACGCCCAGCGACCTCAACCCGGAGGTCCCCCCAGCCGTTGACGCGATCATCCTCAAGGCGCTGTCGAAGAACCCCCTCAACCGCTACCAGAGCGCCGGCGAGATGCGGGCGGACCTGCTGCGTGCCGCCGCCGGACGGCCGGTCATGGCGACCCCGGTCCTGCGGGAGGAGGAGACCACCCAACTCGCCCCGGCCGGCGCTGGTTACCCGGCCGCCGCGCCCGGTCCGCGTACCCAACAGATTCCGGCCCGCGTCGGCGACCCACGGCGGCGCCGGGCGTCAACGTGGCTGATCGCTACCTTCGTCGCGCTCGGCGTACTCGCGGTGGTCGCGTTGGCCGTCAACGAGTTGCGGCCTCGGGAGCCCGAGCGGGTCACGGTCCCGCAGGTGACCGGGCTGACGCAGGCTGAAGCGTTCGCAGCGATCCAGCGGGAAGACCTGGTGCCGGACACCGGCGAGGCGGTCCGCGACAACGACTGCACCAAGGACAGGGTGACCAAGCAGGAGCCAAGCCAGGGCCAACGGCTGGCGCCGAACACCACCGTCACGGTCTTTATCTGCGCTGGGCCGGCGACGGTGACGATCCCGAACACCCTGGTCAACGCCAGCTTCGACAACGCGAAGCAGCAGCTGGAGAACCTCGGCTTCGAGGTGGAGCGCGATGATGTCAACAGTGCGGAGCCGGAGGGCACCGTCCTGCGGGTGACGCCGGATCAGGGTAGCCAGGCGGCGGAGGGGGAGGTGGTCACACTGACCGTCTCCAAGGGCAACCTCGGCACCGTACCGAACGTGGTGCAACGCTACGTCGAGGATGCCAAGGATGATCTCGAGGACGCCGGCTACGAGGTCAAGGTCAAAGACGGCCAGCCGGTGCCACCGGGCGATGAGGGCCGGGTGACGAACCAGGAACCGCGCCCGAACACCAAGCTTGAGAAGGGCAAGACGGTGACCATCACGGTGACCGTGCTCGAGGAGCCGACGGAGCCCCCGACGCCGGAGCCGACCGAGACGCCGACGCCGACGCCGACCGAGACGCCAGGCGATGGTGATGGCGGTGGGGGCGGCGGTGGCCTGCCCCTCTCGACCACACCTCCGGCCCGCTTGCCGACCCGCTGACGGGCCGGTCACCCCGCGTCGGAGCTACGGCGTGGGGGGCGGGTGGCGTTGTCAGGCAGACACGGGACGCCGCACGCCGTCGTCAGGCGCAGTCGATTGGCGGTCAGGTGGTGCTGAATGCGGTACGCCGGCGCGCGTCGACCTCGGCAGCCAACGCGGGGGCACGCTCCAGCGCCTCGGGAAAGCCGCAGGACGCCAGCCAGTTCGCCAGCATGAGGTGCCCGCCCTCGGTCAGGACTGACTCGGGGTGAAACTGCACCCCCTCGATCGGCAACGTCCGGTGGCGCATCGCCATCACCACGCCGGAGCTGGTCCAACCGGTGACCTCCAACTCGTCCGGCAACGTCCCCGGTACGAGCGTGAGCGAGTGGTAGCGGGTCGCGGTGAACACCTTTGGTAGGCCGGCCAGTACCCCCACGCCCTGGTGCTGAACCTCGGAGGTCTTGCCGTGCAGCAACTCCGGGGCCTGGGCGACGGTGGCACCGAACGCCTCCCCGAGCGCCTGGTGGCCAAGGCAGACACCGAAGAGGGGAAGCACCCCGGCGTACTCCCGGATGACATCCAGGCAGATGCCGGCGCGGTCCGGGCTACCCGGGCCGGGGGAGAGCAGGACGCCATCCGCGTTCGCCTGCCCGACCTCCGCGACGCTGATCTCGTCGTTGCGGCGCACCTCGCAGTCGGCGCCGAGCTGACCCAGGTACTGCACCAGGTTGAAGACGAACGAGTCGTAGTTGTCGATGACCAGGATGCGCACGGGTCACTCTCCCGGGGAGGGGGGCGGGTTGTTCTCGTCGGTGTCGTACGGCAGGTCGTGCCCGTCCTCGGTCGGTGCCGGCCCGTCGCCGGCCGGCGGGTAGCCGGGAACATCGGGTTCCCCGGGGTCCCCCGTTTCCTGGGTGACCTGTACATCGTCGAAGGGGAGCAGCGGCTCAGCCCAGGGGAAGACCACATACCAGAGCAGAGCGACCGCAGCCGTCGCTAACAGGACGCTGCCGGCCAGCTTGCCGGGAAGCCCGAACGGCAACTTCCGCCAGATCCAGGCGTACATCTCCTCAACCCCCCAGTTCCGTTGGTCGACCCGCCGACTTGGCCTGGGTTCGGTCCAGCTTCGCGTGGATGATCAGGCGTTCGTAGTTGTCGAACTTCGGATGGCAGGTGGTCAGGGTGAGCATCGCGTCGGTCGGCTTGGCTCCCGGTTCGCCGGGAACCGGCGCCACCACCGCCACCTCGCTCGGTTTGACGATGTGGTTGCGGGTGACGCGGTAGATGTGCCAGTTGTCCCGATCTTCGGCCACGACTACGTCGCCGTCGTCCAGCTCGTCAAGCCGCCAGAAGGTGGCCCGGTTCCGGTGCCCAGCGATGGAGAAGTTGCCGAGCTGGCCGGGGAGGGCGCTGGTCGGATAGTGGCCCGGGGCGTACCGGAGATCCTTCTGGGTCACCCCCTCGACCACAATCCAGTTCTTGTCGAGCCGCGGGATGTACAGGCCGGCGATCGGAGTGCCCTGCACCTCCGGCGTGGGGGCAGAGGCGGGGGCGGATGAGGAAGTAGCGGAGGGCGTCACAGTCGGGTCCCCGGTGGGCCCCCACGCCTCGGCGAGCTGCTGACTGAGGTCGTTCTGGTGGGCGTTGACGATTATCGACTTCCCCCAGATCTCGTATCCGGCGAAGAGGAGTACCACCATGCCGAAGGTGATGAGTACCTCTCCGGCGGCGCGGACGCCGATGCGGAGGCGGGACCGGAACGTCGGTCGGGTCAACTCCGAGTAGACGCTCCGGTAACCACCGGCGGACTGCTCCGGGCGAAGCTTGACCACCCGCTCGCCCCGGCGCGGCTGGGCCGGCTCCCCGGTGCCGGGTTCGGCCGGGGCGTTCGCGTCGCGGGGTGGCTGGGGCACAGCGCCCATCAGTGCGGTGGAGTCGAGCGGCGGCGGGGTATGGCTGGCTACGCGCGCAATGAGCGCGGTGGCCGCGGGATCGGCGGCAGGACCGGTGCCCGGGGCGGCATCGGGACCGGCGCCGGCACTCGGGGCGGCGCCGGGTTTCGGGGCCGGGGTTCGCAGCGGTGTCGTCGGGATGAGCGCGGTGGGGGCGTCAGTCGTTGACGGGGTGCGGTCCCATGCTGACCGGCTTGGGTTGACCGGGCTTGGTGGCGGGGGAGGGGTGGCTGGGCCCGATGAGTGGGGTGGGGAGTCGGGCCGAGGTTCCCGGTGGCCTGCGGGCGGCTGGTCGAGGGGGCGATCAGCCGCTGGCACCGTCAGCGGTGATGGTGACGGGTACGCAGCGTCGAAGTTCGAGCCGGTTGGAGGTGTGGAGGCGGGGCGGGCCACGTGCCGCGGCGACTGGCTCAGCGGGCGCGGCGACGTATCGGTCGATCCCGGTGGCTTCCGGGGCGGGCCCAGCTGGCCCGGCTGGCTCGGCAGGTCCGGTTGGCCCGACTGGCTCAGCGGTTCCGACCGGCTCGGCTGGCCCGACCGGGTCAGGGGTCCCGGCGGGGGCGATGACGGCTGCTCCGATTCGTGCCGGGGCTGCTGCCGGGGGCGGTCCAGTCGCGGCAGGAACGCCGTCTGGTCGTCGTCCTGGTCGGGCTGCCAGTTCTCCGATGCCCTGGTCATTCGGGCACCGTCGCCCAACGGAGTGCGGCCGAGCCATCGAACGCTGGCACCGTCACGGTGGAGACAGTCTCCTTATAACCCAGCTTGTAGGTTTTCGCCAAGTCCCTGAACAACCGGACTCCCTCGGACTCGGCGAGGGCCCGCTGGAGGGTAGCGGGGTCGCCGATCGCTACGATCTTGAATGGAGGGGAATACACCCGGCCATGGAGCAGCAGGGTGTTACCGACGCAGCGTACCGCGCTGGTAGCGAGTACACGGACATCCATGATTGACATCGCCTCCGCGCCGCCGGCCCAGAGGGCGTTCACCACGGCCTGTACGTCACCCTGGTGCACCACCAGGTCGTCGTTGGTGACGCCCGTGGGCAGGCTGCCGTCGCTGCGCCGCGGCGCGTCGTTGAGCTCCACGGTCACCCCGACGCCGGTGAGGGCGGTGAAGCCGGCCGGCTCCTGGCTGGTTGCGGCTCGCTCCTGCTGCTGCTGGATCGCACCGTCGGAACCGGCCAGGGCGCTGGTGCGGTCCTCGACCGTCGCGCGGAGCTCCGCCGCCCGCTGCTCGCTGGCCGCCACCTCGGTGTGGCGGTCCTGGATGAGCTGGTTGAGCTGGGGGCGCCGGTCCTCGCGCAGGGTGGTTCCCCCAGCGGTGGTGGCGGTGGTGGTGAAGAGTAGCCCGGCCGCCGCGGCGATCAACGGCACGCCGACCGGCCAGCCGAGTCGGCGCTGCCGCGGGCGTCGGACGAGGGCGGCGACGACGCGCCGGCGCACCTTCCGCCAGGAGGCCGCGCCGGATGTGTACTCCACGGGGCTCCCTCCCTCGTCGCCTGCCAGCCCGCTCCAATGACCTCTCCGGGTGTTGGAGAAGACCCTTTCGTGGCCTGAACGGGTCTTCCGGACTACGCTAGCTGTCGAACATTATTGGCCATGGACCGTCGCCCTCGCGCCCGGTTGTCAGGCCGGACGAGGTCGTCACCCCCTCTGGAGAGCGTCGTGCCCAAGTCTCAGGTCCGTAAGAAGAAGGTGTACACCCCGCCGACGGACGTGCGTCCGACGGCGACGGCGGCGACGCGTAAGCCTAGCCCGGTCTGGTTGCCGGCCACGGCGGTCGCGCTCATCGTCGTCGGCATCGGCTGGCTGGTGGTCTACTACCTTTCCGAGCAGGCGTATCCGGTCATGTCGTGGGGTTACTGGAACCTCGCGGTGGGCTTCGGCGCAATGGTCGGCTCCCTGATCCTGCTCTCGCGCTGGCGTTGACCACGCGTTGACCCGCGCGCCGGCTCCGGCCGGCGCGCCCGCCTAGCCAGCTCGGTCGACTCGGGCCCCAACCGGCGCTGCCGGGCGCGGCACCTTATGGTGTGCGCAGGACGGCGTCGTTCGGAATGCGAGATGCGTCACGTTACCGCTGGGTAACCCCTTGCGCGTAGGCTGCACTGCACGACCGGGCGAGGCAAGGTCAACGATCGGTCCGGGTCGAGAACGTGGCAAGAGTTCTGCGCGCCGCGTCCTGACCGGGTGTCGATCGCCGAGCCGCTCGAGGCAGTAGTAGACCGGGAGGGCCGACTCGATGGGCAGCGTCCAGATCGTCACCACGATCGTCGCGGCCGCCATCACCGCTGTGGCGGTGTGGCTCGCCGTGCGGGCAGTCATGAGGATGGTGGCGGTGATCCGGCTGGGCCAGCCGGATCCGGCCCGCTTCACCGACTGGGCCACGCGGACGAGGACGATGCTGGCGGAGACCGCCGGTCACACCCGAATGCTCCGCTGGAGCCTGGTGGGTGCCGCGCACTGGTTCGTGATGGTCGGGTTCATCGTGCTGTCGCTGCTGGTGCTCGAGGCGTACTTCGAGGTCGTCTCCCCCACCGGCGGGCTCCCGCTGGTCGGGAACTGGGCGGTCTACGGTTTCGTCACCGAGTGGCTCGGCATCTTCGGTATCGCCAGCATCCTGGTGTTGATCGCGATCCGGGTGCGCAACCGGCCGACCCGGACCGGTGGAAAGTCCCGGTTCACGGGCTCAACCATGTGGCAGGGCTACTTCGTTGAGGCCGTCATTCTCGGCGTCCTGGTGATGGGTTTTCTCATCCGGGGCTTCCGGGTCGCTACTGATCACTTCGCGCACCCGGTCTGGGCGACGCCGCTGAGCCACGCCGTCGGCGGGCTGCTACCGGAGTGGGAGGCCGGGGTCAGCGTCGCCGCTGTCATCAAGATCGCGATCTCGATGTCCTGGCTTATCGTGATTTCGCTGAATGTGACCATGGGGGTCGCCTGGCACCGCTTCCTGGCCTTTCCCAACATCTTCTTCAAGCGCAAGCCGGGTCAGCCGGGCTCTGGGCTCGGTGCGCTGCGACCGATGACCAGCAACGGCGAGCTCCTCGACTTCGAGGAGGCGGATCCGGATAAGGATCAGTTCGGTGTCGCCCAGGTCGAGCAGTTCACCTGGAAGGGGCTGCTGGACTTCAGTACCTGCACCGAGTGTGGCCGCTGCCAGTCTCAGTGCCCGGCGTGGAACACCGGTAAGCCGTTGTCGCCGAAGCTGTTGGTGCTCAGCCTCCGCGATCACGCCTACGCGAAGGCCCCGTACCTGCTAGCCGGCGGCGGCAAGGATCTGACCGGTGCGGAGAAGGCCGCCGACGGGCAGCTCGCCCACGTTGACGCACTGGCGCTCGCCGAGGCCGAGAAGCCGCTGATCGGCGGTGCCGAGGAGTCCGGTGTCATCGACCCGGACGTGCTCTGGTCCTGCACCACCTGCGGGGCCTGCGTCGAGCAGTGCCCGGTCGACATTGAGCATGTCGACCACATCGTCGATATGCGCCGTTACCAGATGCTCATCGAGTCCAGCTTCCCCTCGGAGGCCGGGGTGATGCTGCGCAACCTGGAGAACAAGGGCAACCCGTGGGGTGCCCCGCAGAACACCCGAGAGGACTGGACCAAGGGTCTCGACTTCGAGGTGCCGCGGGTCGGCGAGGTCGACGACTTCGAGTATCTGTTCTGGGTTGGCTGCGCCGGCGCCTTCGAGGACCGGGCCAAGAAGACCACCCGGGCGGTCGCCACGCTCCTGCACGAGGCCGGCGTCTCCTTCGCCATCCTGGGTGAGGGGGAGACCTGCTCCGGTGATCCGGCTCGCCGGATCGGCAACGAGTTTGTCTTCCAGATGCTCGCCCAGCAGAACGTCGAGACCCTGAACGAGGCGTTTGACGGCCGGGAGAAGAGCCGCCGCAAGATCGTCGCTACCTGTCCGCACTGCTTCAACACCCTGGGCAACGAGTATGGGCAGCTCGGTGGCGAGTTCGAGGTCGTGCACCACACCCAGCTGCTGGCCCACCTGGTGGCCACCGGCGCGCTTACGCCGGTCCAGCCGATCGATGGCGGCGTCACGTACCACGACCCCTGCTACCTGGGCCGGCACAACCGGGTCTTCGCTCCGCCGCGTGCGGTGCTCGGCACGGCGGTTCAGGGCGAGCTTACCGAGATGCCGCGGAACAGTGAGCGCTCCTTCTGCTGTGGTGCCGGCGGTGCCCGCATGTGGATGGAGGAGAGGATCGGTAAGCGGATCAACGTGGATCGGGTCGAGGAGGCCATGTCGACCGGCGCGGCGACGGTCGCGGTCGGCTGCCCGTTCTGTTCGACGATGCTCAACGACGGCGTGAACGGTAAGGGCGCTGGCGAGCAGGTCGAGGTGGTTGACGTGGCGAGCGTTCTGCTCCGGTCGGTACGCCCGGAACAGCCGTCTGTTGACCAGGAGAGTGAGCAGGTCGCGGGCTGATTCTGCCCTGGGCAGGGACGGCGGCGGCACCATCAGGTGCCGCCGCCGGTCGCTTCACCGCCAGCCCTGAGTGAATCTCGATTACTGAAGGTAATTGTTGTGGGTATCAATGTGCTGGAGATCCGCAATTTTGAGTCGGGTCAGTACTATTTGTGGGCGGGTGACTACGCAGAAGTGAAAGCGGTTCGTCTGCCTTGATTCCACACCGGGGCCCTCCCTATTGTTGTGGTTGGCTGCGGTGGATCGTCTGCCTCGTATCCCCCCCCCTTGTTTCGGGGCGCCCCGTGGTCCGGGTGGCAAAAGGAGTCCGGGTTGTACAAGGAGTCCGGTTTGCGCAGGGAGTCCGGGTTGCGCAGGGAGACGGTGCCGGTGGCAAATATGCCCCCTCGTCGTCAGGACTCGGCATGGCCGCGCCGTCCGGGAGGAGCACGTCGGGCCGCTCACGGTCTGCTCGCTGCGGTCGCCGCGGTCGCGGTGGGTCTCGGTGCGCTGGCGATCCCCGCGCAGGCCGAGCCGACCGTGGAGGAGATTGAGGCCGCGATCGACGAGCAGTGGCGCGAGATGGAGCCCACGATCGCGGAGTACAACAAGGTTCGGGCGCAGCTGAAGGTCAACCGCGAGAAGTCGGAGGAGTTGGCGGAGAAGCTCGTTCCGCTCCAGCAGAAGAGCGAGGCCGCATTGACGCGGATTGGTGGTCTGGCCTCGCAGTACTACATCAATGGACCGTCGCGGGAGCTTGGGGCGCTGCTGGTCAGCGATGATCCGAATGAGATCAGCGAAGAGTTGGCACTACTGAACCGGGTTGCCCTTATGGAGCACAAGCAACTCGAAGAAGTGCTGACAATCCGCAAAGAGTACGAGGGCCAGAAACAGGAACTCGACGAACTGATTGCCGTGCAGGACAAGCAGGAGAGCGAGCTGGCGGCGAGAAAGAAACAGATCGACGCCGAGATCAAACGGCTCAAGGACTCACTCCCGGTGACTACGGTGTCGACTCCGCAGTGCCCCACCATCAACGGTGTGGTCAGCGAGGCTGCCCGGACGGCCATCCGGACCGCCTGCGCTCAGGTGGGCGACCCGTACGTGTGGGCTGCCGCCGGCCCCGACTCGTTCGACTGCTCCGGGCTGACGCAGTACGCGTACAAGGCGGCCGGTGTCTACCTGACGCACTACACCGGCGCCCAGTGGAACGAGGGCCAGGCGATTTCGCGATCCGAAGCGCGCCCCGGCGACCTTGTCTTCTTCTCCAGCCCCAGTAACCTGCACCATGTCGGCCTGTACCTCGGTAACGACCAGATGGTGCATGCGCCCCGGACCGGCAAGCCGGTCATGGTGTCCAGCATCAACACCATGCCGTCGATCGCCGGCTTCCGCCGACCCGGCTGAGCCAGCGACTGGATCGAGGGCCCCGGACGACTTGCTCGTCCGGGGCCCTCGTCGCGTGCGTCTGTTGGTTCCCGGCGGTGCCGCCGCCTCATCCGTGTAGCCGCCGGTTCGCCCGGGAGTAGTCGCTGGTCGTCCAGCGTCAGCGCGTCGGCCAGGTCCGCCAACTCTGCCAGGAGCGGCTGGGTGTCGGGCCCCGCTGCCCCTGGTAGCGGGACCCGTAGACGGCCGATCCGTACGGGTGCTCGGCGGGTGAGCAGAGGCGGAAGATGCAGAGCTGACCGATCTTCATGCCGGGCCAGAGCATGATCGGCAGGTTCGCCACGTTGGAGAGTTCCAGCGTCACGTGGCCGGAGAAGCCCGGGTCGATGAAGCCGGCGGTCGAGTGGGTGAGCAGCCCGAGCCGGCCGAGTGAGCTCTTGCCCTCCAGCCGGCCGGCGAGCTGATCACCGAGCGAGATGACCTCGAGGGTGGAGGCGAGCACGAACTCACCGGGGTGCAGCACGAACGGCTCGCCATCGGGTACCTCGACCGGCGAGGTCAGGTCGTCCTGTTGCTGGGACGGGTCGATGTGTGTGTACAGGTGGTTGTTGAACACCCGGAAGAGCTTGTCCAGCCGTACGTCGATGCTGGACGGCTGGACCAGCGCGGGATCGAACGGCTCCAGCGCCAGCGTGCCGGCCTTGATCTCGGCGGCCAGGTCACGATCGGAGAGAAGCATCGGACCACCATAGCGAGTGGGACGACACGCGCCCATTTCGCCTGGGCATTCGAACGCACGTTCGATAGGGTGCGGGTATGGCTTCCTGGTCCGAGTTCGCCGCCGACGTACCCCGCCTCGCTGACGGGGTTCGTCGGCTTCTCCAGCAGTACGGGCCGGGCCTGGGCTACCTGGCCACGGTCCGCGCCGACGGCGGTCCTCGCGTGCATCCGGTCTCCCCGGTGCTCACCGACGAGGGCCTCTTCTGTTTCGTGATTGACTCGCCCAAGCGGCGCGACCTGGAACGCGACGGGCGTTACGCGCTGCACTCCTTCCCCGCCGAGGAGAGCGACGACGAGGCCTACGTCGCGGGTCGTGCCCGGCTGGTGACGGATCCGGTCCGGGTGACCCGCTTGGCCCGCCGGCACTGCGCGATTCACGACATCGACTGGCGGCTCTTCGAGTTCAGCATTGATGTCGCGATGATCGCCCAGCACGACATCGCTGGCGTGGCGCGACCGGCTGTTCAGGTTTGGCTGGAGCCGGGTGGCCAGGCCGCGTCGGGTCGCCCCGGCCAGCCTCGACGTGCCGGCTCGCCGACCCCCACCGTTGACCAGGGCAGCGCGGCGGCCTGAGCGTTCGTCGACCAGGGCAGCCCAGTGGCCGGCCGCCGCCTCGGCCCTGCAAGCGCCGCTACCGGCTCCACACGTTCGGAGCCGGTAGCAGGCCCGTACCGGTCGAGGGGCTATGCCCGATACGCATTCCAGGCGGTCAGCATGCGGCTGGCCTGGCCCGGAGTGAATTCGTACATGCAGGAGTCGTATGTGTAGTCCATGAAGTTGTGGATCGGGTCCACGCCCGCTGAGGAGCAGGTGTCCCGTCCGGTGGGGCACTGGTAGGCCGGGGAGGCTTCGGCCGGGGTGTCGCTGACCCCGTCCCCGGAGCCGCTACAGCCGCCCTGGAAGGTGTGGTAAAGGTTCAGCCAGTGGCCAACCTCGTGGGTGCCGGTGTCGCCGAGGTTGTAGTTGGTGGCGGTGCCACCCGGCAGCGACTCGTTCAGCACGACGACGCCGTCCAGCTGGTTGATCGAGCGCCTCGGGAAGGTTGCCCAGCCGAGCAGGCCGCTCGAAAGATCACCGAGGTAGAGGTTGAGGGTTTCCGCGCCACCGGTGCGCAGGGACCTCTTCATCGACCGTTCCGTCGATGAGCCGTAGTTGATCGGGTACCAGCTCGGGTTCGTAACCCGGTTGATCGACTGGAGCGTGAAGCCGAAGGCCGTCGGTGCGCCACCGGTCGCTCCGGCGAATGACTCGTTCAGCACGTCGATCTGGGCATGGATCATGGAGTCCGGGATGTTGCCGCCGGCCCGGGTGCTGTTCTCCTGGATGACGTGCACCACCACCGGGATGGCGATCGATGCCGGAGCCACGGGCGCGAAGGCAGCGGCGCCCTCGCGCCGCACCTGCTTCTCCGCCAGTTCGGCGAGCTCGCTCTCCCGCGCCGCGACCTCGGCTTCGGTCAGGTGGTTCGGGTCGTGGTCGGTGATGCCGTCCGGCCGAGCCTTGGCCCTGGCGTCGGCGTGGACCGGCTCGCATTCCTCACTCGCGGCATGTTCCGCGGCGTGGTTCGCCAGCGGTGCCGCGTGCGCCGGGACGTAGCCGGCCGTGACGGCGCCGAGGAGCAGCGCGAACGACGTTGACGCGATGCCGGCGCTTCGACGGGACAGTAGGTTGAGACGGAGGCCCATGGGCCACCTCCTTTTGGCAGCACAGCGGGGGGAGTGTGCGTGCCATGGCAGGAAACGTGGGGCAGACGTTACAAGACATCGACAGCTTTGAAAATGCCGAGCCGGCTCCGAAGGGCCTGACCGGCGGTTCGCTCCCTCCCCTGGCCGGACTCGTCCGGATGGCCGCACCGCCAGCGCCGACGTTTGCGGCTGCGGGTTCAGCCCGCTCCGGTGCTGTCGCTCGCAGGCCGCTCGGGTCGGCGGGTGCCGGGATGTGCGCCGCGCGGTGCTTCAGGTAGGGTGTTGCCACCTGCGGGTGTAGTTCAATGGCAGAACATCAGCTTCCCAAGCTGACAGTGCGGGTTCGATTCCCGTCACCCGCTCCACGCACGGAAACCCTGGTCAGGACACATGTCCCGCCAGGGCTTCCGTCGTCCTAGGTCATGCTGAAACAAGGGTGGGCCATTAGCGGGCCATTAGCTCGCCTCGGTGGCCGGTCCGTCGCCCTCGGCGACCCGCTTGATCTTGCGCTTGCTCGGCTTGCGCCGGGCCGCCTTGACGGCCCGGTCGATCGCGTCGGCAATGCCCTGGTCGGCCTCCTGGTTGGCGTGCTGGTAGATCAGCGCGGCGCGGGCTGTCGTGACCCATCCGCGCCATGATGTCGCGCAGGCTCGCGCCTGGTGCCCGCGATGCGAGGGTGTTGCCGGTGTGCCGCAGAGGCCGCACGTCACCATCGATGTTGCCGGTTCTCCGGCGAGACGCTGCGGGACGCGCTCGCCGAGGCGCTCGACAAGGTGCGGGTTGGAAGGCTCGCGCCGGAAATGATCGCGGTGCGGGTGCTGATCTCTGACATGACGGCGCCCAGTCGGGGTTGCTTCTCGTCGAGGTTGGGGCGATCGGCTGCCGCGCAGCGGAGCTGCTTGCCCCCGGACTCTCGCGGGCACCGCCCGCAGTTTGATGACGACGGGACCAGGACGTGACCCATCCCCCGGATGCCCGATCCTCTACGCCACCCGCCCGGCGTCAAGGGCGCTGCGCGTCGGCACGCCGATAGCCTACGGCCACCCTTGACCCCGACCGGGCGACGCAGTCTTTGGCGCCTATCCGGGGGATGGGGGCAGACTGGCGCCCGCCTTTCATCGGGAAGCGGATGGCCTACAAGCGCCAGGCGATGCCGACCGGGTCAGGTGTGGCATCTTCAGCTGTCGCACACCGTGTCGGCGTAGCGGGCGAATTCTTCGGGCGTGTGGAACGCGGCGACGTAGCCGCCGTGCTCCCCGCCCTCCCACCGCTTGGTGAGGATCACGGCGGAGCCGGTCCGGCCGCGCAGCTCGCTGATCCGGAACGGGAAGTCCTTCACTGCGCCGTCGTTCTTGTTCCACGCGCGCAGGTCGTAAATCTGGCCGTCGTCTAACGTGGGCGGCGCCAGCTTCGTCTGCCACCCAGCCGCCGGGTCGAGCAGCACGACTTCCTCTGCGGTGCGGGCGCTGCGGCCGGGATCCCGCTCGAGCTGGATCACCTTGTCGGTGACCCCACCGTCGTCCCTGCCGAGGTAGAGAGTGATCGTGTCGGTCCCGGCCTTGCCCCGGCACCAGTCGACTACCCCGACCAGCCGGCCGTCGGTGTCCAGCCGCACTCCGACCGCGCCCTCAGTGGCCAAGCTGCATCCGGTCAGCCCGGCCAGCACCAACGTGCAGATCAGTCCCAGCATCCCCGTCCGTCGCATCCCTTCAGCGTGAGCATCGGCGGTCACCAGGTGATCACGGCGAGAAGTCGGCTTAACGACATCGAGGATCGGCCTACTGATCCAGCACGCCACAGCTCGAAGCCATGTAATGCAAGTCCCAAGCTGACAGTGCGGGTGCGATTCCCGTCACCCGCTCCACGCACGGAAGCCCCGGTCAGGACACATGTCCCGCCAGGGCTTCCGTCGTCCTAGGTGGCTGAAGCAGGGGGTCGTGCCATTAAGGTGCCTCGGCGGTGGGTCCGCCGCCCTCGGTAGCCCGCTTGACCCGCCATCATGCAACTGATCAGCCCGCTGCCCGCTGGTCGTGATCTTCATCCCGCGACAGGAAAAGGATCAACCAAGGGCTACGTCATGATCAGCCAGAGTTCATCCACACCGACCCCCGATTCAAGATCAACGCATCGATCTCGATCCAGGGTGGTAAACCACACCCGGTTCACGAAGCGAGTAGCTGGATGCGTGCGATTTACGCCAGGTCGGATGTCTCCGCGCGGCCAGGGGTCCGGCCAGGGCGACAGATGGGCTATCGCCGTGCGTACGATGCGGTATGCCTGCTGGCGGACCAAGCCGCTACAGTCTCCGGATGATCGCTGGAGTCATCGTCCCGGGGAGCGGTTACGGCCCCCAAGCCCCGTTGCTCAACCTCGCCGGCGAAGCGCTCACCGACCTCGACGCCGCAACAGAGATCATTACGTGGACCGTCCCAAAGGGACTGCTGGACATCGGCCCCGAGCCTTTCGTCAGGGCGCACGTCTCTGCGGCACTGCACCGGCTAACCAATGCGGCACCAGACATGCAGCCCGTCATCATCGCTAAGTCGCTCGGGACATACGCCGCCGGGCTGGCGGCGGAGCGGCAACTACCGGCTATCTGGCTGACGCCGCTCCTGAACGACAACGCAGTGGCCGAGGCGATCACCCTTAACCCAGCGCCGGCCCTGCTCGTCGGGGGGACACACGATCGAACCTGGGTTCCTGAAGCTGCAGGACGGACAGGCAAGAAGGTGCTGACCATCGAAGGCGCCAACCATGCCCTGCGGCCGCATGGACCATTAAGTGCCTACACCGATGCACTGGCCGCTGTTGGCATGGAAATGGAAAGGTTCTTGTCTCAATTGGTCTGACCGCACCAGGCCGATGATCCGGCGCACTCGCTACCAGGGCGGCCCACAACCGGTGGTGAAGGCTGAGCGGTCGGAGATGCGCTGGCCACGCTCCGGCGGCGTGGGCAGTCAGAATTCCCGCCACTCTGGCCACTGAGGCCGGGTATCTGAGGTCAGCGCCTCGCGCATGACGTGCTCTACCTCGGCTGGGGTCAGCTGGGGACGCTTCTGCGGGATCTTGCCTCCCGGGCGAGCTGCGTACCACATCCGGCCGTCATCTTCGGTCATCATGATGTCGGTCGGGGTCCGTCCTTCGCCGACCACGCAAACCGACCCCATGATCGATTGATGATCACTGTCTCGTCTCGCTCCTGATGGAGCTCGCGCAGCGGGTCGAGGTGGTCATGGCGCAAGTATCTGGCGGCGTGCCCGATCCGTGCCCGTTCCAGCGGACAACTCCGGTCGACAGCGGCACATCGACAGCCTCAATCTGACGGTCCGTCCCGCCCGACCGGTTCGATTCCCGTCACCCGCTCCACGCACGAAGCCCTGGCCAGGGTGCATGTTCTGCCAGGGCTTCCGTCGTTTAGCCGGCAGAAGCAGGTGGTTGCGTCGTGGTCGGCGACGACTAGGTGCCGGCCCTGGTCAACAGGGTGCTGAGGATCGGCTCGGCATGGGTCCACAGCACCGCTCCGCCGATCGCCGGTACGAGGTGATGCTCGGCGCCGGGTATCCGGGCGGTGAGCAACGATCCGTTGTCCGGCGAGTGGCTCTGGTCCAATTCGCCGTACCAGACGTCGACCGGCACGGAGATCTTTCCGAGGTTGATGGGCCAGGGGCTCATGGCCAGGACCGTGTCCCGCGCGTACCCAGCTGCCCCCTGCGTGAACGCCTCGTTCACGGCCCGACGATAGGCGTCCGCGAACCCGGACTCGCGGTACACCGCGAGGTCACACTCCGGGCTGCCGTCCAGTACGAAGTCAAGCAACCTGTCGGCGCTGTATCCGGCGAAGAAGCGCTCTGCTTCGGCCGCGTCCCGTACCGTCCAGTCGACGAGCTTACGAAGCTCGGCGGGCAGTGCGGAGGCGAATTCCGGCGCGGCCACCTCGTCTGCGCCGGAGACGATGGCGAGGGCAGCGGTGACACCTCCCTCCGCGCAGGCCAGCGCGAACGGCGCGCCCTGCGAGTTCCCGACCATCGCCGGCCGACCCAATCCGCGCGTCGCGGTGAACTGTCGGAGGTCTGCGACGAAGTCGGCGAACGTCCGACCGGGCAGCGGCGTCGAGGCGCCGAGCCCTGGACGGTCCACAGAAACGAGTCGTACGCCGAGCCGGTCGATGACTTCGGCGCCGAACCCGAGCCAGCGGCTGGTGGCGGCACCAGGCGAGAACAGCACGGGTGTCCCATCCTGCGGTCCCCATTCTGCCCAACCCAGCAGCCGCCCGTCAGAGAGCTGAACTTCACCAACGCGGTCAGGAGCTGTGACGTACATGGAGTAATCAAATCAAGCGGGATCGGCCTTCCTGCCGACGGCCCGCGCACTGTCCCGCATGTCACCCTGATCCGCTGCCGCCGGTGCTCTCGCGCCGGCGTCTTTGCTCTACCTGGACCGCCAGCGGCGCGGCGGTCACCAAGATCGACGAGAAGGCTCAGATCCAGGCCCTCGACCGGACCTGACTGCTAAGGCGCGACCTGGACGTGGCCCACCGGTCGGCATGGCAAGGCCGGAATCCCGCTTGGTGTGGTTGTCGGTTTGAGGGTGATGAACACGGTGCGGTGGGTGGGTCATCCGGTCAAGCGTTGACTCCCGATCTTTGGGCTCAGCTCAAGTTGACGTTCGGGAGGGTGATAGGTCGGCATTTGGCGTCGGCCCGGAGCGGCCATGGAACTGATCTCGCCGTCTTTGTCATACCAGCGAGTCAGGATGAATTCATGCGTGGGCGGATCACCGACGACAGCGCCACCCCGAGAGCAGGGCGGCGGGACTACTGGGGCGTGGTGCTGGACGCACCGGACGCGACGATGCTCGCCCGGTTCTACACCGAGTTGCTTGGTTGGCCGGTCTACCAGGAGGAGCCGGATTTCGTCAGCATCGCCGCGCCGGATGGTGTGGCCTACCTGGCGGTGCAGACCGCCCCCGGCTACCAGCGCCCCACGTGGCCGACCACCTCAGGTGCTCCGCAGATGATGCTGCACCTGGATTTTGAGGTGTCAGACCTGGGTGCGGCGGTGGCGCACGCCGTGGAACTGGGTGCGACGGTCGCCGACCACCAACCACAGCAGCGGGTACGGGTACTGCTCGATCCCGCTGGGCACCCTTTCTGCCTCTACCTGGGCCGCTAGTTGACCTGGGTGTCCCAGGCGGACTGTGTTGGCCGGCGCGGGTCGTGCCCCCGAGTAGCCTTCGACCATGGGTCAGGTCGTGAAACTGCGGGACATGCGCCAGGACGAGTACGACGTCTACTCGGATCAGCAGCTCCGGGAGTATGTGGAGGCTCAGACCGGGCTGGTGTCGACCGAAGCCGCCCGACGGAAGGCAGCTCGGGATCGGGAGCAGTTTCTGCCCCACGGGCTGGCCACCGAGCGCCATCGGCTGTTGGTGGCGGAGAACAGCAGCGGTGAGGCAGTCGGAGTCCTCTGGCTCGGCCTGGACGACCCGCGCAGCAAGTCGGCCGAGATGGCCTGGATCTTCGATATCAGGGTTGATCCCGCCCACCGACGGCTGGGCTACGGCGCTGCCATCCTGTCGGCGGCCGAGGAATTGGCCCGGGAGGCGGGGGCGCTCCGCCTGGGGCTCAACGTCTTCGGTCACAACAAGCCGGCGATCGCCCTGTACGAGCAGAGCGGGTACGAGATGACCACCCAGCAGATGGCGAAGCCGCTGCGCTGACGGGCGGTGTATCGCTGCGTACGGCGATCAACAGTTGGATGATTCCGCTCGCGTACCGCCGAGCCTTCTCCATGCCACCGGGTGCTGTGCGGGGAAGGGGATAGGCTGGTGATCATGCGGATCGGCATTGTGATCCTTCCAGACCAGCGCTGGGCGGAGTCGGAGCGGCGTTGGCGGCAGGCGGACGAGTGGGGTTTCGACCACGCCTGGACCTATGACCATCTGGGCTGGCGGGACCTGGTGGACGGGCCCTGGTTCGACTCGATGACCACCCTGACCGCCGCCGCGGCCTCGACCCGCCAGATTCGGCTGGGCACCCTGGTCGCGTCGCCGAACTTCCGGCATCCGGCCGCCTTCGCTCGCCAGGTCACCGCCCTCGACGATGTATCCGGCGGCCGGGCCCTGCTCGGTCTGGGTGCGGGCGGCATCGGGTTCGACGCCGCGGTGTTCGGCGGCGAGACCCTTCCGCCGCGGCAGCGGGTGGACCGGTTCAGCGAGTTCGTCGAGCTGCTTGACCTGGTGTTGCGCGAGGATGGGACGACGTGGCGGGGTGACTGGTTCACCGCGGTGGACGCGCGGAACAACCCGGGCTGCGTCCAGACGCCGCGGGTGCCGTTCGTCGTCGCCGCCAACGGACCTCGTTCGATGCGGCTCGCGGTCCGGTACGGCCAGGGCTGGGTCACCACCGGCCCCACCACCGATGACCTGGAGGCGTGGTGGGACGGGGTGGCGGAGCTGGCCGCTCGGCTGGACAAGTCGCTGGCCTCGGTCGGCCGCGAGCCCGGTTCCCTCGACCGGCACCTGTTGGTGGACTCCGCGCCGGTCTTCTCGCTCCGTAGCGCGGAGTTCTTCGCCGAGCAGGTGGGGCGGGCCGCGGCACTCGGGTTCACCGACGTGATCACCCATTGGCCCCGGTCCAGTAGCTGGTACGCGGGGGAGGAGGCGGTCCTGGAGGAGGTCGCCTCCCAGCTGCCGGAGCTGCGCCGGCTGACCGGCCGCGCCGGGTGACCGGCTCGCACCGAATGACGTCGGGTGGCCGGCCCGCACCGAGTGACCCCGGGTGACCGACTTACCCCGGCTGACCGAGCTACCTCGGCGGCGGCTCAGGGGGTGAGGTCGGCGCCGGTCAGCAGGCTCTGGATCCGGAGCTCGGCAGCGACTTCCGGGGGACAGTCGGCGACCACCGTGGCGGTGCCGATGGCGGTAGCGCCCCGGGCCGCGCAGATGTCGTAGAGGGCACGCACCTGGGCTCCGGTGGAGACCCAGTCGTCCACCACCAGCACCCGGTCTCCGGCGTCGAGGTTCCGGTCTCGTACGGCGAGGTCGAGTCGCCGCCCGCGATAGTCCGGCGGCCCCTGCGCCCAGGTGAGTGTGCCCGGGGGGAGGCGGCCGTCACCGGGCTTGTGGGCTGCGACGAAGCCGATACCGAGCGCGGTCGCGGCGAGTGGTCCGAGTAGGTAGCCGGTGACCGCTGGGGAGATCACTACCGTTGGCCGGGACTGCTGGAAGGGTTTGACCAGGGCCGGGCCGAGGCGGGCCAGCACCGTCGGGTCCCGCCACCAGCCGGAGATGTCACTGACCAGATGGGTGGCGCCCGGTCCCGGGTCGATCCAACGGATGAGATCGGCTAGACGTCCACTCAACTCGGGGCGCATACCGCCATTCTGGTCCACTGCCGGCGATCGGCTAGCCGGACCATTGCCGATCGGATGATCGGCTATTCATTTCCCCATAAATCGGGCAATACCTCCATGATCACGTTGACTTCGGATGTGCTTTGCTCGCTACGGTCCGACCGCTTTGTTCAGTTGGCGAAAGGATCGGGCTGGTGGCCGGCAGGCATACGCGTACCCGAAGGGTCTCCCCGACCGGCGTCGCGGCAACCGCGGCGATCGGTGTCGTGCTTGCGATCGGTGGGACGATGGGTGCCGTCTGGCTGACCTCCGCCAACGAGACTGACCGGTTCGTCGCGGTCGCGCCGACCACGGTTGACTCTCCGGCTGCCCGGCCCGCCCCGGTCTCCGCCTCGCCGAGCGCCAGCGCCCCGGCTACGCCAGCCGGAAGCCCCACGCCCACCCGGACGACCGAGGCGCCGTCGCGGAGCAAGCCGAGATCCAGCACGCCGCAACCGGCCGCGACGACGTCGACCAGCGCCGCCCCGACGTCGACCAGCGCCGCGACGACGTCGACCAGCGCCGCGCCGACCGTGGTGGAGACCGGGTCCTGCGGCGCCTCCTACTACTCTGAGGGGCAGCTCACGGCGAGCGGGGAGGCCTTTGACCCCTCGGCGATGACCGCCGCCCACAAGACCCTGCCGTTCGACACGATGGTGCGGGTTACGAACCCGGTTACCAGTACGTCGGTGACCGTGCGGATCAATGACCGGGGCCCGTTCGTCACGGGGCGCTGCATCGACCTGTTCCAGGCCGCCTTCGCGGTGATCGCCCCGCTGACTGCGGGGCACGTCGAGGTTCGGTACGAGGTGTTGGGCTGAGCCCACCGCCAACCGCGAATGGCTTCCCGGGGTGACCCGCACAGTCAGAACCACCTCAGATGTCAGGTCAGGTTCATTCAACGACCGCTGTCCATCAGGCATGCTGTCCCTCGTACGCACACAGCTTTCCCAGCTGGGCCGCGGCCCACTGGGCCCCGGATCCCGTGCCGGCCTCGGCGCGGCCCTTGCCCTGCTCGTAATCGTCTCGGTGCTGGAGAGCGCCGACGGTCGTGGGGTCGACTACATCGCTCTGTTGATCGCTGCCCCGTTCCTGGCCGCCGCCCTGGCCTCCTGGCAGGTGGTGCTGGGGGTGGGGGTCGCAGCCGTCTGCCTTGGCGTCGGCTTTGCACTGGCCGAGGGGCACGGTTCGCTGGCGGCCGCGGTCGCGGTGGCTGGCATCGCCCTGGGCGCCGCGTTGGCGGCCACCATGGCGGCAGTCCGGCAGCGGCAGACCGAGCGGATCGAGGAGTTGTCGAGGCTCGCCACGGTTGCTCAGCAGGCGGTACTCCGTCCGCTCGGTCCGCAGGTCGGCTCCTTGGCCATCGCCGCCCGATACATCTCCTCCACAGCCACTGCGGAGATCGGCGGTGACCTGTACGAGGCCCTGGACACGCCGTACGGGGTACGCATGATCATTGGGGATGTTCGGGGTAAGGGCCTGGACGCGGTCCGGTTGGCCAGCATCGTGCTGGGCTCCTACCGGCATGTGGCGTACGAGCGGGCGGACCTGCGGGCGATCGTCGCGGACCTGGACCGGGCGGTGGCCCGGAGCGGGGGTGACGAGGACTTCGTGACCGCGGCTCTGGTCGAGGAGCGGGGTGGCACCCTGACCATCGTCAACTGCGGACATCCAGCTCCGCTGTTGCTGCGTCGGGGTGCGGTGATCGCGTTGGAGCCACCGGCTCCGGCTCCGCCGCTGGGGTTCATGCCGGCGGTGCGGGCCCGGGTCGAGCGGTTGGAGCCGGGCGACCGACTGCTGTTGTTCACCGATGGGCTCGGCGAGGCCCGGCGGGACGGCGAGTTCTTCCCGACCACCGATCGGGCCTGGCGGTTGCTCGGGCACGGGACCGTCGCCGACGGGCTGGCGTCTCTGGAGGCGGCGCTGGTCGGGTGGGTGTATGACCGGCTTGACGACGACATCGCGCTGGTGCTGATGGAGTACACCGGGACCCGGACCGGGGGTTCTGTCGCCGTGCCGAGTTGGGAGGTCGGCGCGGCGGAAGGGTGAGGGGCTTGTCGTTGCCTACCCGTGAGTAATACAGTCAGGGTTACTGATCGGTAACACGCGTCCGGAAGCGGGGCCAGCGACCATGACCCACTACAAGAGCAACCTTCGGGACCTTGAGTTCAACCTGTTCGAGGTGTTCGAGGCGGACCGGGCGTTCAGTCAGGCGCCCTACACGGAACTGGATGTCGACACCGCCCGTAGCTTCCTCGCCGAGGTCGACCGCCTGGCCAGGGAAGACCTGGCAGCCAGCTACACGGACAGCGACCGTAACCCGCCGGTCTTCGACCCGGCGACGCACACCGCGCCGCTGCCGGAGTCCTTCAAGAAGTCGTACCGTCGGTTCATCGACGCCGAGTTCTGGCGGCTGGACCTGCCCGAGGCGCTCGGCGGTAGCAACGCACCCCGCGCCCTCTGGTGGTCGCTGGCCGAGCTGGTGTTGGGCTCCAACGCCGCGGTCTGGATGTACGCCTCCGGCCCCTCGTTCGCGCACGTCCTGCACGTTGAGGGCACCGAGCGGCAGCGGAAGTGGGCCAAGCTCTTCATCGACCAGGGCTGGGGTTCCACGATGGTGCTGACCGAGGCGGACGCCGGCTCGGATGTCGGTGCCGGCCGCGCCCGCGCCATCCCGCAGCCGGACGGCTCGTGGCACATCGAGGGCGTCAAGCGCTTCATCACCTCCGGCGAGCACGACCTCAGCGACAACATCGTCCACTATGTGCTGGCCCGGCCGGTCGGGGTCGAGGGCGCGGGTGGTCCGGGCACCAAGGGACTCTCCCTCTTCGTGGTGCCGAAGTACCACTTCGATGAGGAGACCGGCGCGCTGGGCGAGCGCAACGGCGTCTTCGCCACCAACGTCGAGCACAAGATGGGCCTGAAGGTCTCGAACACCTGCGAGCTGACCTTCGGCGAGCACGGGGTGCCGGCCCAGGGCTGGCTGCTGGGCGAGAAGCACGACGGCATCCGGCAGATGTTCATGATCATCGAGTACGCCCGGATGATGGTCGGTACGAAGGCGATCGCCACCCTCTCCGCCGGCTATCTGAACGCGCTCGAGTACGCCAAGAGTCGGGTGCAGGGCGCCGACCTGACCCAGATGACCGACAAGAGCGCCCCCCGGGTCGCGATCACCCAGCACCCGGACGTACGCCGTTCGCTGCTACTGCAGAAGTCGTACGCCGAGGGGCTGCGGGCCCTGGTCTGCTACACGGCCGGCTGGCAGGACAAGGTCGCCATCGCTGAGGCGGCCGGCGACGAGCAGACCGTGAAACTGGCCAAGCGGGTTAACGACCTGCTGCTGCCGCTGGTCAAGGGGGTCGGCTCGGAACGGGCGTACGAGCTGCTCGGCCACGAGTCCCTCCAGACCTTCGGCGGCTCCGGCTTCCTCCAGGACTACCCGCTGGAGCAGTATGTCCGGGATGCCAAGATCGATACCCTGTACGAGGGCACCACGGCGATCCAGAGCCTCGACCTGATCTTCCGCAAGGTCGTCCGGGACAACGGTAAGGCCCTGATGGCCGTCGCCGGCGAGATCCAGGAGTTCATCGCCGCCGAGGGCGGCAACGGTCAGCTCAAGGAGGAGCGGCAGGCGCTCGGCCGCGCCCTCGGCGAGATTCAGAGCATCCTGGGCACGCTCACCGGCTGGCTGGGTGAGGCGCAGGGCGGCGAGACCCGGGCGCTCTACAAGGTCGGCCTGAGCAGCCGCCGGTTCCTGCTCGCCATCGGTGACCTGGTGGTGGGCTGGCTGCTCCAGCGGCAGGCCGACGTGGCGCTGACGGCGCTCGCCGGTGACGCCGGAACCGACCGGGACTTCTACACCGGCAAGGTGGCCGCCGCCCGGTTCTTCGCCCGCGAGGTGCTGCCCCGCATCGGTGCCGATCGGCGCATCATCGAAAACGTCGACCTGAGCGTGATGGACCTCCCGGAGGAGGCGTTCTGACCCGCTCCGAGGGGCAGGGCTGATCCGGGGGCAGACCCGGCAGAATCGACGGCCGGCGGGGTGACCCTCGCCGGCCGTCGCGTTGGTTGTCACTGCTCATGCCGGGCCTCAACCGGCCCCGGGGCGGGGTTACCGGCCCGGGCAGGGGTAGCACCCGGCGGCGGCGGGTAACCGGCATCAGGTCAGGCAGAGAACGCCCAGAGCCATCGCACGGGGGAGTGCAGCGCACATGGGCATTGGTAGCGGTATTTTCCTGATCGCCCTCGGGGCGATCCTCACCTTCGCGGTCCGGGCCAACGTCTGGTGGGTTGACCTGCGAGCGGTCGGCTGGGTCTTCATCCTGGCCGGGCTGGCCGTCCTCCTCACCACCGTGTGGTTCTGGCAGGACCGGCGCAAGCGGGCGCGGACGCTGATCGTGGAGGAGAACCGGCTGTCGCATCCGACCGCGATGATGCCACCGCCGCCCGACCCACCGCCGCCGACAGCGCCGCCGTCCTGAGCGGCTTAGCCGCGGGCGGTGTGCTCGGCGGTGATGACGGTGTCCCGGCGGCCGAGACCGGCCCACTCCGCCGTGGTGCGGTGTACCACGGCCTGGCTGGTCCGTTGCGGGTCCCGGTCCGCCTGCTCGGAGTCGAGCAGTATCGACAGCTGCGACACGCCGGGGTTGTGGGCAATCAGCAACACCGTCCGGGCGGCTGGTGCGACCCGCCGCACCAGGGCCAGCAGATCCGCCGGATGCGCCTCGTACGCGTCGTCGGCGTAGTGCACCTCGGGTGCCGGGCCCGCGGAGCCACCCTCCGGTGGCGCTCCGGTCATTCCCATGGCCACGCCGTGCCAGGTTTCCCGGGTGCGGCGGGCCGAGGAGCAGATCACCACGTCTGGGAGGAGCCCGTGGTGGGCCAGCCACGCGCCGGCCGCCGCCGCATCCGCTCGCCCCCGCGCCGTCAGCGGCCGGTCCATGTCCGGCTGGTCTCCCGGGAGCTCTGCCTTCGCGTGCCGGAGCAACACCAGGGTGCGGTTTTGGGCGTGCGCGTGCGTCATACCCCCAGCTTGCCTGATCGGCGTTTCGACCGCCCGGGTACGTCGATGCTGTCGGCGGTGTTCTGCTGTTGGAGAGTGCGACGAACTCATTGACGTGAACCACCCGGATGCTGCTCGCCGCGCACTCGGAAGGTTCTGCGATAGGCGCCTGGTGTGGTGCCGACGACCTCCTGGAATTGCGCACGAAAGTTGCTCGTGGTGGTGAAGCCGGTCTGGTTCGCTACGCGGTCGATTGTGTAGTCGGTGGTTTCCAGGAGCTCCTGGGCGTGACGAATCCGGACACCGGCTACCCACTGCATCGGGCTCTGTCTGGTCTCGATGGCGAATCGCCTGGTCAGGGTGCGCGCGCTCAGGTTCGCGGCGGCGGCGAGGTCGGCGAGCGTGAGGGCTCGATGCGCGTTGGCCTCGATCCAGGCGAGGACGGGTTCGAGGGCTGAGGGTCGCAGGGGTTGCCGGTTCCGCAGGATGTACTGCGCCTGTCCGCCGCTTCGGTGCAGTGGGGACACGGCGAGGCGCGCCGCGTCCGCGGCCACCGCCGCGCCGTAGTCGGTGTGAATCACGTGCAGGCACAGGTCCAGTCCGGACGCGGCACCGGCAGAGGTGAGGATGCTGCCGTTGTCGATGTAGAGCACGTCGGGGTCCACCTGGACCGACGGGTATCGGTGCGCGAGTTCTTCGGCGGCGAACCAGTGGGTCGTGGCCCTCATGTTGTCGAGTAGCCCGGCTTCTGCCAGCGTGAATGCTCCGACGCAGACGGAGGCGACGCGCGTGCCCTTGGCCGCGGCGGCACGTAGGGCGGTGAGCACCGAGGGCGGGGAGGGCTGTAGGGGGTCGTTGCGGCCAGGCACCACGACCAGGTCGGCGCGGTCGAGCGCATCTAGATCTTCGTTGACCGTCAGTTGCACCGGCCCGGCGTCGACGACCTGTTCGGGCCCTGCGACGAGGATCCGGTATCCGGGCCGGCCATCCGGCAGGCGGACGCGGCCGAACGTCTCGACCGGGGTGGCCAGATCAAAGGCAATCACATCCGGCAGCGCGAGCACAACGACCGTACGCATGCCTGAATAGTAGGTCAGATTGAGGCCTGGCCAGATTCAGGCGTTGTATGACTCGAAAGCCACTATCAAGAGGCGTGCGACTGCCCGATCATGAAGGTATCCACTACGTGAAAGGGGCTACCGATGCCCACGCTTCGCGCCCAGTTCGTGCTTTTCGACGGCTTCGATCCGCTTGACGTCATCGCCCCATTCGAGGTGCTCTTCGCGGGCGGCGCCGCCCTCGACGGCGTGCTCGAGTGTGCGCTGGTGAGTGGGTCGGGAGGGGGCAGCGTCCGATCGGGAGTCGCCGGCATCTCTCTCCCCACCAGCGCGGTGCTGGAGCCGGAGGCACCCGGCTACGTCATCGTTCCGGGCGCGCCCGGGTCCTTCGACGGCGATTCAGACGCAGACGAGCTGAACATTCCCGCGCTGCTCGGGCGGTTCGCCGCAAGTCCCACGATGTCACTCGTCGCCCGGGCTCTGGCCGCGCCGCAGGTCACCGTCGCCACCGTCTGCGGCGGTGCGCTCGCGCTCGCGATGGCGGGCCTGCTGGAGGGGAGGACAGCGACCACCCACCACCTCGGCCTCGACCGACTGCAGTCCACCGGCGTGAACGCGGTCCGCGCGCGGGTGGTCGACGACGGCGATCTCGTCACCGGCGGCGGTGTCCTGTCCGGCGTCGACGTAGCCCTCTACCTCCTCGAACGTGACTTCGGTTGTGCCGCTGCCCGCGCCGTCGAGGACCTCTTCGAGTGTGAGCGCCGCGGCACCACCTGGAAAGCGCCTGCCGGACGCCTGCCCCGCACGCCTGTCGCCGCGTAGCGAGTGCCGGCATGAGCGCCTTCCTGTTGTCGGTCCACGTGTTGGCCGCGATTCTCACCATCGGCCCGGTAGCTGTCACCGCGAGCATGTTTCCGCGCTTCGCCCGACTCGCGCTCGACGGGCCTGCCGACCCCCGCCGCGGTGCCGTTGTACGCATCCTGCACCGGATCACCCGCGGCTACGCCGTGATCGGTGTGCTCGTTCCCGTGTTCGGGCTCGCTACCGGTGCCAGTATCGGTGTCCTTGGTGACGTGTGGCTTATCGTGTCCATCGTTCTCACCGCGGGTGCCGGCGCGGTGCTCGTCGGCGTCGTTCTGCCCAGCCAGCGTCGCACGCTGCGCTGCCTCGACGAGGGTGCGGAATCCGCGGACCTCGCCCGCGTCGCCCCGCGCTTGGGTATGCACACGGGAATCTTCAACCTGCTCTGGGCGATCGTGGTGGTTCTGATGATCTATCGTCCAGGATCGACGACGGGGGTCGGACGGTGAGCCCCCGTCACCTGCTGCGGGTCATCGGCGCAGTCGAACTGGCCACACTGACACTGATGCTTCTGAATGTCTTCACCGCGCACACGCCTACCGTCTCCCGTATCCTCGGACCGTACACGGACTGGCCTACGCCCTCACAGTCATCACCGCGGCCCTGGTCATGCGGCGATGTCACCGAGTCTGGCTGATCGCACTCATTCCCGGCATCGGTGGGCTGCTGGCGGCCCGTGTCGCGGCGCCAGAACCCTTCGCCACCGTTTCGGACGTCGACCTGTAATACCGGGGACGGCGTCAACCTGCGCATCCCGGTGTGGGCCACCGCGACATGAACGGCCCGAACCAGCCCTGAATTTAGCCGAACCGCTCCGCCTGCTCCGCGGCACTGACCGGGCGCGTCATTGCTAGGCGAAGAGGGCGAAGTAGATCGCGATGTGGTGGCAGATCGCGGCGACGAGGGTGCAGGCGTGGAAGAACTCGTGGTGACCGAAGACGGTGGGCCACGGGTTGGGTCGGCGCAGGGCGTAGCTCACCGCGCCGACGCTGTAGATCGCACCGCCGACGATCAGCAGGACCAGGGCGGTCACCCCGCCCGCGTGGAGGATGTCCGGCAGCATCGCCACCGCGACCCAGCCGAGCGCCAGGTAGAGCGGCGCGGAGACCCAGCGTGGGGCGTGCGGCCAGATGAGCTTGAGCGCCACGCCCCCGAGTGCGCCACCCCACACCAGCGAGAGCATGATCGTCGCCGGTCGGGGCTCCAGCAGCAGGACGCAGAACGGCGTGTACGTACCAGCGATGAAGACAAAGATCATCGAATGGTCCATCCGCCGCATGACCTGGAAGCCCCGCTCGGACCACACCCGCCGGTGGTAGAGCCCGCTGGTGCCGAAGAGCCCGCAGACGGTCAGGCTGTAGATCAGGGTGCTGACCAGCGGCGACCAGCCGGATCGGGCGGCGGCGATGGCGCAGAGGACGATCCCGCAGACGAGGGCGGCGAAGAACGCGTACGCGTGCAGCCAGCCGCGCATTCGAGGTTTGCCGAGGTCGGTCGGCTTGAGGCGGGTTGGTGCGGAGGTGGTCACGCCAACAGGTTACGACGCCGTAGGTTACCTGGTGGTAGTGCCTATGGTCACGTTAACCGGTACCGAGCGGGTGGGCGTCCGGCAGCGCCAGCGGGCCGGCTGCCAGCAGCTGCGGCGTGATCGCTCGTTCCGGAACCCGGCCGGGTCCGGGAGGATGGCGGGATGCGGATCCGGCCGGTCGGGGCGCGCGCCCTGCTGCTCGACTGTTCCGACGCCGAACAGGTGGAGGCGTGGCGGGCCGAGCTGTGGCGACGCCGGGAACGGGGCGACCTGGACGCCGTCGAGATCATCCCGGCGGCCCGCACCGTACTGCTCGACGGCCTTCCCGATCCGACCCACACCGCCGCGCTCCTCGGCACCTGGAACCCGTCCCCCAGCAACGCCGCCAGCACCGGCGCCGCCAGCACCGGCGCCGCCGGCACCGGCGCCGGCAGGGGAGGCGCCGGCGCTGTCGAGGTTCCGGTGCGCTACGACGGGACGGACCTGCCGACCGTCGCCGGCCACTGGGACGTCGCCGTGCCAACCGTCGTACGCCGGCTCGTCGCCACCGAGTTCCGGGTGGCCTTCTGCGGGTTCGCGCCCGGCTTCGCGTATCTGACCGGGTTGCCCGCCGGGTTGGCCGTGCCCCGGCTGCCGACCCCCCGCCCCCGGGTCCCGGCCGGCTCCGTCGCGCTGGCCGGTCCGTACGCCGGGATCTATCCGACCGCCTCGCCCGGTGGCTGGTTGCTCGTCGGCCACACCGACCTTCCCCTGTTCGACGTGCACGCCGACCCACCGGCCCGGCTCACGCCCGGCACCCGGGTGCGGCTGGTCCCGGCATGACCGGCACCCGGCCCGGCGGGCCGCAGCAACCCAACGCGCCCGTGGCCGGCAGCGGCGGCGTGGTCGAGGTGCTGCGGGCCGGCATTCTCACCACCGTGCAGGATCTCGGCCGGCCTGGCTGGGCGCACCTCGGCGTGCCGCGCTCCGGCGCCCTCGACCCGGGCGCGCTCCGGCTGGCGAATCGGCTGGTTGGCAATTCGGAGAGCGCCGCCGGTCTGGAGATCACTCTGACCGGGTGTGAGCTGCGGTTTCGTCGTGCCACCACGGTCGCGGTCACCGGGGCGGAGGCTCCCGTCCACGTCGGTGAGCGTCCCGGCGACGTGGGGCGGCCGCTCGCGGTTCCGGCGGGTGCGGTGGTGCGGGTCGGCCCGCCCCGCACCGGGCTGCGGTCCTGGCTCGCCGTCGCCGGCGGGATCGCCGTCGAACCGGTGCTCGGCAGCCGGGCCACCGACACCCTCTCCGGGCTCGGCCCGCCTCCGCTGCACGACGGCGACCGCCTCCCCATGGGCGCGTCGGCCGGGCCGCCCGCCCCGGTGGATGTCACGGCGATCGTGCCAGCACCGGACGAGGTGCGGCTGGCGCTGCGCCTCGGCCCGCGCGCCGACTGGTTCACCGCACCCGCACTCGACCGGCTGTTCGGTACGGCCTACACCCTGACCCCGGTCAGCAACCGCGTCGGCGCGCGCCTGTCCGGGGCGCCGCTGCCCCGAGCGGTGTCGGGGGAGCTGCCCAGCGAGGGTCTCGTACTCGGGGCGGTACAGGTGCCGGCGGATGGCCAACCCCTGGTTTTCCTCGCCGACCATCCGACCACCGGTGGGTACCCGGTTGTCGGGGTGGTGGTTGACGTGACCCCGCTTGCGCAGGCCCGGCCAGGGACTACGGTGAGGTTCTATGGACCTCAACGCGGATCTCGGTGAGGGCCTCGGCGTCTGGCGGCTCGGCGACGATGCCGCGCTGCTGGACCTGGTCACCTCCGCCAATGTCGCCTGCGGCTTCCACGCGGGCGACGCCGTCACCATGCGCCGGGTCTGCGCCGGCGCCGCCGAGCGGGGAGTCATGGTGGGCGCCCAGGTCAGCTACCGGGACCTGGTCGGCTTCGGTCGTCGGCACATCGCGTACGAGTTCGCCGAGCTGCGCGACGAGGTCATCTACCAGCTCGGTGCGCTCGACGGCTTCTGCCGGGTCGCCGGGACGCGGGTCCGCTACCTCAAGCCGCACGGCGCGCTCTACCACGCCGTCACCCACGACGAATCGCAGGCGGCGGCGGTGGTTGCCGCGGTCGCCGAGTACGACGATCAGCTTCCCCTGCTCTGCCCGTCCGGCTCGGTGCTCGCCCAACTCGCGAACGGGGCCGGCCTGCGGGCGGTCAGCGAGGGCTTCGCCGACCGGGGCTACCAGCCCAACGGCAGGCTGGTGCCCCGGGGTGCCCCGGACTCGCTGGTCACCGACGCGGAGCAGATGGCCCAGCAGGCTCTCCGGATGGCCACCGAGCAGGCGGTGGTGGCGGTCGACGGGACCGTGATTCCCTGCCCGGTCCAGTCGATCTGCCTGCACGGCGACACCCCCGGCGCGGTGCGCTGCGCCGAGCTGATCCGCGCCGTGTTGGTTGACGCGGGGGTCCCGCTCGCCCCGTTCACGGCGGGGCGGGCGTAGCCGCGTCGCGGGACCCCCGTAACTGTTCAGGCGCGGGGCCCGCAAGCGGCGCGGGGACCCCGCGCCGGCTCAGGCGTCCATGCCGCGGAGCACCAGCGGGAGGCGGTCGGCGGCGGCGTCAACCACCCAGATCGGTACGCCCCAGTCCTGCCGGGTCAGGTGACACGCGGCGTGCGCCACGTCGGCGTCGCAGGTGGCCGCCTGGGCGGTCACCTGGAGCACCCCCTCGGGGACCGAGTCGTTGAGCACCAGCTGGCGGGTCAGCTCGGTGCCGGTGCCCGCGCCGGCCAGCAGCAGCTCCGGCGGGGATGCCGTGACCACCAGCCGGGTGGACGGTCCGTAGCTGTCGTCGAGCTTCTGACCGGGCGCCGGGGTGAAGATGACCTCCAGGGTCACCTCGCCGGCGCGTAGCTCGGTCGGTCTCCGCTCGGCGCGGTGCCGTGGGCCGTCGACCGTGCTGGCCCCGGCGGCGGTGAGCGCGCCCGGCGCGAGCCGGGTCAGCCGGTGGGCGGCGGACTCCACGACCAGCACCCCGCCGTCCGGGGTGAGTAGCAGGTCGCTCGGCTCGGCGAGCCCGTCGGCGACCGTGCCGACCGAGTCCGACTCCGGGTCGTAGCGGCGGACCGCCCCGTTGTACGTGTCGGCGATCAGCACCGACCCGTCGGGCAGCGCGCAGACCCCCAGCGGATGCTGGAGTAGCGCCTGTGCGGCCGGCCCGTCGACGTGCCCGAACTCGAAGAGCCCCTGCCCTACCGCGGTGTGCAGGATGCCGTTCTCGACATAGCGGACCGCGCTGGTCTCGCTGTCGGCCACCCAGAGCCGGCTGCCGTCTTCGGAGACCGACAGGCCGGAGGGTTGGGCCAGCCACGCCTCGGCCAGCGGGCCGTCCTTGCGCGCCTCGACGGTGCTGCCCGCGTACATGCCGGCGGTGCGTTTCACCGGATCGAACCACCAGAGCTGGTGGATGCCGGCCATGGCGATCACCAGGCGGTCGTCGTACCAGGCCAGGTCCCAGGGGGAGGAGAGGTCGACCGAGCGGGCGTCGTGGGCGTGGTCATCCACGGTGGAACGCCACTGCCGGCCGGTGCCGGCCACGGTGACCACCTCGCCGGTGTCGAGGCGTACGCCGCGCAGCAGGTGGTTGACGGTGTCCGCGACGACCAGGTCGTAGCCGACCAGCCGGGAGACGTGGGCGGGGAGGAGGCAGAGCCCCTGCGGCTCGGCGAAGGTGGCCGCCGTGGCCGGCCCGTCGGCCCGACCGCGCGCGCCGGTGCCGATCCGGCGGAGCAGCGTCTCGCCGTCCGGGGCCAGCTCCGCGAGGGAGTGCCGGGCCGAGTCCGACACCAGCAGGTTCCCACTGTCGAGTACGACGCCTTTGCCGGGGAAGCGCAGCGTGGTCTCCGGCTCGGCGGGGGGCACGTACGGGCCGTCACCCCGGTGCAGGGTGCCCTTGGCCTCGTGGGTGGCGATCAGGTCGTCCACGAGCCGGACCAGGCCTTCGGCGTGTCCCTCCCCGGCCATCGTGGCTACCACGTACCCCTCCGGGTCGATCACGGCCAGGGTCGGCCAGGCCCGGGCGGCGTACTGCTGCCACGTGTGCAGTTCCGGGTCGTCGAGCACCGCGTGGTGCACGCCGTACCGTTCGACGGCGTCGGCCAGGGCGTCTGGGTCCTTCTCGTGTTCGAACTTGGGGGAATGGACGCCGATGACCACGAGTACGTCGGCGTACTTCTGCTCGATGGGCCGTAGCTCGTCGAGCACGTGTAGGCAGTTGATGCAGCAGAAGGTCCAGAAGTCGAGGACGGTTATCCGGCCTCGAAGGTCGGCCAGGGTCAGGTCCCGTCCGCCGGTGTTCAGCCAGCGACGGCCCTTCAGCTCGGGTGCTCGGACGCGAGGCGCGGTTGCCATGGGGCAACCCTCCCACGGCAACGACGCAGGTGCCCCTATGGATGAGCGAACGTGATGCGGAAAACGCTGGGGGCGTTCCTAGGGGTTGCGTTGGTCGTCAGCCTCGGGTGAGGTGGCTTCCTGGCTGTCGGCCAGCAGCCTGATGGGTTCGGTGATGTCGACGATGGTGACCGGCACCGTCACCCCTGCCTCCTGGATCAGCCGGGCGAGGGGGGGGGTGATCGGCTCGATGGCGCGGCGGCTCTCGCGGCAGGCCATCCTCACCAGGGAAGATCCGCCACAGTTCGCGGCCGTGGTCGACGAGGTCGCCCTCCGGCGCCCGGTCGGCGGCCGGGAGACCATGCGCGAGCAGGTGTCCGCGCTGCTGGCAGCGTGCGCGGCCCCACACCTCCGGCTGCACGTCGTGCCGTTGACCGTCGGCGCCTACGCGGGCCTCAACGGGCCGTTCGTCATCGGCACCGGTGCGGACCATCGGATGGCGGTCTACCTGGACAGCCAGCTGGAGGGGGAGATGGTTAGCACCCCGAACGACGTGGCGGCGATACTGGAGGTGTGGGAGAACGTGCGGGGTGAGGCGTTGTCCCACTGGCAGTCAGTTGATCTTCTGAGGGAAGTGGCTGAATCATGGACTTGACCTGGGCGCGTTGGCGCAAGAGCAGCCGCAGCAGCGGTAACGGCGGTAACTGCGTCGAGGTTGCCGACAATCTGCCCGGTGTGGTGGGGGTTCGGGATTCCAAGGACCCGACCGGCCCGGCGCTGGTCTTCGGGCCGGCGTCGTGGCGGGCGTTCGTCGCCCAGCTCCCAGGATGCGACTGACCTACCCTCCGAACGCGTCCGTCCCGACCTGGGGCGGGCGCGTTCGTCGTTGCGCCGGCGCGCCCCTTCGGCCTGGATAATCCCCCTTTTCGCGCGCCGGACTACATGCTCACGGGCAGTGCCGGGACTTCATCGCGGTGCCTCCGTGTTGGAGGACAAGCTATTGGCGGCGCGGCCGTATGTCGCGACATGATCGTGGCCATGGCGTCTCTCATCCCCTCGTTCGCTGTCAAGCCAACCTTGGTCGGAGAGCGGGTGCTGTTACGTCCGGTCGCCGCTGACGACGCCGCGGGGCTTGTCGAGATGCTGAACGATCCCGAGGTTCGGCGGCTGACCGGAACACATGGCCAGGCGTCGTCCGGAGCGGAGTTGGAACGCGCCGAGCAGTGGTACTCCTCTCGCGCCGGGCACGACAACCGGTTGGATCTGGCGATCGTCGAACAACGCACCAACAGCTACGTGGGTGAGGTGGTCCTAAACGAGTTGGATGCCGACAATCGGTCCTGCTCGTTCCGGATCGCGCTGGTGGGCCCTCGGGTCTTTGGCCGTGGCTACGGCACCGAGGCCACCCGCCTGGTTCTGTCTCATGCCTTTGGGGCTGTCGGCGTGCACCGGGTGACGCTGGAGGTCTTCGCCTGCAACCCGCGGGCCCAGCATGTCTACGAGCAGGTCGGCTTCGTTCGCGAAGGTACGAAGCGTCAGGCACTGCACTGGCAGGGCGACTGGGTCGACGCTCACCTCATGGCGCTCCTCGCCGAAGACTGGTCGGCGCATCGCGGGTATCCCAAGCTCAGCGGTTAGCAACGCCGCTTCAATGGCAGCACCGCTGGCTGGCGTGGAAGTGTCGCTGCCTCCCTGCCGAAACGACCGATGGTGGGGCCACAGGTCGACTGTGGCCCCACCATCGGGTCGGGCTGGTCAGTTGGCCTTTTCGAGGCAGAGCACTCGGTTGTCGCCGGAGCCGGTGAGCTTCACGTGTGCCTGGGTCGGGTCGGTGCACTCCTCATTGGTGTTCACCTTTGACACCACTGTGTGCGCCTCGGCGTCACCGCAGTCCACCGCCACGGCCGTTTCACCCGATTGCTTGACGCAGCTTCCGACCGCGGGGTCGAAGCTCTGCGCCGAATCGTTCCCGCCGATCTTGCCGAGCAGCATGAGCAGGCCCAGCGGTATGGTCAGGATCAGCACCGCGGCGATGAGGACCGCGGCCAGCACCCGGCCGTTACGGACTTTCGGGACGGGCGTGTCGGCCGCTGGCTCGGCGATCGGCTGGAACGCGTCGAAGCGGTTCTGGTCCGGGTCCGGATTGGCCGGTCCGTTCTGGCCCCAGGGCTGGGCCGGGGACGGTGCCTGCTCCCAGGCCTGGGTGGAGGGCTGTGCTGGCGGCTGGGCCTGCTCCCACGCCGGGGTCGGCGGTTGTGCCTGGTCCCAGGCCTCGGTGGGGGGTGCCGCCTGGCCCCAGGCTGCCCTGGGGGGCGGCGCCTGATCCCAGGCCGGGGCCGAGGGCTGGGCCGGCGGTGGGAACGCCGACTCGGGTTGCGGTGGGAAAGCGGTGGTGCCGTTGACGTTGGCAGTACCGGTCACCGGCTCGCCGAAGCGGTCGTTGGGGCGCTCCTCGTCGGGATGCGGCTTGGTGCCATTGACCGGTCGTTCGCTGGCCGGGGCGTCGGCGAAGGCGGGAATGCTCGGCGGGAAGGGCGCCGCGGGAGCCGGTACGACGGGCGCGTAGCCGGGGGGATCGGCGGGCCGATCCTCACTGCCGCGACCGAAGTCGCTCTCCGCACCGAAGCCGCCGTCCGGGCGCAAGCCGCTCTCCGGGCCAGGTCCGTAGTCCGGGCCGAAGCCACGGTCGGCGCCGAACCCGGCGTCGTGGCCGTGCACCGGCGGACCCGCCAGATCGAAACGTTGTGGGTCGGCCTGGTAGCCCTCGGGCTCCGCCGGCTCGGACGGTGCCGGGCGGCCATACACGCGTGGCTGCGGTGCTGGCGTGGGAGGAACCTGGGCCTGGTCGACCGGAGGCGTCACCCGGCTGGCCAGCGGCACAGCGGCGCTGGCCGAGACACCGCCGGACACTGCCGGCGGGGGGGCGGGCTGTTCGGCGAGCTCCGGGGAGGTGCGCGGCGCGGGCACCACTGGGGGCGCGGGCGGCTCACCCGGCCCGGTCGCCGGGGGCCAACCGTGCTGTGCTGCCTCGTATCCGAGGTCGGGGCGAGCGGCCTCCGGGGCACCCGGTGGTGGCGCGGCGAAGTCAGCCGGCGGTGGAACAGCGGCTGGCGGTGGTGGTGCGGCGAAGTCGGCCGGTGCGCTGGCCGCCAGGCTGGCACCGGGCACCCGCTGCTCCTGCGGTGGGAGCGGGACTGCATTGGCGGGAGAGATGCCGGGGCCCGGCGTCGGCTGGTAGGCCGGAGGCGCTCCGGCGCCCGCCGACTCCTGGCCGGCAGCCGCCGAACGTTCGGCGTTACCCCAGGCCTCCTCCGGCGCCCACGGTTCGACGCTGGGCATGTTCAGCCCATCGCCCGCGCCGCGTGGTGCCGGCACCCAGGGCTGCGCGGGACGCTCGCCGGGCGTGGCCAGGCCGGCGTGGGCGGACGGGTCCCCGGCGGGCCAACCGCCCTCGTTGCTCGTGGCGACAGCGGGACTCCCGGGTGCCCAGGCGGCTGCCTCCGGTGCCCAGCCGCCCGACTGGGCCGGACCTGGTTGGCTGGCCCCAGCGTTCCACTCGGGTGTGGGCTCCGGCCGGCCGCTCGGCGGGGCCTCCGGCGTGGGTTGGCTGGGTGCCGGCGGGGGCACCTGCGCGGTGGCCCGGACGACCGGGGGTGGCTGCTGTGCCCAGGCTGGTTCGGCGGCCGCGGGTGGCTGCTGTGCCCAGGCCGGTTCGGGTGGGCCGCCGCGCCCTGGCTCAGGCTGCTGTGGTACTCCCGCGTCCGGGGCCCACTGCGCCGAAGTGGGTGCCGGGTTCGGCGCCGGCGGCTGAGCGGTGCCCCACGCCGGCGCCGGGGGCGGTGCGTCCGTTGCCCAGGCGGGCCCAGCCGGGGTCGGGTGCGCGGGGGGCGGAGGTGCCCAGCCCAGATCCGGCTGCCCGGCGGCGTACCCGCTGTCCTGCCTCGCCGGCCGGTCGCCGTATGGCGTCGGTCCGCCAGCGCCCGGCGACGCCTCTTCCGGCTGTTGGCCGGGGTGGTGCGTGCCTTCGGACGTCATGCGTGCGCCTCCTCCATCAGCTTCGGCCGCGGACACCGGTGCGCGGCACGCCAACCGGCGTCGCCGGACCGCGCGCCCCGGCCGCCCTCCGCACCGTATCCGGTCCTCCTGAAGGGAGGTTTCGGGAGGACCGGGCCACTACTCCGTGTTGTCGGGCGGTTTCGATTGGGTTCGATCCGGAACCGCCCCTGTCACATCGGCGGGCGACGACCGGACACCACCGTACCGGGCGGCGGGTGATGGCGAAATCCCGGTGTGTCAGCCGGTACGGGCCGGTTGACGGGTGTGCGCCGCGGAACGCCGAAGGCCCGTCCGGCGGAGCCGGACGGGCCTTCGGCGAGGAGGCGAGAAAAGTCGTGGGCAGGTCAGTACATCTGACGCTGCGCGATGGTGAGGATCTCGTCGCGGACCGCGGGCGAATTGGCGGAACGCAGCGCGCGCTCGATGGCACGGGCGCGGCGGCTGGCGTCGCGACGGTTGCGGAATCGATCGATCATGCTCATGGGTCTCACTCCTGGCTATTCGGTTGTCGGTAGCCCCTGCTGACACCAATTGAAGCGCAACCGAGGCCGAGATCGCCAACGATTCTTAGGTGAGCTGGGACACCAGCCGAATGATCTAAAGCGAGTTGGCTATCTGACCGAAGGTGTCTCGCCAAAGGCGACGGCCGGTGTGCCGGGGCGTCAGCCCCGGCACACCGGCCGTCAGTGGATCAGCCGATCGCTACCGGTCAGGTCCAGGCGAGCAGCGCCGCCTCGGGATCGGCGAGGAAGTCGCCGATGTCCCGCAGGAAGCGCGACCCGAGTTCCCCGTCGATGATCCGATGGTCGAACGAGAGCCCCAGCGTGGTGACCTGGCGGGGCCGGACCTTGCCCTTGTGTACCCACGGCATCTTGCGGACCGCGCCGAAGGCCAGGATCGCCGACTCACCCGGCGGCAGAATCGGGGTACCGGTGTCCACGCCGAAGACCCCTACGTTGGTGATGGTCAACGTGCCGCCGGACATGTCCGCCGGTGAGGTCTTTCCGGCCTTGGCGGTCTGAACGAGATCGGTCAGCGAGTCCGCCAGTTCCCGTAGGGTGAGCCGCCCCGCGTCCTTCACGTTCGGCACGATGAGGCCGCGCTCGGTCGCCGCCGCGATGCCAAGGTTGACGTAGTCCTTGACGACGATCTCCTCGCCCGCCCAGGTTGAGTTCACCATCGGGTGCCGCCGGACGGCCAACAGCACGGCCTTGGCGACCAGTAGCAGCGGGGAGACCCGGACATCCCGCCACTCCCGCCGCTGGCGGAGCCGGTCCAGGGCCTTCATCGCACGGGTCATGTCGACGGTCAGGAACTCCGTCACGTGCGGCGCGGTGAACGCCGAGCGGGACATGTTCTCCGCGGTCAGCTTCCGGACCCCCTTGACCGGGATCCGCTGTTCGCGGTGCGCTCCGACGTTCGCCGCCGTGCCACTGACCAGTGCCGTCGCCAGCGGTTCCGCCGTCGCCGGGGTGCCGCTCGCCGCCTGCCGTACGTCCTCCCGGCTGATCGAGCCGAGCGGACCCGACCCGGTCAGGGTGGTCAGGTCGACCCCGAGGTCCTTCGCGAGCTTGCGTACCGGGGGCTTGGCCAGCGCCCGAGCGCCACCGGCCGGACCGCTGTGCCCGTTCTCGGCGGTACTCGGCCCGCTGGCCACCGGCGCGGGGGGAGCCGGCTGGGCCGGTACGGGAGCCGGTTGTGCCGGTACGGACGTCGGCTTGGCCGGCGCGGCCGGAGCGACACCCTTGCGGGGGCGGCGCTTCGCGGCGGTGGTGCGCGGGCCGTAACCCACCAGCACGGGAGTGCGCTTACCGGACTCGGCATCGTCGTTCTGGCCGGACTCGGCCGTGCCCTTGGCGACCTCCCCCGCCGACGAGCCCTTCGCGGCACCGCCGGTCGGCTCCGGCGTCTCCAGCGGGCCGGCATTCGGGTCGGTGTCGATCGCGATGATCGGTGTTCCGACCTCGACGGTCGCGCCCTCCGCGTGGAAGATCGACTGCACCCGGCCGGCCCACTTCGCCGGGATCTCGACCGCCGCCTTGGCGGTCTCCACCTCGACGATGGGCTGGTTCAGCTCAATGGTGTCGCCCACCTTGACCAGCCAGCTGAGGATCTCTCCCTCGGTCAGGCCCTCACCCAGGTCGGGCAGGTTGAATTCCTTGACTCGCGACATCTCTCGCTCACCAGCCAAAGGTGCGGTCGACGGCGTCGAGCACCCGGTCGAGGTCGGGCAGGTACTCCTCCTCCACCCGGGAGGCCGGGTAGGGGATGTCGTAGCCGGTCACCCGCAGCACCGGAGACTCCAGGGAGTAGAAGCACTCCTCGGTGATCCGGGCCGCGACCTCGGCTCCGAGGCCGATGTTCGACGGCGCCTCGTGCACCACGATGGCCCGACCGGTGCGGCGCACCGACTCGTACACCTGGCCCAGGTCCAGCGGGGCGAGCGTGCGCAGGTCGATGACCTCCAGCTCACGGCCGTCCTCGGCGGCGGCGGTCGCCGCGTCCAGGCAGGTGCGCACCATCGGCCCGTATGCGATCAGGGTCGCGTCGGTGCCGGGCCGCGCGATCCGGGCGGCCTGAAGCGGGTAGGCCTCCGGGAGCGGCTGGTCGACCTCGACTGGGCCCTTCTCCCAGTAGCGACGCTTGGGCTCCAGGAAGACGATCGGGTCGTCCGACGCGATGGCCTGCTGGATCATCACGTACGCGTCCTGCGGGTTGGCGCAGGTGGCGACCTTGAGCCCGGGGGTGTGGGAGAAGTACGCCTCCGGCGACTCGGAGTGGTGCTCCACCGCCCCGATGCCGCCACCGAACGGAATGCGGATCACCATCGGGATCTTCAGCTTGCCGCGGGAGCGGTAGTGCATCTTCGCGACCTGCGACACGATCTGGTCGTACGCCGGGTAGACGAAGCCGTCGAACTGGATCTCGCAGACCGGTCGGTAGCCCCGGATGGCGAGGCCGACCGCGGTGCCGATGATGCCCGACTCGGCGAGCGGGGTGTCGATCACCCGCTGGTCACCGAAGTCCTTCTGCAGCCCGTCGGTGATCCGGAACACGCCGCCGAGCTTGCCGACGTCCTCGCCCATGATCACGACCTTCGGGTCGTTCTCCAGGGCCTTGCGCATGCCGGCGTTGAGGGCCTTGCCGAGGGTGAGGGTCTCCGTAGCCATCAGTGCGCGCTCCCCTCGAACGACTCCAGGTACTGCGTGAACTGCGCCCGCTGCTGGTCAACCAGGGGCGATCCGTTGGGGTAGACGTGGTCGAACATGCTGCTTGGCTCCGGGTTCGGCATCTCCAGCACCCGCTCGCGTAGGTGCACCGACTCGCGCTTGGCCTGCTCGTCCACCTCGGCGAAGAAGCCGTCGTCGGCGATCTTCTGCTTTACCAGGAAGGACTTCATCCGGGCGATCGGATCCTTCGCCTGCCAGGCCTCGACCTCGCTGGCGATCCGGTACCGGGTGGGGTCGTCGGAGGTGGTGTGCGCCCCCATCCGATAGGTGTACGCCTCGATCAGGCTCGGACCCTGCCCGTGCCGCGCGTTGTCCAGCGCGTGCCGGGTCACCGCGTAGCTGGCCAGGACGTCGTTGCCGTCCACCCGGATGCCGGGGAAGCCGAAGCCGGCGGCCCGCCGGTAGAGCGGGATGCGCGTCTGGCGCTCCAGCGGCTCCGAGATGGCGTACTGGTTGTTCTGGCAGAAGAAGACCATCGGCGCGTTGAAGACGCTGGCCCAGACGAACGACTCGTTGACATCGCCCTGGCTGGTGGCGCCGTCGCCGAAGTAGGCGATCACCGCCTCGCCCTCGTCGGTGCCGGTCTTGCCGTCCATGGTGACGCCCATGGCGTATCCGGTTGCGTGCAGGGTCTGCGCCCCGATCACGATCGTGTACATGTTGAACTTGAACTCGTTCGGGTCCCAGCCGCCCTGGTCGACTCCGCGGAACAGGCCCAGCGGCATGATCGGGTCGATGCCCCGGCAGTAGAGGACGCCATGTTCCCGGTAGGTCGGGAAGGCCATGTCCTGCGTACGCAGCGCCCGGCCGGAACCGACCTGGGCCGCCTCCTGGCCGAGCAGGCTCGCCCAGAGGCCCAGCTCGCCCTGCCGCTGGAGGGCGGTCGCCTCGGCGTCCAGCTTCCGCACCAGCACCAGGTCCCGATAGAGGCCGCGGTACTCCTCGTCGGTGAAGTCGACCCGGTACTCGGTGCCGTCCGGCCCGGTCACACTCTCGATGCGCTCACCTTCGGGGGTGAGTAGCTGCACCAGCTCGGGGTCGCCGGTCGCGCCCTTCCTGGATCGGGGTACGGCCCGCCGGCCGCGGGTGCTGACCCCGGGGTCGCCTTTTGCCATCCGTCTCTCCCTGTCGTGTCTGCGTCGGCGCCGGGGGTAACCCGGCGACGCGCAACTCGTGCGCCTGCCCGGCTGCTGCCGGACAAGATCCTGGCGGCCACGCCTAGCCCCGGTGAGGGTTGCCGCGCGGCGTGAGCCGGATCCAGGGGAGTGGATCCGGTTCGGGAGCGCCGGCGTCCAGCCGTACCGCCCGCGGGGTGCGCGGAGGTTCCGGCTGCGTTGCCGTCGTGGTCCATACTCGCATCACACGTGAGCACGCCCACAGTCCGGCCCGTCCACGTCCTGCCGGGTGCCCGCTTCGTTATCTGCATTCCGAAGTGTCAGTGGCGGTGGCGCAACGCCGAACCGAGGAGGTTCGTGACACTTCCATCCCATTAGCGTGTCGACACGCTGTGCTGGTTGGTGTACCTGGTGTTACTGAGTCAGGGTGAGGGTACTGCTGGTGCCGCGGCTGCCCGGTTGGGTCACCCCCGTCGGCTGAGGACGACGAGGAGGATGGGGTGCCCGAGTCAGGTGACGCGGCGGGTCCTCCCGGTGCCGGCCGGCACCGCTCGGTTAGCGGCTATCGACGGGTTGTCGGCGCGCACCGTGCCCCCAGTGGCGCGGGTTCCTCCCGCGGCTACCTGTTCACGGTAGCGCTGCTCGCCGGGACCGCCTCCCTGCCGCTGCTCGCCGCGGCCGGTGCCGGCTCGGGCGTCCTGCCCCCGTCGGCGGACCAGTCATCGCCGTCGTCGTCCGCGCCAGCGAGCTCGCCGTCACCCCCATCGCCCTCCCCCGCGTCGCCTCCCGCCCCGGTGCCCTCTCCTTCCCCTACGCCCTCCCCCGTGCGTGTCGAACCCCGCGCCGGCATGGACCCGGCTACCGGGGCGGTGCGTTCCCGGCCTTTCGCCAGTGCGCAGCGTGGTGCGTTCAGGACCCTTCGTCGGTGAGATGGTGCCGGTTCGCCTCGATCCACGCGTCCAGTGCGGCCGGGTCATCCGGGTCGACGCCGTCCGCGAGGAGCTGGGCGACCGCCGCGGTCGCCGGGCTGCGCCGCTCGCCGGTGCTGTAGAGGCGGGCGAATTCCGGCACCATCTCATCAATAGCGGCGTTGGTTCGGGCCGTCGCCGATGCCGACAGCCCCCGCTTACGGCCCGCATACGCCGCCCAACCTCGCAGCACCCGGGGTAGCAGCGCCGCGTCGTCCATGTCCAGGACGGCCCGCCGGTGCACCCAGTCCAGCAGGAACAGCCCGGCGACCGTCGGGCTCCACCGCAGCGGGTCGGGGTCGGTGAAGGTGGCGGTGTGATCCAGCAGCAGCCCGAGGCAGAAGTGCAGGGAGGCCAGCTGCTCGTCGTCGAGCGAGTCCAGCCCGAACCGGGCGGCCTCCGGCGCGGCGAGGAACCGCCGGATCAGGTCCGTCCGCTCCGCCGTGGTGAGCGGCTCCACCGTCCGCTGCTGCGTCGCTGCTCCCCGGCTGGTCGGCAGCAATGCGAGCCGGGCCCCGACCAGGGCACGGTCGGTGGCGAGGGACCCTTCTCCGGGCAGCTCGCTGAGCTCGTCGGTGATGGCCAGGTGCCGGCTCACCTCGGTCTGCATGGCGGCGGGTGCCTCGTCCCGGAACCAGGTCAGCTCGTCCTCGGCGCACATCTGACGGATCTGGTCGAGGACCCGGGACGGCGGGCCACCGACGAAGATGTCCTTGGTGATGCCGATGTTGTGGTCCACGAGTGCCACCAGGGCGTGTTCCGGTCCGCCCGCCGGATCGTCGTAGGCGAAGGTCGCCAGGTAGGAGGTCTGGTCGCCGAAGACATCCCCGTACGCCCAGCAGCCGGTGAGGTGGACCCGGCCGAGCTGCCCGGACCAGGCGGGGGCTGCCGCGCCCGGCCGGACCCGGTCGGCCCCGGCCGCGTCCGGCACCAACGCGGCGAAGACCGAGCGGATGGTGGTGGCCGCCGCCGCCCGGCGGCGGGAGGTGGCGGCGAGGAAGTCGCTGACGAAAGCGCGGACGGCGTCGTCTCGGCGGGCCTCGGCGATCGCATAGACGCTTCCCAGGAGCGCCGCGCCGAGCCGCTCGGCGTCCAGTGCGTTGTCGAGCTGGGCCACGTCTCGGGCCGCGTGAAGCACCGCGTCATAGGGGGTCTGCGCAGTTCCCATCCACCGACCCTACGCTGCTGTCCGCCCACGGCGGCACCGGAAGCGGCGGCGTTCCACCCCCTCCGATGGGGTGTTCAGCTCGCCCGGCAAGACGCCGCAACCACCCGTGCGGCGGCCGTCGAGGGGGCGGAACCGGGGCGACTGTGCGGCGACGAAGGGTGACTTGCGTCGGATACGCTCAACCCCGACTTGACGATCGTCGGCGACATGGCAGTATTGAGCCCAGTCCACTCAACTTGTCTGGGACGCGCTCCGGCGGCGCCCGTCCACGGCTCAAATCCAACGAAGCGAGGAAGCGAAGATGGCACGTGCGGTCGGCATCGACCTCGGCACGACGAACTCCTGCGTCAGCGTCCTGGAGGGCGGTGAGCCCACCGTGATCGCCAACGCCGAGGGCTCGCGGACGACCCCGTCGATCGTCGCCTTCGCCCGAAACGGCGAGGTGCTCGTCGGTGAGGTCGCCAAGCGGCAGGCGGTGACCAACCCGGACCGGACGATTCGGTCGGTCAAGCGGGAGATCGGCACCGACTGGTTCGTCGACATCGACGACAAGAAGTACACGCCGCAGGAGATCTCGGCCCGTACGCTGATGAAGCTCAAGCGGGACGCCGAGGCGTACCTGGGCGAGCAGATCACCGACGCGGTGATCACCGTTCCGGCCTACTTCAACGACGGCCAGCGGCAGGCCACCAAGGAGGCCGGTGAGATCGCCGGCTTCAACGTGCTGCGGATCGTCAACGAGCCGACCGCGGCCGCCCTGGCGTACGGGCTGGACAAGGGCTCCAAGGAGCAGACCGTCCTGGTCTTCGACCTCGGTGGCGGCACCTTCGACGTGTCGCTGCTGGAGCTGGCCGAGGGCGTCATCGAGGTCAAGTCGACCAGCGGTGACAACCTCCTCGGCGGGGACGACTGGGACCAGCGGATCATCGACCACCTGGTCAAGACCTTCAACGGTGAGCACGGCATCGACCTGGCCCAGGACAAGATGGCGATGCAGCGCCTCAAGGAGGCGGCGGAGAAGGCCAAGATCGAGCTGTCCGCCGCCGCCACCAGCAACATCAACCTGCCGTACATCACCGCTGGTGCCGCCGGCCCGCTGCACCTCGACGTGACGATCACCCGCGCCGAGTTCCAGCGGATGACGCAGGACCTGCTGGACCGCTGCAAGGGTCCGTTCGAGCAGGCCGTCAAGGACGCCGGGATCAAGGTCGCCGACGTCGAACACGTCATCCTGGTCGGCGGCTCGACCCGGATGCCGGCCGTGACCGAGCTGGTCAAGCAGCTCACCGGCCGGGACCCGAACAAGGGCGTGAACCCGGACGAGGTCGTCGCCGTCGGTGCCGCCCTGCAGGCTGGTGTGCTCAAGGGTGAGGTCAAGGACGTCCTGCTGCTCGATGTGACCCCGCTGAGTCTCGGCATCGAGACCAAGGGGGGCATCTTCACCAAGCTGATCGAGCGCAACACCACCATCCCGACCAAGCGCTCCGAGGTCTTCACCACGGCCGACGACAACCAGCCGTCCGTGCTGATCCAGGTCTTCCAGGGCGAGCGGGAGATCGCCGCCTACAACAAGAAGCTCGGCACCTTCGAGCTGACCGGCCTGCCGCCGGCACCGCGCGGCATGCCGCAGATCGAGGTCACCTTCGACATCGACGCCAACGGCATCGTGAACGTCCACGCGAAGGACACCGGCACCGGCAAGGAACAGAAGATGACGGTCACCGCTGGCTCCTCGCTGCCGAAGGAGGACATCGAGCGGATGCGTCGGGACGCCGAGGAGCACGCCGAGGAGGACAAGCAGCGGCGTGAGGAGGCGGAGACCCGCAACGTGGCCGAGGCGCTGCAGTGGCAGACCGAGAAGTTCCTCGCCGAGAGTGGCGACAAGCTGCCCACCGAGTCCCGGGACCAGATCAACGAGGCGCTCGGCGAGCTGCGTAGCGCCCTCGGCGGTCAGGACATCGAGAAGATCAAGTCTGCGCACGCGCAGTTGGCCCAGGTCTCCCAGCAGGCCGGCTCCCAGCTCTACACCCAGCAGCAGGGTGAGCAGGCCGGTGCGGCCGGCGACCAGCCGGGCGCTCAGGCCGGTGGCCCGGACGACGTGGTCGACGCGGAGATCGTGGATGAGGACAAGGGCAAGAAGTGACTGTTCTCGGACACGGACTCCACGTACAGGGATGAGGTAGCCGCAATGACGGACAAGCCACGAGCCACCGACCCGGACGCCACCGGGTCGGTGCCGGGTGGCTCCGCCTCCGCCGGCGAGGCCGGTGCGGAGCCGCGGGTCGTGATCCGGGACAACCGCAAGATCAGCGATGCCGCGGGCTCCGGCTCGGATGCGGTGGACGCGGAATCCGCCTCGGGCGCGGCCGGCACCGGTTCGGATGAGGTGAGCACCGCCTCGGACGCGGCCGACGCCGCGGCCGCCGCCGACGCCGGGTCGGATGTCCCGGCAGCAGGGCTGGTCGAGGAGGCGGATGTCGTGGTTGACGAGATCCAGGCCGAGACCACCGAGGGGGCGTCGGCCAGCCCACCGGTGGTGGACGCGCCGGCCGAGCCGGTTGACGCCGCCACGGCGACCTCACTCGGCGCGGAGTTGGAGGCGTTGCGGGCCGATCTGGATGAGCGGACTCGGGACCTCCAGCGCGTGACCGCGGAGTACGCCAACTACCGCAAGCGGGTTGACCGAGACCGGACGCTCGTCACCGAGCAGGCCACCGGCTCGGTGCTCGCCGCCCTCCTGCCGATCCTCGACGACCTGGACCGGGCTCGCGAGCACGGCGACCTGGTGGGACCGTTCGGATCGGTGGCGGAGCAGCTCACCACCGCGCTCGGCAAGTTCGGGCTGACCCCGTTCGGTGCCGAGGGTGACCCGTTCGACCCGACCCAGCACGAGGCGGTGACACACCAGACCTCGGCCGAGGTCACGGAGCCGACCTGCGTACAGGTCATGCGGCAGGGCTACCTGGTGGGGGAGCGGCTGCTGCGGCCGGCGTTGGTCGGAGTCGCCGACCCGGAGTAAACGGGTGACACGACGGCATGATTGTCCCGCCCACCCCTGTCGGGCGGGCGGGACGATCACTCGAAGGAAGGGGGCGGACCGGTGAGTTCCAAGGACTGGATCGAGAAGGACTACTACGCCGCCCTTGGAGTGGGCAAGGCCGCCTCCGCGGATGAGATCAAGAAGGCGTACCGGAAGCTGGCGCGCGAGTCGCACCCGGATCGCAATCCGGGCGACGCGTCGGCCGAGGAGCGGTTCAAGGAGGCCTCCGAGGCGTACACGGTGCTCGGCGACGACGCGAAGCGCCGTGAGTACGACGAGATGCGTTCGCTGTTCGGTTCGGGCGCGTTTCGGCGTAACGCCCGTGGAGCGGGCCAGCCTGGCGGGGCGCCGTTCGATGTCGGCGACCTGTTCGGTGGCGCGGCCGGTGGTGGCCGGCGGTTCAGCGGGGCTGGGTTTCAGGACCTGTTCGGTTCGATCTTTCCGGGCGGGGGTGGGGCCGCAGCGCGTGGACCGGCGCGGGGGCGGGACGTGGAGACCGAGGTCGCGCTCGACTTTGACGACGCTATTCGCGGGCTGACCCTGCCGTTGACGTTGCGGACGCCCGGCGTGTGTGACACCTGTCGCGGCGACGGGGCGAAGCCGGGTACGCAGCCGCGTGCCTGTCCGACCTGTCGCGGCGCCGGCGTGACCACCCGCAATCAGGGGTCGTTCAGCTTCTCCGAGCCCTGCTCCGACTGCCAGGGCGTCGGCACGGTGGTAGACGAGAAGTGCCCGGAGTGTCAGGGCACCGGTGGCGTCACCAAGAACCGGACCCTGAACGTTCGGTTCCCGGCCGGGGTAGCCGATGGTCAGCGGATTCGGCTGGCTGGGCGGGGCGAGCCCGGGGCGCGGGGCGGGCCCGCCGGTGACCTGTTCATCCAGGTCAAGGTCAGCCCGGACGAGCTGTTCGGACGAGCCGGTGAGGACCTGACGCTGACGGTGCCGATCACGTTCGCGGAGGCGGTACTCGGCGCCGATCTACGGGTACCCACCTTCGACGGCGCGGTCACGCTTCGGGTGCCCCCGGGTACGCCGAGTGGACGTGTCCTCCGGGCTCGGGGCAAGGGGGTGGTCCGTACCGATGGACGGGCCGGTGATCTGTTGGTCACCCTTGAGGTGGTGGTACCAGCGAAGCTGTCGGAGGAGGCCCGGGCGGCGTTGGAGACGTTCGTTGCCCAGACCCCGCCGGCTGCTCGGGAACATCTCGACGCGCGGGTGCGTCGGGGGAGCTGACCGGGCGGTGGGCTCGGTGGAGTGCACGCGGAGGTGAGCGGGGATGGCGGACAACTTCGTCGGTGCGGATGACCCTGCCTACGAGGCCAAGGTACTGATGATCTCGGTGGCTGCCCGGATGGCGGGCATGCATCCACAGACACTGCGCCAGTACGATCGGCTCGGTCTGGTGCAGCCCGGCCGTGCCGCCGGGGGCGGCCGTCGGTACAGCGTCCGGGATGTGGTGCTGCTCCGTGAGGTGCAGCGGCTCAGTCAGGACGACGGCATCAACCTGGCCGGAGTGAAGCGGATCATCGGGTTGGAGCGGCTGCTGGAGCAGGCGCAGCAGCGGGTGGCTCGGCTGGAGGTGGAGCTGGAGGCCGCGTACCGCCGGATCGCCGAGTTGGAGGCGGTGGCCCGTTTCCCCGGCAGTGACCTGGTGCCCGCCAGCCGCACCTCCACCGCGTTGGTGGTCTGGCGTCCCCGCCGGAACCCGGAGCGGTGAGCCCACGACAGATTCGGGGTTCGGCCCTGCGGGGATGGCCGGGTCAGCTACTCTCGGGATTAGTAACAAATCACCCAAATCGGACTCCACTGGTAGGGGGCATGGCGGAATCAGCCAAGAGTCTCGCCCAGCAGGCGGAGGACAGCCTCGAGCAGGTGGCCGAGGCGGTCCGAAAGCGGTTCGACGAGCTCACTGAGGGAAGGTTCAGCGACCAGATCAGGGAAGGACGGTTCGCGGATCCGGATGACTCCGGCACCGACCAGGTGCGCCCCGCGAACCAGCATCAGGGCCGCTGACCGAGCCGGTCGGCCGATGGACGGGCCGGGACCCACGGGGGGTCCCGGCCCACCCAGTCAGGGGAGGCGGCGGTTCTCCCGGACCAGTCCCCCCTCGCACCAGTCGCGGTAGACGAAGATCTCCGGCTGGGCCAGCAGGATCCGGCTGTTCTGCGCCCAGGTCCGCATCAGGTCGTCCCCCTCCCGTTCGGCCCGCTGCACCAGCTTCCAGAAACGCCGCTTCGGATGGGCCCGAAACCTCGTTCGGATCCCGTCTGCGGCATAGATGTAGAGGCAGTGCAGCGCGAAGCGGCGGGCCGGGCAGGCCGGATCCATTGCCAGGTCGAAGAGGGTCGCTACCAGTCCGTTGCCGGCGACCAGGAGGTCCCAGTCCTGCGGCATGGAGGTCAGCGGCACCGAGTCGGGCTGGTAGGCCCAGGCCCGGAGCTCCGCCGGTGACGGGTCAACCGGGTTCGTGAAGCCGCGCAACGTCGGATCCTGCCCACTCACCGGCCAACCCTCCGCTCTCGACCTGGGCGACGGCCGTGTACCCCTTTCCGCTGTTGGGCGGCAACGGTAACGGAGGTACGCCAGCGGCGGTAGTCCTCGCCGGGCGGATTCGCTCGCCATCCGGCCCGCGGTGGCCCGCGCCGGGCAGGCCACCGAAGCGGGCGGATCAGTCCCGGACGGGCACCGGTCGGGCCTGCTGCTTGGCGGCACGTTGCCGGAGCCAGCTCTTGAACCAGTCGAGGTCGGGCACCCGGGCGAGCGTCGGCCCGACGACCACGGTGATCAATACGTACGCCGTGGCGAGCGCGGCCAGTTGCGGATCGACACTTCCGGCCGCCACCGCCAGCCCGGCGATGACGATGGAGAACTCTCCGCGCGGTACCAGGGTGAGCCCGGTGCGCCAGCGACCTGGCTCAGCGATGCCGGCCCGCCGGGCGGCGAGGTAGCCGGTGAGCGTCTTCGTGCCCATCGTCACCACCGCCAGCGCGAGCGCCGGCAGCAGCACCGGTGGGATGTCGCGCGGATCGGTGACCAGCCCGAAGAAGAGGAAGAACACCGCGGCGAACAGGTCCCGCAGCGGCGTCAGGAGTTCGGTGGCATGGTGTGCGACTGGTCCGGAGATCGCGATGCCGACCAGGAATGCCCCGACCGCGGCCGAGACCTGGAGCTTCGCGGCCACCCCGGCGACCAGCAGGGTCAGGCCGAGCACGCCCAGGAGCAGCGCCTCCGGATCGCGGGCCGACATGACGTTCGAGATGGTCCGGCCGTACCGGATCGCCACCACCAGCACGATCAGCACCGTGGCGACCGCGACGGCGAGCGCGGCGCCGCCGGCGACCAGCCCGGCCCCGGCCAGGACGGCGGTGAGCAGGGGTAGGTAGAAGGCCATCGCCAGGTCTTCGATGACCAGCACCGACAACACCACCGGGGTCTCCCGGTTGCCGAGCCGGCCCAGGTCACTGAGGACCTTTGCGACCACACCGGAGGACGAGATCCAGGTGATTCCGGCGAGCACGATCGCCGCCACCCAGTCCCAGCCGAGCAGCAGTGCGAAGGCGGCGCCGGGCAGCGCGTTGAGCAGCCCGTCAATCAGCCCGGCCGGTGCCGCGGCGCGGAGGTTGCCGACCAGCTCGCTGGCGGAGTATTCCAGGCCAAGCATGACCAGCAGGAGGATCACGCCGATCTCGGCGCCGATCGCGAAGAACTCCTCGCTGGCTTTGAACCCGAAGACTCCGCCGTGCCCGAAGAGGAGACCGGCGAGCAGGTAGAGGGGGATGGGGGAGAGCCCGATCCGTCGGCTGAGCCGGCCGAGGAGCCCGAGCAGGAACAGCAGGGCGCCGACTTCGATGAGCAGTGTGGTGGTGTCGTGCATCCGCCTCAGCCGTCCGGGTCGCCGTCGGCGAGGATGGCAGTCACCCCGTCGAGACCCTGTCGAGTCCCGACCACAACTACGACATCACCGGCCGCGAAGCGGAATGAGGGTTCTGGGGAGACGATCACCTCGCCCTGGCGGAGCACCGCCACGATCGAGGCGCCGGTACGGGTGCGCGCCTTCGTGTCGCCGAGTTTGCGGCCCACGTACGACGAGGCCGCGGGGATGGCGACCTGCTCGGTCAGCAGCCCAGCCGCCTGCTCCCGCAGCCCGGAGAGCTGGCCGAGCAGCAGTGACGCGCCGAGGATGTCGGCGAGCGCCTCGGCCTCGTCGTCGGTCAGCGGAATGTCGGCCTGGCAGGCGTCGGGATCATCCGGGTCGTAGAGAACGAGATCTCGCCGGCCGTTGCGGTGGGAAACCACCCCGAGTCGCCGTCCGGACTCCGTCATCAGATCGTGGCGGACACCGATCCCCGGAAGGGCAGTCTGTTCGACACGTACTCGCACGTGGTCAAGGCTACCGCGCGCGGCGGGTGCAGATGATCGAGCAGGATGCGGGCCGGCGCCGGTGGGTTACCGGAATGGGTGAGCTACTTCACACGGATAAAGTTGAGCGGAATGGGCTCAACTTTGGCAGTGTCCGTATCAGTGGACACGCCGACCCCGGGGGAGCCCATGAACAGCGAACGTCTCACCACGAAGAGCCGCGAGACCATCACCGGCGCCGTCACTCTCGCCGGTCAGCGCGGACACGCCACGGTAGAACCATGGCATCTGCTGTCGTCCCTGCTGGACACCGCCGGGTCAACCGCGGTCGGACTGCTGCGCGCCACCGGGGCCGACCCCGATGACCTGCGCCGCACCGCCGAGCGCGCGGTAGCCGCGCTACCTGTCGCGCGTGGGTCCAGCGTCGCCGAGCCGACCCTGGCCCGGGAGTTCGTCAACGCCATCGGTGCCGCCGAACAGATCGCCCGTCCGCTCGGCGACGAGTACACCTCGACCGAACATCTGCTCGCCGGCCTGGCCCGGGTGGGCGGTGCGGTGTCGGCGGCGCTCCGGACCGCCGGGGTCACCGAAGAGGCCCTGGTGGCCTCGTTCCCGACCGTGCGGGGCGGGGACCGCCGGGTCACCAGCGCCGACCCGGAGCAGACCTACCAGGCCCTCGCGAAGTACGGCGTTGACCTGACCACCAGCGCCCGGGACGGCCGGATCGACCCGGTGATTGGCCGGGACACCGAGATTCGCCGGGTGATCCAGGTGCTGTCTCGGCGGACGAAGAACAACCCGGTTCTGATCGGCGAGCCGGGCGTTGGCAAGACCGCGATTGTCGAGGGCCTGGCCCAGCGGATCGTCGCCGGTGACGTCCCCGAGTCACTCCGGGACAAGAAGCTGGTCTCCCTGGACCTCGGCGCGATGGTGGCCGGTGCGTCGTACCGGGGTCAGTTCGAGGAACGACTGAAATCCGTCCTTGAGGAGATCAAGAATTCGGATGGCCAGGTCATCACCTTCCTGGACGAACTGCACACTGTCGTCGGTGCCGGGAAGGGCGAGGGCTCGATGGATGCCGGCAACATGCTCAAGCCCATGCTGGCCCGTGGTGAGCTGCGGATGGTGGGAGCGACCACACTGGATGAATACCGCGCGCACATCGAGTCCGACCCGGCCCTGGAACGCCGCTTCCAGCCGGTGCTGGTCGGTGAGCCGACCATCCCCGACACCGTCGGCATCCTGCGGGGTCTCAAGGAGCGGTACGAGGTGCACCACGGAGTACGGATAACCGACGGTGCGCTGGTCGCCGCCGCCACCCTGTCCGACCGTTACATCACCGACCGGTTCCTGCCGGACAAGGCCATCGACCTGGTTGACGAGTCCGCATCCCGGCTCCGGATGGAGATCGATTCCCGGCCGGTTGAGGTGGACGAGATCGAACGGGCGGCACGCCGGCTCGAGATCGAGGAGATGGCGCTGGCAAAGGAGGCGGACGCCGCCTCCGTCGAGCGGCTGGAGCGGCTGCGCAAGGAACTGGCCGACAACCGTGAGCAGCTCACTGCCCTTTCTGAGCGCTGGCAGACCGAGAAGCGGCACATCACCCGACTCTCGACGGCCAAAGAGGACCTGGAGCGGCTCAGCGGGGAGGCCGAGCGCGCCGAGCGCGACGGCGAGCTGGAGCGCGCCGCCGAGCTGCGGTACGGGCGTATCCCGGCCCTCAAGGCCGACCTGGCCCAGGCGGCGGAGGAGCTGACCCGGCTCCAGGCGGACGGCGCGATGCTCAAGGAGGAGGTCGGCGCGGACGACATCGCCGCCGTGGTCGCCTCCTGGACCGGCATCCCCGCCGGCCGGCTCCTCGAGGGTGAGACGGCCAAACTGCTGCGGATGGAGGAGTCGCTGGGCGAGCAGGTGGTCGGCCAGGCCCGCGCGGTGGGCGCCGTCGCCGACGCGGTCCGGCGAGCTCGCGCCGGCATCGCGGACCCAGACCGCCCGACCGGCAGCTTCCTCTTCCTCGGCCCGACCGGCGTCGGCAAGACCGAGTTGGCCAAGGCGCTCGCGGGGTTCCTCTTCGACGACGAGCGGGCGATGGTGCGAATCGACATGAGCGAGTACGGCGAGAAGCACTCCGTCGCCCGCCTCGTCGGTGCCCCACCCGGCTACGTCGGGTACGAGGAGGGCGGCCAGCTCACCGAGGCGGTACGTCGCCGGCCGTACTCGGTGATCCTGCTCGACGAGGTGGAGAAGGCCCACCCGGACGTCTTCGATCTCCTCCTCCAGGTGCTCGACGACGGCCGGCTCACCGACGGCCAGGGCCGCACGGTGGACTTCCGCAACGCCATCCTGATCCTCACCTCCAACCTCGGCTCGTCGGTGGTGGGTGACCTCACCGTGGCCGAGGAACAGCGCCGCGAGGGCGTTCTGGCGGTGGTCCGGTCGCACTTCAAACCGGAGTTCCTCAACCGCCTCGACGACACCGTGGTCTTCGCCGCCCTCCAGGGCGAGCAGCTGCGGGCCATCGTGGACATCCAGCTGGACCGGATGCGCCGCCGACTCGCCGACCGTCGGTTGGGTCTGGAGATCACCGACCCGGCTCGGGAGTGGCTCGCCGAGCACGGCTACGACCCGGTCTACGGCGCCCGCCCCCTGCGTCGCCTGGTACAGACCGCCATCGGGGACCAGTTGGCGAAGTCCCTGCTGGCCGGCGCAGTCCGCGACGGTGACACCGTCCGGGTGGGCCTGGCGGACGGTAAGGACGCCCTCACCGTGGCCGCCACCTAACTTGATCTTTAACCTGTGCGGCGTGGCCGGGGATTGGTCGACTTCTTCCTGGCAGAGGTGGTCTTCCCGGTCGCGCTGCTGGTGACGATGTGGACGTCGTGGTGGCGGGTGGGGTGGCGGTTGGGTCGTCCTGGTGGGCGGCCGGGTCCTGGTCGGGTGGGTTTCGGTGCACTGGCGGGACAGGGGCTGTTGGCGCGTAGGTGCCGAAATCCGCGGTTGCGCTTCGCTAGGGTCGGCCGGCCTGTTCATGACGCCGTCGGCGTACGTAGCTGCCACCCTGCCGCCGGGGCGCAGGCGACACCGGAAAAGTCGCTGCAACCGGCGGGAGTTCCCGCACGTGTTCGTGCTGTCCGCCCACGAGGGTGGCACCACGGGAGGAAGGAAACGTGAGGGCAGTGATGACCACAGCCGCGCCCGCACCTCGAGCGTCGACGATAGACGACCAATGCGATTTCGACGATTTTTCTATGCGGCGAAGTTCGATGTCCTCCGGTCGCAACTTTACGCCTACCTGGGTGACCGAGCAGAGGCGCAGGACCTGGTCCAGGAGGCGTTCTGCCGCGCCTACACGAGGTGGGCCCGGATCAGGAAATACGACGACCCCTACTCCTGGGTGCGTCGGGTCGCATGGAATCTCGCCACCAGCAGGCTCCGGCGGCAGAAGACGTCCGCGCTGTTCCTGCGCCGTCAGCGCGAAGAACATCACGACGGCCCGTCACCAGATCGTGTGGCGCTGGTCGCGGCACTAGCCAAGATACCGCCGAAGCTTCGCAAGGCCGTCGTCCTGCACTACCTGGGCCAATTGTCCGTCGCGGAAATCGCGGCGCAGGAAGACGTCGCCGAGGGCACCGTAAAAAGCTGGCTCAGCCGCGGGAGGACCGCCCTCGCTGAGCACCTCCAGGGATGACCGGAAAGGAAACTCTCATGTCTGAGAACTTCGACAACCTCCTCAACGACGCGCTCGCCGAATTCGATGCCGTGGAGCGTTCCTCCTACCTGCCGGCGCCGGGCACCCCCGCAGTGCGCCACACGGTCGCGGTCCGGCGGAGAGTCCGCCTCACCGCACTCAGCGTGGTCGGTGCGTTGCTGATCGCCGCACCGATCGCTGCCTACGCCGCCAGCCCACGGGGCAACAACTCACCACCGAATCTGATCGGATCCGGCAGCCCGGTCGTACCGGCCAGTCCGACCCCCTCACTCGCCCCGTCGTCGGCTTCGCCGTCGTCTGCTCCGGAGTCGTCGGCTCCGACGGCGGCCGATCCGCGCAATGCAACCCTCGAGCTTCCGGCGTTCCCTGGCCTGGAAGAAGGGTGCAAGGCAAAGGGGACGAGGACGTTTGTCAACGGTATGTCCAAGCCCGCGGACGGCGTGAAGCTGGTCATCGGGGAGGTGGCTCCGATCGCGGCCGACCTCGACGGCGTGCCGGGCGACGAGCAACTCACCACTATCCGATGCCAGCACGACGGCTCGGTGAACGTCACCCAGCTGCTGGCGCTGAAGGTCGCCTCGGACGGTGCCCTGACACCGCTGGGGTACGTCATCAACTCGCCGGACACTCCCAACGTGGCCGCGACATTCTCCCGCGAGGCCATCACGGTCGACAACGGCATCGTTCGGCTCGCCGTCTACGGCCCGTACCAGACCGACGGGTGGCCGGCCTGCGACCGACAGGTGCGGGGATACGCGTTCCGCAACGGTGACTTCCGTCAGGTGAGCGGTCCGACCACCTTCCGGGCGCCATCGAAGAACTTCCACGAGATCGACTTCCGCAACACCGGCCTCCTCATGGGGCGCGGGAATGCTGACGGGTCCGGTCGGGTCTACTGCGTGCCGATGGTGAACGGGGTCGGCGAAGCCGACCTGGACAACGTTGACGGCAAGGGCACGACCCGCTACACCATCACGATCGACGGCGTCTCCTTCGCCGACGCCAGCGACGGTGAAGCGACGTTCGCCATCCTGACGTTGCGGTCTCCCAGCGGCGAGGTGTCGCAGACCCTGCAGTCCTTCCAGCAGGACGGGGAGTACCCGCTCGGCTGGGAGGTTCTCCGGTCGGGCACCAACGGAGTCAGCCGGATCGAGAAGGCGGAGGCCAATGGGAGCACCGTGCGGGTGACTGTCACGACCACAAGCGGAGTGCAGGTGTGGTCGTACCGTCCCTACGCCACGAACCAGACCTGGCAACGAGTCAGCTGACAGCTGCCTCAGAAGCGCCGGGCCCGCCCGAGCAGGGCGGGCCCGGCGGGTGTCTGAGAGCGTCTCGGCTGCGTCCCCGCGAGGCCACCATCGCGCTGGTGCCGGCCCCGGGTGATCAGACATCGACATCGTCACCAGCAGCGCGACCGGGGAGACAACCTCTGCCAAGAAGAGTCGACCAATCCCCGGCACACCCGCATAGGTTAAAGATCAAGTTAGGCCCCCTTCTTCGCGCGGGTTCGGGTGCTTGTCAGCTCCGCCGGGGTGCACCGGGTTGTTATCGTCTCCGATCGACATACCTGGGGAGGTGGTCGGTGGACGGGTCGGTGGCGTACCTGCTGGCGACGATGGGCGCCCTGGCGGTGGCGGCCGTGGTGGTGGCCGCCGCCTGGGTCCAGCGCCGAACCAGCGGCCGTCCACTCGGTGCGCCGGTCGCAGGCGATCCGCTGCGCGACCGCGACGCGGATGCCCTTCGGGGCGACCCGCGGCGTCTCAAGCCCGGGGACCTTGTCGAGGTCTCCGGCAGCGTCACGTACGTGGTACGCGGCTCCGTCCGGCTGGTGGAAGGTGCGTGGAGCTGGACGGAACACCTGCTCGACGACCCGGACGGCATCCGGCGCTGGCTCTCCGTTGAGGAGGTGCCAGAGCTGGAACTGGTGCTCTGGGCGGCCGAACCCGGCACGACGATCACTCCGGGCGCACCGATCATCGCCTTCGCCGGCCGCCGTTACCGTTGGAACGAGTCCGGCCAGGCCCGCTACACCGCGGTCGGTGCCACCACGCTCGACCCCAGTGGCACCCTGCGCTACCACGACTACGAGGCCTCCGGCGGGGAGCGGCTGTCGTTCGAGGCGTACGGCGAGGCGGGCTGGGAGGTGGCCCGGGGTGAGCGGCTGCACCGCTCCGAGGTGATGATCTATCCGCGGGACGAGGTGGCCTGAGTGCTCGTCACCCTGGTCGCCCCCTACGTCGACACCTGCGCTGCCGACCTCAGCCTGGCGCTCGACGATCCTCCGCGCCCCGCGCTGCACGTACTCCAGGTCGACCTGCCCGGTGCGGTCCAGGTGCGGCTGCGCCTGCTCGGCGCCTCGCACCAGGTGGTGCTGCGTGCCCCGGGCACCGCGCTGACCGAGACGGTGGCGTGCCTGCCCGGCCGCCGTCCCGACCTGCCCGATCGGGTCCACGACGAGTCCACCGGCTACCGGTTCACCGCCACCGTGCTACGTCCCGGCGACGAGGGCCTGCGGGAACGGGTGGCGGCGCTGCGCGTCGACCTGGCCGATGACCCGTACTCCCTGGTCGGTGTCTTCCCCGGCGACGTTGACGCGGTGACCGCGTTGGCGGTGCGTCCGGGCCGGTCGGGCGGCGCCCTCGGCTGGCGCACCTGGCACGCGTACCCGCAGACCAGAGAGCTGGTCCTGACCGAAACTGTGGTGACTCCCCGATGACGTACCGGCGCTGGTTTGTCGTGGGGACGGCGTTCGCTCTCCTCGGCGTGTTGGTCGTGACCGTCGCCATCAGCTACGGCAGCTTCTCCCCGCGCGGCTTCGTCGAGGACCACTACCAGCGGGCCGCCGCACACGACCTCGGCCGCGAGGCGCTGGCCTACAGCTCGACGAAGCAGCCGAGCCAGGTGGCCCAGGAGCTCACCGACGCCTGGCAGCCGGCGGACCAGTACATCGACAGCACCGGCGTCTACCTGCGCTACGACAACGACTCGGTGGTGATCCGGCCGGTCGACGTGGGCTCACTGATCCTCCTGGAACGGCTTACCACCGCGTACCCGCGCTATCACTCCGTGGTCGGAAGTCACTGGGGCTGGGGTCGGGGCAACACCGTCCGGGGTGGTGGCCCAGGCAGTGGCAAGTAGCACCTCTACCGACCGAACGAAAATCTGGGAGCGCCCCTGTGTTGCAGACCCTCGTCCTTGACCTGCTGCTCACCCTCGCCTATGGAGTGGTCGGAATCGCTCTCATGGGCGTCGGCTACGGTCTGGTTGACCTGGCCACCCCGGGCCGGCTCAATCAGCTGATCTGGAACGAACGCAACCGCAACGCCGCGCTCCTGCTCGCCTCGAACGTGCTCAGCGTCGGCACCATCGTGGTTGCCGCGATCGTCGCCAGCGAGGACAACTTCCTCGTCGGCCTGGTCGGGGCGGCGTTCTACGGGTTCCTGGGCCTGGTCATCATGGCAGCCGCGTTCCTGTTGCTGGACCTCGCCACCCCCGGGCGGCTGGGCGAGATCCTCGTTGACCCGGAGCCACACCCCGCGGTGTGGGTCACCGCCGCCGTTCACCTCGCTGCGGGCGCGATCATCGCCGCCGCGATCAGCTGATGGCCCCGGGGGTAGCGTCGCGAGCACCCTCCGGGCAGGGCTGGAGGGTGTGGGGTCGCCTCGCGGTGGTGGCCGTCCTTAGCACTGTGGTCACCGCCTGCGCCCGAACCGAGGACAACAGCTTGGTCGTACCGCCGCCCACCGCCACCGAACAGAACGACACCGTGGCCCTGCTGCGCGACGCCGCCGAGCAGCAGAACATCTGCTACGGCTGGGAGCTCGAGCAGGGAGATGGCGACGTGGTCAGCGCCGGATCGAACCTCGGTGTCGGCATCTCGGTGGTTGACCACCCGCAGTGCCCCCGCTGGCTGCGGGTCGCCGCGACCGTCGACTACACCCCGCAGAACAGCGAGGTCGAGGACTTCGCCAGGGTGGTGGTCGAGGGGTCGCCCGAATTCGTCGGTGATCTCTTCACGCTGGAGACCAACTTGTCCCGGTTCGGCCTCGATGGAGCGGCTTTCCTTGAAGAGCCCGGATGGGCGGTGACACGGGCCGCGGTGAGTCTTCCCCTATTGGTCGTCGAACGTGGGGTGGTCAGTCCGGAGCCGGTGGTCACCAGCGCGCCCGTCGCGGCGCCGAGCCCGCTGCCGGCAGCGGGCAGCGACCTGTGGCGGGAGCGTTCCGGTTGGCTGATCGGGGCCACCGGGATGGGGCTGATCGCCGTGCTACTGGTCGTGGTCGGTCTGATTCAGCGGCGCCGGCAGCGCGACGAGGCGGCGGTTACGGCCCGGCGTGGCAAGGGCAGCGTTTCGGCGCGGCCGGTGAAGCGGGCGTGACGGTGGACGTGGACGCGCCGGTCCGGTGGCGACCGGCCCGCGCCGCCGTGCTGGCCGCGGTGTTCGTCTGTGCGGCCTGCGGCCTCGTCTACGAGCTGGCCCTGGTCGCGCTCGGCAGCTACCTGATCGGCGACACGGTCGGGCAGGCGTCCATTGTGCTCGGGGTCATGGTCTTCGCGATGGGTGTGGGAGCCCTCGTCGCGAAGCCGCTGCAGTCGCGGGCCGCCGCCGTCTTCGCCGCGATCGAGCTGGCCCTGGCGCTGCTCGGTGGCCTCTCGGTCCTTGGCCTCTACGCGGCGTTCGCCTGGCTGGACCTGTACCTGCCGGCGCTGGTCGGCACCGCCTTCGTCCTCGGACTGTTGATCGGCGCGGAGATTCCGCTGCTGATGGTGCTGCTGCAACGGATCCGCCGGCAGGCGGCCGGGAGTGCGGTTGCCGACCTGTTCGCCGCCGACTACGTCGGCGCCCTCCTCGGTGGCCTGGCCTTCCCGTTCCTGCTGCTGCCCCTCTTCGGCCAGCTCAAGGGCGCGCTGGTGGTCGGTGCGGTAAACGCGGTAGCTGGCCTGGCGTTGGTCTTCACCGTCTTTCGGCGGGATCTCAGCGGCCGGGCGCGAACGGCACTAACCGCCGGCTCCGTGCTGGTCGCTGTCTGCCTCGGGTACGCGTGGCTGACCGCCCATGACTTTGAGGTGACCGCCCGCCAGCAGCTCTATCGCGACCCGGTGGTGCACGCGGAGCGCAGCCGCTACCAGGAGATCGTCCTCACCCGGTCGGTGGCCGAGCCCGGTTACCGGAGCGACCTGCGCCTCTTCCTCAACGGAGATCTTCAGTTCAGCTCGGTCGACGAATACCGATACCACGAGGCGTTGGTGCATCCGGCGCTCGCTGATGCCCGCGGTGAGGTGCTTGTGCTCGGTGCCGGGGATGGGCTCGCGGTTCGGGAACTGCTGCGCTACCCGGATGTCCGTCGGATCACGGTGGTCGACCTGGATTCGGCGGTGGTGGCGCTGGCCCGCACCGAGCCGCGACTGCGGCAGCTCAACGGTGGTTCGCTCGATGACCCCCGGGTGCGGGTTCTGCATGCCGACGCGTTCGGGTGGTTGCGGTCCACCACCGAGCAGTTTGACGTGGTCATCGCCGACCTGCCGGACCCGGACGAGACGGCTACCGCGAAGCTCTACTCCGTGGAGTTCTACACGTTGGTCCGGAGCGCGCTGGCCACCGAGGGCCGGCTGGTGGTGCAGGCCGGTTCCCCGTACTTCGCGCCCCGGTCGTACTGGTCCATCGAGGCGTCACTGCGGGAGGCCGGATTCGCCACGACGCCGTACCACGTGGACATCCCCTCCTTCGGTGACTGGGGCTTTCTGCTCGCCGCGCCCGGCGAGTTACCGCCACTGCTGGCCCTGCCGAAAGACGCGCCGACCCTGCGTTTTCTGGACGCGGCGACGCTGGCCGCCGCCGAGGTGTTCCCGCCGGACCGACGCCGGGTCGACGTGCCGGCGTCAACGCTGTTGCAACCCCGAGTGCTCGAATACGCGCGTGCCGAATGGCGCGGGTACTGAGATCCTCGTACCGTCGTTGTTGGCCCGAGCCCGTACGGTGTGGGCGCGAATGAGGGAAGGAGACTCGTGGTAAATCCGCAACAGCCCGTACGGGTGCGTCCGGGCGTCGTCACCATTTCCAGTTACCTGCTTATCTTCTATGCCGTCCTGGCGCTGATTGACACGGTCATCGGGCTCACCACCCTGGGCACGGTCCAGGAGATCTACCGGGATGCCTATGCGGGCACCGAAGCTGAGGGCACCGAGGGTGTCGTGGCTTTCCTGGTTGTCGCGATGAGCATGGTCAGCCTGCTCTTCGCGGCTGGGTTGGTCGTTCTCGCCCTGCTCAACAACCGGGGGATGAACACGGCCCGGATCATCACCTGGGTCGTCGGGGGAATCGCGCTCTGCTGCACCGGCGGTGGCCTGGCCTTATCCGCGGCGGGCAACGCCGTGGGCGGAGAGACCTCCGATGACGTGGCCAGCCAGGAGGAAATCGACCGTAGGCTGGCGGAAGCCCTGCCGTCCTGGCACGAACCGGTGCTGATGCTGACCGCGACGCTCGGCGTCATCGCCCTGCTGGTGGCCCTGATCCTGCTTGCGCTGCCGAAGTCGAACGAGTTCTTCCGCAAGCCGCAGCAGCAGTGGGAGCCCCCGGTCCCCGGCACCGCCTATCCCATGGCTCCGGGCGGGCCGGTGTACCCCGCGGCCCCGGGTGCCTCCTATCCCACGGGCCCGGGCCAGCCGGGCTATCCGCAGGCCGATCCGGGTTCGGGTGACCCGGGCCAGTCGGGCTCCTCGGGGGGTGACTGGAGTTCGGGCTCCTCGGGCTCTTCGGGCTCTTCGGGCTCCTGGGGATCCTCGGGCTCGTCCGACTCGGGTGGCGGAGGGTATTCCGGCGGGCAGGGCTAGCCGTTAGCTGCCGGCGGCCTCCCGCCGGAGAACGCGACACCACTGATCCCTCCGGATAGTGTGCAACCCGACGCTTACCGGAGGGATCAGTGGTGTCGTACCCCGAACCGGCCCGCCGCCCCGCTGCGGTGACCGCGGCTGTCGTGCTGCTGGCGCTGATGGCGGTGGTCGCCGTCGCCTATGCCGTCGCCGGCCTGTTCGTCCTGTTCAGTACGGTCAACGCCTTTCGGTTGGTGGCGGCGGGAAGGGCCGCCTCGCCGGACGAGGTCGATGCGGTGGTCGCGCTGGTCGCCGTCTGGACAGTGGCCGGCGCGGTGGTCAGCCTGCTCGCCGGGGTGCTCTTGGCCGCGCTCGCCGGGCTGGTGCGCACTGGCCGTTCCGGTGCGCGGGTAGCGACCTGGGTGGTCGCCGGCCTGGGGGTGGTCGCCGGCTGCTGCGGGATCACCTTTCTGGGCGGGACGCGGGCGATCCCCCTGCAGCCGGCCGACGAGGATCGCTCCACTGCCGAACTCCTCGCCCAGCTGTCCGAGGCGTACCCGGACTGGTGGATCCCGCTCGGCGCAGGTCTTTCGGTCGGGCAGGTGCTCGGTTACCTTGTGGTAGCAATGTTGCTGGCCCTGCCGCCGGCAGCGACCTGGTTCCGTCGGCCTGTGCCTTCCCCGCACATGCCGTATCCGCCCCCGCATCTCTCGAGGTGAGACACTCGTGCCGAGTGACCAGTCGACCACCGAGCGGCGTGCCTTGATCACCGGTGCGACGGCCGGCATCGGCGCGGAGTTCGCGCGCCAACTGGCCGCGGAGGGGTGGCACCTGGTAGTGGTTGCGCGGGACGCAGCCCGACTGGAGGAGGCTGCCGCCGAGCTGACCGCCCAGCATGGCCGGGAGGTCGAGACAATCTCCGCCGATCTGTCCACGGACGACGGATGCGCGGAGGTGGAGCGCCGGCTCACCACGGGCTCTCCGGTCGAGTTGCTGGTGAACAACGCGGGGTTCAGCCTCAACACGCCGTTCCTGCAGTCGTCGCCGGAAGACGAGGCGCGGCTGCTCCGGCTCAACGTGCACGCGGTGATGCGGCTCACTCTCGCCGCCGTCCAGCCGATGGCCGAGCGGCGGAGGGGGGCAGTGATAAATGTCTCTTCGGTCTCCGGGTTTGCGCCGGTCATGCCCGGTTCGACGTACCCGGCGAGCAAGGCGTGGGTGACCAGCTTCAGTGAGTCGGTCGGTCTGTCAGTGCGGGAGTTCGGTGTCCAGGTGATGGCCCTCTGCCCGGGCTACACCCGTACCGAGTTTCACGACCGGGCCGGCATTGACCGGTCGAAGATGCCGGGGTGGATGTGGCTGCGGGCGGAGGATGTCGTCACTGAATCCCTGCGTGACCTGCGAAAAGGTAAGTTGGTCAGCGTCCCGGTGTGGAAGTACAAGCTGCTCGTGGCGGCGATGCGGCACGCCCCGCGGCGGCTGGTGAAAGCCTTCTCGCAGGACGTCCGGGGGCAGGTTAGCCGCGCGGAACAGTGATCGCCCCGAATCGTCGTCGCCGACGTCAACGATCCGTTCTGGTTGCGGAGCGTGTTGGTAATTCGCCCGCTGTCACATCGCCCGCAGGGTTGACCTAGGCCGCCCCGACACACGGCTCCCAGCATCGAGCAGTACCCTCTTCGCCATGGGGGACCACGACGACCTGCGTAAATTCATCACCGACCTGGCAGTGGTCCATGGTCGAGTGGTGCTCTCCTCGGGGCGTGCGGCGGACTGGTATGTGGACTTGCGGCGCGTAACGCTGCATCACGAGGCCGCACCGTTGGTGGGCCGGGTGCTGCGGGAGCTGACTGCCGACTGGGCGTACGACGCGGTGGGTGGGCTCACCCTCGGCGCCGACCCGATCGCGTTGTCGATGCTGCACGCCACCGCTGGTACCGACCGTCCGCTGGACGCCTTCGTAGTCCGGAAGGCGGGAAAGGCGCACGGGCTGCAACGCCGGATCGAGGGGCCCGACGTGGCGGGGCGCCGGGTGCTCGCGGTGGAAGACACGTCCACCACGGGCCAGAGCGTGTTGACTGCTGTCGAGGCTCTACGTGAGGCCGGGGCCGAGGTGGTGGGGGTGGCCGTTATTGTTGATCGAGGTGCCGGCGCCGCGGTGCGAGCCGCCGGACTGCCATACCGGGCGGCCTATACGTTGGCTGACCTCGGCCTTGTGGCGTAAAAGTCTGCCGATTTGGATTCGCCGATATGCAGGCGAGTCAATGGTGCTGGTGGAAGGATGGAATACGTGGGAACTGCGTTGGCGGAAATGACAATGCCTCAGATCTCGCCGCTTGCCGGCGAGCCGATCGAACGAGCAGACGCGGAGCGGCTGGCCGGGGTCCTCAAGGCCCTTGCCGACCCCGCCCGACTGCGGCTGCTGAGCCTGATCCAGTCGGCCCCGGAGGGCGAGGCGTGCGTGTGTGATCTCACCGCGCCCCTCGGCCTCTCCCAGCCGACGGTCAGCCATCACCTGCGCATCCTCACCGAGGCGGGCCTGCTGGAGCGGGAGAAGCGTGGGGTCTGGGCGTACTACCGGCTGGTGCCGACCGCGATCGCGACCATTGCCGACCTCCTGACGCCGCCGCGCAAGCGCGCTGGCAAGAAGGCGCGCTGACCGTACCGTTCGTCCGACGCCCTCCGACCCGGGGTGGCGTCGGACGGTCGGGTTGCGGGTTGCGGTCGGTCCCGCGTTCGCGGGCGACTCGGTTTCGGGCGCGGGCACCCGGTGACCCGGGGCACGGCCACTCGGTGCCGCGCCCCGGCCGGTTAGTGCTTGCCGTAGTGCTCCCGGGTTTCCCGGATCGCCTCCTCGGCCGCGGCCCGCTCCGCCGCGGTGGTGCCGCGCCTCGCTGCCAGGCGGGCGCGCAGCAACTCGACCACGATCGGGACCACCGAGAGCGCCACGATCGCGATCAGGATCAGCTCGATGTTTGCCTTCACGAACGGGATCTGGCCGAGGAAGTAGCCGAGCACCGTCACGCCGGTGCCCCAGAGGATCGCGCCGATCACGTTGTAGATGACGAACGTGCGGTAATTCATTCGGCTGACCCCGGCCACGATCGGGGTGAACGTCCGGACGATCGGTACGAAGCGGGCCAGTACCACCGAGCGCGCCCCGTACTTCTCGAAGAAGTCATGCGACTTCAGCAGGTTTTCCTGCTTGAACAGCTTCGAGTTGGGCCGCCGGAACAGCGCCGGCCCGACCTTGCGTCCGAAGGCGTACCCCACCTGGTCACCGGCGATGGCCGACAGCGTGATGAGCAGGCAGACCAGCCAGAGCGGCCAGGTGATGTACTTCCCGTCGGCGGTGAGCAGGCCGGCGGTGAAGAGCAGCGAGTCGCCGGGCAGGAAGAAGCCGATCAGTAGCCCCGACTCGGCAAAGACGATCACCAGGATGCCGAGCAGGCCGAAGGTCGAGATCAGCACCTCGGGATCGAGCCAGTCCGGCCCAAGAGCCAGGGTAGTGGTGGGCGTCGGCACGCGGTGACCTCCGTGGGCTGCCGGGCGGTGGACGTCGCCAGGGCGACGGGAATGTCCGTAGTCTAGGTGGCGGCCCGGTCCGTCCGGTGCCTGACGTCACAGCTGCACCCACGCCGCCGAGTGGCTACCGTGCCGCCTCATTCCGGCCCGTCGGTTGCCCGCTCAGCGGTAGTCGTCCTCATCGTCTCCGACGACGCGGGCCTGCTCCACCGCGTCCCAGCCGCTGACCTCGAAGCCGCGGTGCGGCTCGACCTCCACCTCGCTTGGGAGCACCACCGTGGCCTGCTCGATCGCGTCCGCCGGCTCGGCCTCCAGGTCCCGCTCGTCCGGCGTGAGGTGCTCGCTCGGGGCGAAGTCCTCGTCGGGTAGGCCCATGGTCCCTCCCTGGATCTCGTGCGGACAGCTACCCACACCGTACGGGCTGGTCACGCTCCGCGTTGGGGGTGGCGTGGACCGTGCTGATCTGGTCGGAAACGGGAATGCCTCCCCGGCGTGGCGCCCCGGTGCCACGATGGGGGCGTGGCCTCCGCCGGGTGCGAACGGGCGGTCCGGACCTTTCTGATCACCGCCGCTGGGCTGGGTCGAACCAGGGGCACCGGCCCGGGCGTGCCCGGGCCGGTGGTGCTGACCGTAATCAACTGCGGGATACTGCCGGCGGTGGACAGCGCGGTCCGGCGCACCCAAGGACAACAGCGGCCGGCGACGGCCGAGAGCGTTAAGTAAGGAGCGTTCGACATGCCTATCGCTTCCCCCGAGGCCTACGCGGAGATGCTGGACCGTGCCAAGGAAGGCCGGTTCGCCTACCCCGCGATCAACGTGACCTCCTCGCAGACCCTCAACGCGGCGTTGAAGGGCTTCGCCGACGCGGAGAGTGACGGCATCATCCAGGTCTCCACCGGTGGCGCCGAGTACCTCTCCGGCCCCTCGGTAAAGGACATGGTTACCGGCGCGGTGGCCTTCGCCGCGTACGCGCACGAGGTCGCCAAGAAGTACCCGGTCAACATCGCCCTGCACACCGACCACTGCCCGAAGGACAAGCTGGACAAGTTCGTCCGGCCGTTGCTGGGTATCTCGCAGGAGCGGGTGCGGGCCGGCCAGGAGCCGCTCTTCCAGTCGCACATGTGGGACGGCTCGGCGGTGCCGGTAGCGGAGAACCTCACGATCGCCGAGCAGCTTCTCGGTGAGGCCGCCAAGGCCAAGATCGTCCTCGAGATCGAGGTCGGCGTGGTCGGCGGCGAGGAGGACGGCGTCGAGAACGCCATCAACGAGAAGCTCTACACCACCGTTGACGACGGCCTGGCCATGGTTGAGGCGCTGGGCCTGGGGGAGAAGGGCCGCTACATGGCGGCGCTGACCTTCGGCAACGTGCACGGCGTCTACAAGCCCGGCAACGTCAAGCTTCGTCCCGAGGTGCTCAACCAGATCCAGGCGGCGGTCGGGGCGAAGTACGGCAAGGACAAGCCACTGAGCCTGGTCTTCCACGGCGGCTCCGGTTCGCTGCTGTCGGAGATCCGAGAGTCGCTGGACTACGGGGTGGTGAAGATGAACATCGACACCGACACCCAGTACTGCTTCACCCGTCCCGTCGCGGACCACATGTTCAGCAACTACGACGGGGTGCTGAAGGTCGACGGTGAGGTCGGCAACAAGAAGAAGTACGACCCGCGGGTCTGGGGCAAGGCCGCCGAGGCCGGGATGGCTGCCCGGATCGTCGAGGCCTGCGAGGACCTGCGTTCCACCGGCACCCGGATGAAGTGATCTGATCGCCGTGTTGACGGCCGGCTCCCGCACCCGGGAGCCGGCCGTCGCTCTTGGCGCGTCCGGGGACAGCCTCGCCGGCAACCTTGGCGTCCCGGCGGCGGACCGGCAGCGGCCGCTGGCGCTACCCGGCGGGATCGCGCCCGGAGCCGGTGACCAGCAGCGCGGCCGCAAACGGCAATAGGGGTCGCTCGCGCGGTGTGGTGCGGTCGGGTCGGTCGACCCGCTCGCGGCTCGTCGGGGGAAGCGGGTTGAATAGGGCGATGCAGAACCTGTTGCCGGAGCCACCGGCTACCCTCCTGCCCGCGCACGATGAGGCCGACAGCGCCATCGCCGCCGCTGAGCAGAGCGGCGCCGACGAGGACTTCGCCGCGGTGGCGGCACGTTTCCCCACGTTCAGTGCGGCCTGGGCCGCGCTCGCGGTCCGTGCGTTCGCGGCGGACCAGGTGGTCCAGGCGTACGCGTACGCCCGCACCGGTTACCACCGGGGCCTGGATCAGCTACGTCGAAGCGGTTGGAAGGGGCACGGTCCGGTGCCGTGGTCGCATGAGCCGAACCAGGGCTTCCTGCGTTGCCTCTGGGTGCTGTCCCGGGCGGCTGACGCCATCGGCGAGGCCGATGAGGCGGCCCGCTGTGCCCAGTTCCTCCGCGACTGTGACCCGGCCGCGGCGGACGCGCTGGCGAGCGACTGACCGGTCTTCGGACGACCGACGCCGGGCTGGCCGCGGCCAGCCCGGCGGACCGGCTCGTCCTGGTGGGTCAGAGTCCCTCGGCCACCGCGGCTGCGATCTTGAGCCAGGCGTCCCGGGCGGCCGACGAGAGCGCCGCGTACCGGAGTGGCTCGCCGGAGTCGATGAGCCGTTCGTACGGGGCCAGGAGCACGGCCCGGGTCCGCGCGGCGAAGTGCGCCTGAATCGCTGGCAGGTCGATCTCTTTCCGGGACGGCGGCATCGATACAACGGTCACCGCCTGCCGCACCAGTCGTTGCCGGCCGCTTTGCTCCAGATGGTCGAGCATCCGGGCGGCTGTCTCCGCCGAGTCGTTTCGGGCCGACATGGTCACCACCAACTGGTCGGTGGCGTCGATCGCGGCCTGCCAGTTCTGCGCCCGCACGTTGTTGCCGGTATCCACGAAGATCAGCTTGTAGAAGCGGCTGACCACCTCGCGGATCTCCGCGAATGCCGTAGCGGTGAGCATCCCCCCACCGGTGGCGGACTCGTCCGACGCAAGGACGTCGAACATCCCCTCGCCCTGGGCCCGCACATACTGTGACAGGTCCCCGACCCGCCCGTGCGAGCCGTGGAACTGATTCAGATCGCGCAGCAGGTCTCGCACCGTACGGGCGTGGAAGTCCTGCTGGGCGCGCATTCCCAGGGTGCCCTGCGTCTCGTTGTTGTCCCAGGCCAGGACGTAGCCGCCACGCTTCTGACCGAAGGTCATGGCGAGCAGCAGGATCGCCACCGTTTTGCCGGCGCCGCCCTTCGGGTTGACCACGGTCACCTGTCGAAGCCCACCGAAGTTGCGGCGGACCATCTCTACGTCGCGGCGTAGCTCCTGCTCCTGACGGCCGGGCGGGAGACGGAGCCCCATTCTGTTGGCCATCGCCCGAACGCCCATGGTGGCCATCGGATCCGCCGGGCGTAACTGTCGGCGCCGGGCGAAGTCCTCGGCGGTTGGTGGCGCCTGCCCCGTTGACGTCCATCCGGCTGTCGGCGGTACGGGGCCGCCGTGCGTTGGTGGTGGGTAGGGAGCCGGCCCTGCCGGTGGCAGCTCGGCGGTGGGGGGTCCTGCCGGCGGTGGGCCGGCGGTTGGGTAGGGCGTCGGGATGGTTGCCCTGCCCCCGGCCGGGTCGTAGCTGGCAGCACCGGGGTGGCTGACAGCGTCCTCCGGTGCGGGGCGTTGTGGCGGCGCCACCCACGGCGACTCGGTCGAGGTGCCGCCGCGGCCATCCCAGGCAGCTCTGTCGCCGGCGGCCCCGCTCTCCGTCGACGCCTCGGCGGTCGGTCTACCTCCGGTCGACGTCCCGGGTGCCGGACCGGTCGGGTCGAGGCTGAACGGCTGGTGGAGATTGACGCCGGGAGTCGGTGCCAGGTTGGGGGCGTGGGGCGCCGAGGGGTTATCGGTTACCGCGCTGTGTGGATCGCTGTCCGGGTTCGGCGCCCAGGCGCGTGCTGCGTCGGAAGAGGCGCTCGTCCACCCGGCGGCGATCGGCGTCCCGTGGGGCGGCGTAGGGGGCTGATTCTGGTCGTCCGGTCCCGGCGTGGGCGACCAGGACACCGGGTCGACCTCGGCCGCCGGCCACAAGGGCTCGATGTCCCGCTCCGGCGTCGGCTGCTGGCCGGACGTGTACGACCGGTCGACGTTCTCGTCCACCATGGCTCCTCCCCATGCCTCCTGCTGAGGATATGCCTCGGGAAAGGCCCGAGTCGGCTACCGGTGTGCGGTCAGGGAGACCAGACCGCCCACGCGCCCGGCTCGGTCCACCAGGACCGTTTCCGCTTCAGTTCGCCCTCGGCGCCGTCGTCAAGGAACGGGATCGCCCCCTCCCGGGGCACCACGGCCACGGCCCGACCACGGGCGCGACGAACCTCCAGCCGGACCCGGCGGCGACCCCACCGGGACGCGGTGCGGACCGGGACGGCCACCGCGACCTCGACCAGACCGTCGCCCGGGTCGGGGGCGGCGAGCAGGGTCACGTCGGCCAGCTGGGCGTACCCACCGGCGTTGCCGATAGCGCAGGCCAGTAGCGGGTCGTCACCGGCGGAGAGGAGCGTGTCGTCGACCTCGACCCGGCCGCGCCAGTGCAGCGGCTGGCCCCCCTCGTCGGCCGCGCCGAGCAGTGCGCCGTCCAGCGTGACCGAGCCGGCGTCGTTGCGCAGCAGGTCGAGCCGGCGGGGCGTGCCCTCCAACACCGCCGCCGCCACCGCCACCGGGTCGCGGGGCAGCCCGAGCTGCGCTGCCAGATCTCGGGGTTGGCCGCCGCCACGAGCTGGGTCGAGCGGCAGCACGCCGACCGGTGGCAGATCTGGCACGGTCCGGTCGGCCGGCAGATCCGCCGGGCGGCGGCTTGGCGGCGGGGCGTATCGCCGGACGAGGCGACGGAGGACGGTGCGCAACTGTGCGTCACTGGCGGTGCCGACGATCAGTCGGGTGCGGGAACCGGGGTCGGGCCAGTCGAGGCCGTCCGGTCGAGGCGGGCCATCGAGGCGGCTCAGCACCTCGTCGATCTCCCGCTCGGAACGGGCGGTCACCAAATCGACCCGTGCACCCTGGGCGGTGAGCGCGTCCGCGCAGGCCAGAACCGGTACGCGGGGGGTCTCGCAGCGTTCGGTCGAGGGTTTGCCGTTGGCCTTGTCGGTGTCGCCGTTGGCCTTGTTGGGGTCGCCGCAGCAGGCACCGTCGCTGCCGCAGGTGCCCGGCGCGTCTCGTTCCGAGCCGAGGGTGAGCAGCACCACGTCGTACACGGGTCGCGCCTCCTGCCGTTGCGCGCGAACCCCTGCCGGCCGCGCCGTCACTTCTTGTTAGCCTGACACCTCGGGCTCGCCGACCGGTCGCCGCCTGGCACCCGAGCCTTCTGGAGGCTGAAGAAGATGCCAGCGATCGTGCTTCTCGGGGCCCAGTGGGGCGACGAGGGCAAGGGCAAGGTTACCGACCTGCTGGGTGAGCGGGTTGACCACGTGGTGCGCTACTCCGGCGGCAACAACGCCGGCCACACGGTGATCACTCCGGACGGGCAGAAGTACGCGCTGCACCTGATGCCTTCGGGGGCGCTCTCGCCGAACGCGAAGATAGTCATCGGCAATGGCGTGGTGGTTGACCCGAAGGTGCTGCTGGCCGAGATCGACGGGCTCGCCGAGCGCGGTGTGGACGTCTCCCGGCTGCGGATCTCCGGCGACGCCCACCTGATCATGCCGCATCACCGGGCGTTGGACCGGGTGGTCGAGCGGTACCTGGGGTCGTCCCGGATCGGCACCACCGGCCGGGGCATCGGCCCGGCGTACGGGGACAAGGTCGCTCGGATGGGGATCCGGGTGCAGGACCTGCTCGACCCGGGGATCCTCCGCAAGAAGCTGGAACTCGCGCTGCGCGAGAAGAACCAGATGCTGTTCAAGGTGTACAACCGTAAGGCGATCGACGTCGAGGCGACCGTCGAGGAGTACCTGGGCTACGCCGAGCGGCTCCGCCCGTACATCGCCGAGACCCGGGCGATGCTCTGGGACGCGCTGGACCGCGGCGAGACCGTGTTGCTGGAGGGCGCCCAGGCGACCATGCTCGACATGGACCACGGCACCTACCCCTTTGTGACCTCCTCGAACCCGACCGCTGGTGGGGCCTGTGTCGGAGCGGGAGTCCCGCCGACCGCCATCACCAAGGTGATCGCGGTCAGCAAGGCGTACGCCACCCGGGTCGGTGCCGGACCGTTCCCGACGGAGCTGCACGACGACAACGGCCAGCACCTGCGCAAGATCGGCCACGAGTACGGCACCACCACCGGTCGGGAACGCCGGTGCGGCTGGTTCGACGCGGTTGTCGCCCGGTACGCGTGTCGACTCAACGGGGTCACCGACCTGGTCGTCACGAAGCTTGACGTGCTGACCGGCCTGCCGAAGGTGCCGATCTGCGTCGGGTACGAGATCAATGGCAAGCGCATCGACGAGATGCCGATGACGCAGACGGACTTCCACCACGCGACTCCGATCTATGAGGAGCTCGACGGCTGGTGGGAGGAGATCACCACGGCGCGGACCGAGGCGGAGCTGCCGGCCGCCGCCCGCCGTTACATCGCCCGGATCGAGGAGCTCTGCCGCACCCGGGTCAGCGTGGTCGGCGTCGGCCCCGGCCGGGAGGAGAACGTCGTCTACCACCCGCTGCTGCCCTGAGTTCCCCGCCGCCCGTCCCTACCCCAGGACCGAGCGGGCCGCGAGTGGGGGCCGTAGGATCATCCCCGTGCGGGTACTTCTGATTGGTAGCGGTGGGCGGGAGCATGCCCTCGCGCTCGGGTTGGTGGCCGATCCCTCGGTCGAGGTGCTCTTCGCCGCGCCGGGGAACCCGGGGATCGGCACGGTCGCTGGCATGCGGGACGTGGTCTTCACCGATCCGGCCGCGGTGGCGGCGCTCGCGGTCGAGTGCAACGCGGACCTGGTGGTCGTGGGGCCGGAGACGCCGCTGGTCGCCGGGGTCGCCGACGCCGTGCGAGCCAAGGGCGTCCCCGTCTTCGGGCCGTCCGCGGCGGCCGCGCGCCTGGAGGGGTCGAAGGCGTTCGCCAAGGACGTGATGACCGCCGCCGGGGTGCCGACCGCCCGCGCGTACAGCTGCGCCGACGCCGAGAGCGTCGGTCGGGCGCTGGATGACCTCGGCGCGCCGTACGTGGTCAAGAACGACGGCCTCGCCGCGGGTAAGGGCGTCGTGGTCACCGAGGACCGCCGGGTGGCCGAGGAGCACGCACGGGAGTGCGGCCAGGTCGTGATCGAGGAGTACCTCGCCGGCCCCGAGGTTTCCCTCTTCGTCGTCACCGACGGTGAGACGGCCGTCCCCCTGCTGCCCGCACAGGACTTCAAGCGGGTCGGGGACGGCGACACCGGGCCGAACACCGGCGGCATGGGGGCGTACGCACCGCTGCCATGGGCGCCACCCGGGCTGGTCGACGAGGTGATGCGCGACATCGTCCACCCCACCCTGGCCGAGCTGCGTCGGCGCGGCACGCCGTTCGCCGGGCTGCTCTACGTCGGCCTGGCGATCACCGCCGCCGGCCCCCGGGTGATTGAGTTCAACGCCCGCTTCGGCGATCCGGAGACGCAGGTCGTCCTGGCGTTGTTGGAGACACCGCTCGCCGGGCTGCTGCACGCCGCCGCCACCGGTGAGCTGGCTGCGCACCCGCCGCTGCAGTGGCGTGAGGGCGCGGCGGTCACCGTCGTGGTGGCTGCCGAGGGATACCCGGCGAAGCCGCGCACCGGCGACGTGATTTTTGGGGCGGAGGTCTCGGGCGTCATCCACGCGGGCACGGTGCGTCGGGCTGCCGACGGTGCGCTGCTCTCCGCGGGCGGCCGGGTCCTCTGCTGCACGGCCACCGGCTCCGACCTGGCCGCTGCGCGCGACGCCGCCTACGAGTTGGTCCGCGGCATCGAGCTGGCCGACTCGCACCATCGCACCGACATCGCCGCCGCGGCGGTGGACGGCCGGATCGCCCTTCCCGGCTGACCGCCCGCCGGCGCCTGCCGGTGGCCCGCCGACTCATCGGGAAGCTGGCGGGTCGCGGTGCGCGGCGGGCAGCCACTGCTCACCGAGGGGCACCGGCCCCTCGCTCCGTCCTGTCGTCCCACCGGGCGGGGCGGGCGGATACCGGGGCGGGTCGTCCAACGCCGCCAGCACCGGCAGCGGCGCGGCGACCAGCACGGCCACCAGAAGCGCACCGGCGAGCACCAGGAAGGCGGTGGCCAGGCCCAGCCACTCCACCAGCGGCCCGGCCAGCAGGTAACCGGCGGGCCCGGCGGCGTACGCGAACGAGGTCATCACGCCGACCACCCGGCCGCGAAGCCGCTCCGGGGTACGGGTCTGCATGGCGTAGTTGGCCAGCGGGCTGACCGGCCCGTAGGCGAGCCCGACCAGGCCGGCGAAGGCGAGCATCCCCGGGTACGGGGGCAGGAACGCGAGCCCGAGCAGGGCCAGGCCGGTGATCACGAGGGCGACGGCCAGCAGGGAGCGGCGGCGGATGAACCGACCGGCCGCCGACGAGCCCAGCGCGCCCGCCACGGCTCCGGCGCTCATCGCCATCAGGACGGTACCGAGGCGGGCGGGTTCGTCTTCGGCGACGAACCAGGCGGGCAGCAGCACTCCCTCGACCGGCAGGTAGAGCGCGACCAGCACCATCGTGATCAGGGAGAGGGTGCGCAGCAGTGGGTCCCGCCAGACGAAGCCCAGCCCTTCCAGCGTGCCCCGCCAAAGGCCGTTGGGTGGGCGGTCGGGGCGGCCCGCGCCGGGCAGCCGGACGGCCGCGACCAGGAGAACCGACAGCGCGAAGCCGGCGGCGGTGACCCAGAACGTCGCCTCCGGGCCGACCGTGGCGATGAGCAGGCCGCCGACTCCGGGGCCGATCAGGAAGGCCAGCCCGAAGATCGCTTCGTGTACGCCGTTCGCCCGCTCGATCCGCCAGCCTGCGGCCTGCGCGGCGGCGGGCAGCAGCGTCTCGCGGGCGGTCATTCCGGCTGGGTCGAAGACCGCGCCGAGGACGGCCAGCGCGACGATCCAGCCGAGGTTCAGCCCGACCAGGGTGTCCACGAGGGGGATGGCGGCGACCGAGACGGCGGAGAGGGCGTCGGAGGCCAGCGCGGTTCGGCGACGCCCGAGCAGGTCAACGACCGTGCCGGAGAAGAGGCTGGACAGCAGGAGCGGTAGTCCGCTGGCGGCGGCCACCACGCCGGCCGCGGTGGTGCTGCCGGTGCGTTCCAGGACCAGCCAGGGTAGCGCCACGATGGCCACGCCGTTGCCGGTGGCCGAGAGCAGCGTCGCCGCCTCGACCAGCAGCAACGGTGTCCGGCGGCGGTGTTCGGTCTGAGTCATTGCGAAGATCATCGTAGCCAGTCCGTCGGGACTGGCAGCGGCGGATCACAGTGTTGATGGATCTGGTGACGGCGCCGGCCGTGCGGAGCCAGGGCCACTCCCCGGGCCCGGCAGCATCCGGGCCCCAGGGAGTGACCGGGGGAACGTCCGGGCCGGGAGAGTGGCCGGGAGCCCGGCGCGGGTCAGCGGATCTGGACGCCGGAGATGGCGCGGGCGACGACGAGCCGCTGGATCTCGGAGGTGCCTTCGAAGATGGTGTAGATCTTGGCGTCTCGGTACCACCGCTCGACCGGGTGGTCGCGGAGGAAGCCGGCGCCGCCGAGCAACTGCACCGCCTTCTCGGTCGCGCTGACCGCGACCTCACTGGCCTTCAGCTTGGACATCGAGCCCTCGCCGGCGGTGAAGGCCCGGTTGTTGCGCCCCATCCAGGAGGCGCGCCAGACCAGCAGCCGGGCGGCGTCGATCTCCATCTTCATGTCGGCCAGCGCGAACGCCACCGCCTGGTTCTCGATAATCGGTCGGCCGAACTGAACCCGTTCCTTCGCGTAGTCCAGCGCGTACTCGTAGGCGGCCCGGGCCACCCCGATCGCCTGCGCGCCGACGGTCGGCCGGGAGAGCTCGAACGTCCGCATCGCCGCCTGGGAGGCGGCCCGCCGGCCGGAGCGGGCCCGGGCGAGCCGTTCGTCCAGCGCGTCCTTGCCGCCGAGCAGGCAGCGGCCGGGTACGCGGACGTCGTCGAGGAAGACATCGGCGGTGTGCGACGCGCGTAGGCCCAGCTTGCGGAGCTTGCGGGTCGCGGCGAGCCCGGGGGTGCCCGGCGGTACGACGAACGCCGCCTGCCCGCGGGAACCGAGTTCCGGGTCGACCGAGGCGGTGACCACGTGCACGCCGGCGATTCCGCCGTTGGTCGCGTACGACTTCTGGCCGCTGAGTATCCACTCGTCGGCGGCCTCGTCGTAGACCGCGCGGGTGCGCATCGCGCCGACGTCGGAGCCCGCCTCGGGTTCGCTGGTGCAGAACGCCGCGACAGCGGGGGACTCGAGGTCGCCGAAGCACTGCGGCACCCACTCCATCAGCTGCTCTGGCGTGCCGGTGCCGTAGATGGCGGCCACGGCGAGGCCGGTGCCGAAGATGCTCAGGCCGATGCCGGAGTCGCCCCAGAAGAGTTCCTCACAGGCGATCGGTAGGGAGAGGCCGCTGGGGTCGCCCCAACAGGTGGCGAGGAACTCGAAGTCGTAGAGGCCGACCTTGGCCGCTTCCTGAATGATCGGCCACGGGGTCTCCTCCCGCGCGTCCCACTCGGCCGCGGCTGGGCGGACGACCTCGCTGGCGAAGCCGTGCACCCAGTCACGAAGATCCCGCTGCTCCTCGGTCAGATCGAGCGAGAACTCGGCCACTGTCAGCTCTTGGGGATATCGAAGAGGTTTGCGATGTTGGCGGCCAACCCCAGATCGCCCTTGGCCTTCAACTTGCCGCTCATGAACATCATGACCGGGTTGGCGCTGCCGGAGACGGTCTTGAGGAACTCCACCGGGCCCAGGGTGAGGCTCAGCTTCGGGTCGTGCTGGGAGGTCTGGTTGACGGTGCAGGCGCCGTCGGCGATGACCACCTCGTAGGTGTCGGTGCCGCCGTTGGGACCGCCGGTGATGTTCCAGTGGATGACCGTGTTGGTCGAGCCCGCCCGGTCGGCGCGGAACAGCTGCGGCATCCGGCCGAAGACCTCGTCGAGGACCTTGCCACGGAGGTCACCCGACATCATCTCGGTGATCTTGTCGTCGGGGGTGGACTTGACCAGCTGCGCGAACTCCTTGGGTCCGACGTTCGCGAACTTGGCCGGGTCGAAGTCAGTCATGGGGCGCACCTTCCGAAATTGACTACTCGCGCGTAACCCTACGCACGAGTAGGTATGCTCGCAAGAGTGTCCAGTGCTCCCACCTTCCGCCGCCTGCCCCGAGCCGTCCGCGAGCAACAGATGCTCGACGCCGCAGTCAAGGTCTTCTCCCGGCGGGGCTACCACGGGGCCAGCATGGATGAGATCGCCGACGACGCCGGCATCTCCAAGCCAATGGTCTACGCGTACCTGGGCACCAAGGAGGAGCTCTTCGTCGCCTGCCTGCACCGCGAGGGCACCCGGATGATGCAGGCCATCGCGGACGTCGTCGCCCCCGACCTGTCGGCCGACGAACGGCTCTGGCGGAGTCTGCAAGCCTTCCTCGGCTTCGTCGGCGCGCACCGCGACGGCTGGGCGGTGCTCTACCGGCAGGCCCGGGGCGAGCAGCCCTTCGCCGGGGAGCTCACCGCGTTGCGGCGGCGGATCGTCGAGGTCGTCGCCGGGATGCTCGAACACACCCTGCGCAGCGAGGGGCGCGAGGTGACCGAGACCGAGCTGGAGGTCGTCGCGTACGCCCTGGTCGGCGCAACCGAGTCAGTCGCCGACTGGCTGGTCGACCACCCGGAGGCAGACCCGGAGCAGACCGCCACCCGGATGATGAACGTCGCCTGGGTCGGCGCCGCCCAACTGCTCGCCGGGACCAGCTGGCGCGCGCCCGACCGGCGGGGCGACGCCCCCTCCTGACGTGCCCCCGGGTCATCCTGTCCTCGGCCACCGATGGCGGTTTCCCTCGATCACGGTGAGCGGGGTCCCCCGGTCACCGTGGCGTCCTCGGTCGTCGGTGGGCGGGGTCCCGGCGACGCGAGCGCCGGCGTAGCCGCCGCGCCAACTCGAGCAGGCCGGTCACCCCGAGCGACAGGGCCAGGCCGGTGAGGACGCCCAGCAGCGGCTCCTGCTGGAACGCCAGCCCGCCGAAGTAGCCCAACAGCACGCTGTACAACGCCCAGCTCGCCGCGCCGATCGTGTCAAAGAGCAGGAACGACCGGGGTGGATAGCGCACCGCGCCCATCGTCAGGGTCACCGCCGTTCGCCCGCCGGGGACGTAGCGGGCGGTGGTGAGGACCAGCCCACCCCGCCGATACAACGCCCGTCGGGCCCACTCCGAACTGGCTCTCCGTCGGCTCTCCGCCGGGAACCTGGCGAGCCGCCGGGCTCCGCCGCCCCGTCCGATCACGTACGAGGCGTGGTCGCCGGCCAGTGCGCCGAGGGTGGCGGCGGCCCAGATCGCCGCCAACTCCGGTGCGTCGCCGTTGACCAGCACCGCCGCGGTGATCACCGCCGTCTCGGCCGGCACCATCGGGACGATCGCGTCGACCGCGGTGAGCGCGAACAGCAGCAGATACACCACGGGTGAGGTGATCAGCTGCCGCAGCAGGTCGAGCGCGAACTCCATCTCCTCATGCTCGGGGTGCCGGTATGGAAAGGGGGCCCTTCCGCCACAAAAGGAAGGATGAGGGCGCCCTCACTACTCCCGGAGCGTGCCGAGGAGGTGGGGGCGGTCCCGCAGGTCACGCAGCGCGAAGTCGCCCGCCGAGGTGCTGCCGAAGGCGACGGTGCTGGGCAACGGCACCGGCAGCTTGAACGCCACGTCAACGGTGTAGGCGTCCGGCAGTCGTGGCTCCAGCGCGGCCAGGCAGCGGGCCTTGCTCCACATACCGTGCGCGATCGGGCACCGGAAGCCGAAGAGCCGCGCGCCGAGCCGAGAGGTGTGGATCGGGTTGTGGTCGCCGGAGACCCGGGCGTACGCGGGTCCGAGCTGGCGCCCGATGCGCCAGTGCGCCCGGGCGGTCGGCGCTGGCGGCTGGTCACCCCGGGCGGCTCGTTCGCTTCCGCCGGTCGTCTGCTCCCGGCCCAGGTAGGTGGAGACGCCCCGCCACACCTCCTCGCCGCCGACGGCGCCCATCAACACCACGTCGATCAGTCGGCCCCGGTCGTGTGGGCGCAGGTTCGTCGCGTAGGTGACGAAGTCGAGCGTCTCGGCGGCGTCGATCGGGCGGTGGACAGTGATCCGGTTGCCGATGTGCACCACACCGGAGAGCGGGATCGGGAAGTCCGGCGCGGTCATCAGGCGCAGCGCCAGCGGGAAACCGAGGACGTGTGGGAACGTCGCCGGCAGCCGGTCGGTGAGCCGGAACCCGCAGACCCGGTCGTAGTCGGCGAGGTGCCCGCGGTCGACGGCGATTCCGGCCACCCCCAACTCGACTGCCGGGGCCTGCTCGGCCCGCCGCGACCCGGTCCCGGGCAGCGCGCCGACAAGCGCCCGTCGGTAGAGCGCACCGATCGTCGGCAGCGTCGCCAGCTGGACCCGGGACCGGGTGGCCGGGGCGATGTCGGAGGGCTCCTGCGGGCCTGCCATCACGCCCCCAGCAGGCTCTGGCCGCAGACCCGGACCACGTTGCCGCTGACCGCGCCGGTGGCCGGCCAGGCCAGCCAGCTGATCGTCTCGGCGACGTCCACCGGCAGCCCACCCTGGGCGAGGCTGTTCATCCGCCGGCCGGCCTCGCGCAGCATCAGTGGGATCCGGGCGGTCAGCCGGGTTTCGATGAACCCCGGGGCGACCGCGTTGACGCTGATGCCGCGTGCGGCCAGCACCGGGGCGAGCGACTCGACCAGGCCAATCACGCCGGCCTTGCTGGTGGCGTAGTTGGTCTGCCCCCGGTTGCCGGCGATCCCGGCGATCGAGGAGACCGAGACGATCCGACCTCCGGCCGGGATCAACTCGCGTTCCAGCAGGAGGTCGTTGATCCGCTCCTGGCTGGAGAGGTTGACATCGATGACCTGGTCCCACCGGTCAACATCCATCCGACCGAGGGTTCGGTCCCGGGTGATGCCCGCGTTGTGTACCACCACGTCAACCCGGCTGTGGCGGGCGGAGAGGTGATCGGCCAACCGGGCCGGGGCGTCCGGGGAGGTGAGATCGAGCTGCACGGCGGTGGCGCCGATGTCGTTGGCCACCGTGGCCAGCTCGTCACCGGCGGCCGGGATGTCCAGGGCGACCACCTCGGCGCCGTCTCGGGCCAGGACCCGGGCCAGCGCCGCGCCGATCCCCCGCGCCGCACCGGTGACCAGCACGACCTGGCCGTCCAGCGGGCGGTCCCAGTCCGCCGGGAGCGCGGCCTGCCCGGCGCCGACCCGGATCACCTGACCGGAGACGTACGCGGAGCGCCCGGAGAGTAGGAAGCGGAGCGTGGCCTCGAGGCTGGTCGCGGTGCCCGGGTCATCGGCGGCGGTGACATGGACCAGCTGGGCGGTGATCCCCCGGCCGAACTCCTTGCCGATGCTGCGGGTCAACCCTTCGAGCGCCCGCTGCGCGGTGGCCTCCCGAGTCGTGGCGCACTCGGCGGGCGGGGTGCCGAGTACGATCACCCGGCCGCTGGGCAGCACCGAGCGGGCGTGCGGGTGGAGGCAGTCGTAGAGCTGGCGCAGCTCGGTTGAGTCGGTGATACCGGTGGCGTCGTAGACGAGGGCGCCGAGCCGGGCCCCGGGAGTGACATCGGCCGGATCGCGGAGTTCGACTCCGGCGGCGGTCAGGAGTTTGCCGATGCTGCCGGCGAGCCGGCCACCGGCGGCGGCATCGAACAGGACGAGTCCGGGGATGAGGGGGTCGCCGCTCCGGTACCGGCGGAGTTGGGGCGGGTCGGGCAGGCCGAGGCGCTTGACCAGCCCCCGGCCGACCCCTGATTGGACGAAGCTCGCGTACCTGTCGGTCATAGGCGTAGCCTACTGGCGAGTAGGTTGAGAGCAACCCCCAAAGGAGGCGGGAAACGTGCAGAACATCCGGCGGGTCGCGGTCATCGGCGGCAACCGCATCCCCTTCGCCCGCTCCAACTCGCGGTACGCCGAGGCGTCCAACGCGGACCTGCTTGGCGCGGCCCTCGACGGGCTGGTCGCCCGCTACGGTCTGGCCGGCCAACGGGTCGGCGAGCTGGTGGCAGGCGCCGTGCTGAAACACTCCCGAGACTTCAACCTGGCCCGCGAGGTGGTGCTCGGTTCGAAGCTCGACCCGCACACCCCCGCCTACGACATCCAGCAGGCCTGCGGCACCGGCCTGGAAGCCGCCATCCTGGTCGCAAACAAGATCGCGCTGGGGCAGCTCGAGGTCGGTATTGCCGGTGGCGTCGACACCACCTCGGACGCGCCGCTCGCCGTGAACGAGGAGATGCGGCGCACGCTGCTCAAACTGAACAGTGCCCGGACCCTCGGGGAACGGGTGCGGACCGCCACCCGGCTGCGCCCCTCGCAACCGTTCCGGCCGGAGCTCCCCCGCAACGCCGAGCCCCGCACCGGCCTGTCCATGGGCGAGCATGCCGCCCGTACCGCCCGGCGTTGGCAGGTCGGCCGGCAGGCGCAGGACGAGCTGGCGTTGCGGTCGCACCACCGGCTGGCCGCCGCGTACGAGCGGGGGTTCTTCGACGACCTGATGACGCCGTACCTCGGGCTGACCCGGGACCAGAACCTGCGGCCCGACACCAGCCTGGAGAAGCTCGGCAGCCTCCGCCCGGTCTTCGGGACGAAGGGGCCGGACGCCGAGCAGGCCACCATGACCGCCGGCAACTCGTCGCCGCTGACCGACGGCGCGTCCACCGTGCTGCTCGCCAGTGAGGAGTGGGCGCAGGCGCACAACCTGCCGGTGCAGGCGTGGTTCACCTGGTCGCAGACGGCCGCCGTGGACTTCGTGCCCGGCGAGGAGGGGCTGCTGATGGCCCCCGCGTACGCGGTGCCCCAGCTGCTGGCCCGCGCCGGGCTCACCCTGCAGGACTTCGACTTCTACGAGATCCACGAGGCGTTCGCCGCGCAGGTGCTGGCTACCCTGGCCGCCTGGGAGTCGCCGGAGTTCTGCCAGGACCGGCTCGGTCTGGACGCCCCACTCGGAGCGATCGACCCCGAGCGGATCAACGTCAACGGCTCGTCGCTGGCCGCCGGGCACCCGTTCGCCGCGACCGGCGGCCGGATTGTGGCGACCCTGGCCAAGCTGCTCGACGAGCGCGGCGGCGGCCGCGGGCTCATCTCGATCTGCGCCGCGGGTGGGCAGGGCGTAACAGCGATCCTGGAACGCTGACGCCAGCCGCCAAAACGGGCGGCCCACGGCGTTAGGTCAGTCGCAGCCAGCCCAGGAACCGTTCGTACAACTCCTCGGGAGGAAGGTGCCGCAGGTCGGATACCGCTGCCGTCAGCTGTGTGCTCAGGTAGATGCCGAGCGCTGCGGGGTTGCCCGCGTACCGGTCGAGTAGGCGTCGCCGACGGTCCGGGCAGGGCCACGCCGCTCCGCAGCCGGCGCAGTCCCATCCCGGTCGGACCGGTATGTGTGTGATCGGGATGGATATCGGCTGTGTCTGGATGGCGTCCAGGCGGGCCAAGACCCGTCGCTGGCGTGGCGGGCCTCCGAGTTGAACGCCACGTACGTGGATCCAGAGCCCGTCCGTGCGCCGTTCCCGGCGTCCCACCTCGACGATGCGCAGGGTCAGGGTGCCCAGGCCGTAGCAGTAGTGCTGTTCAGCAAGTTGCACCACGCTACCCACTCCGAAGGGCAGGCCGGCGGTCACGAGATGACCCCGAGCCGGAGGAGCCAGGCGAAAGTGAGCAGCGGCGCCCGACGCCACCGCGTTGACCCCGTCGCCGGAACCGCCCCGGTGGAGCCGAACCAGCCCCGCCACCCGGCCCGCCGTTCGCGTCTCGATTCGGCGCGCAGCACCGGCCGCCCCAGGTCGACCAAGCGGTTCGCCGCCGCGTTGGCCGGACCGCATGGACCAGGCGCCAGGCAGATCGTGCAGCAGCCGTTCTCCGGGTCGGCTGTGTGGTCGGTCAGGATCTCGTGCGCTGCCGCAGCCTCCGCCTCTTCACGAGACCAAATGGTTACTGATCGGTAGATACCCATGCTCCGCTCCTGTCGGTTTGGGTGGGCGCACGGTGAACCGAGTGCTAGGCCGGCGGCCGGAGTCGCTGTTGGCCCTCTGCGTCCGTCCCCCGGCAAAGTTGCTGTGCCTCGTTGGCGGCCCGCCGGTTACATTACTGCCATTCGAATAAGGCAGCAAGGTGTCGTGATGTGTGAGCAGGCATAGATGGATACGCTGACGCAACATGGAACCGCGGGGAGGTAGCGATGGGCGGATCTGACTGGCTCAGCGTCTCGATGCCCTATGTCCAACCGGACGCGACTCATGCTGGAGACGTGTGGGCCGCCGACGCTGCGGGGCAGGGCCGAAGCGGGACACAGCGAATACTCGCGGTCGGTGAGGTGGTGCCGGTCGCTGAGGTGGCTGCGGCGCTACGAGTGGCACCGGGCGACCCGGTGACCGTCCGAAGGCGGTTGATGCTGCTGGACGACGAGCCGGTGGAACTAACGGACTCGTATTATCCGGTCGCCATCGCCCGCGGTACCGCTCTCGCCGAACAACGGAAGATCCGCGGTGGGGCCGTCCGACTCCTCGCCGAGGTGGGCTATCGTCCCAGACGGGTACGAGAGGATGTCTACACGCGCCTGCCGGAGCCAGCTGAGCGGCGCCTGCTTGGCCTGGCCGATCATGAGTGGGCGCTGGGCCTCACCCGGGTGTTGAGCACGCAGGACGACGTTCCGGTCGAGGTCAGCGTCATGACGATGGTGCCGTGGGGTCGACGCCTCCGGTACGAGCTGGCGATCGACTGACGGAGCGGAGCAGCGGACATGGCGAGTGGATCCGACAGCCGCCCCCGTCATGAGCAGGTCGCGGCCGACCTGCGAGCCCGCATCATGTCCGGCGAGCTGCCGCCGGGGTCAGCGCTGCCGTCGATCCCGACGCTCGTGCAGCAGTACTCCGCTGCCACCGCGACAGTCCAGCGTGCCCTCGGTGCGCTGAAGGCGGAGGGCGCTGTTTACAGCGAGGTGGGAAAGGGCGTCTACGTCCGACCGAGGCGACCGCTGGTGGTGGAGGCGTCGGCTTACCTCGCTCCCACCTCCGACGGGTACGCCTACCGGCTCCGCTCGGTGGCAGAGGTGGTGCCGCCAGCCGAGGTGGCGCGGGAACTGGGGATCGGTGCGGCCGAACGAGCGGTCCTGCGGCATCGGCTGCTCATGTGTGGTGAGGAGCCGGTCGAGCTGTCCTGGTCGTACTACCCGGCGGCCATCGCCAGCGGTACGGAGCTCGCCGAGCGGCGCAAGATTCCGGGTGGCGCCCCGCGGGCCCTGGCGGATCTGGGGTACCCGCAGCGGCAGACGCGGGACCGGGTCAGCGCGCGGATGCCCACGACGGAGGAGGTCGAAGCGCTCGACCTGCCGCCGTATGTTCCAGTGCTCCGCCAGCTACGGGTGATCCGATCGGGCGACGACAGACCGGTCGAGGTGTCGATCCTCGTCAAGGGCAGCCACCGGCACGAGCTGCACTACGACCAGCGGGGGTAGTCCCGGACTCGATTCCGGGCGCATCGTGGGCGGAAATCGGTCGGTGGTGCGCCGGAGTTTCGGTAGTTTCGGCCCGTGTCCAGCATTGAACTCCGGCGACCCGTCCTCGACCGCCTGAGTTGACCCTTCGTGTCCGGCGGATCGATCCGCCGGACACCCTGGTCGTCGATCCGCTCCCCCGAGATTGGCGTACCTTTCATGAACCTTGAGGAGTTGCTGGCGGACCGGCTGGCACCGGCGTTCTCGGTGGTGGCCGGGGCGCCGGTCGACCCGGTTCTGCGGCGGTCGCAGCACGCCGACTACCAGTGCGACGCGGCCCTCTCCCTGGCGCGTCGGCTTGGTCGCCGGCCCCGGGACATCGCGGCCGAGGTGCTGGGCCGGGTGGAGTTGGCGGACCTCTGCTCGGCGGTGGCGGTGTCCGGTCCCGGTTTCCTCAACCTGACGGTCGCCGACTCGGCGCTCGGCACGCTGCTGTCGACCGCGGCCGCCGACACCCGGCTCGGGGTCGCGCCCAGCGCCGCGACGGAGACGGTGGTGGTCGACTATTCGTCCCCGAACGTGGCCAAGGAGATGCACGTCGGGCACCTGCGGGGGACCGTGATCGGTGACGCCACCGTACGGCTGCTCGAATGGCGCGGGCATCACGTGATCAAGGCCAACCACCTGGGTGACTGGGGCACTCCGTTCGGGATGCTCATCGAGCACCTGCTCGACCTGGGTGAGTCGGAGGCTGCCGACGAGTTGTCCGTCGGGGACCTGGACTCGTTCTACAAGGCGGCCCGGGCCAAGTTCGACGCCGACGCCGACGACGCGTTCCGGGCGCGGGCCCGGCGGCGGGTGGTCGCCCTGCAGCGGGGCGACGAGCTGACGCTGCGGTTGTGGCGGCTGCTCGTCGCCGAGTCGGAGAAGTACTTCCTCACCGTCTACGACCAGCTCGGCGTCCTCCTGACCGAGCGGGACTTCCGCGGGGAGAGCTACTACAACGACCGGCTCGCCCCGGTGACCGACGAGCTGGACCGGCTCGGCCTGCTGCAGGAGAGCGGCGACGCCGCCTGCGTCTTTCCGACCGGCTTCACCGGCCGCGACGGGCAGCCGTTACCGATCATTGTGCGGAAGCGGGACGGCGGCTACGGCTACGGCGCCACCGACCTCGCGGCGATCCGCCACCGCACCCAGGACCTCGGCGCGACCCGGTTGCTCTACGTCGTCGGCCTGCCGCAGCGTCAGCACTTCGATCTGGTGTACGCGGTCGCGCGGCAGGCCGGCTGGCTGAGCCCACCGGCGCGCGCCGAGCATCTCGGCTTCGGCTCGATCCTCGGCTCGGACGGCAGGATGCTGCGCAGCCGGACCGGTGACTCGGTCAAACTTGTCGGGCTGCTCGACGAGGCCGTGACCGGGCCGCCGAGTTGGCCCGGCAGAAGAACCCCGACCTCTCCGCGACGGAGGTCGCTGACGTCGCCCGCGCGGTCGGCATCGGTGCCATCAAGTACGCCGACCTGTCCACCGACCGGAACAAGGACTACGTCTTCGACTGGCAGCGGATGCTCTCCCTGGACGGCAACACCGCCCCGTACCTGCAGTACGCCCACGCCCGGATCCGGTCCATCTTCCGTCGGGCCGGGATCGAGCGGTTCAGCCCCGCCCCGATCACGGTGGGGCACCCGGCCGAGCACGCCCTCGCCCTCGAACTGGCGGGTTTCGGAGCAGTGGTGGCCAGCGTCGAGCAGACCCTGCGGTTCCACCGGCTCGCCGGCTACCTGCACACCCTCGCCACCACCTTCAGCGGCTTCTACGAAGCCTGCCCGGTGCTGCGGGCCGAGGACGCGGTGCGGGACAGTCGGCTGGCCCTCTGCGACCTCACCGCCCGGGTCCTCCGGCAGGGCCTGTACCTACTCGGCATCGCCACCCCCGACCGGATGTAGCACCCGGGCGTGCCGGCCCCGCCCCCGGATCGCGTGGTCGGCGGCCTCCCGGCCGGGGGCGGCCCGGCCGGGAGCGCCGCGCCCGGGTACCGGAGAATAGGGCCGTGACGACGATCCCGAACGTGCTCGCCAACCGGTACGCCTCCCCCGAGCTGGTCACCCTCTGGTCCCCGGAGGAGAAGATCCGGATGGAGCGGCGGCTCTGGCTGGCCGTGCTCAGCGCCCAGCGGGATCTCGGCGTGGACGTGCCGGACGGGGTGGTCGAGGCATACCAGCGGGTGCTTGACCAGGTCGACCTGGCCTCGATCGCGCAGCGGGAGCGGGTCACCCGACACGACGTGAAGGCGCGGATCGAGGAGTTCAGCGCGCTCGCCGGGCACGAGCACGTGCACAAGGGCATGACCTCCCGGGACCTGACCGAGAATGTCGAGCAGCTGCAGGTGCGGGCCTCCCTGGAGCTGATCCGGGACCGGGTGGTCGCCACCCTGGCCCGGCTGTCCCAGCTCGCCGTCGAGCACTCCGGCCTGGTGTTGACCGGGCGTTCGCACAACGTGGCCGCGCAGGCCACCACGTTGGGCAAGCGATTCGCCTCGGTGGCGGAGGAGCTGTTGATCGCGTACGAGCGGCTGGACGGCCTGATCGGGCGGTACCCGCTGCGGGGGATCAAGGGTCCGGTCGGCACCGCCGCGGACCAGCTCGACCTGCTCGACGGGGACGCCGACAAGGTGGCCGAGTTGGAGCGTCGGGTGGCGGAGCACCTTGGGTTCGGGCGGGTGCTGGACAGCGTCGGGCAGGTCTACCCGCGTTCGCTCGACTTCGACGTGCTCTCGGCGTTGGCCCAGGTGGCGGCCGGGCCGTCGTCGTTGGCCACCACGATCCGGTTGATGGTCGGCCAGGAGTTGGCCACCGAGGGCTTCCGGCCGGGCCAGGTCGGGTCCAGCGCGATGCCGCACAAGATGAACACCCGGTCGTCGGAGCGGGTGAACGGCTTCGCGGTGATCATTCGTGGTTACCTGTCCATGGTCGGTGAGCTCGCCGGCGACCAGTGGAACGAGGGGGATGTCTCCTGCTCGGTGGTGCGTCGGGTGGCGCTGCCGGACGCCTTCTTCGCCGCCGATGGGCTGTTCCAGACGTTCCTCACCGTGCTGGACGAGTTCGGTGCGTACCCGGCCGTGGTCAACCGGGAGTTGGAGCGTTTCCTACCGTTCCTGGCCACCACCAAGATTCTGGTCGCGGCGGTACGGCGGGGCGTCGGCCGGGAGGTCGCCCACGAGGTGATCAAGGAGCACGCGGTGGCGGTCGCACTGGCGATGCGGGAGAAGGGCGCCACCGAGAACGACCTCTTCGACCGGCTCGGCGCCGACGGCCGGCTGAACCTGACCCGCGCCGACATCGCTGACCTGGTGGCCGACCGTACGGTCTTCGTCGGTGCCGCTCCCGCCCAGGTCCAGGCGGTGGTGCAGCGAGTCGCGGCGGTTCTCGACCGCCACCCTGGCGCCGCCGGGTACAGCCCGCCGCCGATCCTCTGATCGCCGCCGTCCTGGCCCCGGCGTCCTCGGCCACCGGCGTCGGTCCTCGCGGGTCGGGACGCGGTGGGTCAGGGTTCGGGGGTGGGGGTCTCGGCCGCGCTCCGCAGGTCGGGGGCGGTGGCCGGCTCGCCGATACCGCTGGGCTCGGGCGTGATCGTCGGCTCGTGTGCGGTCTCCGCCGCCACCAGGGGCTGGTCGGCGGGCATGACGTCGGGGACCCGGGGCACCACGATCACCGCCGTGCCGTAGGCGCAGATCTCCATCCACATCTCGCCGCAGTCCCGACTGTCGAACCGCATCCCGATCACCGCGTTAGCGCCGAGCCGGCGGGCCTCCTCGCCGAGGCGGGCCACCGAGTCGGCCCGCCAGCGGGTGAGGTTGTCCGGCGCCATCGGGTCGTACGCGCCGCCCCGGAGGTTCTTCACGCCCTCGCGGTACGGGTTACGGGTCCTGGCCATCGAGGAGACCACCTCGCCGAGGATCTGGCGGACGTCATAGCCGGGTAGTTGATCCGTCGTCACGACCAGCACGCTTCTGATGCTGTCAGCCGGCGCTGGGGTCGAACGTGGGCCTTGTTCACCTGATCGGATGGTGAAAAACAACGCAGCGCGGACGGTTGGCGCTTGCGCGGTCACCTGCGTCGTGGAGGCGTTAACTGTCAGACACCGGAAATCGAGATGATCCAGGAACGGTTCTTCGCGGCACTGCCGCCGGATCCGCAGTCCGACGCCGCTGGCGACGCGGACCTGCTGGTTGATGGGACTCCGGAGCCGGTTTCCCGGATATGCATTGAAGAGGCTAGATTGATTTGGGTATGTCGCCCGGTGGTGGACCCCTTCCCTACGCGATAGCTGGCAACGAAATCGCATCGGGAGTACAACGGAAAGGCATCGGTCTTGGTGCTCGGCCTTAACCACGCCGGAGATGGCCCAAACCGCGTGCGGCCGGTGCGGCCCGCGGGATATCTGCCAGGTAGGCTGGCTCCGCTCGCCCCTAGTGGGTCGGCACCCAACTGCGTACACAGTCAGGAGTGCCCAGTGCCTCGCGTCGTCGTCGACGTCATGCTCAAACCTGAGATCCTCGATCCGCAGGGACAGGCCGTCGCTAACGCGCTGCCCCGGCTCGGCGTCACCGACGTCGCCTCGGTCCGGATCGGCCGACGGATCGAGATCGAGTTCACCGGGGAGCCAGATCTGAACCAGACCCGGGAAATCGCCGACAAGCTGCTCGCCAACCCGGTCATCGAGGATTTCACCATCCGTCTGGCCGAGGATGGCGAGACCGTGGACGCCCAACCGTGACCGCCCGAGTAGGCGTGGTCACGTTCCCCGGTTCGCTCGACGACGGGGACGCCGCTCGGGCTGTCCGGATCGCCGGCGCCGAGCCGGTCCGCCTCTGGCACGCCGACCCGCAGCTGCACGGGGTGGATGCTGTCGTCCTGCCCGGCGGCTTCTCGTACGGCGACTATCTGCGCTGCGGCGCCATCGCCCGGTTCGCCGGTGTGATGGAGACGATCGTGGACGCCGCCCGAGCGGGTCTGCCGGTGCTCGGTATCTGCAACGGCTTCCAGATCCTCTGCGAGGCCCACCTGCTGCCCGGTGCGCTGACCCGAAACCAGCACCTGCACTTCCGTAACCGGGACCAGGTCCTGCGCATCGAGTCGGCCGGGACCGCCTGGACCAACGCGTTCCAGCCCGGCCAGGAGGTGCTGATTCCGGTCAAGAACGGCGAGGGCTGCTACGTCGCGGACGCCGCGACGCTGGACCAGCTCGAAGCCGAGGGTCGGGTGGTCGCCCGCTACGTGGGCAACCCGAACGGGTCCCAGCGGGACATCGCCGCGATCACCAACTCCGCCGGAAACGTCGTCGGCATCATGCCGCACCCGGAGCACGCGGTGGAGGAGCTCACCGGCCCCTCCCTGGACGGCCTCGGCTTCTTCACCTCGGCGCTCAAGCACCTGGTGGAGACCGCGGCGTGACCGCAGGCGCCATCATCGGTCGGCTTACCCGCCCGACGGGCGGCCCGCTGCGTAACAAGGAGAGGCCATGACCACGCAGGACCCGGCCCGGGACACTTCAGCGGCCGCAGCAGCCGGACCGACGGCTGCGCTGGACCGAGGCGCCGACGTTATCGGCTGGGCCGGGGGCGTGGACACCGTCCCCCATGCCGGCGACAGCCCGGACGAGCTTCAGCCCTACGCCGACCTCGGTCTCCGGGACGACGAGTACCAGCGGATCCGGCAGGTGCTTGGCCGACGGCCCACCCAGTCCGAGCTGGCCATGTACTCGATCATGTGGAGTGAGCACTGCTCCTACAAGTCGAGCAAGGTGCACCTCCGCCAGTTCGGGGAGAAGGCCCCGGCCAGCGACCGGCTACTCGCCGGTATCGGGGAGAACGCGGGTGTGGTTCGGGTCTCCGACGAGCTCGCGGTGACCTTCAAGGTCGAGTCGCACAACCACCCGAGCTTCGTCGAGCCCTACCAGGGGGCGGCGACCGGGGTCGGCGGCATCGTCCGGGACATCCTCGCCATGGGTGCGCGTCCGGTTGCGGTGATGGACCCGCTGCGCTTCGGCGCGGCCGACCACCCCGACACCGCTCGTGTGCTACCCGGCGTGGTCGCCGGGGTCGGCGGCTACGGCAACCGCCTCGGTCTGCCGAACATCGGCGGCGAGGTCGTCTTCGACCCCTGCTATCAGGGCAACCCACTGGTCAACGCTCTCTGCGTCGGGGTGCTGCCGATCGACCGACTTCAGAACAAGGCCGCCGCCGGCGACGGAAACGTCGTGGTGCTGATGGGCGCCAAGACCGGCCGGGACGGCATCGGCGGCGTGTCGGTGCTGGCCAGCGCCACCTTCGATGAGGGCAGCGAGCAGCGCCGCCCCTCCGTGCAGGTGGGTGACCCGTTCATCGAGAAGCTGCTCATCGAGGCCTGCCTGGAGCTCTACGACGAGCAACTCGTCGTCGGCATCCAGGACCTCGGCGGCGCCGGGCTGACCTGCGCCCTCGCCGAGACCGCCGCCGCCGCGGGTACCGGGATGCGGGTCTGGCTCGAACGGGTTCCGCTGCGGGAAGCCTCGATGGAGCCGCACGAGATTCTCGCCAGCGAGTCCCAGGAGCGGATGCTGCTGGTGGTCGAACCGGAGAAGCTGGAGGCGGTACTCAAGACCGCCGAGAAGTGGGGCGTGCTCGCCACCGCGATCGGCGAGGTCACCCCGCGCGGTGCGGACGGGGAGCCGGGCCGCCTGGTCGTAACCTGGCGAGACCATCTGGTCGTTGACGTCCCGCCGGGTTCGTTGGCAGACGACGGTCCGGTATACAACCGGCCGATGCGGGAGCCGGCCGACCTGATCCTGCTTCAGGCCGACCGGGCGGAGACCCTGCCCCGGCCGAGTGATCCGGAGGCCCTGCGGCAGACGGTCCTGCGGATGATCGCCTCGCCGAACCTCGCGGACAAGACCTGGGTCACCGAGCAGTACGACCGGTACGTTCTCGGCAACACCGTGCTCGCCCAGCCCGAGGACTCGGGTGTGATCCGGATCGACGAGCGTAGTGGTATCGGCATCGCGCTCTCCGTTGACGGCAACAGCCGGTACGCGCGCCTCGACCCGTACCACGGTGCCAAGCTCGCGTTGGCTGAGGCGTACCGGAACGTGGCGGTCAGCGGCGCGAAGCCGATCGCCGTCACCGACTGCCTCAACTTCGGCTCGCCGGAGGACCCGGGCGTGATGTGGCAGTTCGCCGAGGCCGTCCGGGGCATCGCCGACGGCTGCGGTGAGCTGGGCATCCCGGTGACCGGCGGTAACGTCAGCTTCTACAACCAGACTGGTGCGGCAGCCATTCATCCGACCCCGGTGGTGGGCGTTCTCGGTGTGCTGGACGACGTGGCCGACCGGGTCCCGATGGGCTTTGTCCCGCGGGATGACGGTCACGACCAGATCTACCTGCTCGGTGAGACGCACGTGGAGTTGTCCGGCTCGGAGTGGGCGTGGGCTACCCACGAACACCTCGGCGGCGTACCTCCTCGGGTGGACCTCGACCGCGAGCGGTCGATCGCCGACCTGATGGCGGTGGCAGCCCGGGGTGGGCACCTCAGCTCCGCGCACGACCTCTCCGACGGCGGTCTGGCGCAGGTTCTGGTCGAGTCCTGCCTGCGCCGGGGCGTTGGTGCCCGGGTCACCCTGCCGGAGCGGTTCACCCACGGCTCGATGCCGTTCGTCTTCCTGTTCAGCGAGTCCGCTGGCCGGGTGTTGGTCTCGGTGCCGCGCGGGCACGAGAAGGCGTTCACCGGGCTGGCCGCCGAGCAGGGCGTGCCGTGCGAGCTGATCGGCGTCACCGATCCAGCAGGTGGTGCACTGGAACTGCACGGGCAGTTCCAGCTCAGCCTGGCGGAGCTGCGTGCGGCGCACAGTGCGACCCTGCCCCGCCTCTTCGGCGGAGCGGAACTCGTCACCCCGCCGGTCGGACAGCAGGCCGAAGAGTCGGCCGCGACCGCAGCGCCGACTGCGCCGGTTGAGGAACCGGCCGTGACCGCTGCACCGGTCGAGATGGCGACGCCCGCCAGCGTCGAGTCGGAGCCGGGGGGACCGAGCGAATCGGCGTGACCACCGCCGCACCGGCCCCAACCGGTTCCGGCACCCGATCCGAGTAGGGAAGATCCGGCCCGGCTGATCTCAGCCGGGCCGGATCTGCTGCCGGAGGATCAGCGCAAACCCCAGGACAGACGGTTGAGGGCCACCCGAAGTCGGGTGGCCCTCAACCGTCTGTTGTCAGTCGTCCAGCCAGTCCAGCCGGCGACCACCCCGGTCCGGCGGGGGAGCGTCGGACCGGGCCCGACCGGCCTGCGTCGGGTCCCCGTAGCCACCACCGTAGCCGCCCTGGCCGTAGCCGCTGTGCTGCGCGGGTGGCTCCTGGCCGTAGCCGCTGTGCTGTGCGGGTGCTTCCTGGCCGTAGCCGCTGTGTTGTGCGGGTGGCTCCTGGCTGTAGCCGTCGTAGCCGCCGCGTTGGGTTGGCAGGTCCTGGCCGTAGCCGCTGTGCTGCGCGGGTGGCTCCTGGCTGTAGCCGTCGTAGCCGCCGCGTTGGGTTGGCAGGTCCTGGCCGTAGCCGCTGTGCTGCGCGGGTGCTTCCTGGCCGTAGCCGCCGTAGCCGCCGCCCTGTTGGTCGTAGCCGTAGCCCGCGTAGCCGCCCTGTTGGTCGTAGCCCGGGGCCGGCTCGGCACCGTGTCCGTACGCGGGTTCGGCCTGGCCGTAGCCGGCGTCCTGCTGGTACCTCCCGGTGGGGTATGGGTCGGCCGGGGCCGGGTACTGCGTGACGCCCGCTTGGTAGCGGCCGGTCGCTTCGTCGTACCGCTCCTCGTGACCGTAGGACCCGCCGGAGGTGGGGGGGTAGCCGGTTCCGGCCGGCGAGGACATGCCGTAGTCGTTGGCGCCGTAACCACCGCCGGAGGCGGGAGATGCGGCGCCGTAGCCGCCGTCGGCCGGCCCGCTGACACCGAAGTCCCCGGTGCCGTAGCCGCCTGGCTTGTCGCCGTAGCCGCTGTCGGCCCAGGTGGACTGGCCGGCGGCCGCACCGTAGGGCTGCGGTGGAGCGCCGTAGGGGTCCGGTGGGACGTCGTTAACCACCGGGCTGTGCATCATTGTGGGCGCCTCGGCGAGGGACGGGTCCCCGCCGACCATCGTCGGCGTCGCCGCGGTCGGATTCACGATCCGCGTCTGGTCGTCGGCGCCACCGTAGCCACCGCCGGCGACCGGGACGGTACCTGTGGCCGCGCCGGAGGGGTGGACGCCCGCCTCGTCCTCGTCGTCGCTCTCCTTGCGGCGCAGCCAGAGCAGCACCATGGTGCCGACGCCGGCTGCCACGAGGAGGCCACCGAGCAGGATGATCAGCAGTGAGCCGGTGCCGCCGGAGTCCTCGTCGCTGGCGTCCGCGACGGGGGCATCAACGATGGCTTCGACCGGCTCCTCGGTTACCTCCTCCACCCCGACGGTCGGTGCGGGCTCGACACTCGAAGACGGGGTGGGGCTCGGGGTCGGCTCCTCCTCGATCTTGAGCGAGATTCGCTGGCCAGAGACGCTCTGCCCGGCGGAGGCATTCAGTGTCTTGGTGGCGTTGGTGCCGTCGATGCTCGCGCCGATGGCGAGTTGGCCGGGGGCGATCGGGTTCTGGGTGCTGCCGGTGAACCGGAAATTTCCGCCGTTGTCGGTGATGGTGTCGAATCTGTTGTTCTGGGAGTCCTTGAGGATGACCTGGGCTCCCGGTACCGCGCTGCCGGTGCTCTGGTTGACCACCTCGCCGGAGACCGATTTCACCGTCTGCACCTGGGGGGCGGCCGTGGTCGGGCTGGGCTGCGGCTGCGGCTCCGGCTTGCCCACCAGGGTGACCTTGGTGGTCCCGCTATGATCATCGCCGTCGGTTTCGTCGGCGGTGACAGTGATTGTCGCCTTTCCGTCGGCGGCGTCGTCCGCCAGTCGGAAGGTGGCCTCGAAGTTCGCGCTTGCATCGACGTTGCCATGGCTGCAACCGCTGACGCAGCCGAGCTTGCCGTTGTCGGATGACACCGCCACATTGACGGTCGTGCCTTCCGAGACCTCGACCGAGAAGCGGACCGTCGTGCTCCCGCCCGCCTCGACCCGGCTCGGTGAGGCCGAGACATTGCTGACTTTGGCGGCGGCGGAGGCCGGGGTGGCGGGGACGGTGAGTAGGGCGCCGAAGAGCAACGCCACGACCACGCCGGCCCGCTGCTTCCAGGCACGTCGGTGTGTTGACACGTCCACCGCCTTCCACTGGAGTCCCACGTGGCCGGCGGTCGCCGGGCCGGGATCATCACGGTACGAATACGCCGTGGGCTACTATGCCTTGTCCAGTCGGATCGGCGCGACCCAGGGCCGGTGTGAGAGCATCCGCGCGTGCGCCGTATCGTCCCGCTGTGCCCCCTTCGTACGCTAGGACGCCTGCCGTCGCGGCAGCGCTGTCGGCGCTCGACGCGGGGTATGCCCCCGATCGTCCGGTGCTCCGGGCGGCGGTCCGTGCCCTGTTGACCCTGCTCGCGGAGCGGGTACCCGGTCGGTCGGTGGAGGTGCGGGTCCCGCCCTACGGCGCGGTGCAGTGTGTCCCGGGTCCCCGGCACACCCGCGGCACCCCCGCGAACGTGGTCGAGACCGACCCGGAGACCTGGTTGCGGGTCGCGACCGGGCGGGTCCCCTGGGCGGAAGCGGTTGCCGAGGGTCGCGTACGGGTCAGTGGGGTGCGGTCGGACCTAGCCGCTCACCTGCCGCTTTAGCAGGTGGCAGCGGGCTGGGCGTTACAGGATGCAGTGATTTCGTGACTTTCTGTGTAGGTGGGGGTTCGCGTACACTGTCAGCGACGACAAGCGGTCCCGGCCGAGGAGCGAATCCCGTGATTCGCCTGGCCAGTCCAGCAAGAGGGAGCGGCAGGTGCCCCGAGGCGATGGCCGGTTGAGCCACGACCTTGACCCCCAGCGTCCCGGCCCCCAGGACGCCTGCGGCGTCTTCGGTGTCTGGGCGCCCGGCGAAGAGGTCGCCAACCTGACCTATTTCGGGCTGTACGCGTTACAGCACCGGGGGCAGGAGGCGGCTGGCATCGCAGTCAGTGACGGCACGGGCGTGGTGGTCTACAAAGACCTTGGCCTGGTGGCCCAGGTCTTCGACGAGCCAACCCTGGCCAGTCTGCGCGGGCATGTGGCGGTCGGCCACGCGCGTTACTCGACCACCGGCGCTTCCACCTGGGAGAACGCCCAACCGACCATCCGCTCCACCGCCTCCGGCACGACGATCGCCCTGGCCCACAATGGCAACCTGGTCAACACGGCCGAGCTGCAGCGGGAGGCCGGCGAGCGGGCCATGGCCGGTGACGGGGCCACCAACGACACCTCGCTGGTGACCGCGCTGCTGGCCAGCCGGCCCGACCTCTCGGTGGAGGCCGCCGCGCTGGAGGTGTTGCCGCAGCTACGGGGGGCGTTCAGCTTCGTCTTCATGGACGAGTCAACGCTCTACGCGGCCCGCGATCAGCACGGGGTCCGTCCGCTGGTGCTGGGCCGGCTGGAGCGCGGTTGGGTAGTGGCTAGTGAGACGGCCGCGCTCGATATCGTTGGTGCCAGTGTGGTCCGCGAGGTCGAGCCGGGTGAGTTGATCGCCATCGACGAGGATGGGCTGCGCTCTGCCCGCTTCGCCGCCCCGGAGCCGAAGGGCTGCCTCTTCGAATACGTCTACATCGCCCGTCCAGACGCCACGATCGCCGGCCGGAACGTACACGCGGCTCGGGTGCAGATCGGTCGACAGCTGGCGCGGGAGCACCCGGTAGCGGCCGATCTGGTGATCCCCGTGCCCGAATCGGGCACCCCCGCCGCGATCGGCTACGCGGCAGAGTCCGGCATTACCTTCGGGGCCGGTCTGATGAAGAATCCGTACGTCGGGCGCACCTTCATCCAGCCGTCGCAGACGCTGCGGCAGCTCGGTATTCGGCTCAAGCTCAACCCGCTGCGGGAGAACGTACGGGGTAAGCGGCTGGTCGTTGTGGACGACTCCATCGTCCGCGGCAACACCCAACGGGCCATTGTGCGGATGCTGCGCGAGGCCGGCGCGTTGGAGGTGCACGTTCGGATCTCCTCACCGCCGGTCGCCTGGCCGTGCTTCTACGGCATCGACTTCGCGACCCGCGCCGAGCTGCTCGCCAATGGTCTGGATAACGAGGGCGTCCGGCGGTCGATCGGCGCCGACACGCTCGGTTACGTGTCGCTCAGCGGTTTGATCGCGGCCACCGAGCAACCGAAGAGCCGGCTCTGCCGTGCGTGCTTCGACGGCGACTATCCAATCGAACTGCCCGCTGACAGCTTGATCGGCAAGCACGTGCTCGAGGGGGTTGGTCGGCGGGTCGCCGCCGAGTCCGCCGAACCGCACGTCACTCCGTTCGTCGCCGCCCAGAGCGGTTATGACGCGTTCAGCTCGGCGCGGGTGCCGCGCCCCGACCCGGAAGAGCCGAAAAACCACATCCGGTAGCACCGCCCGGGTGCGGTCCGGCCACCGCCGGTTCGCACCAGGACCATCTAAGGGGAGAACCGTGACGCACGTGTCCGAGCGCAGCGGCGCAGGAAGTAGCCAGACCGGTGCCGGCGGCGACCGCCAGCCCTGGACCACCGCCACCGGGCGCCCGGTGCGCAAACGCTCGGCCTCGTACCTGGATGCCGGTGTCTCGATCGAGGCGGGCGACCGCGCGGTTGAGCTACTCAAGTCGAAGGTGAAGCAGACTCGGCGGCCAGAGGTCATGGGCGATCTGGGGGGCTTCGCCGGCCTGTTCCGGTTGGATACGAAGAAGTATCAGAATCCGATCCTCGCCTCCTCCACCGATGGCGTCGGTACAAAGCTGGTGATCGCGCAGCAGCTCGACATTCACGACACGGTGGGCATCGACCTGGTTGCCATGGTCGTGGACGACCTGGTGGCGTGTGGTGCCGAGCCGCTGTTCCTGCTCGACTACATCGCCACCGGGGAGGTTGTTCCAGACCGGGTTGCCGAGATCGGCGCGGGTATCGCCGATGGTTGCCGATACGCCGGTTGTGCCCTGCTGGGTGGGGAGACCGCCGAACACCCCGGTGTCCTCCGTCCGGATGAGTACGACATCTCGGCCACTGGCGTGGGGGTGGTGGAGGAGAGCGGAATCCTCAGCTCCGAGCGGGTGGAGGTCGGCGACGTAGTGATCGCGATGCGCGCCTCCGGCCTACACTCGAATGGATTCTCCCTGGTCCGGCATGTGCTGCTCGGTGCCGGCCGGATGCGGCTGGACGTGGTCATCGAGGACTTCGGCCGGCAACGCACCCTCGGTGAGGAGCTGCTGACTCCCACCAAGATCTATGCGCAGGACTGCCTGAAGCTGATCGCTGAGGCGGAGGTCCGGGTGTTCGCCCACGTGACCGGGGGCGGCATTCCGGGGAACCTGGTCCGGGTCCTGCCGGAGCACGTGGACGCGGTGGTCGATCGCGCTACCTGGAAACCGCAGCCGATCTTCGACCTGGTGCAGTCCAAGGGGCGGATTGAGGCGCCGGAGATGGAGGCGACGTTCAACATGGGCGTCGGCATGTTCGCGATCGTCTCCGCCGAGGATGCCGACCGCGCGCTGGCCACCCTCACCGGCCGTGGCGTGGACGCGTGGCAGGTCGGCGAGATTGTCGAGGGCACGGGCAATGTGCAGATGGTCGGGCAGCACACCCGTGGCTGATTGCTGCGGTGCGCGGTCGGACTGCCGATCAGGGCTTCACCCGGGTGGCCGACTCCGCCTAGCCTGAGGAGTGCCCTCCACGTCGCCAGGCGCGTCGGGGTGTCGACACCGCGCCCAGGCCTGGTAGAGGAGGGCGATGGCGGTACGCGGGCAGTCGACAGGTGGGATGCGCGGTTTGGCCGCCGTCCCAGCCTATGTGGTTATGCAGCCCACCACGCTCTGCAATCTCGACTGTGAGTACTGCTATCTCCCGCTCCGGAAGGTCGACCGGCGGATGCCGGTCGAGGTGGCGGAGGCGGTGGCCGCATCGGTCAATCCATGGGCGCGAGCTGGGCGATTCTCCGTGGTGTGGCACGGTGGTGAGCCGCTCGCCGCCGGGCAGGAACTCCTTGCCGCGCTGATTGCCCCGTTCGGGCCGGAGGTCGAGCATCATGTCCAGACCAACGCGACGCTGATCGACGACTCCTGGTGTCGGTTCTTCGCGGAGCACCGGGTCCGGGTGAGTGTCAGCGTGGACGGGCCGCGGGAGCGCAACGCGGATCGGGTCACCCGGGGTGGGCGTCCCGCGTACGCCCAGATCATGCGGGGAGTCGAGGCGCTGCGTCGACATGGGCTGCCGTTTTCGGCGCTGGCAGTGGTGGGGCGCCCCGAGCCGAATCTCGCCCGCGAACTGTACGATTTCTTCCTCGACCTCGGCCCGGACGTGTTGGGCGTGAACATCGAGGAGACCGAGGGGGTCAATACCCGGGCCAACCGCCACGACGCGGCTGCGGTGACGGCCTTCTGGGCAGAGCTGGTGGCGGCCTGGCGCCGGAACCCCCGCATCCACCTGCGGGAGATCGAGTGGTCTCTGCGGTACGCCGCGGCGGTGTTGGACGGCGTCGAGGAGCAGCTGCTGCCCCGTCGGCTGGACCCGATTCCCACCGTCGGGCACGACGGTTCGGTGACCGTGCTCTCGCCCGAACTGGCCGGCTTCACGAACCCCCGGTACGGCGACTTCAGCAGCGGAAATGTGCTGGTCACGCCGCTGGCGGAGATCCTGGCCGAGGCCGCCGGGACATCCTGGGTCGGGGAGTTCCTCGCCGGGGTGGAGGCGTGTCGGGAATCGTGTTCCTACTTCGGCTTCTGCGGCGGTGGCCATGCGGCCAATCGCTACTTCGAGCAGGGACGATTTGACGGTACGGAGACCGAGCACTGCCGCAACAGCAAGATCCACCTACTGGAGGGAGTGTTGGAGCATGCCCGAGAACACCGGTTCCCGGCAACCTGAGCGTACGGTGGGCGCGATCTCGGACGACGTGGTTGATCGGGTCCGCGCCGCTGGCGCCGACCTCACCACGTTGCTTCACGAGGCCGAGGCGGCCCGCCACCTACGGGCGGAGGCGGCGGGAGACGGCACCTCCAGCGCGGTCTGCGCCTGGAATCATTTCGAGAACATCCCGACGTTCTACAACTGGAACAACCGCCCACGCTGAGCCCTGACTGGCCGCCCTGGGGCCGACTGGCCACCCGAGCCCTCCATGCTGCGCTGGCGCTCCCCGGTACCTGCCGAACAGGGCGTGTCTCGGAGCCATTGCCAGTCACTCCGAGACACGCCCTGCCTCCGTCGGGGACCGCTGACCGATGGGCACAGACATGAGCACGCGGATCGACCGCGTGCTCAGTTGCGACCAGGGGTCAGCGGTGGGGACGAGCCCGGTTGTCCGGGTCGTCGTCCACGTGGTCCTCGTCATCGTCGTCGACATACTCTTTGTAGTCGTCGTCGAAGTCGTGGTCCGACTTGTGGCTGCCGCCGAGTTCGCGTTGCAAGGCGGCGAGGTCGGTGTTCGGGGAGTGGTACTTCAACTCCCGGGCCACCTTTGTCTGCTTGGCCTTAGCTCGGCCGCGCCCCATGGCTCGACCCCCTCGCACAGAATGCGGGGCAGCCCGAAGGCGGGCCCCGATGACGTCAGGCATCTCTCGTGGCTCTTACGGTACATGGAGATGCCATCGTTCGGCACCTCGGGTTACCGTCGCCCGGCTCCGCGCGTCGCGGCGGGCCGGTCGTCACCCAGTGTACTCGGTAAGGGCCAATCCCGGGAGCGCCCCTAACAGCAGGCGAATCACCGTGAATCCAGCTTAACCGCGTCGCGTCGCTGCGGCGGCCCAGGGGCGGAACCAGCCCGACCCGCCCCCGGGACGTGATCAGGGCAGCAGAATGGTCCGCAGCCGGCCCACCTCAGCCATCCGCCGCTCGGCCAGCCGGTCCGCGGCCACCGCCGGTGGCACCCCTTCGGCATCGGCGAGCGCCAGGATCTCCCGGGTGGTCTCGTAGATCTTGGTCGCCCGGAGCTTGGCGCGTTCGAAGTTGAAGCCCTCGATTTCGTCGGCGACCTGGATCACGCCACCGGCGTTGACCACGTAGTCGGGCGCGTACAGGATGCCCCGATCGGCGAGGAGTTTTTCGATGCCCGGGTGGGCGAGCTGGTTGTTCGCCGCCCCGGCGACCACCTTCGCCCGCAGCGCCGGGACGGTGTCGTCGTTGAGCGTGCCCCCAAGCGCGCACGGCGCGTACACATCAATGTCGGAAGCGGTCAGCGCGGTGGCATCGTCTATCAGCGTCACCTGCGGATGGTTCGTCCGCGCCCAGGCCAGGGCCCGTGGGTTCACGTCGGTCGCCACGACCTCGGCGCCGTCGTCGAGGAGGTGGCCGACCAGGTACTTGCCGACCTTGCCCAGGCCGGCCACGCCGACTCGTCGTCCGCGCAGCGTCGGCGTGCCCCAGGCGTGCTCAGCCGCGGCACGCATGCCCTGGAACACGCCCCAGGCGGTGAGGATCGAGGAGTCGCCGGCGCCCCCGTGCTCCCGGCTTCGGCCGGTCACGAACCGGGTCTCCCGGGCGACCACGTCCATGTCGGCCACGTAGGTGCCAACGTCGCAGGCGGTGTAGTAGCGGCCGCCCAGGGTGTCCACGAAGCGGCCGTAGGCGCGCAACAGGGCCTCGCTCTTGAGCTGTTCGGGATCTCCCCAGATGACTGCCTTGCCGCCGCCCAGGTCCAGCCCGGCGAGAGCGTTCTTGTACGCCATCCCGCGGGAGAGGTCGAGCACGTCGGCGAGGGCCGCCTCCTCGCTCGCGTACGGGTAGAACCGGGTGCCGCCGAGCGCGGGTCCCAGCGCCGTGGAGTAAATGCCGATGATCGCCCGAAGGCCGGACTGTTTGTCCTGGCAGAACAGAACCTGCTCGTGGCCGACCGACCCGGGGTCGTCGGTGGTGGCGAATACGCCCATGACTCACTCCTGGTGTGGTGTGCGGCCTTGTGGGCCGCGGACCTGCGGACGCCGGCGGGATGCTGCCGGTGCCGCTGAGCCTAGTATCGGCCGACATCGTCTCCGTCGTGACCGGCGTGTGCGTCCGTACGGCGGAGTCAGCTACGCGGCGACCCCGGAGTGCACCCGAAACTGTGCCACCAGGGATTCGCAGCCGACTCATGGGAGGATCGCGCCGTGCCCTCGCTCTTCGCCGCATACCTGCGCGTGTACGAACCGTTGACCGCCTTCGACCGTGACCGCCAGGCGTACTGGCGGAGGTACGTCGAGCAGGGACGGGCTGTCGCCCCGGCGGAGGGGCCCGGCCGGCAACTCACGTCGGTGATCGAGGCGCTCGGGGCGGGCTGGACGCGGTTGCCGAATCTGCCGGACGAGGCGTACGTGCTGGAGGCCGACGACACGCTGCTGGTCTGCCCGTGGAACCTGCGCATCCGGGTCGCCGAGGCGGCGCTGAACGCGCGGGATGGCGTACCCCCGGTGTTGGCTGACGCCTTTGTGCCGCCGGTGCTTGCCGGGAAGGCCAAGGCGGTGGTTGACGACTGGCGTAGCGGGGCGCGTGTCCTGGAGCACGGCGTTCCCCGGGTGCACGAGCAGATCGCCACGTGGGGCGTGCCGCTGCGATGGTTTGTCCTCTTCGAGCCGGCGGAGCGGCACCAGGTCACCGAGCCCGGCCGGCGGGCGCTGCGGTACCGCACCGAGATTTCCAAGGCCCGCCGTCGCTCGTCGCGGGCCCTTGCCGTGTTACGCAAGTCGGTCGGTGCCGCGCCGATCACCGAGGCGGTGGAGGAGGCCGCCCGCTGGCTGGAGGAGTTCCATCCACGGTCGGTGGTGGAACTGGACTACGGCGGGCTGGTGTCGCTGCTCTCCGACGAGACCCTTGCGGCGGACGACTCGCCGGAGTTGGTCGCCGCCGGCCTGGCCGGGCTGGCTCGGGGCGAGGCGGAGGAGGCGTCAACGGCTTACGACAAGCTGGTCGCACGGTGGCGTGCGGTGCAGTTGCTCGAGCGGTGCAACTGACCCCGATCCGGTCGATTGTCCCTCGTTGAACCCCGGGAGCCATTCACGATTGATACGTCACGAGCCGTTATCGTGAGACCACATGAGGTGCCTCCTGTCATATTAAAGGCGAATAATTCGGTCATGGTTCATCCGTCCGTCTAGGGACGTTCGGCCGTTCGGCCCATGTCGGACATCGGGGACTAGCCGGACCATGGGAGACGCGTCGGCCGGCGGGACCCCGGCCGGTGTCTATACATGTGGAGGAGTGACCCATGGCATCGCGAACGCACGAACCGGAGCCGCTGCTTACGCCGGCCGAGGTGGCGTCGATGTTCCGTGTCGACCCGAAAACGGTGACCCGTTGGGCCAAGGCCGGCAAGCTGAGTGCAATCCGGACTCTTGGCGGGCACCGCAGATACCGGGAGTCGGAGGTCAGAGCGCTGCTGCAGGGGCAGATCCCACAGCAGCGTCAGGGGGACTGATCGGGTGAGAGCCAGCGGACAATGCGCGTAGGGCGGTGGACGATCAGTCCACCGCCCTACGGCATTTCTGCGGGGGCGGACGCGGCCCGGCCCGGAAGGGCTCGACATGGCTCAGCCCCGGGAGGGCTCGACCGCGGCTCCGCCCCGGGAGGGCTCCCTGGGCGGGCGCGACTCAGTCCTTGAGCGTGACCCGAACCCCCACCGTGCCCTCCTCGCCGCGGCGTAGCCGGCTCCCCAGCAGGGTGAGCCGGCCGAGTACTCGGTACTTCTCCTTGATCAGGCCGCGGACCCGCCGGGTCCCCGCCGAGTCGGCGAGCGCGGCGTATCCGGGGACCGCCGGGCCGTGCGGTCGACCTCGGACATCGCAGGGGGCGACGGTCACATCGCCGCTGCGCCGGATCCGCTTCACCTTGCCGGAGCTGGCAACTGTCCACACTACGAGCGCATCGCCGTCACGGACCGCCCAGACCGGGGTCGGCACCGCACGGCCGTCCTTGCGGAAGGTCGTGAGCAGGATGTATTTCTCGGTCGCGAGTCGGTCCAGCGTGGTCACGCCGCCAGGATACGGCCCCGCGGCCGGTTGACCGGGCAGTAAGCCGGACCGGCGTGCCGTACACCGCAGAACTGGTCGTGGAGCTGCCGCAGCGGTGTCCATCCGGGAATTTCCGCCCGGTGCCGGGCTGCCGCGTGCCGCCACCCAACCAATAGGGTCGCGGGGACGAGCGACACGGACAGGCGGGACGGCGTGGGTGATCCGGGTCCCCGCCGGAGGGAGGAGGCGCCATGGGCGACCGTTGGGTCGTGATCGGGGCCGGCACGATGGGCCTTGGGATCGCGTACGCGGCCGCCGGTGCCGGCTACGACGTGGACCTGGTTGAGGTTGATCCGGTCCGGGGTGAAGCCGCCGCGGTGCGCCTCGGTGAGCTGTGGGACCGGGCCGTTGGCCGCGGCCGGATGACGGTTGAGCAGGCCGGCGCCAGCCGGTCTCGGGTGACTGTTCGGGGAACCCTCACCGAGCTCGGTGCCGGCCCGGACGTCGTGGTCGAGGCCGTCCCGGAGCGGGCCGACCTGAAGCGCTCCGTGCTACGCGACGCCGAGAGCCTGAGCCCCGCGCTGTTGGCCAGCAACACCTCCAGCATCTCGATCGCCGAGCTGGCCGAGGGGCTGACCCGCCCGGACCGCTTCCTCGGCCTGCACTTCTTCAACCCGGTCTGGGCGATGACGTTGCTCGAGGTCGTGGTCGGCCCGGGGACCGCACCGCAGAGCACGGACGCGGCGGTCGCGCTCGCCGCTCGGCTGGGCAAGGATCCGGTCGTCGTACGGGACCTGCCCGGCTTCGCCACCTCCCGGCTTGGGGTGACGCTCGGTCTGGAGGCGATTCGAATGGTCGCCGACAAGGTGGCGGAACCAGCGGACATCGACAAGGCGATGGTGCTCGGCTACCGGCATCCGGTGGGGCCGCTGGAGCTCACCGACCTGGTCGGACTGGATGTGCGGCTCGATATCGCCCGCACCCTGGCGGCCGCGTACGGGGAGCGGTTCGCGCCGCCGCCGCTCTTGGTCGAGATGGTGGCCGCCGGGCACCTCGGCAAGAAGTCCGGCCAGGGTTTCTACCGGTGGGAGAACGGGGTGAAGGCGTGAGGGGCCTGCGGATCGACGAACAGGCCGACCGGGTGGTGGCGGTGCTGGACCGCCCGGAGAAGCGCAACGCCATCGACGTTGACCTCGTCCACGCGCTCCACGAACTCTGTGCCGAGTTGGAGGCCCGGCCCCGGCTGCTGCTGCTCACCGGAGGCGCTGACGGTATCTTCGCCGGGGGCGCCGACATCGGGCAGCTCCGCGAGCGCGACCGGCTGGATGCCCTCGCCGCGATCAACTCGGCCGTCTTCGCCCGGATCAGGGCGCTGCCGATGCCGACCGTGGTGGCTGTCGACGGGCCGGCCCTGGGCGGCGGCGCCGAGTTGGCGTACGCCGGCGACCTACGGGTGTGCACCTCGCGGGCCGTCTTCGGACAGCCCGAGGTGCGGCTCGGCATCCTGGCCGGGGCGGGGGCGACGCACCGGTTGCCGGTGCTGGTCGGCGAGGCGCGGGCGAAGGAGCTGCTCTTCACCGGCCGGCGGGTGGACGCTGCGGAGGCCCTGCGGATCGGTCTGGTGAACCGGGTGGTCGCTGAGCCCGCCGAGCTGCTGCCGGCGGCGCACGCCCTGCTCGACGAGGTGGCGAAGGGCTCCGCGCTCGCGTTGCGGCTGACCAAGCTGGCCGTGGACGCTCCGGCCGCCGCACACCCGCACCTGGATCTGGTCAGTCAGGCGGTGCTCTTCGAGGACGAGGAGAAGCACCGGCGGATGACCGACTTTCTCGAGCGTCGGCGCCGGCCCTGAGCCGGGGTGACGTCGGCGGCGCGGGGCACGTAGCTGGCCGAGTGGGTGCCGGGCCGGCCGGGTGGGTGCGTAGCCGGCGGGGCGGGTGCGTAACTGGCCACGTGGATGCGTAGCTGGCCGGGCGGGGCCGCACCGTGCTTCGGTGCGGCCAGCACCCGACTGCGGCTCAGCGGTGCAGCGGCACCCCTGCGTCGGCGAGGGCCCGGATCAGCCCAGCCGACTCATTGAACCCAATGATCACAACAGCGTCGGACCCAGCTTCCTTGATCTCGCGGACCACGGACGTGAAGTCGACCGGTGCCGCCTCGGCGCCCTCCGGTGGCTGATAGGTGTTGAGCTTGAGCCGGCCCGCGTCGATGCCAGCCCGTTCCAGCTCGGATCGGACGATCTCCTGTAGCCCCTCGCCATAGGAATCCTGACGGGCCACGATGGCGATCTGCTGCGGGCCGTCCCGCAGGATGACGTCAGCCAGTGCCCGGCCCTGCAAGCTGTCTGGCGGAGCGGTCCGGAAGTAGCGGTTCTCGTCGTCCAGGTCGGTGAGGCTCGCTTCGGTGTTCGATGGGGAGAACAGCACCATCCCCGCCTGCACCACGTCGGGTAGCACCGCCCGCGAGACGCCTGATGCGCCGGCGCCGATGATGACGTGGACGCCGGCGGCGGCATGGCTGGCCACCGTCGCCTTGGCGACCGCCGGATCGGTGCCGTCATCGCCGTCGATCCAGGTAACCGGGGCGCCAAGGACGCCACCGGCAGCGTTGATCTCCTGGATGGCGAGCGCGGCGCCGGCGGCGAGGGGTGGGTTGGACAGCACGAGGGCGCCGGTCTGCGGTAGCAGGCCCCCCAGCACCAGCGGGGCTCCGTCCTCGTCAGCCGCCCCGGCCCCCGGCGGTGACGTGTCGCTCGCGTCGGACTCGAAGCCCGCACCGACGAACTCCGTCTTGGCGTCGTTGATCTGCGTGCCGTCGAAGTGCAGGGTGGCGTAGCTGGCGGTGGAGGGCTCGCCGGCGGCAGTGAACCCGCCTCGGGTGATCGAGACGCTGCGGTACTCGATGTCCTGCCCGTCCCGGGCCAGCGTGAGGCAGGTCACGGCGGTCTCACACCGCTGGCCACCGTTGGTGATCCCGACGATCTGTGCGGCGATAGCCGCCGGATCGGTGGTGCCCGCGAGCTGCGCGGCCAGCGCGCTGATCAGCACCGCGTCGTAGGCCTCCGCCGCGTAGACGAAGCTGGTCAGATTGGAGTCGATCGACCGCAACCGGTCCTTGAAGTCCTCCGGCAGCGGCGTCAGCGGTGTGGTGCCCTTCATCCCGTCAACCAGGTTGGCCTGGGCCCCCAGCTCGGTGGGAAACGAGTTGAGCATGGTGCTGTCGGTGCCGTAGAGACGTACCGAGGTAGCGGTGGCCTCGTCGGAATCGTCGGCCCCGCAGGCGCTGCTGGCGAGCAGGAACGTCGCACAGGCGGCCAGGGTGGCAGCTCGCGTGGCGCGTGGGATCAGCATCGCAGTCCTTCCTCGGGCGAAGTAACGCTGCGCAGAGTAGCGCGCCGGGCAAGCTGCCCGGGACTCTGGCTGTCGCTATCCGCAGGTCGGCCGCCTTGGTTACGCAGCGTGTTGAAAGTGGTGGGGTGCAATCGAGCCAGTGCCTCAGCCCAGGGTGCGCTTCGCGACCACGATCGCGTAGCGGGCGAGGAGTTCGGACCAGCCAGCGGTCAACGCTCGGCGGTAGCCCTCCGCGGCCGGGCCGTGCCGATCGAAGTGTCGGTGTTCCACCTCCACGCGGGTCTGCCCGGACCGGTCGGGCCGGAAGAGTGCCTCGACCTCGCTGGCCCGGGCCGGATCGGGCGCTGGGACGCGGTCTGCCCCGATCTGCCAGGTGAAGACGAGCCGGCGGGGCGGGGTCCAGGTCAGCACCCGGCCCCAGTCGTTGCGGAAGCCGTGCGGGCCGATTTCGTACAGCATCCCGCCGGTCCACGGTTCCATCTCCAGCGTGGTCAGTAGGCCGGGGCCGGACCAGGTGTACTCCATGACCCACCAGTCGGCTATCGCGCCGGTGAATACCGCGAATGCCTGCTGCGTCGACGCGGGAACGAGGAGCGAGCTGCGGAGTGAGTGCCATGCGAAATCCTGCTGGACATTGATTGGATCGACCATCCCCTGTCCCATAAGCCCGGACCATACCGGCTGATGCGTGCCGGTGCAGCATTGTGAGGTGCGTGATTCCCGCTGTTTAGCTGCAGTCACGCAGAAGGGCAGATCGTCAACACCTCCCTCGGGAATATATTCGTGGTGGAAATTCTCGTATTTCGCTCTGGCCTGGTTTTCGTCCCAGGTCTAATTTCTTGTTTAGAAAGTTCTGAACGTTCGAGACTATTGCATCAGGAGGGGAGCTTATGGACCCGGAGGCTGCCCGGCGGTACGCCGAGGAGGTCGGCGTCGTCCTGGCTCGGATGGGCACCACCCCCGCCTTCGGCAAGTTGCTGGGCTGGCTGCTCATCTGCGACCCCCCGAAACAGACCACCGCGCAGTTGTGCGAGGCGATGGGGCTCTCCAAGGCCTCGGTATCCACCGGTATGCGGGTGCTGGAACAGTCCGGCCTGGTCCGACGGGTGCCGAGCCAGGGCCGGGCACACGCGTACGAGATGCATCCGGATGCCTTCGCCCGTGCCATCGACCCCACCGACAAGATGCGCGTCTTCATCGAGCTGATGCAGCGCGGTATCGATCTGGTCGGCGACGCGACGGCACCTGAGGCCAGCCGGTTACGCCACACCCGTGACTTCTACGCCTTCATGGTCGAGCGCACTCCAGCCCTGCTGGAGGAGTTCCGTCGACAAGCACGAAAGGACAGCTAGGATGCGAATCCTTGTGATCACCGTAGGGTCGCGAGGGGATGTCCAGCCGTATGTGGCCCTCGGCAAAGGTCTCCAGTCAGCCGGCCATGACGTCACTCTGGCCACCTGCGCCCGGTTTCGGTCGTTCGTCACCGACCAGGGTCTGGCGTACGGCGAGCTCAGTGATGACATATTGCAGCTGCTGGATTCGGCAGCAGGTCGGGCCGCGATGGAGGACACCACCGGGGTGCTCGGGGCGGTCAAGACCAACATCAGGCTGGCCCGTCAGGCGAGTCCGCTCAACCGGCGACTGCTGGCCGATGCCTGGACGGCAGCCCGGCAGGCCACGCCAGATCTGGTCGTCTATCACCCGAAGGTGCTGGCCGGTCCGCACATCGCCGAGAAGCTCGGAGTGCCGGTAGTACTGGCCCTGCCCGTGCCGGTCTCCGTGCCGACCGGTGACTTCCCCCTCGTCGGGCTGCCCGAACTGCCGCTCGGCCGGTGGTACAACCGACTGACCTATCGGCTGGCCGGCGCCGGATACCGGATGTACGACGGCATGGTGAACACGTTTCGTCGGGACACGCTCGGACTCGCGAAGACCAGCGGTGCCGCGCTGACCACCCGGCTCCCCGACGGGCGGCCGATCCCGGTGCTGCATGGCATCAGTGAGCACGTCCTGCCGCGCCCCGCCGACTGGCCCGGGCACGCGCACCTCACCGGCTACTGGTTCCTTGACGACGCCACCAGCTGGCAGCCCCCGACCGCACTGGTCGACTTCATCGCGGCGGGCGACCCGCCGGTCTACGTCGGCTTCGGCAGTATGGCCGGGCGCGACCCGCGCCGACTCACCCGCCTCGTCGGCGAGGCGCTGCGTCAGTCCGGTGTCCGCGGCATCGTCGCCACCGGCTGGGGCGGCCTGGCGGAGACCGAGCCGTCAGACACCATCTGGCACCTCACCCAGGCCCCACACGACTGGCTCTTCCCGCGGATGTCCGCCGTCGTGCACCACGGTGGGGCCGGCACCACCGCGGCGGCGCTACGCGCTGGCAAGCCCTCGGTGATCTGCCCGTTTCTCCTGGACCAGTTCGTCTGGGGACGGCGGGTCTTCGCGCTCGGCGCGGGCAGTGCGCCCATACCGCAGCGGAAGCTCACCGCGCAACGGCTGGCTACCGCCATCCGTACGGTCACCACCGACGCCGACATCCGGGCCACCGCGGTCAAGCTGGGAAGGAGCCTCGCGGCCGAGGACGGCATCGCGAACGCGGTCCGCAGGATCGACGCTCTTCTCCACTCGGCGGGTTAGGGCCACCAGCGGCACCCAGGGGCTGCGCCCGGGGCCGCCCCTGACCGGAGAACGGCTGCGGCTTCCGGGAAACGACACCGGAGAGTGACGTCGGGGAGTGCTGCGACGCGTCACTGTGCCCGATCACCATCAGTAGCGCAGTGGGACGTACTCGCGCCCCATCCCCGTTCCTACCTGCGATCTCGCGGCGATCGCCACACTACGCAGCCCCCGTGGCTGGAGTAGGTTGTCTGATTTGCCGGCTTGGCTAATCTACGAATTCACCATATCCTACCGGTGTAGCACCTGTTGCCTCCGGCCCTGGCGGGTCGGAGGCTGTGTTTGGGCCCTGAGTTTGCAATCCGGAGTAAAGGGAGTCAAAGCGTTGACCGACGAGTCCGGTAAGGCCAACTTCAGCGGAATCTACAACCAGGAGACGCCGAGCGCGTATTACGCTAACCTGCGCCGGTTGAAATACGAGATCCCGCAGCATGGGGCTACCGTATTCAACCAGCTGATCGATGCCCAACCGTGGGGTGACGGCTATCGCCCCACCGTGCTCGACGTGTGCTGTTCCTACGGCATCGTCGGGGTGCTCACCAAGACCGATCTTGAGCTGGACGACGTGTACTCGTACTACCAGGGTGCCAGCGACGACGGGCGTACCGTGGATCAGGTGCGCCGCGCCGAGAACGAATTTCTAGGTCAGCGGGCCCGGCCGGACGCTCCGCACGTCATCGGTTTGGATGTCGCCGAGAATGCTACTCGGCACGGGGTGGCAGTCGGTGCGCTCGACGATGCCTTTGTCGAGAACCTGGAGGCGACAAAGCCATCGTCAGAATTGGCAAAGAAGATGCCGGAGGTTGACCTCATCACGACCACGGGTGGCATTGGCTATGTCACCGAGCGAACGTTCGAGCGGCTACTCACCTGCACCGAGGATCCGCCCTGGGTCGCCGCGTTCTGCCTCCGGACGTACGACTACGAGCCGATTTCAGACGTGCTCGCGCAGTACGGGCTCGTGACTGAGAAGGCGGATCAGGCTGTTCGGCAGCGGCGGTTTATCGACGATACCGAACGGCAGTGGGCGATGGCGGAGCTGGCGACGCGGGGTGTCGACCCGGCCGACATGGAGAGCGCGGGATACCTGTACGCCGATTTCTACCTCTCCCGGCCGCGAGAAGATGCAACGGAGAAGCCGCTGGCAGATCTGGTGACGATTCCCGCCAACTAGGTGACTCTGTCCCCGGCCTCGTCAACACTGCGCTGGAGGCGTTAGGTGAGTCGGTGAGAGCGCCGTCCTTCGGGCTCGCGGGAGCACGGTTGCGGTGACTTCTGCCGCCCGGTTCGAGGGCTGCTACGACGTGGGAATGGGGCTTGGGGACTGCTGCCCTGGACGGGAGCGAAGTCCCCAAGCCCCTCCCAGGTGGATGTGGTGTTGGGGACCCGGGCGTTGAGCTCGCCCCGGGCGGTGCCGGTGGCGCCGGCGATGTTACGTCGTGCCCCGCATGAGGCCGAGCAGCATTCCACACACGATCACCGTTTGGATCGAGTGCGGAATGACCGAGAGCCACATGCTCCGATAGCGCCGCACCGGCAGCGACATGATCACTCCGCTGGTCAGCATGATGCCGCCGGCGGTCCAGGGCTGATGCACGTGGTACAGGCCGAACAAGAGTCCGTTGACGAACCAGTCTGCTGACCCGAACACGCCCTGCATTCTGGGTAGGAGGATTCCGCGGAAGAGGAACTCCTCACCGAGGAAGACGTTGAAGATGCTGAGCGTCAGGAACAGTGCGAGAAACCACCACGCCCCTTTCATCTGTGGGGCGACTTCGGCCGAGAACAGCGTTTCGGCTTTTTGGAAGGGCAGTGGAGCCGGTCCGGGTAGCAGGTACTGCTGCAGGTTCTCAACCACCGGTGCCACGTACATCATGTTGAGCACGAACGCGATTCCCAGTGGTGCTAGCAGCCACAGGAGGCGTTTGCGGGGTCGGCCGTTCACCGGGTCTCTGGGAACCTGTAGCCACAGCCGACGGACCATGGCGGCGCGACCTATCGACCCCTCCTCGCGCCGAAGTATCAACAATGCCAGCACGAACTGCCAGATCAGGCCGGCCGCCAACGTGACGGTAGCCAGCACCACGGTGTCGTAGGGGCCGTCGGCGAACGCGGGGGTAACCACCCAATAACCCAGTCCCATGGGTAGGGTGGCGGCCGCCCAGATTCCCAGGATTTTCGCCAGCGAGTACTGCACCGGCAGGCCAGTCGACGCCGGGGGGGATGTGCCCGGCGGGCCCAGCCGATTCTGTGTGGTGCCACCGCCCATGCCGCTCAGCTCCTCGAAATGTGCTGCGCCCCTGGCTTCGGGCCTAATTCTGGTGCCGGCTTAAGGCGTCCGTCCATGGCGGTCAGCCCGCCAATCTCGGGCAGGGGTACCCCTACCGTCCGGCTTGGGGTTCTCCCTACCTCTCTGCCGGGATTCAAGAACGCTTCGGCGTGCACGGGGTTCGCTGCCGCCCTACCCGTAAGCGTTTTTGGTGGTTATCCGGATAACTGTCGGTATTCGTGCCCGCTGTCGTCATCGCTGACAGCGCTCGGACACTTGCATGTATAGCGATGTGAGCATATGTTCGTGGCGGCGGTGATTGGCGAGAAGGGAGAGGCGGATGGGTGCGGGGCATGATCACGGTCAACAAGCGGCGCGGGCCGGTGCGAAGCACCGGGGTCGGCTGTGGGCGGCCTTCGGGCTGCTCCTTGCCTTTATGGCGGTGGAGGCGGTCGCGGCGGTTATGACCGGTTCCTTGGCGCTGCTCTCCGACGCCGGCCACATGTTCACCGATGTCCTCGGCATCGGTATGGCCCTGGCCGCGATCACCGCCGCCAGCAGGGCGTCCCGGTCTGGCCAGCGCACGTTCGGGCTCTACCGGATGGAGGTGCTGGCGGCGTTGGCCAACGCCGTCCTGCTGTTCGCGGTGGCCTGCTACGTGGTGGTCGAGGCGGTACGTCGGTTCAGTCAGCCGCCGGAGGTGCCGGCGGTGCCGATGCTGGCGGTGGCGGTAGCGGGCCTGGCGGCCAACGTCGTCGCCTTCTTTCTCCTGCGTGCGGGCTCGCGGGAGAGTCTGAATGTGCGGGGCGCCTACCTGGAGGTTTTGGGAGACCTGTTCACCTCCGTCGGCGTGATCGTCGCCGCGGTCGTGATCGCCGTGACCGACTGGTGGTACGCCGACCCGCTGATCGCGGTGGCGGTGGGGCTGTTCATCCTGCCCCGTGCGTACCAGTTGGGTCGCGCCGCGCTGCGGGTGTTGGTGCAGGCCGCGCCGGCACATCTGGACATCTCCGCGGTGCGGGCGGCGCTACTCGCCGTGGATGGGGTAGCCGACGTGCACGACCTGCACGTATGGACGCTAACCTCAGGGATGGACGTTGCTTCGGCGCACCTGGTGCTCGAGCGTGATGCCGATCTTGCCGCAGTGCTGGCCCGGTCCCGGCGGCTGCTGCAGGATCGTTTCGCAATCGAGCACGCCACCCTGCAAGCCGAACCGGCGGAGCCGGCCGACGCGGACGCTGTCTGCCACGGGAGCGGGTGGTGACCTGCGTCGCTCCTGGAACCAGCGGGCGCAACCGGCCGACTACCTGATGTCTCGCCACCTATCTGGGAGCTGTTCGTGAACCGCCCATCCAGCCCGACTTCCCGCCGGGCCGCCGCCTCGCGGGAAGTCGCCGGTCTTCGGCCGGTCCCCCGCCACCTGCGTCGGTTGGCGACCCGGTGATGAGTCTCGCCACCGTCCGGCATCGGCCGTTTCTGCTGTCGGCGGGGACGGTGCTGGTGGCCGCCGCCGTCGGTGCGGTGCTGCTGTGGTGGGGTGGCGGTGCGGTCGCGGAGGCCCCGCCCGGGCTGCCGGACCCAGGACCAACCACAGCCTGGTTGCTGCCGGCCTCCCGACTGGGCATGCAGATCAGCGCGGTCGCCACGGTCGGTTTACTGCTGGCGGCGGCGGCGCTCTCGCCCCGGGACGACGGCGGTCGGTTGTCCCCGATCGGCTACCGGCGCATGCGCGCTGCCGCCGGCGCGGCCTCGGTGTGGGCTGCGACGTCCACGGTTGCGCTCTGTTACGCCCTGGTCGATCTCTTCGGTCTCCCCGCCGCGCAGGTGTTGTCCTTGCGGGCGGTGCTCAACTTCGCCACCACCGTTTCGCTCGGGCAGTCCCTGGCGCTGAGCGGCGTCCTGGCCCTGACCGCGGCGGTGGTCGCGGCGACCAGTTTGCGGCCCGGCGGCGCGCTGACCGCTCTGCTGCTGGCGCTGGGCGGCCTGGTGCCACCGGTCTTCACCGGGCACGCCGCGGCCAGCGGCGACCACCAGCTGGCGGTCTCCGGGCTGCTCCTGCACGTGCTGCCCGTCACCCTCTGGGCCGGTGGCCTGCTCGCCCTGGCCGTTACCAGTCGCGGCACGACCGCCGACCTGGCGCGGGCCGTACGCAGATTCTCCCCGCTCGCCGTTGGCTGCCTGACCGCGGTGGGTCTGTCCGGGCTGCTGTCAGCCGCTGTGCGGCTCCCGAGCGCCGCCGACCTGCTGGGCACCCGCTACGGACAGGTGCTTCTGATCAAGGCTGCTGCGCTCGTCGCGATCGCCGCCGCGGGCCTGGCGCACCGTCGCCGGGCCGTGCCGGCCCTGGTGGCAGGTCGGCGCGGGCCCTTCCTGCGGGTCGCAGTCGTCGAAACGCTGCTCTTCGCCGCTGCGATCGGTACCTCGGTCGCCCTGTCCCGCACCCCGGCGCCCATCGGCGAGGAGACGGAGGATCTCGCCACCTCGCTACTCGGTTTCCCGATGCCGCCGCCGCTGACCATCGGCAACCTCGCCACCGCGTGGCTGCCCGAGCCGCTGATTATGGCGGCCGCGCTGGCCGCCGCCGGGTTCTACACGGCCGGGGTGTGGCGGCTGCGCCGCCGCGGCGATGCCTGGCCCGTCTCCCGTACCGCCATGTGGCTGGTGGGCTGTGCCCTGATCATCGTGGCCACCTCAAGTGGTCTGGCCCGCTACGGGCCGCTGCTGTTCTCGATCCACATGATTCAGCACCTGCTGCTGATGATGATCGCCCCCATTCTGCTCGCGCTCGGCGGTCCCATCACCCTGGCGCTGCGCGCCCTGGCCCCGTCGACCGACCCGCGCTGGCCGGGCCCCCGCGAGTGGCTGCAGGTGGCGCTGCACTCGCGGCTCTCGCGTGTCCTCACCAACCCGGTGGTCGCGTTGGTGATCTACGTCGCCAGCCTCTACCTGATGTACTTCACCGGCCTGTATGAGCTGGCACTGCGCTCGCACGCCGCGCACCTGGCCATGGTGGGACACTTCCTCGGCGCCGGCTATCTGTTCTTCTGGGTCGTCATCGGTGTTGATCCCGCGCCGCGCCGCATCCCACATCCGCTGAAGTTGATCCTGGTCCTGATCAGCATGGTGCTGCACGCCTTCCTCGGCGTCACGCTCATGCAGTCCACCACCCTGATCGCGGAGAACTGGTGGATCGCGCTGGACCGACCCTGGGGCGCTGCCCCACTGGAGGACCAACGCACCGCCGGCGGCATCGCCTGGTCCTTCGGTGAGTTGCCCACCGTCGTCGTGCTGGGCGCGTTGATGCGCCAGTGGATGAAGGCCGACGAGCGGGAGGCCCGTCGCCGGGACCGGGCCGCCGACCGCGCCGAAGCCGAAGGGCGCGAGGACGCCGAGCTGGCCGCGTACAACCGGATGCTGGCGGATCTGGCCGACCGCGACCGGCACGTCCGTCGGTGAGTAGGCGATTGGCCCGCCTCTCCGCGGGCGTCAGCGAGCTGGATCATGGTCTGGTTGGCCCCGCCGCTCGGTGTGGCCTTGCCCGCTCCGCGCCGAACAGGTGAATCACAGTGATCCGTGGCGGTGCGCCCGGTACCTTTGCGTCCGGCGCTTCGCCTGCTCAGGGCGGTCGCTGCAGGATCGGACAGACCGACAGGAGACGGAGATATGACGAGGAACATCCGGCTGACCCTTGCCGCGGTCGTGGCGTTGATTCTGGTGGCGGTCGTCGTGCTGGCGGTCAACCGCCGTGACGCGATTCCCAGCGCGGAGACGACCGGCGGCACGGTCGAACCCACGGTCCTGGTCCGGGAGGACAGTCACCGGCTGACCTCCGCTCCCGACGGCAGGGTCACCCTGGTGGAGTTCCTCGACTTCGAGTGTGAGGCATGCGGGGCGGTGTACCCGACGGTCAAGGAGATCCTCGCCGACTACGAGGGGCAGATCACCTTCGTGGTGCGATACTTCCCCATCTCCAGCCACCCCAATGCCGAGCTGGCCGCCCGCACCGCGGAGGCCGCCGCCAACCAGGACCGCTTCGGCGAGATGTACCAGCTGCTCTTCGAGAACCAGGACGTCTGGGGCCACCAGGAGGAGCCGCAGACCGAGGTCTTCCTCGGCTACGCCCGTACCCTCGGTCTGGACATCGACCGCTTCCAGCGCGATCTGGACGACCCCGCCACCGCCGCCCGGGTGGCGAAGGATCGGACCGACGGTGAGGCCGTCGGTGTTCAGGGCACCCCCACCTTCTTTCTCAACGGGGAGCCCCTCTCCGATCTGCGCAGCAAGGACGATCTGACCGCCATGATCGACACTGCCCTGGCCGGATGACGACCGCCACCGCCGATAGACCCGTCACCACCTCCGCGGAGCGTCACTTCCTGACTGTCGTCACCGCGTGGGTCCTCGCCATCGGCGGTGGCGTCGGCCTCCTCGCCGCCGCCACCCTCACCGTCGAGAAGATCAACCTGCTGGCCGACCCCGGGTACGTACCCACCTGCAGCATCAACCCGATCCTGTCCTGCGGCTCGGTGATGAACACTCCGCAGGCCGCGGTGTTCGGATTCCCCAACCCGCTGCTCGGCATCGCGGGGTTCGCCGTGGTCACCACGCTCGGCGTCGTCCTGCTCGCCACCGGAGGTCTCCCCCGCTGGATGTGGCTCGGTCTGCAGGGAGGCGTCACCTTCGGGGTCGTCTTCGTGCACTGGCTCATCTACCAGAGTCTCTATGTGATCGGCGCGCTCTGCCCGTACTGCATGGTGGTCTGGGCGGTCACCATTCCGATCTTCCTCTACACCACGTTGCAGACCCTGCGCGACAACGCGACCGTACTGCCGCGGGCGCTGCGGCGCGCGACGGAACAGGTCGCCCTTTACCACACCCTGGTCCTCGTCATCTGGTTCGCGTTCATCGTCGCCGCGATCCTGCACCGCTTCTGGGACTACTGGATCACCCTGGTCTGAGGTCGTCGCCGCTTACGGCCGGCGCTCGGCGAACCTGGTGGCGGACACCCAGGTGCGAGCGTGCCAGCATCACCACCGCGACGGTGGGGCATGGGGCCGGCGACCGGCACGGGGCCACCGGGCGCCAACCGGTGGGAACAGAAGAAGCCGGGCTGACCTCGTTGCCGGTTTCAACGAGGTCAGCCCGGCCGTAACTGCGCCCCAGGTCCGTGGTCGGTTGGAGCGGGACGGGACGGTCAGCTGGGCTTGGGTGCTCCCGGGCGCGCGTAGCGTTGCCAGGTGATGACGACGCAGAGGGCAGCGAATGCCAGCCCGACGAGGTAGAACGCGGTCGGGGACATGATCGTCAGGCCGATGCCGAAGAAGAACGGGCCGAAGGCGGCGATCGCCGCGGTCCAACCGATGACCCCACCGGCCTGCCGGCGCTCGAAAATCATCGGCATCTGCTTGAAGGTGGAGGCGTTACCGATCCCGCTGAACAGGAAGATCGCGAGCATTCCCCAGAGGAACCGGTCGAAGCCGGCATCCAGCGCCGCGGCCGAGCTGGTGTCTGGCTGCAGTGCGGTGATGGTGAAGGCGATGGAGACGACGAGGCCGATTCCGGAGATCAGGGTCCACCGGGCGCCACCGAACTTGTCCGTCAGCGGCGAGAACGCGACGCGGGCCGCGGCACCGACCAGCGGGCCGAGGAAGACGAACTTGACCGGGTCGGGCACGGCGTAGCCGTCCACGAGCAGCTGCGCAGCGGCCCCGCTGCCCTGCACGATGTCCGGGTTGCCGGCACCGTAGAGGTTCTTCATCAGCAGCCCGAACTGGGCGGACAGGCCGGCGAAGGTGCCGAAGGTCATGATGTAGAGCAGCGTCATCCACCAGGTGTCAACGTTGCGGAAGATGTCGAACTGCTGCCGGATGTTCGCCTTGACGGGGACCGACCGCAGCATGGTCCAGGCGAGCACGGCACCGACGATGATGAACGGGATGTAGATGTACGCCGCGTTCTGGTACCAGACGTCCCGGGCGGGTTCGCCCGGCGAGGTGGCCATCGGCCGGGAGCTGCCGAGGAAGCCGATCAGCGAGAAGCCGATGACCCACGGGGTCAGCAGCTGAACCAGCGAGACGCCGAAGTTGCCGATGCCGGCCTGGACGCCCAGCGCGGTGCCCTGGAGTCGGCGGGGGAAGAAGTAGGAGGTACTCGGCATGAAGCCGGAGAACGCCCCGCCACCGATTCCGGAGAGGAACGACAGCGACAGCAGCACCCAGTACGGGGTGGACGGGTCCTGCACAAAGATTCCCCAGCCCAGGACGGGCAGGAGTAGGAGCACGGTGGTCAGGGTGACCATCTTGCGGGTGCCCATGATCGGCGGCAGCACCATCCAGATCAGGCGCATGAGACCGCCGGCCAGGCCGGGCATGGCGGTGAGCCAGTAGAGCTGGGCGGTGCTGAGGTCGAAGCCGAGGTTCGTCAGCTTCGGGGCGATCGCCGAGGCGAGGAACCACGAGGTGAAGCAGAGGGTCAGCGTGAAGGTGCTGATCCAGAGGGTGCGCCACGCCAAGCCCTTGTCCCAGGAGTCAGCGTCTTCCGGATTCCAAGACTCCAGCCACTCGCGGTTGCCGGCTCGGCCGGTCCGGGAGGAACTCGAGGTGTTCATTCGTGGGCCTCCTTGGGCGCACGGGTCGCTTCCGAGGCGGGAGCGGCCGATCGGTTCGTGAAGTCGGGCTTCTCGAAGTGGTCAGCGAGCTGGGGTGATTCGCCGTGCAGCATGCGTACGACGGTGAGGTGCATCCAGACCGCACAGATGACGGTGAGGATGAACAGGACCAGGAAGGTGCTCGACGGGAGGCCAGTCCAGGTCTTGGTGTAGGCGAACAGCGGAGGCAGGAAGAATCCGCCGAGGCCGCCGAGCATGCCGACCAGGCCGCCGACGGCTCCTACCTGGCTGGGGAAGTACTCCGGGATGTGCTTGTACACCGCGGCCTTGCCGACGCCCATGGCGCAGCCGAGCAGGACGACCAGCAGGGTGAAGGGCACGATGCCGAGCTGGTAGGCGAGGTGGGTGGTCTGGGTGCCGTCGGGGTGGTTGACGACGATGTGGCCCGAAGGCATCATCAGAATGCCCGTACTGAGCAGCATCAGACCGAATGTCCAGTACATCACCCGACGGGCCCCCAGGCGGTCGGAGAGTGATCCGCCGACCGGCCGGAGCAGCGAGGCGGGGAAGATGTACAAGGCGGTCAGGTAGGCCGCGGTCTGCAGGGACACGTCGTAGTTGTTCATGTAGTAGGTCGGCAGCCACGCGGCGAGCGCCACGTAGGCACCGAACACCGCCACGTAGTACAGGCTGAATCGCCACACCCGCAGCTGCTTGAGCGGCTCGAGCTGCGCGCGGAGCGGAGTGCCGTGGCTCGGCACCCGATCCCGGCGCGGCGTGATGAACCAGGTGGCCGCCGCGAGGACGAGCAGCAACACCGCGTAGACGACGGGGACCAGCCGCCAGCCGCCCTCGATGACGCCGAGGTAGGTGGCACCGGCGGTACCGGCGATCAGCGGCGGGCCGATGAACTTGGTGACGGAGGCGCCGACGTTGCCGGCGCCGAAGAGGCCGAGCGCGAATCCCTGCTTTTCCCGCGGCTGCCAGGCGGAGTTCCAGGCGATACCCGCGGTGAAGGAGTTACCGGCGAAACCGACCAGGAACGCCAGCACCAACAGCATCGCGTACGAGTTGGCGAGGGATACCAGGAATGAGGCGACCGCGGTCACGAGGAGCATCGCGGTCATTACCCGGCGGCCGCCGATCCGGTCCGCCACAATCCCGGCGGGGAGCCGCCAGAGCGAGCCGTTGAGCACGGCGGCGGCGATGATCCAGGACAGCTGCACCTCGGAGAGCCCGAACTCCTCGCTGATCGGCTTGCCGAGGATGCCGAACATGAGCCACACCGCGAACATGACGGTGAAGCCGATGGTGGACAGGGTCAGGACCCGGGTACGCCCACGATCGTTACGGCTGTTCTGCTCGGCCGCCGTGTTGTCCGGCGTCGGGTCGTCTGGAGCGGGTTTGACGTGCACGGCAATTCCTCGATCAACGGTAGAAGGAGGTCGGCGCTAGCGTCACTGGCGCGACTGTGTACCCAAGGCTGCTGTCGTTTATCAGCAGCGGGTAGGGACCTTCTGCCCCGTCTGGCTGGCAGCAGGTCCCGTCGGTCGCACTCCACGCGGTCGAAACGGGGGTGGCCGGGACCTTGGTCCCGACGGGTCGGGACCGCGGCCTCCCGATCTGGCGGTTGAATTCGCGAACCCTGGTATGCGTGGCGCACTGCCGTGTGCCGCCGACAACCCTCGCGTTGTCGCTCGCCGCCGGAGGAGTGCCCACGTGTCAGCGCACCGCCCGCCAGAAGCTCATGATCCTGCGACGGACCAGGTCCCCGGCGCGGCGCCGTTGCTGGCTGCGCGGCGCTTCCTCCGCCGGGAGGCGGTCGGTGACCACGGCCGGACGCTGCACCAGGTGGACGACGGCGACTGGGAACGGTTCTACCGCGACCGGTGGCGCTACGACCGGGTGGTGCGCTCCACCCACGGCGTCAACTGCACCGGCTCCTGCTCGTGGAACGTCTTCGTCAAGGACGGCCTGATCACCTGGGAACACCAGGCCACCGACTACCCGACCACCGGCCCGGACTCGCCGGACTACGAGCCGCGCGGCTGTCCCCGCGGCGCCTCCTTCTCCTGGTACGAGTACTCGCCCTCCCGGGTGCGTCACCCCTACGTACGCGGGGTGCTGGCCGAGATGTTCCGCGACGGGCTCGCGCGCCTGGGTGATCCGGTGTCCGCCTGGGCCGACATCGTGGAGAACCCACTCAAGGCGCGCGCCTACAAGACCCAGCGGGGACGTGGCGGCTTCGTCCGCGCCAGCTGGGACGAGGTGACCACAATGGTTGCCGCAGCACACGTGTACACCACGAAGACGTACGGACCGGACCGGGTGGTGGGTTTCTCGCCGATTCCCGCGATGTCGATGGCGTCCTTCGCCGCCGGCACCCGCTACCACGCCCTGCTCGGCGGCACCCTGCTGAGCTTCTACGACTGGTACGCCGACCTGCCGATCGCCTCGCCGCAGATCTGGGGCGACCAGACCGACGTACCCGAGGCCGGCGACTGGTGGAACGCCACCTACCTGATGATGTGGGGTTCGAACATTCCGGTCACTCGTACGCCGGACGCCCACTTCCTGGCCGAGGCCCGCTACCGGGGCACGAAGGTCGTCGCGGTCAGCCCGGACTACGCCGACAACGTCAAGTTCGCTGACGACTGGCTGGCCCCGCACCCGGGTACCGACGGCGCGCTGGCGATGGCGATGGGCCACGTCGTACTCACCGAGTTCTTCCGGGACCGCACGGTCGACTACTTCGCCGACTACATTCGCCGCTACACCGACCTGCCGTTCCTGGTCACGCTGCGACCCACTGCGGACGGCCGGTGGACCACGGACCGGTTCCTCACCGCGGCAGACCTGGGCCAGGAGGACGGAGCGCACAAGACCGTCCTGGTTGACGAGCGCACCGGCGAGTTGGTCGTGCCGAACGGGTCACTGGGCTTCCGGTACGGCGAGGCCGGTCAGGGACGCTGGAACCTGGACCTGGGCGAGGTGCTCCCCGCGCTCGGACTGCTCGACCGGAGCGACGAGGCGATCGAGGTCGAGCTGGCGCGCTTCGACATCGGGGAGACCGAGGGCGGGGCCACCATCCGCCGCGGCGTACCGGCCGTGCGGGTCGGCGAGCAGCTGGTCACCTCGGTCTACGACCTGGTGCTGGCGCAGTACGGGGTGCGCCGCGGTGACCTGCCGGGGGAGTGGCCGACCGGCTACGACGATCCGGACTCCCCGAACACCCCGGCCTGGCAGGAGCGGATCACCGGGGTGCCGGCCGCGGTGGCGGCCCGGATCGGCCGGGAGTTCGCCCGCAACGCCGAGCGTAGCCAGGGGCGCTCGCTGATCGTCCTGGGTGCCGGCGCGAACCAGTGGTTCCACTCCGACATGACCTACCGGGCGCTCATCTCCCTGGTCACCCTGACCGGCTGCCAGGGCGTCAACGGTGGCGGCTGGGCGCACTACGTGGGGCAGGAGAAGGCCCGGCCGATCACCGGCCAGCAGCACATGTCCTTCGGGCTCGACTGGCAACGGCCGATGCGGCACCAGGCGAGCACCCCGTTCTGGTACCTGCACACCGACCAGTGGCGGTACGAGCGGGTTCCGGTCGACGAGCTCTCCTCCCCGTTGGGTACCGGCCGGTTCGCGGGGATGGCCTTCGCCGACACCGTCGCCGCCGCGCAGCGGATGGGCTGGAGCCCCGGCCACCCGTCGTTCAACCGCAACCCCCTTGACCTCACCGATGAGGCGGCGGTGGCCGGGGTGACGGTGCAGGAGCACATCGTCGCCGAGCTGAAGGCTGGCCGACTGCGGTCGGTGGCGGAGGACCCGGACGACCCGGCGAACTTCCCGCGCTGCCTCACCCTGTGGCGGGCGAACCTGCTCGGCTCCTCCGGCAAGGGCAACGAGTACTTCCTGCGGCACCTGCTGGGGATCGACTCGACCGCCACCGCCTCGGAGTGCGACCCGGAGCACCGCCCCCGGGACCTGGTGTGGCGAGATGAGGCACCGACCGGGAAGCTTGACCTGCTCACGGCGATCGACTTCCGGATGACCAACACCGGCCTGCACGCCGACGTGGTGCTGCCCACGGCGACCTGGTACGAGAAGCATGACATCTCCACCACGGACATGCACCCGTTCGTGCACGCGTTCAGCCCGGCGGTGGAGCCGCCCGCCGACGCCCACTCCGACTACGACACCTTCCTGGCGCTCGCCGACCGGTTCAGTGAGTTGGCCGTCGACCACCTGGGGGTGCGGCGGGACGTGCTGGCCGCGCCACTGCAGCACGACACCCCGGACGAGTTGGCCATGCCCAGCGGGCGGGTGCGGGACTGGAAGGCCGGCGAGTGCGAGCCGGTCCCCGGCTCCACCATGCCGAAGCTCATCGAGATCGAGCGGGACTACGCCCAGATCGGCGCGAAGATGCGTGCCGTCGGCCCGCTCCTCGACCGGCTCGGCACCAGCACGAAGGCGCTCACTGTGGACGTGACCGCGGAGCTGGCGTACCTGCGGGAGCGAAACGGGGTCGTCGCCGACGGGCCGTTCGCCGGCCGGCCGTCACTGGCCACCGCCGACCGTATGTGCGAGGCGATCCTGGCGCTGTCGGGCACCACGAACGGTCGGGTCGCCGCGGCCGGTTTCGCGGCGTTGGAGCAGCGGACCGGACAGCCGTTCGCGGATCTGATCGCCGGGCACGAGACCGACCAGATCACGTACGCGGACACCCAGCGGGCACCGCAGTCGGTCTTCACCAGCCCGGAGTGGTCCGGCTCGGAGAAGGGCGGCCGTCGTTACTCGCCCTTCACCCTCAACGTGGAGCGGCTCAAGCCGTGGCACACCCTCACCGGCCGGCAGCACTTTTTCGTGGAGCACGACTGGGTGGCGGAGTTGGGCGAGCAGCTGCCGGGCTTCCGCCCCCCACTGAACATGGCCCGGCACTTCGGTGCCCCGGGTGAGTTCGTCGATGGCGGCGTCACCGTACGCTTCCTGACCCCGCACGCGAAGTGGTCGATCCACTCGATGTACCACGACAACGAACTGATGTTGGCGTTGTCGCGGGGTGGGCCGGTGATCTGGATGAGTGTGCCGGACGCCGCCAAGGTCGGGGTTCGGGACAACGACTGGGTCGAGGCGCACAACCGCAACGGAGTCATCGTGGCCCGGGCGGTGGTCAGTCACCGGATGCCGGAGGGCACGGTGTTCCAGTACCACTCGCCGGAGCGGACGATCAACGTGCCCAAGGCCGAGAAGAGCGGTCGCCGCGGTGGCTACCACAACTCGTTGACCCGGCTGCTGGTCAAGCCCACCCACCTGGCGGGCGGGCACGCCCAACTCACCTACGCCTTCAACTACTACGGCCCGATCGGCAGCCAACGCGACGAGATCACGGTGATCCGCCGCCGCGACCAGGAGGTGGAGTACTGATGAGGATCCGAGCGCAGGTCGCCATGGTGATGAACCTGGACAAGTGCATCGGGTGTCACACCTGCTCCGTAACCTGCAAGCAGACCTGGACCAACCGGGACGGCACCGAGTACGTCTGGTTCAACAACGTCGAGACCAAGCCGGGCATCGGCTACCCCAAGCACTACGAGGATCAGGACCGCTGGCACGGGGGCTGGCAGCTGGACGAGAAGGGCCGGCTGAAGCTGCGCTCCGGTGGCCGGGTCAAGCGGCTCAGCCGGCTGTTCGTCAACCCGGATCTGCCCTCGATCGACGATTACTACGAGCCGGCGACCTTCGACAAGGACATCCTGGTCAACGCCCCTGCCGGGCTCAAGGACACTCCGGTGCAGCAGCCTCGTTCCGCGTTGACCGGCGAGCCGATGGCCCTCAGCTGGGGGGCCAACTGGGAGGACAGCCTCGGCGGAGCCCATGAGCACGGCACCGGTGATCCGAACCTCGCCCGGATGTCGGCGGAGGCGGCGGCGCGGGTGAAGTTCGAGTTCGAGAAGACCTTCCTGTTCCACCTGCCGCGCATCTGCGAGCACTGCCTCAACCCGGCGTGTGTCTCGGCCTGTCCTTCCGGCGCGATGTACAAGCGGGAGGAGGACGGCATCGTCCTGGTCGACCAGGACCGCTGCCGGGGTTGGCGGATGTGTGTCTCTGCCTGCCCGTACAAGAAGGTGTACGTCAACCACAGCACCGGCAAGGCGGAGAAGTGCACTCTGTGCTTCCCGCGGATCGAGGCCGGGCAGCCGACAATCTGCTCCGAGACCTGTGTGGGGCGACTGCGCTACCTGGGCATCGTGTTCTACGACGAGGACGCTGTGCTCGCTGCCGCTTCGGTGACCGACGAGCACGACCTGCTCGAGGCGCAGCGGGCGGTCTTTCTCGATCCAACCGACCGGGCCGTGCAGGAGGCCGCCCGGGCCGCCGGCATGCCGCAGGAGTGGCTGGACGCCGCCGAACGGTCCCCGGTGTGGCGGCTGATCAGCGAGTACCAGGTGGCGCTGCCGCTGCACCCGGAGTATCGGACGCTACCCATGGTCTGGTATGTCCCGCCGCTGTCGCCGGTGCTGGATGCGGTGGGGGAGGCTGGCCGGGACGACACCGACGCCGACGACATCTTCCACACCATCCGGGAGCTGCGGATTCCGGTGGAGTACCTGGCCGAGCTCTTCACCGCCGGTGACGTGGAGGCGACCGCCGGGGTCCTGATGAAGCTGGCGGCCATGCGCTCCTACATGCGCGCTCGCACCCTCGACGGTACCGTCGCCGACGATCTGCTCGACGGAATCGGGATGACCGCGGACCAGGTCGAGGCCATGTACCGGTTGCTGGCCATCGCCAAGTACGACGAGCGCTATGTGATTCCGGCCGCCTACCGCAAGGACGCCGCCGCGTTGGAAGCGCAGGCCACCGCGAATCAGGACTGCGCGCTGGACTGCGAGGGCGGCCCGGGAATGACCACGCAGGCCTCCGCGGAGAGTTTCCACCTGGTCGAGGATGATCAGGTTCGTCCCGGCCGGCCCGGACTCTTCTCCCGTCGCGCCGACGGCCGGCGTGGCTTCACGATCAACCCGCTGCGAGGCGGCGCATGACCGCCGCGACCGACCGGGCCCGCATCTTCGAGCTGGTCTCGCTGCTGTTGACCTACCCGGATGACGAGCTCCTGAGCGCCGCGGACGAGCTTCGTGGCGCCGCCGCGCAGATCGAGACGCCGGAGGCCCGGGAGCGGATCGACGGATTCCTGGACTGGCTGCTGGAGAATACCCCGATCGACGTACAGCAGCACTTCGTACAGACCTTTGACCTGCGCCGCCGCTCCGGTCTCTACCTCACCTACTACCTGCATGGAGACACCCGTAAGCGGGGAATGGCGCTGCTGGTGCTCAAGCAGCGGTACCGGGCGCACGGACTGCGGCTCGCGGATGGCCAGCTGCCGGACCTGCTGCCGGTGGTGCTCGAGTTCGCCGCCATGGTGGGTCCCGGCGAGGGGGAGGCACCCCTACGCCAGCATCGGCAGGGCATCGAGCTGCTCCGCGCCGCACTGACCGACTGCGGCACCCCCTACCGCTTACTGCTGGACGTCGTCTGCGCCGTGTTGCCGGCGCTGACCGACGCCGACCGGGCCGCCATCGCGGCGCTCGCCGTTGACGGACCGCCGGTGGAGACGGTCGGCCTGGATTCTCTCGGCGACGGTCCGGACCTGCACGCCGCCGCGCTTGCCCCTTACCCCGTCTGCTCCCCGTCGGAGGCATCGCGATGACCAACCTCGTCTGGACCGTCCTGCCGTACCTCTGCCTCGTGGTCTTCGTCGCCGGCCATGTCTGGCGGTGGCGCCACGACCAGTTCGGCTGGACCACGCACACCAGCCAGGTGTTGGAGAATCGCCTCCTGCGGCTCGGCTCCCCGCTGTTCCACCTCGGGGCTCTCGGGGTTGTCGGTGGGCACGTCATGGGCCTGCTGGTGCCCGCGTCGGTGACCGAGAGGATCGGGATCAGCGAGCACGCCTACCACCTCACCGCGGTCTGGGGCGGTACGGTGACCGGCCTGATGCTGATGACCGGTCTGGTCTTGCTGATCATCCGGCGGGTGGTCAACGGCCGGGTCCGTCGGGTGACCACCCGGATGGACAAGGTGCTCTACGCCGCGCTCGCCGCCATGGTGGCGCTCGGCATGATCGCCACGGTCGGGGTGAATCTGCTTGGCGGGGGCTACGACTACCGGGAGACGATCGCCGTCTGGTTCCGCGGGATCTTCTGGTTCCAGCCGGACCCCACCCTGATGGCCGGGGCTCCCCTGGTCTACCAACTGCACGCGATCGGTGGTTTCCTCTTCCTGGCGCTGTGGCCGTTCACCCGACTGGTCCACGTCTGGTCGGTGCCGCTGGCGTACCTGTGGCGTCCGTACGTGGTCTACCGTCGGCGCCGCGGCCCGGCGCCGACCGCGGCCGCCTCACCGGAGCAGGTACGGGACGCTGCCCGGGCGCCGTCGGCTCGGCGGTGACCGTCGCGTGGTGGCGGGTCGATCGGAGGCGCTCCCGACGCGGCGGCCGCCGCGTCGGGAGTTCTGCCTGGATACGTCCTCGGACCACGGTGACCACAGCTCGAGGCTAATGTGTCAATATCGGGCGGTAGCGGAGGGTGATATGCAGCAGCAGTATCTTCCGGATGTCTACGTGAAGTTCCTGGAACGCTTTCCGGATGTCGCAGAGGCGCAGGGCGTGCTGGCGCGGACGGTGCGGGAGCGTAACTCCTTCGACGACCGGACCGACCGGTTGATCAAGTTGGCGGTGGCGGTTGGGGCCGAGGCGGAGGGAGCGGTGCGCTCCAATGTCCGTAAGGCGCTTCAGCATGGTGCGACCGTGGACGAGGTACGAGCCGTCGCGCTCGCGGCCATCACCACCTGTGGCTTTCCTACCGCCGTCGCGGCCTTGGGCTGGATCGATGCGGTTGTCTTGGCGCCGTCGGACGAGTGATGCCGGTCGTAACACCCCCGCGCGGTACCGGTGGTGCGGGTTGACTTCACACCGCGGGCGGTGCGGCCTCCCGCCACTGGGTGGGGGTGACTCCGTGGCGGGCACGGAAGCGTTTGCTGAAGTAGCTGGTGTCGGGGTACCCGACCCGGCGGCTGATCGCACTGACGGCCAGGTCGGTCTCGGTGAGCAGTAGGCGTGCCTGCTGCATTCGGCGTTGGGTGATCCACTGGGTTACGGTTCGGCCGGTTTTGCGACGCACGGCTGTGGTGAGGTAGCCGGTGGTCAGCGCGAGGTCGGCGGCGATATCGGCGAGGGAGATGGGCTGGTGGTAGCGCGCCTCGATGGCCTCGAAGACGGCCGCCAGCAGCGGTTCGTCGGCGCAGCGTAGGTGGTCGGCGAGGTCGGTCGTCAAGCGGGCCACGGTCACGAGCAGCAGGGTCAGGTGGGCGAGGGCGGCCTCTTGGTGACCGTCGCGGCGGGTCCGGATCTCGGCGTCGAGTGCGGCGAAGCGCTCCATCAGGCTGCCCCGGTCGACCGGTGGGACCGGTAGCCGCTGGGCCCGGTTGCTGCCCTGCGCGAACGGAAAGAGCAACGGATGCGTCCGCCAGGATGAGTAGGCGCCGGGCATCCCGGGCCGGACGACGTCGGCCGGGAACCAGACCGTCCAGCCGTCGCTGGTGACCTCCGCAAACGGGTCGCTGGAGGAGACGACCTGCCCGGGTGCGATGACGAAGAGGTCTCCGTCGGCCACTGTCCAGGTGCGGTCGTCGATGCGTACCGTTCCCTGAGCCACGTGGGCGTAGTAGAGCACCAGGAAGTCGTGGGTGTGGGCGCCGACGGTGGCGAGGTCGAGGAACGGCTCGCCGTGGGGGTGGTGGGCTACCGCGACCGGGGCGATGCCGGGCAGGTGGCCGAAGCCGAAGACCGGCACGCCCTGTCCGGTGACACCGACCTGGCGGGATGGGGGAGCCAAGTTCCGTCGCATCCGGTCCACAGTTCCGCCATTGTCCGCAGCTTCGCTGTCCATGAGGCTGAGGGTACGACCGAGTTTCCGCTATTACCGGAGCGTGCCATGACCGGACAGCACAACTCCCATTCTGAGAATCGGGCCTATCTCCCCGCCATGGGCAAGCAATGGTTGCTGCCCCTCTACGATCCGTTCGCCCGCTTTATTGGTATCGGACGGGTTCATGCGAGCTTGCTGGACCGCGCGAATCTTCGGCCGGGACAACGAGTCCTGGAGATCGGCTGTGGCACCGGCGATCTGCTGCGCACGCTCAAGCGCCGCCACCCGGAGGTCAACGCAGTGGGAATCGATCCGGACCCCAGCGCCCTGCGCCGTGCCCGCCGCAAGGCGGCCCGGGCCAGGGTGCAGATCCAGTACGAGCGCGCCTTCGCCGATGACCTGCCGTTGCTGGACGACAGCGTCGATCGGGTGCTCTCCTCGTTCATGCTGCATCACATCGACGAAGAGGATTGGGTGCGAGTGCTGCGCGAGGTCCGGCGGGTGCTGCGTCCCGGCGGGGAGCTGCATGTCGCCGACATCGACGGCAGTCTTCCCGGACACGAAGGCGGCCATGTCCACCGCTCTGGCCAGACCGGGGACAGCCTCCCCGATCGGGCCCTCTCCGCGTTGGTTGACGCCGGGCTGACCGGCGTCCGGGAGAACGGCTACGGCCGAGCCCGACTGGGCCGATACGTCTTCTATCGGGCTGATGTCGGTTGAGGGAGAGTGCTTTCGCCCGAGGCGGCGGCTGGCCGTCGAGGACGGTGGTCTGACCCAGCCGCAGCCGCGCGCGGCATGTCAGCCCCGGACCCTCGGGGGCACGTCGAGGTCCTGGGCGTCGGCCACGTCGGCGCAGGGGACGACTCTGACGAGGTCACGATGCTGATGGAGGTAGTCCCGAGCGCCCCGGTCCCGGGTGGCACTCGCGGCGACGCCGGCCCAGTGCGCACGCCCGAGCAGTACCGGGTGTCCCCACCGGCCGTCGTGGTAGCCGGCGACCGCCAGGGAGTCGGGTCGGGCGACGGCGGCCACCCGGCGTACCGCCTCGACTCCCACCCCGGGCATGTCCACCAAGGTCACGACAACAGCCGACGCGGCGGTTACCTCCAGCGCCGCCAACCCCGCGCGCAGCGATGAACCCATGCCGGTCGGCCATGCCGGGTTCCGGACGACACCCGAGCGGACCAACTCGGTCACGGCCTCCGCCCGCGCCCCCACCACGACCAGTACGGGGGCGCAGCCGGCGGTCACCAGCACGTCTCGGCTCCGCAGCACCAGGGGCCGGCCCCGGAAGACCACGAGCGCCTTCGGCCCGCCGTACCGCCGTCCCGCCCCAGCGGCGAGCAGCAGACCCGCGACGCCCCCGGCGCGCTCCGCGTCCGGTCCTACGCCCGCCGGTGCCCAGACCGGGCCATGCCGTCGTTTCCGCATGGTCAGCTGACTGGGACGCTGGCGCGTCGGTGGATAGGGCCAGCCAGGTAGGTCAGGGGCTGACCGGTGCCCCCGGTGCCGGCGACCGCGATCACTTCGGCGCAGATGGACACGGCGGTTTCCTGGGGAGTTTGGGCACCCAGGTCGAGGCCGATGGGCGCCCGAAGACGGCCGAGTTCGTCCTCGGTCAACCCGGCCGCGGTGAGCCGGAGCAGCCGCTCGCGGTGCGTTTCTCGGCTGCCGATCACGCCGACGTAGCCGGCGCGCCCCCGTAGGGCCAGCGACAGCAGCTCGGTCTCGTGGCGATCATCATGGCTGAGCACCACGATGGCGCTCCGGGTGTCGGTCTCGATGTTGCTCAGGTGACGGTGCGGCCAGTCACAGACCACCTGGTGGGCGTCCGGGAAGTGCTCTGCCCGCATGAACACCGGCCGAGGATCACACACGGTCACCTCGAAGCCGAGAAAGCGTCCGAGTTGGCTCATCGCTCGGGCGACCGGACTCATTCCGTAGAGCACCATGCGGGGTGCCGGCTGGTGTCTGGCGAACAGGACGTCAATCGGCTGCCCGTCGCCGTCGGCGATGCGTTCGACCTGCCCCGCTCCGATGCGTTCGAGCGGCCCCGCCCCGGTGGACGTCCGTTCCCGGAGTCGGCGTGCCACGAGCTCATCCACCCTCGGATCGCCCGACGATCCCCACCACTCATCCGGGTCTGCCACCAGCAGCGTCGCTCGTGGGCCGGCGGGTAGCACCAGAGCGGAACCGACCGTCCGGTTCGCCAGCAATCGATCGAGCAGCGGTGCCATGACCTCCACCGCCGCGGGCAGCACCACCACGTCGATCTCACTACGACAGGAGAGGCCGAGCACCGGCGAGCCGTCGCTCTGGTGGGTGTAGCGGTTCCGGTGCACCCGACCAGAGCGGATCGTGTCCTGGGCCGCGGTGAGGACCGCGCCGTCGATGCATCCGCCGGCCACGCCACCGGCGACCTCGCCGGTGGCGCAGCTGGCCATCACCGTCCCAACCGGACACGGCGCACTCCCCCTCACCCCGACGACAACAGCCATCGCGAAGGAGAGGTCGGCCGAACACCACCGCCGTAGGGTCGGCGCGATGTACCTGATCCCCGCTGTCATCAGACTCCCTGCCGGCCCGCGGCGAGCGGCCCAACGCGGTGTGGACAAGCCCCGGGCCGTTACCGAGCCGGCTCCGTCATGAGGTCCTCGATGCGGACGGGCAGACGCCGGACCCGGATCCCGGTCGCGTGGTGGATGGCGTTGGTGATCGCCGCTGCCGCCCCGACATGGACGACCTCGCCCAGGTTCTTGAGGCCGAACGCGCTGAACGACGGGTCCGGCTCGTCAATGAAGTCGACGTCGAGTGCGGGCACGTCGGCGTTCACCGGAACCAGGTAGTCGCACAGGTTGGTGTTGAGGAAGCCGCCGAAGCGAGGGTCCACGGTGCTCTCCTCGCAGAGCGCGGTGCTGATGCCCCACACCAGGCCACCCAGGGCCTGGCTGGTGGCGGTGCGCCGACTGATCACCCGCCCGCAGTCGATGACCGACAGCATCCGGGTGACCCGCGGTCGGCGGATCCGGGGACCGACGCGGACCTCGACGAAGTGGGCGACATAGGAGCAGGTGACGAAGTCGGGGAAGACCGGGCCCACCCGGGCGTTGTCCACGTCCGCCATCACCGCGCTCATCGGCGCCGTGGCGGTGTCGGGTGCTTCGGTCGGGCTTCGCCCTGGGGCGAAGTACTGCCCGGGGGCCTCGACCGAGGGGAAACCGGCGGCCATGAGAAGCCCGGCTATCGGTGGCCCCGAGTTGTCTGGGCCGACCAGCCGTCCCTCCGCCAGGCGGCATTCGCTGACGTCAATGTTGGCAACCGGCTCGCCATGCGTGGCGGCGATTTGATGCAGCTGGGCTCGGATCCTGATGGCCGCTTCCCGGATGGCCGGCATGGCGGAGACGGTTCCCCACGAGGCACCGGTTTCTGGCTGAGGAGCGACCCGGGTGTCACCAACGGTTACCCGAATGTTGCTGGGCGACAGGCCGAGGGAGTCGGCCGCGGCCAGCGCGATCACGGTGCGGATGCCTTGGCCCATCTCGTGTCCGCTGATCGCGACCTCCGCCGTGCCGTCGTCACACAGCCGTACGTGCGCGCCGGCGGCGGAGGCAAGGCCGGGATAGCAACCCGTCGCCACGCCCCAGCCAATGAGGCTGCCATCGTCGCCGCGCATCGACCCGATCGCCGGGTCGCGATCCGACCAGCCGAACCGCTCAGCGCCCCGATCAAGGCACTGCTTGAGCCGCCGCGAGGAGAATGGTTTGCCGGTTGCCGGGTCGGTAGCGGTGTCGTGGCGCCGCCGTAGCTCGACCGGGTCGACGCCCACCCGCTCGGCGAGTTCGTCCAGGGCGCTCTCCAGCGCGAACATCGTCGCCATCTCCATCGGCGCGCGCATGTAGCCGGGGGTCTGGGTGTCGAGTCGCACCAGGGTGGTGGTGCCGCGGAAATTCGGGATGCCGTACATACTTCCCGAGACCTGCGGCCCCCAGAACGGCATCAGGTCATGGCGTGATGTCTGCGCGAATGCGTCGTGCACCAGGGAGGTAATCGTGCCGTCGTCCCGTGCACCGAGCCGGATCCGGTGCCGGGTCGCGGCCCGAAAGTGCACGCTGTGGAAGACGGCGGACCGCGGGACGATCAGCATCACCGGCCGGTCAACCCGCCGGGCGGCCAGGGCGGCCAGGGTGGTGCTGTACGTCTGACCGGTGCGCTGGCCGAAACCGCCACCGAGGGTCGGCGAGACGACCTGGACCAGCTCCATCGGGATCCCGAACTGCTTCGCCAGGGCGTGCCGGACGCGTCCCGCCGCCTGAGTGCCCTCATGGATCAGGAGCGCCCCTTCGTGCCACTCGGCAAGGGTGGACAGCAGCTCCAGTGCGTTGTGGTGCTGCGCGGGGGAGCGGTAGGTGGCGTCGACCACAACCGGTGCCTGGTCGAGTGGCCGGTCACCCTCACCGATTTCCACCACGGGGAACGCGGGCACCGCCTCTGCCTGGTCGACCCGCTCGCCCCCGGGGTCGTCGAGTTCCACCGCGAACGGCTCGGCGTCGTAGCGGGCGGTTACCAACGCCGCGGCTTCCGCTGCGGCCTCCAAGGTCTCCGCCACCACGATCGCGATCGGCTGACCGCGGTAGGCCACGGTGTTGTCGCGCAGCGGTTGGAAGCTTTCGCTCGCGCTCCCCAACCCGAAGGAGAATTCGGACGGGTGCAGGCGATCCAGGTTCTCGTGCGTGAGCACCGCGAGTACCCCCCGCACCCGTTCCGCCTTGGCGGTCTCAAGCGTCGTGATCCGACCGCGGCCCACGGTCGCACTGACCGGAACCGCGTACGCCATCGCCGCGGCCGTGCGGTCGGCACCGTAGATCGGTTCGCCGCGGACCTTGTCGGCGCCGTCGTGGCGGACGTGGTCGGAGCCGATCCAGGCCATGGCGTTCATCCCATCCTCTGCTGAGCCGTCGCGACGGCCTCGAGTACGGTCTCCACCGCCAGCCGTACCCGGAAGTGGTTCTGCGGCGTGGTGCGAGCCGACCGGAATTCCGGCTCCAGCGCCCCACGGATGGACTCCTCGTCCAACTGGGTACCGGTCAGTGCTTGTTCGGCCTCCCGTGCCCGCCACGGCACGGTGCCCAGACTGCCGAGCGCGATCCGTATCTCGCTGGCGGTACCCCCTGCGTCGAGGTGGAGCCCGACGGCTGCCGACGCGAGGGCGAACGAGTACGAAAGCCGGTCGCTGACCTTCTGGTAGCTGGACGACTGCGCCGCCGGTGTCATGGGCACCCGGACGGCAGTGATGAACTCGCCGGGCTCGAGGGTCGTCTCCCGGTGTGGTGTGT
>NZ_JBXEDG010000001.1:220000-1025599 GCF_056820975.1 Salinispora sp. CH2A1_6
TGTGCTAAGTGGAAAAGGATGTGGGGTCGCATAGACAACCAGGAGGTTGGCTTAGAAGCAGCCATCCTTGAAAGAGTGCGTAATAGCTCACTGGTCAAGTGGTTCCGCGCCGACAATGTAGCGGGGCTCAAGCACACCGCCGAAGCTGTGGCATTCACGCGTGTACTTCGCATGGCCTTTGGGTTGTGTGTAGGTGTGTGGATGGGTAGGGGAGCGTCGTGCCGGGGGTGAAGCAGCCGAGTGATCGAGTTGTGGACGCGGTGCGAGTGAGAATGCAGGCATGAGTAGCGAAAGAAGGGTGAGAAACCCTTCCGCCGGATGACCAAGGGTTCCAGGGCCAGGTTAATCCGCCCTGGGTGAGTCGGGGCCTAAGGCGAGGCCGAGAGGCGTAGTCGATGGATAACGGGTTGATATTCCCGTACCCGCGAAGGAGCGTCCCTGATGAACCTCGTTGTGCTAACCATCCGAGCTTGGTGTGGTCTTCGGACTGTGCTGGGGGAGCGTGGGAACCTGGCGGGTAGTAGTCAAGCGATGGGGTGACGCAGGAAGGTAGCTGAGCCCGGCCGGTGGTTGTGCCGGGGTAAGCGTGTAGGCTGTGTCGTAGGTAAATCCGCGGCGCGTGTGGCTGAGACGTGATGCCGAGCCGATTCAGGTGAAGTCAGTGATCCTATGCTGTCGAGAAAAGCCTCTAGCGAGTTCCGAGCGGCCCGTACCCTAAACCGACACAGGTGGTCAGGTAGAGAATACCAAGGCGATCGGGTGAACTGTGGTTAAGGAACTCGGCAAATTGCCCCCGTAACTTTGGGAGAAGGGGGGCCGGAGACGTGAAGGCACGTGCTGCTGGAGCGTTGTATGGCCGCAGAGAGCAGGGGGAAGCGACTGTTTACTAAAAACACAGGTCCATGCGAAGAAGTAATTCGATGTATATGGACTGACGCCTGCCCGGTGCTGGAACGTTAAGGGGACCTGTTAGTCTTTCGGGGCGAAGCGGAGAACTTAAGCGCCAGTAAACGGCGGTGGTAACTATAACCATCCTAAGGTAGCGAAATTCCTTGTCGGGTAAGTTCCGACCTGCACGAATGGCGTAACGACTTCCCCACTGTCTCAACCACAGGCCCGGCGAAATTGCATTACGAGTAAAGATGCTCGTTACGCGCGGCAGGACGGAAAGACCCCGGGACCTTTACTATAGCTTGACATTGGTATCCGAATTAGCTTGTGTAGGATAGGTGGGAGCCGGTGAAGTGTGCACGCCAGTGCATGTGGAGGCAATCTTGAAATACCACTCTGGTTGGTTTGGGTATCTAACTTCGGACCGTTATCCGGTTCAGGGACAGTGTCTGGTGGGTAGTTTAACTGGGGCGGTTGCCTCCTAAAGGGTAACGGAGGCGCCCAAAGGTTCCCTCAGCCTGGTTGGCAATCAGGTGTTGAGTGTAAGTGCACAAGGGAGCTTGACTGTGAGACTGACGGGTCGAGCAGGGACGAAAGTCGGGACTAGTGATCCGGCACTGGCGAATGGAAGCGGTGTCGCTCAACGGATAAAAGGTACCCCGGGGATAACAGGCTGATCTTCCCCAAGAGTCCATATCGACGGGATGGTTTGGCACCTCGATGTCGGCTCGTCGCATCCTGGGGCTGTAGCAGGTCCCAAGGGTTGGGCTGTTCGCCCATTAAAGCGGTACGCGAGCTGGGTTTAGAACGTCGTGAGACAGTTCGGTCCCTATCCGCCGTGCGCGTAGGATACTTGAGAAGGGCTGTCCCTAGTACGAGAGGACCGGGACGGACGAACCTCTGGTGTGCCAGTTGTCCCGCCAGGGGCACGGCTGGTTAGCTACGTTCGGAAGGGATAACCGCTGAAAGCATCTAAGCGGGAAGCCTGCTTCAAGATGAGGTATCCCATCCACCTTTGGTGGGGTAAGGCCCCCAGCTAGACGACTGGGTTGATAGGCCGGAAATGTAAGCTCGGTAACGGGTTCAGTTGACCGGTACTAATAGGCCGAGGACTTGATTACTAAGTTGCTGCGCGTCCACTGTGTAACTCTTGGCAAACAAACATTGCCTGTGGTGTTGGGTGTGTTTGATATGTCGATAAGTGTTACGGCGGTCATGGCGGAGGGGAAACGCCCGGTTACATTCCGAACCCGGAAGCTAAGCCCTCCAGCGCCGATGGTACTGCACTCGGGAGGGTGTGGGAGAGTAGGACACCGCCGGGCAAAACTTCAGTTGAGGGCCGACCCTACCCGGGTCGGCCCTCAACGCATTTCCAGCCCTTCGACACCACGCCCCCAAGTTTCCCTGCGCCGCCCGCTGTCCTCTTCCAGCCCGGGCCGGTGTTGACCAGTCCGGGCCGGTGTTGATCAGTGTGACGACGGTGCGGGGCTCCCCGTCAGCGGGTGACGGCATTGTTTCGTGAGCTGCGGCAGAGCCAATCACGCTGGCTTTTCCGTCCCTGCTCTGTCTTTCCCGTCCTCTGCACTATGAGTCTGGTCAGCCCGACCGCACTGACGTGTCGACTCCGCGCATGTGGCCGTCGTGGTACGCCGAATCACTGGCTGGACCGTGGGACTGGTCGTAGCGAAGCGTGGTAGCTGTTGGCTACGACAGCTGGACGGCTGCGGGCGTCGGTAGGCCCTGCGCTGCGGTCAGTGCCCCTGCGTTGCCCTACTGTGTGCCCTGCGCTGTGGCCGCCGCTGTCCCGGCTCTGACCGGGGCTGTGCTGCTCTGACCGGGCTGTGGTCGCCGCAGACAAGACGAGGGCCCTGCCGGCGCAATGCCGACAGGGCCCCCAGGTCAGTCCAGGTGCGGGGCGGGGTTCAGGAGGGCTCCGGGCCGCAGATGAAGCGTGGCTCCGCAGCGTAGCGCCAACTGAACTTCTCCCGCTTGGTCTCCTTACCGTCCTTGTAGAACACCCGGTAGGCGTTCTGGCTGAACCCGTCGCTGCCGTTGGCGGCGATGCAGTCCGGGCCTGGCTCCAGGTAGACCGTCTTCGGTTTGGTGATGTTGCTTCGGGGGCCGTACTCCGTCTTCACCTTGTCCCAGACCTTCGTACTCCAGATCGAGACGGTGATCTTGTTCGACGTGTACGAGGTGTCGATCAGGAGCCCGTACTCGGTGTTGTTGCGGAACTTGAAATCGAGCTCTGGGTAGAAGATCGTGGACTCGATGACCGCGGGGTAGCGGCTGAAATAGTACGAGTGGGGCTTGTGCTCGACATCCTCGAGCCCCGCGTAGTAGGTGGCGTTGAAGAGCGTCGTGGTGAACTGTGAGACGCCGCCCCCGACTCCCGGTACGAGCTTGCCGTTGAGGATGACCGGCGCGTCCTGGTAGCCCTTGGCGTAGTTCCGGTCGCCGGTATGCCCGTTCAGGGAGAACGTCTCGCCGGGCAACACCAGTGTGTTGTCCACGTCCTTCGCGGCGGTGATGATGTTCTGGCTGCGGGGCGAGGAGAGCCCACCGGGGAACTGGGTCGTGAAGGTCGACACCTTCTCCTTGATGCCCAGGCCGGCCAACTTCTCCGTGGTGAGCTCTGGCTCCTTTGTCTTGAGCCTGCCCGTCACCCGGCGGTCATCCGACTGCGGTAGGACCGCGAGCAGAGCCTCCCCAAGGTGACTGGTGTCCAGCTCCTTCCCGTCCCGACTCGCGGTGATCTTCGGCTTGCCGTCGGTGAGGGTCATCTGGGCGTTCTTCGGGGTCACCTCGACCTTGGCCAGGTCGTCATCGAGCGCGGTGCGGAGCCGTTCGCCATCGACCTTCGCCGACAACGTGCCAGCCTCGTCCGCGGTGAAGAGTAGGCTCTTCGCGATCGCCGCCGGCGGAATGCTCACCGAGCCCTCGTCCGTCGTCAGGGTCACCGGAGCCGCCACGGCCGGTTTCGCCAACTCGGTCACCATCCGGTCCACCTCCTCGGCCGTGGTAACCGGGTGGGTCTCGGCCAGCGGAATGGTGACCGGCTCGCCGCTCAACCAACCCTCCCGAACTGCCTGCGCGGAGTGCTCTGGGTTGAGCTCCAGGCTGGGCTTCGGATGGGTTGCCTTCGGGGTGAGGCCACTCCAGGTGATTGCGGGCATGGTCATCTCGCGGCTCTGCTCCCCCAAGACCTCGTTGAGCGCCGCGTCGAGCCGCTCCACGTCCACCGTCACCACCGGTGGCACGGCGCGGGAGCCGACGAGGCGCTCGAAGACGTGTGCCTCCACCTGCATGGCGGCTCGCACCGTGGCCTCCACGTCAACCTGGAGACCCACCTCGGCCGGCACCAGGTCCGCAGTCTGTTCGCCGACGACCACCGGCAGGGGAGCGTTCAGCTCGGCGGTCTGTCGTTCGACCGCCGCGCGCAGCTCCGCGGCCGCGGCTACCTGGCTCTGACCGCCGAGCTCCGCGCCGAGGACCGTCGTGCCACGGGGTACGTCACCGGCGTACGCGTAGGTGCCGATGCCGATTGCGGAGGCGAGCACCGCGGTGGTGACCCCGATGGCGACCAGCAGCGAGGTGCGGTGGGCCCACCCCCCGCGAGGCGGAAGGGACCACTTGCCGCCAGATAGTAAGGACCACTTCCCGCCCGGTTGACGGTTGGTGGGTTGCTCTGTCTCCTCAACGGGCCACTGCACCGCGGCCACCTGCACGGTGGGCCGGTCGTCCGCGGGCAGCTTCTTGTCGCCGTACAGGGTCACAGTCACCTCGATCAGGGCGTCGCACCCGGGCGGCTATCACACCCGGAAGGAAACTACGGTAACCAACATGTGCTCGTTGCGGCAGGGCGCATCCTCCGTCGCGTGTCGCGCCTCCCCCCGAACCTCGCGTGTCCGTCCGGGCATGCGACGGTGGAGTCCATGCGGGAGGACGAGGCAGCCCTGGCGTACGGCGGCGGTTGGGCGGACCGGGCTGGCGCCGTACGCACCGATCCGGATCGGCTGGCGACGTTGCTGGACGCGGCAGGGACCAGAGTGCTGCCGTTGTGGCAGGACCGCTGCCTGGCCAACGGGGCGGTGCCGGTTCGACTGAGCGGCGCAGCGGCGGCGCGGGTTCGCGCTGCCGGGGCGGCGCCGGTCTTCCTCGGGTTCGTGGCGGGGCAAGCGGTCTTCGCGGTCGACCTCTCCGAGCTCACCGAGGACGCCGCTGCGGCGGCTGCCGGGGCGACTCGGGTGGTAGATGTGCGCCGGCTCGTCGGGCAGCTCAGCCCAGCCGAGGCAGCCCTCCAGGCGTACGCGCGCGGTCTGCTGCACTGGCACCGGCAGCAGCGGTACTGCGGCACGTGCGGTGGGGCGACCAGCGTTCAGGAGGCCGGGCACGCCCGGCAATGTACGGAGCCGGACTGTGCCCGGCTGTACTTTCCGCGGATCGAGCCCGCCATCATCGTGTTGGTGCAGACAGCGGGATCGCCGGGCCGTTGCCTGCTGGCCCGGCACGCCGGGGCGGCTGAGAACGCGTTTTCGACCCTCGCCGGCTTCGTCGAGGTGGGGGAGACGCTGGAAGACGCGGTCCGGCGGGAGGTGGCCGAAGAGGCGGGCGTCGTGGTGACCGACGTGGCGTACCAGGGGTCGCAGGCCTGGCCCTTTCCGGCGGGGCTGATGGTGGGGTTCCGGGCCACCGCCGAGTCCGACGAGATCCGGGTGGACGGGGTCGAGCTGCTGGAGGCGCGCTGGTTCACCCGCGCCGAGCTGCATCAGCGGGCGGCGGTGGGCCATCGGCTGGGCCGGCCGGACTCGATCGGTCACCACCTGCTCAGCAGCTGGTTGGCCGAGGGCGAAGCCACGGCGTCAGCTTCCCGCTGACGCCCGCCGCGGTGCCGGCACCCGCGTGCCGGCTCGCGCTGGGGTCGACATCCATGTTCGGAGTGTCATGACCAGGGTCGTGACCACGGCGGCTCCCAGGGTGGGCCAGAGCAGACCGGCGACGGTTCGCGGCGTGGTCCACAACGCGACCGTCGTCAGCAGGATGCTGCCCACCCACAGCGGCGCGGCGGGCCAGCGGACGCCGGTCGCTACCGCCGCGTTCAGCAGGACGAAAACGACGGCGTAGAGCGCTCCGACCGCGGCGAAGAGTGGCGCGAACGGGCCCAGGTGGGTGTAGTCCGGGCCGCCGGCGAGTTGGAAGGCCAGGGTGCCGGCGAACGTCGAGCCGAGGACCAGTAGTACGCCGCAGCCGGCGGTTACGGCGAGGGCGACGGTCCGACTGAACCGGTCGTCGCGGGCCAGCCGGGGCAAGGCGAGTACGGTGGCGACCTGTGGCGCCCACAGCGCCCCCTTGGTCAGCACGGTCCCCACCGCGTACCCGCCGGAGTCGTCGGCCGGCAGGAGCTGACGGGCGAGGAAAAGGTCCACATACGAGACGATGAGCATGGCGAGCATCGCGGCGCAGCCGGTCAGGATCTGGCCGGCATTCAGCGGCGGCGCCGTGGCGGGGGTCCTCGCGGCAGCCGGCCGGGCCAGCGCGGCGAGCCCGACCGGAGTGAGCGCGGCGGTCCCGGCACCGAGCAGCAGGGATCCGGTAAGGCCGGCGTCCAGCAGCAGACCGACCAGCACCCCGCCGTACCGGCCGGCGGCCAACAGCCCCATGGCGACGGCCAGCCGGACGAACCGTTGCCCGCCCTGAAGTTCCCCCAACGTCCGGCAGGAGAGCACGATGGCGGCCGTGGTGATCGCGGAGAGGATGAGGGCCTCGACCGGAAGTCGCAAGCTCGGGACGAGTAGTGGGGTGGCGAGGATCAGGGCGGACGCGCAGAGCGCGGCGGTCAACAGGGCTGCCCGGCGGGTGTGGGTGGGGCCGTGCTTCGCGTGGTGCACGGCGACGGCGAGCTGAAGGCCGAATCCGGGCACGCTTGCGATGGCGATCAGGCCGAGCGTGGTGGCGAGCGCGCTGAGCTCGGCCGAGTCGAGCTGGCGGGCGGCCAGCACCGGGGCGAGGTAGGCGAGGCCGTTGCCCAGCAGCCCCGCGGCGGTCACCGCTAGGCCGGCGGTGCCGAGTGCCCGGGCGCCGGTGTTCGGGGAACGCGTCTCCGAGCTGTCCGCATCGTCGGTTCGCCGGCTCACACGATCCCCGATGGGTCGGAGTCTCGCCAGGAGGTGTTCCCGGCGATGCCGCCGCGGGACCGCGTGGGTGCCTCCACGGTCGATGGCGCCGTGGCGGGGCGCTGGGGAGCGCGGTGGACAGGGCGGCGTCGAAGGCAGGTGGACAGCCAGAGGCAGCCGAGCGCGAGCACCATGAGGAGCTGCGGAAGGGCGGCGGTGTGCCGCTGCGTGGCGTCCAGGTACGTCCAGCCGGCGAGAAGGACGAGGGCGGCGGGAAGCCAGGACTCGGCGAAGCGGGGGGCGAGCCGTACCCAGCGGGGGTCGGTCGGCCGCGGCTCGCGCAGCGAACCGGGGAGGGCCAGTAGGACTCCAACGGCGACGAGTGCCCCGCCGACGAGGCCGCCGAGCAGGATCAGGGCGGTCGCGCCGACCGCCAGCAGGGGCAGGGAACGGGTGGTCCGGCGTCGTGGTCGCCGGCCCGGCCGGGCCGGCCCGCTGCCGCGGCGTTCGGGCAGCAGCGCGAGGAGGGCGACGCCCAAAAGCAGGGCGCCTCCGGTCAGGAGCGCCACCTGGTACGGGCGGTCCGGGGTGAAGCGCAGGACGACCTCGCCCGCGGCGCCGGCGGGCAGCACCCAGCCCTGCTGCCAGCCGTCAACGACCACGGGGCGCAGCGGCTCGCCGGCGAGCGTGGCCTGCCAGCCCCGGTTGGTGTTCTCCCGCACCGCGAGCACCCGTTCGGCGGCGTGCTCAGCGACCTGTACCCGCCGCTCGGTCGCCGCCCACGCGGTGACGTCGAGGGCGCTCGGGCCCAGCACACCCGTGCGCTGCTGCGGTACGAGAGCGACCCGGGTGGGTGTGGCGAACTGGCTGGCGGCGGCGACGAGACGGTGTTCGGTGGCGCCGAGCGACAACTCGGGGTCGGTGCCGCACGGCTCGGCCGGGACCTCCCGCAACTCCAGGAGGTCTCGCATCGTGCCGCGTAGGGCGGTGGTTACCGTCTCTTCGCCGATCGTCAGCGTTGGGCCGGAGCCGCAGCCCAGCGTCAAGGGTGTGTCCAGGTCTGCTCGGCTGGTGGGGGCGCCCGGAAGCACGGTGATCTCTCCGACCGCGATCGGCAGGGGCTCGGGCAGCCGAAATCCGTACGGATCGATGCTGGCGGCGGAGGGCGGGTCGAGGAACTGGATGGTGATCTCGTTGGTTTCCGCCGGCGGATCCAGGGTCAGCACTCCGTCCTCGCCGAGTAGGCCGCCGCGGATGCCATCGTCGGCGATCACCCGTACGCTGCCGAGCCGGGTGGCTGCGACGGCCGGGTCAACGGCGAACCGAAGGCCGCTGATCACCTGCGGTCTGAGCCAGGTGAGGCGCAGGATCGGGGCGTCGTCGCTGATCGCTGGTGACCAGCTGGTGGCCGGGTCCCCGTCCAACACCGCGCCGGGGCGGCGGGTCGGATGCGGGACACCGGTTGACGAGGCGCTCACCTCGGGCGCGAGGCCCAGTGCCTGGGCGGCGGTGACCGACTGGTCCAGGGCCGCGTGTAGGGCGGAGCCGTCCATCGGGCGGGCCCACAGCTGCGGGTCGTAGGTCCCGGCAGCGGGCAGGGTGAGCGTACGGTCGATTGTGCGTCCATCCTCCGAGCCGCGGATCGCGTTGGTGGAACAGTGCGGCTTTCCGTCCACCATGAAGCAGGCGGGCGTGCGGGGGTCGGCGGAGACGACGACGGCCGGTGGTTGTTCGGTGGCGGGGGCGGCCGGCAGCCGGAGGGTGCGACTGGTCTGGATGCCGGGGATGCTGATTTCGGAGATCCCCACCACCCCGGCACCGAGTGGGCGGAGGGTGAAGGTGTCGTCGATGGAGATGCGGATTCGCTGGGTGGCATGGATGCCGTCCAGGTCGAGGGTCATCCGGTCGCCGAAGCTCTCCATGGTCCGGCTCTCGTATCCGGCGGTAACGGTCACCGTGGTCGGCAACACGTCCGCCGTCAGGTCGAAACTGAGCTCCACCTTGGTGATGTTGGTCGGGTTCTCCAGCGCCACCTCGATCCACTGTTGATCACCGTGGCTGAATGGGGCGGACTGCCAGGAGGTCGTCGGGTCGCCGTCCATCGCCGCGTACGGCTGATGCTCGGAGCGGTTCCCGCCGGGGGTGCTGACCTGTGAGCGTGCCGTTGCCGCGCGGATCGAGCTGATGCCCTCAAACTCAGCCACTGTGGACCAGGTTGCGGCCCAGTCGGGTAGGTAGTCGTGCGCGGGGGCGGACGACGCGAGGGGCTCGTCGGCGGTGTGGGTGTGCGAGACGTTGTCCTGGGAGCGCCCGAAGGAGACCTCACGGCGCCGAAGCCCGTCGGTCATTGCGACGGGACCGTAGCCGCCGGCTTCCGCGTCCCCGGCTTCCGCGCCGCCGGCTTCCGCGTCCCCGGCTTCCGCGTCCCCGGCCAGGACCGTGGGGGCCGGGCTCAACAGGCCCGCCGCGGCGAGGTCGAGCAGGGATTCCGGACCACCGACGACGGTGGCGACATCCGTCCGGTCGTAGGCGACGACTGGCTCCACCCGGCGGTTGACCCGGTAGACCTCGAGTGCCCGTCCCGGTACGTCGAGCCCCTGGTCGCGAAGCTCCACCCCCTCCGGCCCACCCCGGACCGGGCCGAAGGTGGCGACCCGGGTCAGCCCCGGTGAGCGCTGCAGGGCCTGGCGAACCACGGCGGGGCGGGTCGTGTCGGAGCGACCGTGGTCGAGATCGGCACGGAACAGGACGTGGCTGATCCCGGAGCGGGCGAGGAGGTCGGCGAGGCCCGCCGAGCCGGCGCCGGAGCTGAGCGTGGCCTCGATCGCGTCCAGGAGCCGAATGGTGGTGGGCGGGGTGAAGGGGATCGAGTTACGTACCGCCCAACTGCTCTCCAACAGGGGTTGGGTGATCTCGTCGGTGGTGCTGCCCCAGTCGTAGGCGGGGCGGCGGGCTCCGGGGACGACGAGCACCCGTCCCGGTCCGGTGTTCGCGTCCAGCCAGTCGGCGGCGTCGTGCCAGTATGGGGGCACTTCCCGCGCGCTTCCGGGGGTGGCGAGTCCGCCGACGATCGCCGGGCTGGCGACCGCCGCGACCGCTGCCATGGTCACGCCGGTGGTGACCCAGGCTCGCGCGAAGGCCGGCTTGCGGCGCGCGGCGGGCGCGGTACGCGCTGCCCGCACGACCAGGCTGACCAGGTGGGCCAGTCCGAGCGCCAGTGGTAGGCGGAGCAGGACGTCGAACTTGTGGGTGTTCCGCAGTGGTGCGCCGACCCCGTCGAGGAACTGCTGCTGTCCTCCGGCGAGGAGGTTGGGGAACTCGCTGAGGTGCCCGAGCCCGACCATCGCGGCGCCGAGTACCAGGCCGGTGACGAGGAAGCGGCGGTGCGGCATCCCGCGTCGGGAAAGGCCCAGCACACCCAGGGCGGCGACGGCGAGCGTGGCGAGGATCAGCGCAAGCTCGTTGGCCAACCGGGCGCCGCCGGGGATGGCCTGCTCAACCGGGGAGGCCAGGTACGCCACCCAGTAGGACGCGCCGCGGAGCGTCGTCACGGCGTCGGTCACGCTGGTGGTGCTCTGGGCGGTTTCGATGTAGTCGAGGAACGGTGGGCTGTACCGCCCGAGAATGAGCAGTGGAGCCAGCCACCAGGCGGTGGCCAGGGCGACCGCGCCGCACCAGGCGGCGATTGCGCTGATCCGGCGGCGGATCGGTGCGATTGTGGCGAGCCAGAGCAGGGCGAGCGGCACCACCGCGAACACGGCGGTCGCATTGACCCCGCCCGCACAGGCCACGGCGAGTGCCGACCCCGCGACCGCCCGACGTAGGGGCGCACCTCGGGCGAGGCCGACCAGGGGGATGAGCACCCACGGCGCCACCGCGCTGGGCCAGGATTCGACCGAGGACCAGCCGAGTTGGGTGAGGATCCGGGGCGACAGCGCGAAGGCGATGCCAGCGATCATGCGTCCGGTGGGTGAGCCGATGCCGAGCTTGCCGGCGAGCCGCACCACACCCAGGTAGGCGACGCAGAAGAGCAGCGCCCACCACAACCGTTGGACCACCCACGGTTGCAGGCCAAGCTCCGATCCCACGAGGAAGAACGGACCCATTGGCCAGAGGTACCCGTAGGCCTGGTTCTGTAGCTGGCCGAAGGTGCCGGCGGGGTCCCAGAGATGTAGGGAGCGGAGCAGCCATCCGGCGGGATTGACGTTCAGATCGACCTTGGTGTCGGGGACGATCAGCCCGGGTGCCTGCTGGAAGGCGAGGGCGGTGAGGACGACGCAGATGGCGAGGTGCCGGAATCTCTGGTCCAGCCGTCGAGCGCGATTCGGCCGTGCTCCGGCACCACTGGTCACCTCTGCACGCATGTCGCTCCTGTTCCGCCGGGGTACGGGTACCGGCAGCCGACGACGGTCGAGCGACGTGGCCGGGACCGGGGTGGGCCGGGAGGCGGCAACGAGTGGCATGACGAATGTGGATGGATGGCCACCCCCACGGCGTGTAAGCGTGTGGCAGGCTGCCGAGCATGTCAATGCCAGAGGCTGGGGCTGTGGCGCCTGCGGAGCCCGCTGCGTCGGAGTCCGGCGGCCCGCAAACGTTCGTTCGACGGCTTCGCCCGGACCAGGTCGGGGCGGTGGCGGTAGTCCTCATTGTGGTGTCAGTCGCCTGGCGGGCCGGCCTCGCCACGCGGGGCTGGTTCTCCCAGGACGAGTTCGTCATCGCCGCCCAGGCCCTCGATGCCCGGTTGGACGCGGACTTCCTGCTGCGAACCTTCAACAACCACCTGATGCCCGGCGGCCTGTTGACAGCTTGGCTGATGGTGCGGGTAGCCGGTTTCGTCAGCTGGCCCTGGGCGCTGATGCTGGCGGTGGGGCAGGCGGCCGTTGGCGTCGCCGTCTATCGGCTGCTGCGCGACCTGCTGCGGCCGGGCTGGGGTCTGCTGGTCCCGTTGGCCCTCTTCCTGTTCAGCCCGCTGACGCTGGAGGTGTCGTCGCTGTGGCTGGTCGGGCTACTCCTGTTGCCGGTGCAGCTTGCGCTGGTCCTGGCGGTGCGGGCTCAGGTCTGGTATGTGCGCACCGGCCGCCGCCGGCACCTCGTGACGGTCGCCCTGTGGCTGCTGTTCGGCCTGCTGTTCGACCCGAAGGCGCTGCTGATAGCGCCGTTGTTGTTTCTGCTGACCCTCTTCCTGTTTACCGACGGCTCGCCGTGGCGAAGCATGGTCACGGTGGTGCGTCGGCATTGGCCGGTCTGGCTGGTGCTCACCGTGCTCTCCGGGGCCTACCTGGCGTTCTACCTGACCCGACCGGCTCGTGCGCTGGACCAGGTGACCTCGCCCGGTCAGGCTTTCACCTTCCTCGGTGACCTGGTCGGTGCGACCGTTGTGCCGGGCCTGCTCGGGGGGCCGTGGCGGTGGACGTACGCCGGTGACGGGCCGCCGTTGGTGGATCCCTATCCGGTCGCGATGTGGCTGTCGTGGCTGGTGCTGGCGGCCCTGGTTGTGGTGACCGTCCGTCGGCGCCGGTCGGCGGCGCGGGCCTGGCTGCTGCTGGCCTGCTACCTCGGCCTGGTCGCGGTGCTCTTCGCGGTGACCCGCCTCGGTGGCGTGCTCGGCCCGATGGTGGGCACGGTCCCGCGTTTCGTGGCTGATCTGGTTCCGGTCGCCGCGATCTGCGTCGGGGTAGCCCTGTTCGGGCTCCGCGATGCCGGCGAGCAGGACCGGTACGTCTCCCGGCCGCTACCGGGGGTTCCGTGGGCGCTCGACTCCGTCGCGATCGGTCGGGTGGCGATCGCCGTCCTGGTCGCGGTCGGACTCGGTACGGTGTGGAGCACCGTTCGATTCGGGGAGAACTGGAGCACCAAGCACGGCCGGGAGTATCTCGCCACGACCCAGGCCGAGCTTGCCGCCGCGCCAGCGGACACCGTCTTTCTGGACACGATCGTCCCCGATCGGGTCGTCGCCGGCTACTTCTGGCCGGACAACCTTCAGTCGCACTTCTTCCGGCCAGCCGAGCGCCGGCCGGAGTTCGTCGAGGTGGCCGAGCTGCCGGTTACCTTCGACGCGGAGGGTCGAATCCGTCCGGTCCGGATCGAGGGAGTAAAGGTTCTGCCCGGCCAGGTGCCCGACTGCGGGCACCTGGTGGAGAGCGGACGAACGGCCCGGATTCCGTTGGCAGCACCGGTTGAAAAGTGGCCGTATGTGGTGGAGTTCGGCTACCTGAGCTCCGGTGACGCTACCGCGATCATCCGCCTTGGAGAGGCCACTCAAGAGATCACGTTACGGCGTGGGCTGCATCAGCTGTACTTTCCGTTGGCCGGAGCGGGGGAGGCCGTGGAGATCACCCTTCGCACTCCGGACACCGCCCTCTGCACCAGGTTGATCACTGTCGGGCGGGTGGTGCCGGCGCCGTGAGTGGGTGACCGACCGGCCGACCGGGCCCGGGTGGTTCGAGATCGGTTTCTGTTGTACGCCGTCGCGGTGGTGGTGACGGCGGTGGTGCTCGCTCCACTCGCGGCACCGGGCTACGTGTTGCTCTACGACATGGTGTTCGTGCCCCGGCAGCCGCTGAGCTGGGATCTCGTGGCGCCGGTGCAGGGCCTGCCGCGGGCGGTACCGATGGACGCCGTGGTCTCGGTGCTCACCCAGCTTCTCCCCGGCTGGGTGGTGCAGCGGATCGCGCTGGGCGGGGCGGTTCTGCTGGCGGCGGTTGGCGCCGGGCGCCTGGTGCCGACCGAACGGACCGGGGTTCGGCTGCTCGCCGCGGTCGGCTATGCCTGGACGCCGTACCTGGCCGAGCGGCTGTTGCTCGGGCAGTGGGGGCTGCTGGTCTGCTACGCCGCCCTGCCGTGGTTGGTGCGGGCCGTGCTGGAGTTGCGCACTGGGCGGGCCGGCGCGGTGGCCCGCGTGCTGCTCGCCGCGGCACCGGCGGTGATAACCCCGACCGGTGGCCTGATCGCGTGTGGCGTGGTGTCGCTGCTCGCACCGCAGCGGCGGCGGTGGCGGGGATCGACGGTCGCGGTGGCGGGGGTCGCCCTGCTCAACGCCCCGTGGGTCACCGCTGCCCTGGTGTCCCACGCGGGCGGCACCTCCGACCCGGCGGGAGTGGCCGTCTTCGCCGCCCGGGGCGAGAACTGGGCGGGTCCACTGGCGGCGCTCGCGGGCACCGGGGGCATCTGGAGCGCGCAAGCCACTCCGGCGAGCCGAGCCCTGCCCCTGGTGCCGCTGGTGACCCTGGTGCTGTTGGCCCTGGCCGCCGCCGGGTTCGGCCTACTGCGGCGGCGGATGTCATCGGATGCGCTGACCCGGTTGGTGGTGCTGGCGGGGGCCGGTTTCCTGCTCGCCGCGCTTGGTGTGGTGCCGGGGAGCGCCGACGTGCTGCGGTGGGCGGTGGCGCAGCTACCGGGGGCCGGGCTGCTTCGGGACGGGCAGAAGTTCCTGGCGCCGTACGCGTTGCTGTTGGTGGTCTGCGTGGCGCTGGGCGCCGAACGGCTCGTGACCCGGATGGAGCGGACGAACCGGGAGGTGGCGGGGGTGGTGCTGGGTGGTGTGTTGCTACTGCCGGTCGCGGCTATGCCGGATCTTGCGTTCGGCGGCGCGGGCCGGTTGTGGCCGGTCAGCTATCCGGCGGACTGGCAGGTGGTGGCGGGGCGACTGGCGGCCGACCCCGGTGGGGAGGTCTTGGCGCTGCCGTTGAGCGGCTACCGCGCGTACTCGTGGAATGCCGGGCGGACGGTTCTGGACCCGGCCCCGCGCTACCTACCGGCGACCGTCCTGATCGACGATACGCTCCGGGTCGGTGATGTCGCGGTGACCGGCGAGAACGCGCGCCTGCGGGAGATTCGGCAGCTGCTCGGGGCGGGGCGGCCGGTGGCGGAGACGGGGGTGCGCTGGGTGCTGGTGCAGCAACACCGTCCGGACCCGGTGGATCCGGCCATCCTCACCGGCCTCGAGCTCGTGCACGAGGGGGCGTTCCTGGCCCTCTATCGCAACCCAGCCGTACCGTCGAGCCCGGTGGTGGTGTCCCCGGTTCGGTGGGCGGTGGTGGTGGCGTTGGCTGTCGCCGTCGCGGTGGTGGTCGCCGCCATGTTTCGGCACTACGTCGGTGGGCTACTGCGTGGTAACCTCCGCTCCGAGGTCCAGACATTGGAGGATTGGCATGCGTAAAGCCCTGACCTTGGCCGTAACCGGCCTGGTGGCGGCGGTGCTCGGCTTCCTGTCTCTCGCCGGGCTGGCGGCCGCGACGACCGCCACCGAGGAGGAGGCGGTCGCCAAGGCTGAAGAGCTCATCGAGAAGGCCAAGCAGGCCAACGAGCCGGACCCCTATGCACCCGAGATCTACGGCAGCAGGTAAGACGGGGCGCCCCGTGTGCGCGTCTGGCGGGGCGACTCCGCGCTCTCCAGTAGAGTCGCGAAGCGGCTTCCGGCCGCCGGCCAGGTAAAGGCCGCCGCGTGCTCCCGCGCTGCCGCGCCCAGCTGCTGTCGTAGCTCGTGGTGGTGCAGCAGGGTCTGCACCTTCGCTACGTAGTCGTCAATGTCATCGGCGAGAAGCCCTGTTTGGCCGTCCACCACCGCCTCACCCACGCCGCCCGCGCTCCGGAAGGCGACCGTCGGAGTGCCCGCCGATCCCGCCTCCACGATGGTCAGACCCCAGCCTTCCTTCAGGGACGGGGTGAGCGCCACCCAGGCCGAGGCGAGGAGGGCTGCTTTCTCCTCCTCCGTCACGAACCCCCGGAACTCCACGCGGTCGGTGATGCCGAGCTCGTTGGCGACTTCGCGGAGTCGCCCTTCCCACCAGCCCTGGCCGGCGACGACCAGCCGCAGTTGGGGTAGTTCGTCGGCGAGGGTGGCGACCGCCTGCAACGCCACCTCGACGCGCTTGTGTGGGACCAGCCGGTTGAGCGTGACCAGCAGCGGGGAGGAGGTGCGTTCCGCGTCGGTGGGCGGGAGTGGCGGAGTGCCGTTGTGCACCACGGAAATCTGTTTCGCGGGTACGCCGAGCTGGATCAGCTCCTGACGGGTAGCGTCGGAGACGGTGATGTGCTGACAGTGCCGGTAGACGAATACGGCGTAAGATGACTCCACCCACCAGCCGAACCGGGCAGCCCATGCTGGAAGCACGACCCCCCATTGTTCTCGATGAATGTGGTGGACTAGCTTGACAATCGGCCGTCGAGCCCATAGTGGTGACATGAATGGCAGGCCGTTGCAGACATCCACGATCACGTGCGGTCGGCCGCCGTGGCGGCGAGACAGGGGGCCGACGCCGAGGGCGCCGGCGAGGTAGCAGAGGGCGGCCCACAGGTAGACGGTGTGGCGTCCACCGCGTCTGACCAGCCGAATCCCATCTTTGTTGACCTCATCGGGGGGGCCCTGGCGATGTGCGGCGCAGAACAGCGTGACCCGGAAGCCGCGGGCGACCAGCTCTGCGGCAATCCGCTCGACGTATACCTCGGATCCACCGCCTTCGGGGTTCCGGGTGTCCCGCCAGTTGAGGAACAGCACATGTCCGGCGGTGGCGGAAAAGTGCTCCACGTGATCCCTACTCTCGAGTAATTTAGCGCCACACTAAAGCTCGAGGGCCGGCTAGGCAATGCCTACGTGGACTATATTGGTCAATGTGGCAAATTGACCGTCGGCGCTCTCCTCTGGGGCTGAGAGGTGGTCGGTCGAGGGTGGCGGCGGTCGGCGAGCGCCTGGATCGGGCGTTCGACGCCGTAGTAGCTCAACGCCGCGAACGCCAGCCCACCCGCCATCGTCACGGTGAAGGTCTCGAGGAGTCCGCCGGTGAACAGCGGGCGGTCTCCCACGAGGTAGAAAATTTCGATCACCAGCGGATGCCAGAGGAACAGCCCGTACGAGACGAGGCCGAGCCAACGGGCGGAGGTGCTGCCGAAGGCCTGGTGGATCCGGGTCTTCCGCTCGCCGAATGCCACCGGAATCATGATCAGAATTCCGACCGCGAGATAGAGGGTGAGCTTCACGGCGAACTCCCCGGAGGTCGGCTCGGCGAGGTCAAGCGGGCCGGCGATGGGCGTCGTCGCGATCGCCAGCAGACCCGCGGCCGCGGCCCAGCAGGCGACCGGCGCCGCGGCGAGGTCGTCGAGGACGCGCAGGGCGTCCGGACCCGTCCTGGTTTGTAGGGCGACATGCGCCACCGCCAGGACCATGCCGCCGCAGAACCAGGCCGCGTACGAGGGGAGCCACATGGTGTGGACGGTGGTGTCGACCACGTCAAGTCCCATCAGGGTCAGCCACCCCGCAGTCACCAGGACGCCCCCGGCGGCGAGCACCAGGGTGCGGACCGGGCGCCAGGTACGGCCTACGGCGAACACCGCGACCAGTGGCAGGACCAGGTAGAACACGACCTCGGTGGCGAGGCTCCAGGTCTGACTGAGGCCGGCGCGAAGCTGATTGGGTTGATAGATCTGGGTAAAGGTCAGGTGGCGGAGCCAGTCGCCGGCCGAGGCGGGCCGATTCTGCGGCAGAACGATCAGACAGACCAGCACCGTCAGCCAGTAGGCCGGCAGGATCCGCAGGGCGCGCCGCCAGAGGTACCGGCGAACCCGGGGGCGGGGAAGCCCGGCGGCGGCACTCGATACCCAGGGCCGAAAGAGCAGGAATCCGGAGAGGACGAAGAAGATGGCGACACCGACGTCCATCCGCGCTAACCAGGCGCCCCACTGGCTGTTCAGGCTCACACCGGTGTGGAACCCGACGTGGTGGGCGACGACGGCTACCGAGCCGATCGCGCGGAGCGCATCCAGGGCGGGCAGGCGGCCGGTGATCGAAGGAGGTGCCGGGCTCGGGGTAACGGTTGCGGACATCTGGACATCCAGGGGGTTCGCTTTAATGTTGACTGGGGAGTAACCTCCCGCCATGTTATGGATCGATTGCCCTGGGCGACAGGCCGTGGGGCGGCAGGCGTTACAGGAGGAAGAGTGAAGCTTCGGGTTAGTGCCGCGCTCTTCGGGCTCGGTATCTTGCTGTTGGTCCTCGCGGTCGGGTTGCCGCTCTATGTCGCCCCCGCCGTAACCAAGCTCCCCTACGACCTGGAGCCGACGACGTCGGTCGCGGAGGCGACGAACGCCCGGTTCTTGCAGATCACGGCCGAGGCGGAAGTGGTCACGATCGAGGTCCCACGAGCGGATCTACGCTCCACCATCGAGGTTCTTCCCCAGCCCGGCCTCACCAGGGACGAGCTGCCGGAAAAGCTCAAGGGCGACGCGGTGGTCTGGGACGTCTACCAAACGGTGCGGCGGACCGACAACGACCGGGATATCACCGCGTACAGCACGCAACTGGCCCTCTTCCGGGTCTCCGGCACCGCCGCCCCCTGGGAAGGTCAGTGGCTCAAGCAGGACGACAGCGACGAGACCCCGCGGGGCAACGTCGAATACACGGGGCTGACCTACAAATTCCCGTTCGGTGCGGAGAAGAAGGACTATCCGCTCTTCGACCGCGACGTCAAGAAGGCGTTCCCGGCGGCCTTCGTCGGCACCGAGACCGTCGAGGGTATCGAGGTGTACCGCTACGAGCAGCGGATCGAGGAGGAGGAGCTGTACACGCCGGAGGAGAGCCTGCAGGCGCTGCTGGGCGCCTTCGCCCCGGAGGCCACCACCGGTAAGGTCATCTACAGCAACACCCGGACGTACTGGGTTGATCCGGTTACTGGCGTCTGGATTGACGCACGGGACCAGCCGCGCAAGGAGCTGCGTCCGGACGTCGGGCCCACCACCGTCCTGCTCGACGCTGACTTCAACTACACGGAAGACACCATCAGCAGCACTGTCGAGTCGGTTATGAAAAACCGGTTCCAGATCAGCCTGGTCGGCCTCTGGGCCCCGATCGCCGCGGCCGTCCTCGGCCTGATCGCCCTGGCCCTCGGCCTCCGGCTGTTCTTCCAGGCCGGGGGTGGCGCAGGTCGGCACTCCGCCCGCGCGTCCGTCGCCGGTGGTCCCGCAGCCACCACAGTGGATCAGGATCCGAGCTAGCGGCATGGATGGTCGGCCCCGGGGGTAGGGGCGGGTCGTACCCGCCCCTACCCGGGCTCCTGCCCCGCCGAGCCAGCCGTCCTATCCGGACTGATCGCCACCCTCGCACCGGCCGCTCGGTGGCACCGGATCGGGGCGGTCAGCGTCCGCCCTCAGATCCGGGCGAGCGCCCGACGTAGCGGGTCCAGGCCGAGGGAGCCCAGGTCGAGCGCCTGCCGATGGAACTCCCGAAGGTCGAAATCCGCCCCCTTGCGAGCCTTGGCATCGGCCCGAGCCTGCAGCCAGATTCGCTCACCAACCTTGTAGGACGGTGCCTGCCCGGGCCAGCCCAGGTAACGGTTCAGCTCGAACCGCAGGACCTCATCCGGAACCCGGCAGTGCGCCCGCATGAACTCCCAGCCCAACTCCGGCGTCCAGCGTTCGCCCGGGTGGAAGCCGAACGGGTTGTCGGCCGGGATCTCCAACTCCAGGTGCATCCCGATGTCGACGATCACCCGAGCGGCGCGGAGCGCCTGGCCGTCGAGCATGCCCAGCCGCTCGCCCGGGTCCTCGAGGTAGCCCAACTCCTCCATCAGTCGTTCGGCGTAGAGGGCCCACCCCTCGCCGTGCCCGGAAACCCAGCAGAGCAGGCGCTGCCAGCGGTTGAGGGTATCCGCCCGAAGCACGGTCTGGGCAACCTGAAGGTGGTGGCCCGGAACGCCCTCGTGGTAGACGGTGGTGACCTCGCGCCAGGTGGAGAAGTCGTCGATGCCCTGCGGCACGGCCCACCACATCCGGCCGGGACGGGAGAAGTCCTCACTGGGGCCGGTGTAGTAGATCGCGCCGTCACTCGTCGGTGCCAGGCAACACTCGATCTGGTGGACCTGTTCCGGGATGTCGAAGTGAGTGCCGTGCAGCTCGCTGACCGCCTCGTCGGCGAGGTTCTGCATCCAGTCCCGGAACGCCTCCTTGCCCCGGATAGTCCGCGCCGGGTCCGCGTCCAGCGCGGCCACCGCCTCGTCGACCGTGGCGCCGGGGCCGGCGATCCGCGCGGCGACCGCTTCCATCTCCCGCTCGAGTCGGGCCAGCTCCGCGAACCCCCAGGCGTACGTCTCGTCCAGATCGACCCGGGCGCCGAGAAAGTACTGCGAGGCCAGCTCGTAGTGCTCTCGGCCGGCGGCCTGTTTCGCCCTGCCCCGCGGGGCCAGTTCGGTCCGGAGGAAGCGGCCGAACTCGGCGGTCGCCGCAGTGGCGGTCGTGGCACCCCGGCGCAGCTCGGCACCGAGTGCGCCACCCGCGCCCAGCCGTTCGACGAGCCCGTGGAAGAAGTTGTCCCCGTCCGGGTCCACCCAGGTGTCACACTGTTTGGCTACCTCGAGCAGCTGGGCTCGCGCGCTGGAATGGCCGGCCGCGGCCTCCTCGCGCAGCGTGGTCTGGTACTGCTCGAGTGCTCCGGCGAAGTGGTGGAGCCGCGCGGCGATGTTGGCCTGGGCCTCCTCGCCATCGGTCGGCATCAGGTCGAACACGGAGCGGAGCTCGTGCAGCCCGCTGGTGATGACGTTGACTCCCCGGCCGACCTCTCCCGCCGCATGGCGGGCGAGCTCCAGGCCGAGCCGCTCCTGCATGGCCTCCTTCGCGGTCTGCTCCGGCAGCGACTGAGGCTCCACGCCGTCGAGGTCGGCGAGGACTCGGCGGGTCAGGTCGGCGCGGGCGGCGTAGCCGTCCGGCGAGAGGTCGTCGAGGCGGTCGTCGTGGCCGGTGATGCCGACGTAGGTGGCGCCGGTCGGGCTCAGCGCGGCCCACTCCGCCACGTACCGGTTCGCAATATCGTCGATTCGTCCCACGAGCTCGACCCTACGTGATCGTGCAGTCGGGGTGCGCCCGTGAGGTCGCCGGTTTCGGGGTGCCCCCGGGACCTGTGGTCACCGGCCGGACAGCTCTTGTGACGGCCAACACGGCGTCGGAAAATCACCAGACTTTCCCGTGTACGGCCGGCAGAGTGTCAGGGGTGACAGTCGAGTCCGCCCCTGACCGGGCTGCGCTGCGGAGCTGGCTGCCCGGGTACCTCGCGTTGGCCGCGATCTGGGGTTCCAGCTTTCTGTTCATCAAGATCGGGGTACGGGAGCTGCACCCGGTGCACCTGACCCTCTACCGGGTCGGTGCCGGCGCGGCGACGCTGCTGATCCTGCTCGCGGTGCTGCGCGACCGGCTGCCCCGCGAGCCGCGGGTCTGGGCCCACCTGGTCGTCACCGGGGGAATCGGTGTGGCGCTTCCGTTCACCCTGTTCGGCTACGGCGGGGAGCGGGTCGAGTCCATGCTCTCCGGGATCTGGAACGCCACCACGCCGCTGGTGGTGCTCCCCATGGCGGTGCTGGTCTTCCGCACCGAACGGCTGACCGTCGCCCGGGCCGTCGGACTCGGGCTGGGCTTCCTCGGCGTACTGGTGGTGCTCGGGGTGTGGCAGGGGGCTGGCGGTGCGCACTTCGTCGGCCAGCTGATGTGTTTCGGCGCCGCGGCCTGCTACGGGGTGACCATCCCGTACCAGAAGAAGTTCGTCGCGGGCCGCTCCCACTCCGGGCTGGCCCTGTCGGCGGCGCAGCTGTTGATGGCGCTGGCGCTGCTCACCGTCGTCACCCCGTTCGTGGCGGGCGCCCCGCCGGTGCCGACGGCCCTCTCCGGCTCGGTCCTGGCCAGCATGGTCGCGCTCGGCGCACTCGGTACCGGACTGGCCTTCCTGATTCACTTCCGTAACATCCGGGTCGCCGGCGCGAGTACCGCGGCGACGGTGACCTACGTGATCCCGGTCTTCGCGGTGCTGGCCGGTGCGCTGGTGCTCGACGAGCGGCTGACCTGGCACCAGCCGGTCGGTGCGGTGGTGGTCCTGCTCGGTGTCGCCGTTGCCCAGGGCCTGATCGGCCCCCGCCGCCGACCGCGCGACACCGCGCTACCGGCCGCCACAACCGGAACCTCGACCTCGGCGGGGGGAGCCTCAACCCCGGCGGCGGGAGCACCGGCCACCGTCGGTCAGGAGCTGCTTGCGGCCCACGCCACCAGCCGTTCCGCCGGCCAGGTGTTGACCACCCGGTCAGCGGGGACGCCGCAGCGGGCGGCGCGTTCGCAGCCGAACCGTTGCCAGTCGAGCTGACCTGGGGCGTGCGCGTCGGTATTGATCGCGAAGTGGCAGCCGGCCTCCAGCGCCCGCCGAATCAGCCGTTTCGGCGGGTCCTGCCGCTCCGGCCGGGAGTTGACCTCGACCGCGACGCCTCGCTCCGCGCAGGCCGCGAAGACGGCGTCCGCGTCGAAGTCGCTCTCCCCCCGGGTACGCCGCCGGTGCCCCCGGTCGCCCGGCCCGGTCACGCCCGCCGGTCGGCTGGAGACCATCCGGCCGGTGCAGTGCCCGAGGATGTCCAGGTGCGGGTTCGCGATCGCGGTGAGCATCCGGCGAGTCATCCGCCCCCGCTCGTCGGAGAGATTGCTGTGCACCGAGCCCACCACCACGTCGAGTTGGGCGAGCAGCTCCTCGTCCTGGTCCAGCGTGCCGTCGGCGAGGATGTCCACCTCGATGCCGGTGAGGATCCGGAACCCCGTCGGCAACGCCTCGTTCAACTGCCCCACCTGCTCCAGCTGGCGGCGCAGCCGGTCGGCGGTCAACCCGCGCGCCACCTTCAGCCGAGGTGAGTGGTCGGTGAGCACCAGGTACTCGTGGCCCAGCTCGACCGCCGCCAACGCCATCTCCTCGATTGAGGAGCCGCCGTCGGACCAGTCCGAATGGGTGTGGCAGTCGCCGCGTAACGCTGTCCGGAGCGCTGTCGCCTCAGCGTCCAGGTCGGTGCCCTCGGTCGCCGCCAACCGACGCAGGTAAACCGGCTCCTCGCCCGCCAGCGACTCGGCCACGCAGCGGGCGGTGACCGTGCCCACCCCGGACAGGTCGGTGAGCTTGCCGGCACGGGCCAGCTCGGCGACCTCCGCGGTCGGCAGGGCGGCCACGGCCTTCGCCGCCGACCGGAACGCGCGCACCCGATAGGTGGCTTCGTTGGCCCGTTCCAGCAGGAAAGCTATCCGGCGTAGGTCAGCGATGGGATCCCGGGCGGTCATTCCTGCAACCTAGCGGCTGCGGCCAGGACACTCACGGCTCCTTCGGGCAACCGTGTCGGCGCTGCCAGTCCGCCACCGCCACGGCGGGCGACCGGTTGACCCCACGCCGCCACGCGTCCAGGTAGGGCGCGGGCCACACCACCCCCCGCCGGATCCACCAGCCGTCCTTCCCCGGACACGGCGGTGAGATGCCGAAGTGCAGGTGACACACGTTGTTCGCGTTGCCGGTCCGGCCGACGGTGCCGAGTTGCTGCCCGGCGACGACGCGTACGCCCGGCTCGAGGCCCGCCGCGACCTCGGTCAGGTGTGAGCCGTAGTAGCGCACCCCGTCATCGCCCAGCACCGCCACCGACAGGCCGCCGTTGAACGGACCGCGGGGTCCGCCCGGGTCGAAGCGGTCCACGCGGCTCACCTCCAGCACCGAACCGTCCGTCACCGCCACCACCGGCGCACCGCAGTCGGCGAAGATGTCCGTGGCGGGGTACACCGAGTGCGTCGGATGGTAGGAGGCGTTGCTGGCCCGTACCGGGAAGACGTGCCGGAGCCCGGCGGGCGGTGCCTGCGGTGGGGTCGCCGACGGGGTGGCGGGGGCCGGCTCCGTGGCGGCCGGGCGAGTGGCTGTGCCGCTGTCCACCCCGGGGCGGGTGGTCGCGCAGCCTGCGGTGAGCATCGCGGCGAGCAGGAGCAGCAGGGGGTACGCCGGGCGGCGTCCGGCCAACGGCGCAGGCATCCGGCCATCCTGACAGACCAGTACGGTGGGAGGGAAAAGCCGGGGAGGAGGCGGTCGTGACCGACCCGTACGACGGGGGTCGTCCCCGAAACCCGTCGGGGCTCTTTCCCGCCGGGCCGCCGACGCGGCCCACCTACCGCGAGCCCCACCCGATCGATGGTGCCGCGGTGCTCCTCGGCGGTGTGGTCGCCACCACCTGGCTGATGCTCTTCGGGCTGCTCGGCGCCGGCGTACGGGGATACGTCTGGTGGACGGTGTTCGCCGGTGGCATCGCCTGGCTGGCGGCCCTGCTGTTGGTGCGTCACGGCGACCGGGGAGTCGCCACCGGGGTCGCGATCGTTGTCGGTGGTGGGTGGAGTATCGCGGCGGCAGTCGTTGCGAGTCGCTGGATGGTCAGCGGAGACTGGCCTCTCTGGTAGGCAAGCCGGCAACCGCTCCACCCGTGCCCGCGGCGGCTTCGATCAGCGTGGCGGCGTTGATTGACCGCGCGTCGGGGCGTTGGCCGGTCGCCCGCCGATCCCACCGGCTAACGTGCACGCGTAAGACCATCCGCGCGTCCTGGCGAGTGAGCAGGTGGAGCTGGTGGGCTGGTCACGCCGCAGATGAGCTGCGGTCGGTGGCCGGGTCAACCACCGACGGTTGCGAAGCCGCGGACGGTCGAAGGATTTCGGGCTACGTCGAGGAAGTTTTGGGGGAACCGTGTCGTACTTTGCTGCGGCCGTCGTGCGGGACGAGAGCGGCTGGACCGCCGCCGAGGTGAACCTCCGTGGTGCCGTTGACGTGGACGGGGTCGCCGACCGGTTGCGCGACGTCGACCCGGGTGCCGACCTGTCGCTGCTCTTCGTCGAGGCCGAGGAGGAGTACCTGGTGATCCTGCGTCTCGATGAGGGTGAGGATCTGCGGGTCTTCGGCTCGGATTCGGCGTACGCCGAGGAGACCCAGCTGGGCGCGCTGCTGGTCGGGGACCTCAAGGCGTCGGTACCGGGGTTCGACGAGCCCGAGGAACCCCGCGCCACCACCGGTGACCCGGAGAGCGAACAACCCGCCGCGGATCCGGAGGCGGACCCGGTCGGGGACGCGGACCTCCTCGCCGACCTGGGGGTGTCCGGGACAAAGCTGATCGCGCTCTGTGGTCACGAGGGGATGCTGCCGGCGGATGTCACCACCGAGGCGTGCACGGTGTTGGGCTGCGCCGACGAGGTCGAGGAACTGCGTGAGGTGTGAGCCCGTCGGCATGGTTGCGGGCCGGAGCGGCGTGGGCGGTGCCGACCGTCGGCGGCGCCACGAAGAGTGGATGCGCCGGGCGTTGGAGGTCGCGGTCGCCGGGGCGGTGACCACGGCCACCGCCCCTGACGACACTCCGATCCCCGCCGTGGATGACATTCCGGTCGGTGCGGTGCTACTCGGGCCGGACGGGGCCGAGTTGGCCACCGGCCGCAACGAGCGGGAGCTGACCGGGGACCCGACCGCGCACGCCGAGGTGCTGGCGCTACGCCGAGCAGCTGGCCGGCTCGGCCGCTGGCGGCTTGACGGGTGCACCCTGGTGGTAACCCTGGAGCCGTGCACGATGTGCGCCGGGGCGCTGGTGCTGGCCCGGGTTTCCACGGTGGTGTTCGGCGCGTGGGAGCCGAAGACCGGCGCGGCCGGCTCGCTCTGGGACGTGCTGCGCGACCGCCGACTGAACCACCGCCCCGAGGTCTACGGCGGTATCCTGGAAACGGAGACGGCGGCGGTCCTGCGCGCCTTCTTCCGGTAGGGTCGGCGTCCGGCTCGTCGCGGATCGCGGGCTCCGGGCGAGCGTGTGTCGATCAGGCGACGATGGTGTCCAGGGCGATCTCCACCATCTGGCTGAACGTCTGCTCCCGCTCCTGTGAGGTGGTCTTCTCCCCGGTGCGGATGTGGTCACTGACCGTCAGGATGGTCAGCGCGCGTGCCTTGAACCGGGCGGCGATGGTGTAGAGCGCGGCTGACTCCATCTCGACCGCCAGCACGCCGTAGTCGGCGAGCGAGTCGTAGAGGTCCGGCCGGTCGGTGTAGAAGGCGTCCGCCGCCAGAACCGGCCCGACCCGCATGGTGACGCCGCGCTGCTCGGCCACCTCCACCGAGGTACGCAGCAGCCCGAAGTCGGCGACTGGGGCGTAGTCGACCAGCCCGTCGAAGCGTACGCGGTTCATGTTCGAGTCGGTGGAGGAACCGATGGCGGCCACCACGTCGCGGAGCTGAAGGTCCTCGGTCAGGGCGCCGCAGGAGCCAACCCGGATCAGTGACCGGACACCGTACTCGTTGATCAGCTCATGCGCGTAGATCGAGGCGGACGGCATGCCCATGCCGGAGCCCTGGATCGACACGTCGACCCCGTTCCAACGGCCGGTGAAGCCGAACATCCCGCGGACGGTCGAGTAGCACTCCGCGCCCTCGAGGTAGGTCTCCGCGATCCACTTGGCCCGCAGCGGGTCACCTGGCATCAGGACCCGCTCGGCGATCTCTCCCGGCTTCGCGCCGATGTGCGTACTCATGGCAGGGATTCTGCCAGCCCACCCCTGGCGCCGTACCGGTTGGGCCTTCCGTCGGGGGGTCCTGTAGCCTACTCGGCGGTGGTGTGTCCGAGTGGCCTAAGGAGCACGCCTCGAAAGCGTGTGAGGGTTTACGCCCTCCGCGGGTTCAAATCCCGCCACCACCGCCACTGAACAGGCGAAACGCCCGGTCGGTCCGGTAGGACCAGCCGGGCGTTTCGTTATCTTGAGATCGCTGGGCTCGGTTGTGGTCTCAGTCAGGGCCGGCGAGCCACCACCGCGCCGTTCGCGCCGGGCGCGTCGAAGGCCACGACCCGGGCGTCCACGAAGCCGGCGTCGCCGAGCCAGGTGACGTATTCGGCGCCGGAGTAGTTCTTGCCGCCCTCGGTTTCGACGAGCATATTCATCCCCATCAGGGCGGCCTCCGGCGGGCCGGTGCGTTCGTCGTTGAGGAGCAGCTCGGAGATGATGATCGCGCCACCGGAGGGGAGCGCGGCGTGGCACCGGGCCAGCAGTGCCCGGTTGGTCGCTTCGTCCCAGTCGTGCAGGATCATGCTGAGCAGGATCACGTCGTGCCCGTCCGGCAGGGACGGGTCGGCGAGGAAGTCGCCGGGGACCGCGCCGATTCGACCGGTCAGGCCCGCTTCGGCGATCCGCTCCTCGGCCCGGGCGCAGACGTGCGGTAGGTCCAGGATCGTCGCCTGGAGCTGTGGCAGTCGCTGGCAGAGCTCGATTGGGAAGGCCCCGGCGCCGCCGCCGACGTCGAGCAGTCGGCGGTGGGTACCGAAGTCGTACGCGTCGGCCAGCGCCCGGGCGGTGAAGCGGGAGGTGGAGAACATGGCGTCCCAGAACTCCGCCAGCATTTTCGGGTCGGTGGTGTCGAACATGGACTCTTGCTGCTGCGGGTCCCAGGTCAGTGGGTGGTTGCCACGCAGTGCCTCGCCGATTCGGTGCCAGGGCAGGTAGGTGCGCAGGTCGGAGTAGCGGATCTGGGCGCCGAAGTAGTACGGCTGCCCCTCGACCAGGAACTGCTCGGCCAGCTCGGAGTTGCGGTAGCCGGCACCGGCTTTCTCCAGTAGCCCCAGGGAGGCGCTTGCGGCCAGTAACAGGTCGGCCGGGCGTTCGTCCATCCCGAACTCGGCGGCGGCCTCGGTAACGGTGATGGTCCGTCCGCCGGCCAGGCGGGTGAATAGTCCGAACTCGACACCAACGGCGAGGGTCTTGAAACCCCAGACGCCGGCTACGAGTTGCATCAGCGGAGTGGGAGTGATCATGAGTAGATAAGACCACGAAGTGGTTCATGGACCTGGGTCGGTGCCGAGGCGGTGCGCGCGGCTGGCGAGGTGGCGGACGTGCGTCACGCTGGGAGCATGATTCGATTCGTCCTGAACGTGCTGTGGCTCATCTTCGGCGGCGGACTCGTGCTGGCCTTCGGCTACTTCGTCGCCGCGTTGATCTGTTTCGTCCTCGTCATCACCATCCCGTTCGGGGTCGCCTCGCTGCGGCTGGCGTCATACTCGCTGTGGCCCTTCGGCCGCACCCTGGTCACCAAGCCGGGGGCTGGTGTCGCCTCCGGGCTGGCGAACGTGCTCTGGGTGCTGTTGGCCGGCTGGTGGTTGGCGCTGTCGCATCTGGTCGCCGGGGTGTCCCTCTGTGTCACGATCATCGGCATTCCGTTCGGCATCGCCAACGTCAAACTCGTACCGGCGGCATTCTGGCCACTCGGCCAGGAAGTCATCGAGGTCCGCTGAGCCGAAACCCGCCGGAATCGCTGAACCGAAGCCCGCCTGGCGCGGGGTGCTGGCTGGCCTCGGCTTCGCGCCGCTCCCACTCCTCGACCAACTCGTCCCAGTAGTCGGCTCCCAACCCCCGACGCCCGTGCGCCAGCCAGCCGGCGGTGTTCCGCTCCACGTGCAGGCCGAGCTCGGCGAAGAGATCAATCCACGGGCCCGGCTCCACCCCCACCTCGACCAGGGCGGCGTTGATTGGCCACTGCCCACGCGGCCCATCGAACACCGAGTCGAGGCGCGGCCCCCAGGACCGCTGACCCCCGAGCCACACCGCCGCTGCCTGGTGGCCGATGCCACCGGTGAACTCCGCCTCGAGGTAGGCCACCGGCCCGCGCCGCGACCAGTCGGCCAGGACTCCGGTCAGCGCGGTGGAGAGAACCAGCGTGAACGGGCGCTGCGGGGTGGGCTCCTCGACGGCGTAGTCCGGCGGCGTCCCGGTCAGCTCCTCGACCAGTTGCGAGGTCACCGGCAGTAGGGCGAAATCCTGACGTAGGTTGCCGAGGACCGCGTGATCCAGCCCGCGGGTCTCCCCGTGCAGCAACCCGACGTCCGCGATGATCGCGCTGAGCTGGTAACTCATGCGTCCACAGGCTGTGGATAAAACATGTGTACGAAGAGCCTCGTCAGCCTCGTCTCCGTTGGTTGCCCGCTCCGCTGCACGCCCTCAGTATCCCAGCTCGGGCGGGATGGCGACGAGTTCCACCTCGAAGCCGTCGATGTCCTCGAGGCAGGCGGCGTAGTGGTTGGGGCCCCCGGCGTAGGGGTGGCGGTCGGAGAGCAGGAGGCGCCAACCGTACTGGGTGGCCTCTTCGCAGAGCGTGTCGACGAGTTGGGTGCTTTCGACGTGAAAGGCAAGGTGATTGAGCGCCCGGCATCTACGCTCCCTTGCCGCGGCCGCCACCAACGGTGGGCTTGTGGGTCAGGGCCGGGACACGATCCACCAGGCGGTGGTTGCCAGGACCGCGACCAGGCCGCTGAAGGTGAAGGGTGCTTCGATCCCGATTGTCGCGGTGAGGATACCGCCGAGCAGCGCGCCCGCGGCGGCGGCGCTGAAGCTCAGGGTGCGACCGGCCGCAACCGTACGGCCGAGTAGTTCCCGTGGCACCAGCCGTTGCCGTAGCGACACGACCGTAACGTTGAGCACCGCGAACGATCCGCTCGTGACCACGATGACGAGGATCGCCGCCCACAACTGGGTGGTCACGGCGAGTGTCGCCGGGATGCCGGCGGTGATCGCGAGTGAGCAGGTGAGAATCAGGCGGTGCCGGCGGCCCGCGACGAGTCGGTCAACGATGAACGAGCCGAGCAGGCCACCGAGGGCGCCAGCGGCGAGCAGGATGCCGAAGCCGGTCGCGCCGATGCCGAGGGGGCCCTCCGCGTACAGGACCAGGATCGCAAACCAGGCGCTGTCGGCGGCGGCGACCGCGGCGGTGACCAACGCGAGTGTGCGCAGCACCCGCTGACCTGCCAGCCAGCGCAGACCCGCCATCACGCCCGGGCTGGCCTGCCTCGGCGCGTCGTGCGGTGGCCGGGCGGCGATGCTGATCGGCAGAGTCAGCAGGAGCATCACGGCCAGGGCGAGGGACGCCCCGTTCGCCGCGAAGGGCAGCGCGGCGCCGGCCACGAAGAGCGCGGCGCCGACCGGCGGGCCGACGAACTCGTTGCCGACGATCTCGCCGGCGACCAGTCTTCCGTTGGCGCGCTCGAGTAGCCGTTCGGGTACCAGGCCGGGAAGTGCCGTCTGCGCGGCCGTGTCGCGTACCGTCTCCCCGACCCCGAGCAGGAAGCTGGCCAGCAGGACCAGCGGCAGCGACGCCCAGCCCATCGCCACGGCCACCACCAGGACGCTCAGGACGACCACCCGGGCGATGTCCGCCTGGGCGAGCAGGGCGCGAGCGCCGCGGCGGTCGGCCAGCGACCCGGCGAGGAGGCCGGTCACCAGCCACGGCAGGGACTGGGCCGCGGTTACCGCGGCCACCGCGATCGGGTTGGCGGTCAGCGACGCGGCGAGTAGGGGGAAAGCTGCCAGTCGGATGCCGTCACCGACGTTGGCGAGGATCGAGGCGCTCCAGAACGTCCAGAAGGGCCGGCCCAACGGAACGGAACTGGTCACCATGACGGGCATCATTGCACTGTTAGCGCCTCCGTTGGGGGGCGCTGGATCGGCTCCGCCGTCCTCATCGTGGCGGTGAACTGCGCACCGCGGCGGTGAGGCGACGGAGGGCGGCGTGCGCGGGCGGACCCCAGGAGGGCTTGCCGCCGGGGCGGCCGTGGACGCCGTTGTCGCCGATGATGAGGCAACCGAGGGCGCGTGTCGCCGCCCAGCCGCGGGCGCGGCGCCGGGTGGCGGGGTCGGGGGCCGGCTCGTATGCCGCGTGGAAGTGGTCGATGCCCTCGGGCAGTAGCAGCCACCCGGCGGCGAGGTCATAGGCGGGATCACCGGTGCAGAGGTCGCCGAAGTCGATCACTCCGCAGAGGGTGCCGTCGGCGGTGAGAACGTTGGCCGGGTGCAGGTCGGCGTGGAGCCAGAGCGGTGGGCCGGTCCACGGCGGAGCGGCAACCGCGTCCTGCCAGATGGCGCGAAGCGCGTCCGGCTCGTCGATCAGCCCACGTTCGGTGGCGACGGCGAGCGCCTCGGCGAACTGCTCGGACTGGTCCACCAGCGGCCCGCCCCGGCCCCAGCCGGCAGGTGCCCCGCTGGGGGCGGGTTGGTGCAGCGCTGTCAGGAAGGTGGCCAGCGACCTGGCCGCGTCGAGGGGGCGCGTGACCGGGGCCTGGTCGGCGGGGGCGCCCGGAATCCAGGTGGTGATGAGCCACGACCGAGGAAACCGTTCGGAGGGTACGCCGAGTCGTTGTGGGACGGGAACCGGCAACGGTAGACGTGGGGCCAGGGTGGGTACATAGGCGTGTTCCTTGTGCAGCAGTGCGTCCGCGAACACCGTGGCCCACGGAAGCCGGACGGCCAGGTCGTCACCGAGCCGCCACAACTGGTTGTCCCACCCCCGCGCGCCGAGCCGGATCGGGCGTTCGGCGAGGTCGGGGTGCTGGTCGCGGACCAGCTCCCGGACCAGCTCCGCGGTGATCTCATGATCGACGGTGGTCATGCGGAGCAATGTATCCGCTGCCGGGCCCTCTCGCGGGCCCGGCAGTACTCGACTACTAACCGGCGCAGCCGGGAACCTCGACGCAGTTGTTCGGTCGATTCTTGACCACGACGGTGCCGGTGGCGGTGTTCAGGTTCACCGTGCCGCCCGCCTCGTTGTAGATGCCACCGCCATCCTCGCCGGCGATATTTTTGGTGACCTTGGTGGTGAAGAGGGTCACGGTTCCGATGTCTTCGTTGTAGATGCCACCGCCCTGGCTTCCGGCCTGGTTGCCGAAGACCTTCGTGTTTCGAAGTACCAGATCGGAGATGTTGTAGATACCGCCGCCTTCGACGCTGGCGTTGTTGTTCTTGATAACACTGTCGTCGACGACGACGGAGGCGCCGTCGTCCACCCCCAGGCCGCCGGCGATTGTGGTCAGGGACACATTGTCGGCGATGGTGACCGAACGGAGCGTTACCTCTGTGCGGAGGCCCGCGAGGATGCCGCCGACGACCATGGTGGAGCTATTGTTCAGAACGCTACTTTCCGTGACTGTGGCGGTGCCGCTTTCGACAAAAAGACCCCCGCTGGATTCCTGGGCGCGATTTTTGGAGATGCTGCTGTGTGCGATCAGAACAGTTCCCGTACTGGTGGCTCCGGCTCCCACCGGAGCGGTATTGGCGTGGATGCCGGACTTGCTGATATTGAGTAGGCCGGAATTCAGGATGCCTCCCCCAGTGGAGCCGGCGGTATTGCGGCTGACCTTGGAGGACTGGAGGTGGGTGGTGCCGTTGTTGGCGATGCCGCCACCCGCGTCGCTGGCGATGTTGCGGGTGATGGTGCTGTGTTTGGTGGTCAACGCCCCACCCGCGTCCACCAGGATGCCAGCGCCATCAGCACCAGCGCCGGTGGTCTGGCCGCCGGTGATCGTCAGCTGGTTGAGGGTGAGGTCACCGCCGGTGCCGACGTTGAGAATGCGGAACTGGTCGGCAGCGGCGGCACGTTCGATGGTGGTGCTCTTACTCCCGTTGAGGGTGATCGGGCTGGTGATGGCGGGCAGGCCAGCGCCGTCGATGTTCGCCGTCAGCAGGTAGGTGCAGTCCCGGGCCAGATCGAGCGCACCCCCACCGCGGGCGTTGGCCAGGGTGATCGCAGCGATCAGGGCATCCGCGTCGCAGGGGACCGGCACGCCCGGTGACTTCCCGCCTTTCTTTCCCGGGTCGCCCCTGCCGTGGTCGTTGGGTTTGCCGCCGTCGACTTCGCCGCGGTGTTCGTCGGTGGCGGGCCGGTCGGCGACAGTGGTGCGGGTGCGTCCGACCGCATCGGCGGCCGGGGTGGCGGTGACACCGACGGTGGTGAGGGCCAGGCCGGTCACTCCGGCAGCCCACCACCGAGACCTCGCCCGGCATCCACCAGATCGAGCCGGGTCGGGCTTGTGGGTGTGCTCCTGAAGGCTCATCGTGATCTCGGCGTCCTTCCCCGTCATGGACGAGAAGCCACCACACCCGGGGGCTGGCCGGGGTGACGCTCCTCGGCTACCAGGCCGGCGGTAGCAGCCACCTCTGAGTTAAACCCGGCGCGGACCCCATGAGGACATGAATGCGAAAAATATGTCCAAACTACCCAAAAGCGCCATGGTGTAGCGCGTCGCCGAGTGTCCCCGCGGGGCGGGTGGCGCCGGCTGGGGGCGCTACCGCCCCGGGGTAGCTCTTCGCAGGTCCGCTCCAGCGGGGCCAGCCAATGGCGCACCTGCCAGCCCTTACTCCAGGTCTTGTCGACAACGCGCACGTCGAAGTAGCTGCCACCGTGCCGAAGCCAGTCACCGGTGGGGTGCAGCCGGGACAGCACGAGCGCGCCGTCCGGCCGCAACACCCGCCGCAACTCCCGCAGCGTCGAGGTCCGGTCATCGACATACTCCAGCCCGAGCGCGAACAGGACCAGGTCCACCGAGGCGTCCGGCAGCCAGTGCAGCCGGTCAGCAAGATCGTGTACGTGGAAGACGCCGGCGGGGACGCGCTCTCGACACAGCTCGACCATGCGCGGACTCTGGTCCAGCCCGATCACCCGGGCACCCCGGGCGGCCAGTTCCTCGGCGTAGAGCCCGGGACCGCAGGCCACCCAGCACCGTGCTCCCCGCGACCGCACCGAGCAGCCGCAGGCAGGTTGGCCGGTCGTAGTGAGCGTTGTAGAGGCCCTCGCGTGCGTGCTCCAAGAACTCGTCGGCAAACGCGTCGTACTGCGGTCCCGGTCCCACGGCGTCGGTCATGTCGCCGGTTCTACGCGCAGCAGCGCCGGGCTGGCTATGGGGTTTCACCGCTCATAGGCGAGGTTGATGGTGAGCGCGGCGAGAGAGAGCGCGAAGAAGAGTGCCCAGGCGCCGAGCCGAAAGTTGCCGGCCCGCACGTGTACGCCCAGCGCACCGAGGAAGTACAGGACCAGACCGGCCGCCGCGAGGGTGCCCAGGACTGGCACGACGATCCCGGCCAGCAGGCCAAGCGCACCGGCGCCGAGGAGCACCCCCAGGGGCCGTACCCACGACCGGGGAACCCGGTTGCGGTCCGCCTCCATCCTCGGATACTCGTGCCCGATCAGGTTGGCGACGGCGGCCGAGCCGGTGAGGGTCGAGGCGAGCAGGGTCACGACAAGATGGATTGCGAACATCTTCGCCTCCGGTGCGGGACAGGGATGTTGGTCAGTCGTTCACGGACGAGACGGCGACCCGAGTTGTGACGTGGCCCCGAGTGAGCTGGGTCACCCGGTTGTCCCGGTCAGCTTCTGCGGGTTGCTGACCGCCTGGATGGTCTGGACCAGGCCCCCCGCCAGGTGCAGGGTCATCACGAGCACGGTCTCTCCGTCGCAGCGGACCACCACCCCGGGGCCGCCGTTGACGGGTAGCACCCCGACCGTCGAACCGACCGGCTGTTGCCGGGAGAGCACGACGATGGCGCGGGCCACGCGGTCCGAACCGTGAATCGGCTTGCGCGGCGCACCCGTGAAGCCGCCGCCGTCGCTGACCATCGTCACGTCTGGGGCCAGCACGCCGATCAGCGCGGTGATGTCACCACCGGAACAGGCGGCCAGGAAGCGCTCGGTCACCTGCTGCCGGGTCGCCGGGTCGCTGTCATAGCGGCGATGGCGGTTCTCCACCGCCTTTCGGGCCCGGTGCGCAAGCTGGCGTACCGCCGGCTCGCCGCGTCCCAGAAACCGCGCGATCTCGGCGTACGGGTATCCGAAGGCCTCCTTCAACACAAACACCGCACGTTCCAGCGGGGACAGCGCCTCCAGGACGAGTAGCAGTGCGGTGGAGACGGAATCGGCGAGGACCACGTCATCCGCGATGTCCGGTCGAGTGAGGACGGGCTCCGGCAGCCACGGACCGACGTACGCCTCCCGCCGTACCCGGGCGCTGCGTAGTTCGTCGATCGCCAGCCGGATGGTCACCCGAACCAGGAACGCCTCGGGGTCCACGACGGTGGCCGGATCGACCCGACTCCACCGCAGCCAGGTCTCCTGCACCACGTCCTCGGCCTCCTTGGTGCTGCCGAGCGTGCGGTACGCGACCGCGTACAACAGGCCACGGTGCTGCACGAAGGACGACTCGTGCGGCGCTCCTGCCACTTCCTCAGCCACCCGACCAATGGTCGGTTGTTGGCCCGAATCTCGCCAGCGCGGTCTCCTCGTTCGGAGGAGGGCCTCCTTCCTCCGAACGCCTCTACTCCTTTCACCCCACGCCCGGAAGACCGAGGCACCAGCCCCGGCGTACGGGAAGCAGAAGAGTCGGAGTGCGCCGGACTCGTCCGGCCGGGAATCGGCCGGATACAGCTCTGGGCGGTCTGTGGCGGCGCCGAGTGCATGGGTTCCGCTCCTACTGTCGAAGGGGTCAAAGGCGATGGGGCGCGCCTCAAGCGCCGTGCCAGGACTTCCACAGTGCGGCATAGCCTCCGCCGGCCGCCAACAGCTCCTGGTGGGTGCCGAGTTCGGTCACCTGGCCGTTTTCCATGACCACCACCCGGTCAGCGTCGTGGGCTGTCTGCAGGCGGTGGGCGATGGCGATGACGGTGCGTCCCGTGAGCACGGCCGCCAGCGCGCGCTCAGTGTGCCGGGCCCTGGTGGGATCGAGCAGCGATGTCGCCTCGTCCAGGATCAGCGTGTGCGGATCAGCTAAGACAACCCGAGCCAGAGCAAGTTGCTGGGCCTGCTGGGCGTTCAAGCGATGCCCCCCTGGGCCGAGCTCGGTATCCAGCCCGTCCGGCAGCTCGTCCACCCAGTCGATGTCAACGGCGGCCAGTACCGCGAGCAAACTCTGGTCAATCGCGTCGGGCGCGGCGATCAGGAGGTTGTCCCTGACGGTGCCGAGAAAGACGTGATGCTCCTGTGAGACGAGGACGACGTGCCGACGGAGCTGCGCCGGGGCGAGCTCGGTGACGGGCACCTGTCCCACGGTCACCCGTCCCGTGCGGGGGGGCTCCGCCCCGGCCAGCAGCCGGCCCAGGGTGGACTTTCCGGCTCCGGATGGGCCGACGACCGCCAGCCGCTCGCCCGGGCGGACGGTGAGGTCGACACCGTGCAGGACATCCCGCTCGCCTTGGTAGGCGTACCGGACATCGACCACGTCGATCCGGTCGTCTTCGGGCTGCCCGCCGCCGGTCACGGCCCGGGCATCCACCTGACCGATGCCCTCGACACGGGCAAAGGAGGCGTTGCTGCGCTGGAGTTGGTCGAGCCAGAGCAGAACTTTATCCAGCGGTTCGGACAGCTTCCAGAAGTAGAGAGCGCAGGCGACCACCGACCCGGTGGTGACCGCGCCGGTGTCCCGCAGGGCGGTCCCGAGCAGCAGGATGCCGGCGACCGGGGCGATGTACGAGAACTCGACTATAGGAAAGAGCACCGTGCGCAGGTTGAGGGTGTGGGTACGGGTGGCCCGGCAGTGCTCGACCGCCTCAGCGGTGGCGGTGATCCGGCGTTCCTGGAGGCCCAGTGCCTCGACGGTGCGGGCCCCCGCCGCGGTGGAGGTGAGGATCTCGACAAGCGCGGAGTGGGCGGCGCCCTCGGCGAGGTAGCCCGCGTGGGCACGACGAAGGTACCAGCGGGTGGCAAACCAGATTCCGGCGAGGCAGAGCACCCCGCAGATGCCAAGGAACGGGTTGACCGCGAGCATGGCGACAAGGATCAGGAAGACCTGGACGAGCGCCACGGAGACCTCCGGCCCAGCGTCGCGCAGAGTGGTGCCGACTGCGGCGACATCGGCTGTGCCGCGTGTCAGCAGGTCGCCAGCTCCCGCGCGTTCGACTACCGCGGCCGGCAGGGCAAGAGAGCGATCGACGAACCGCTCGCGAACCCGCGCAAGGGTTCGCTCGCCGAAGCGGTGGGTAGCGTAGCGGGCGAAGCGGCCGAGGATCAGCTGCGCGACCGCGAAGCAGAGGATCCCGAGGGCGAGCCGGTCCACGTGCCCGACCGCGGCACCACCCCGGACGTCGTCGATGATTCGGCCGACCAGCCAGGGACCGCCCAGGCCAGCGGCCGCGGCCAGTCCGCTGAGGGTCAGCATCATGGCGAACGCACGGCCGTCCTGTCCAATCAGGCGTACGACAGCTCTGCGGACCTCGGCGGGACCAGCGATCGGGAGATGCCCAAGGACGGTCTCGTTCTGAACGGTCATCGGAAAGCCTCCTCGGCGGGCGTGGAATCGGTGACGGATTCGTGGATCCCGCGGGCCACCAGGGCGCGGTAGCCGGGTGCCGAGGCGAGCAACTCCCGGTGTGGGCCAGCCGCCACCAGACGGCCGTTGACGAGGTAGCAGACGGTGTCGGCTTGTTCAAGCAGGACGGGAGAGGTCGACGTGACGATGGTGGTGCGCCCAGCCCGCGCCCGGCCCAGTCCGGCGGCCATGGCAGCCTCGGTGTGGGCGTCCACAGCGGAGGTGGGCTCAACCAGCAGGAGTACCTCCGGGTCCGCCAGCAGGGCACGGACCAGCCGCAGCCGTTGGCGTTGGCCGCCGGAGAGATTGCTGCCCTGTGCCTGGATCGGGGTGTCGAGACCGTCGGGCAGGGCCCGCACGATGTCCTCCGCCGCGGCGTCCTGGAGGGCCTGTGCCACGGACCGACCGGTGTGCTCGGACCGGCCCCCGACCACAGTACGAAGCGTGCCGGAGAAGAAGTCGGCGTCATTGTCCGCCACCATGATCCGGCTGCGGATCTCGGCCAGGGCAATCTCGGCGAGCGGCACGCCGCCCCAGGTGGCTGCGGATGCGCTATACCGGCCGAGCCGGTCGACCATGGCCGCGGACTCGGCCGGGCGGACGCTCACGATCGCGGTCAGCCGACCTGGGGACAGCTCCACGCCGGTGTCGACGTCGTGCAGGGTTGCCGGTGCGGCAGGGGCCGGCCGGAGCTTCGTGACATCCTCGACTGAGGGCTTCAGGCCGAGTACCCGGACCACCCGTCGGGCGGCCACCAGGCCCCTGGTGAGGTCGTATCCACCCTCGATGAAGTAGGAAACCGGTACCACCAGCACGGCCACATAGCCGTAGACAGCGACCAGTGTGCCGATGGTGATGGTGCCCTCGGCGGCCATCCGGGCGGCCAGCCAGGTCACCAGCGCGAGGAACAGGGCGGGCAGGCCGACCGAGAGCGACTGTATCCAGCTGGTCACGGCACCGACCCGGTAACCCTCGGCCTGCAGGGCCTTCGATCCACGTAGGTAACGGCCGGCCAGCATCTCCTTGCCGCCGATGCCGTTGAGCACGCGGATGCCGCCGACGATGTCCCCGAGCTGGGCGGTCAGCGCACCCTGCTGCCCACGGTACTTGTTCTCCGCGCCCTGCAGGCGCCCCAGCAACGGCCCCACCACCGCCACAAGCAACGGCACCCCCAGCAGGACCACCACTGCGAGCGGGACAGAAACCGACAGCAGCACCGCAGCCGCCACCAGGTACGCAACAACCGAGCCGACGCCGGGGCCAGTGATCGTCAGCGTCTGGCTCATCTGCGCGACATCGCCCGCCCCGATATTGGCGACCTCGCCGACCGACACCTTCCTGGGCAGTTCCGCCCCCAGTCGAGTGGAGTGCACGACCACGACCTCGATGGTCCGGAAGGTCGCGTCCATCCGGACCCGGGTCATGATGCGGTGGCGCATGATGCCCAGCCACGCGTTGAGCAGCGCGACGCCGACGAGTGCGCCCACCCATGCGACCAGAACTCCGGTTTCCCCCGGCTGGAGCCCGTCGTCGATCGCGCGCTGCATGAGGTACGGCGGCAGCATCAGGCAGACCATCCAGAGAGTGCCGATGACCGCGCCGCCCGCCACCCGCCGACGCTGACTAATGGTCAGCCACCATAGGTAATGCGCGGCACTCCGGTGGTCCGGAGTTTCCGGGCCGGAATACGAATCCGTCATGAGCGACACCCTGACCCTCTTTCCTGGTCCATACCAAGATCTTGCCACCTGCCGGCCTCGGGTGGCTATGGTCACCCACGAACTAAGGAGGCGTTATCATGAAGTGTTATCATGAGGAAGCGGCTTCGTGGAAGCTGCGCAGGCTTCTGGAAACTGACCTCGACCCAATTGGGAACAGACGGCGTGTGGGGGAGGGGGAAGCACTTCCCCCACATTCTGCTGCCCCCTCAAAAAAGCCGCCCCAGGCTATGCAGCGAAACCTCGGCTAGGAACTCTCGAAGCCCTGGGAGATATTAATCAGACCGGCCTCGAACGAGGCCGCGAGAACAGCCGGGAGATTCCCTTCGAGGTGGTCACGGCTGGCACCCACACCAATGAGAAGACCTTCCCGGTAGTCACTGCCAGGTGAAGGTTCGGTCCCGACCTCTGGGTGGACAGGCGCCACTCGATCCCGGTGCGCAGGGCGGACGTGGGTGCTGGCTCGGCATCCACCTCGCCGGGGAAAATGTGGTACGGAACCGCATCAGGGGTTGTCGGCGTTACCTGGGCGAAGGCCGTCGATCAGCTCGCTGAAGCGGCAGGTGAAGCGTTCCGTCAGCCTCCCGACCACGCGATCATCACCAGCGTCCCCGGCTGTCGGATGTGACCGGCGCCCGCGTCCTGGCCGAGATCGGCGACGATCGCAGCAGGTTCGCCGATGCCCGCGCGTCGCCCGGCGCTCTCCGAGCGTCGACACCACGGCCCGGTAAAGTGCAGCGGTCGTGCTCGAGCCGTCCCCGGCTGGTCCGTCGGCGGTGTCCGTCACGAGGCAGTTGACCAAGAGAATCATACCTGTGTATATGAAAATGTATTCTCGTTGCTGCGACATTCGTCCGCGGCGAGAGTGGTGACTGGTGCATGAAGTCGCCGATCGGGGTGAAGGCCGCACCCTCGCGCACCGCCGGCTTCGCCCGCACCTGGGGAGCGGCGGGCTTGGCCAGCAAGAGCGCCCTCGGTGCGGGATCCACCCGTTCAACAAGGTGGCATGGCCAGTTCGGACCTCAAGGGGCGGCCGGCCGTCCCCCTCCAAATCAGTAGCGGCGAGGAGTTGGCACACTGTAGAGACGCCCCGAAAAGTTACCCTCTACCCGTATTGATCAATGAGAGCTGTAGTGGTGTTACCGCCAGTGTTATGCCAGTTGGACTATAGGTGGCAAAGATGCTAGTTGCATTAGCCCCGGCTGGGTGCTGGTTGCCCCCAGGGGGAAGGCTGGCTCTGCTTTCGGAGTGCGTTCGAGAGCGGGGATGGATATCGCGACTTGAGATGTGGGCTGATTGTGTGGAACTATGTCGGCACTAGCTACGACGGGGGCGGGCGGGTAGATTCGCCCCCCAATTGGGGGAAGTTCGCGTGAAGAGTGTGACCAGATCACCGGGTCGTATGCTGTTGGCGGCTAGTTCGGCTTTCGCTGTCGCTCTGGGTTTCCCGGGCGCTGCCCAAGCCGATGTCGTTGCCCAGCAAAATCAAAATGACGTCAGCGTCCAGTCGCAGGATGTGTGGGTGGAGTACTGGGAAGGCGCCAACCTGATCGGCATCGGTAAATTCAATTCGGATCCGGTCGGCGAGGTTACGGGGGATTCGATCCAGGCGTGCGACTACTTCCCTGACGGCTGGGGGGTGGAGGTTCGAATGGACGTCAATCCTACCGAAACCTGGGAGACTGATCGGGCTTCTACGACCTATGGTAAACCTGCTCCCTACTGCACTCCGTGGAATTTCGAAGACTTGGCGGAGGGGACTCCGGTCTCGGTGAAGGTCTGTAAGGTTAAAGGTGTCGAGGAGGATTGCAAGGATCCTGTCCTTGGTGCGGCGTAGAAGGCCCATGGAAGGTATTCCCTTCATTTGATAGCGCCTGCTGCGGTGACCTTCGCTACCGGGGTCGCCGCAGTATCGGCGTGCATCGTTTAGATTAGGGAAGAGTTCTTTCCAGCCCTTTGCCGCGCAGGAACCGCACCCATGGCAACACGGTGAGCAGCGTCTCTCGAGTCGATTCGGAGTCCTGACGTGCCAGCAGTCGAGCGGTCCGGTCGACCGCCTCACCTAGTGCCTCGTCTTTGAGCGTTGGTCGGGTAATGCGTCGGTTCTGAGGATGGATCAGGCAAGCTGTCTCCCAGTGTTCGTGTGGGAGGTGGTGGCCGGTGGGTAGAAGGCCGGAAGTGTTCGTCCGGCAGGTGTCGATGGCCGAGGGCCACCGGCGCCGGACATCGCTGACCTGCTCAGGGCCAGTGAGGACTACGTCCGTGAGGTGATCCACGGGTTCGACGAACGGGGGTTGCCCGCGCTGAGCCCACAATGTGGCGGGGGCGCACCGAAACGGATCGATGAGCAGACCCGCGATTGGATCTGCGTCATCGTCACCGGCTACGTCACCACGATCAGTGTCGAGACCGTGCGCCGTGTCCTGCACGAACGTGGTGTGTCATGGCAGGCCACCACGACCCGCTGGGCGGGCGTGTGCTGTGCGTAGACGAGTTCGGGCCGCTGAAGCTGCAACCCCGCCCCGGCCGGGCCTGGCGACCCCCGGGCTGGTGTTCCTACCGACGTACGCGTCCTGGCTGAACTGGACCGAAGCCGAGTTCGCCGCCGTGCGCTACTTCGCCCTGGGCGGCATCGACCACCGCACCCACACCGAGCAGGACACCGCGATCGGCGCCTACATCCGCTGGCGCAACCAACACGCGAAGCCGAAAACCTCATTCGCCACCGGCTCCAAAATCCGCCACTCCGACTACCTGTTCAAGGCCGCATGACGAGGCACTAGCCGCTCATCGTCCACACACTTACTCCTAAATCTTGTCCACTCTCAATCCCGTCTTGCAGGGTCGTGCAGCAAACCGGGATTGGGCCGCTGCACACTCCACCCAGGATCAATTCCTTAGGATGAGTGATTACGGTTCACAAAGTAATGCTGATGGTCAGGTCGGGAGTAGGGGCGCGTGGTTGCGGCGTCGCAGGAAATCCCTCGTTGTCCGCCCGTTGTCACCGCACCACCGCATACTGACAGTAAGTGAAGCGATCCATCAACCTGATCGATTTCGCAGTTCCATGCAGGATGGTGTGGCCAGTTGGTGATCATGGTGTTGCGAAGACAACCGTGATCGAGAGCAGGACCGCACCCGCTGATGTCATCAGCACTGACCGAGATCGTGCCGCCGCAGCGCACCCGGACGTGCCGGGCCCGAGTGCGGTCACCGGTGGTGATCGCCTGAGCCCTGTTCATGGCGTTGGAAGCGGTGCAGGATCCGCGGTATCCGCTGGTTAGCATCCCGGCGGCGGTGTGCGCGGTGACTGCCGGAGCGTGAACCTTCGCCGCGGTCACGGACTGGGTGCGTTTTTCGGACCGCACGGTGTGGCAGCGACTCGGTTCACCGGCCGGGTGCCCGCCGCGACGACGGTGCGGCGACTGTTGATCCGTATCGTGCCGAGGTGTTGTCGCAGCTCCTGGCCTGTCGGTTACGGGGGCGGGCGAATCCGGGGGTCTATGCAGGAGTGGATCCAGGAAGCAGTTAAGAATCCAGCCATCTGGCTCCGCCCCCAGAGATATCGTCGTTACTCATTCGTTATCAGGGCTTCCGGTGCCCTTAAGCTCCCCCGGACCAGACTCTGTTCGATCCAGAAAAAGAACGGAATTTTGGAGGGCGAAAACACCCGTGAAGCATGCAAAGAAACGCAAAAACACGCGAAGAAAGACCCTGATCGCTGGCGTTATCGTGACGGTGCAGGCTGCTGCGGCAATCACTGCCCTCGGGTACACGTCTGCTAGCGAGCCGCCGGAGCTGGACGCGATCGAACGCCTGGCGGTCAGCACTGCCGCCGCCGATCAACATGTCTCCGGTACCTCCACCGGGTTTGTGAAAGGTGAGGACGAGAAGTACAGCCGTCAGCAGGCGACCCCAGCCTCTCGCGGCCTGACGTACGTCACCTATTCCCGGGCCTACAAGGGCCTGCCGGTATTCGTCGGGGGCGAGGCCGTGGTGGTGACCGACAGCAAAGGCACCGTCCGGAGCAGCACCGCTGGCTCCGGGCCGCTGCAGGTCTCCACGTCGGCAAAGGTGAGCGCCAAGAAGGCCGAGGCGGTGGCGTTGGGCAAGCACCCGGGCACCGTACGGGGCGAGCCGAAGCTGGGTGTGATCGCCGAAGGTGATGGCCAGCTCGTCTGGGAGGTCGTCGTGAGCGGCGACGGCGAGCACGGGCCGAGTGTGGCCCACGCATTCGTGGATGGGCAGACCGGCGCCTACGTTGGCTCCTGGGACGAGGTCGCGGGAGGAACGGGCAACGGACACTACAGCGGGCAGGTTCACCTCGACACCACCGGCAGCACCGGTCGGTTCGAACTGCGTGATCCGACCCGTGGCAATATGCGAACGCTGAACGACGCCGCGTCCGGCAGTCCTTTCACTGACGCCGACGACGTGTGGGGCAACGGTGTCGGCTCTGACCTGGTCACCGGGGCGGTCGACACGCAGTACGCGGGCGCGGCAGTGTGGGACATGCTCGAGGAGAAGTTCTCCCGCAATGGCATCGACGCCGCGGGAAGGACCGCGACCATGTTCGTCGGCCTTCCTGCTGCCAACGCCTACTACGCCTGTGCCGGTACCGGCGATGCCAGTCGCGACCAGACCAAGTACGGCCGCACCAGCGACCGTGCCCGACAGGTCAACTCAGTAGACGTGGTCGCGCACGAGCTGGGCCACGGCATCTTCTGCCACACGCCCGGCGGTAGCCGTGGCATCACGAACGAGACCGGCGGGCTCAACGAGGGTACGGGTGACATCTTCGGCGCGCTCGCCGAGCACTTCGTTGCCAACCCGAACGACCCAGCCGACTACCTGGTCGGTGAGGAAGTCAAGCTCAACGGGCGTGGCCCAATTCGCACAATGTACGATCCGTCCAAGAACGGCCACCCGAACTGTTGGTCGACCGCCATTCCACAAACTCAGGTGCACGCGGCGGCTGGACCGCTCAACCACTGGTTCTACCTTGCGGCAGAGGGCTCCAAGCCCTCGGGCAAGCCGGCCAGCCCCACCTGCAACGGCACTGATGTTACTGGCATCGGGCTGTGGCAGGCCGGTGAGATCTACTACCACGCGCTGCTGCGCAAGACCTCGGGCTGGACGTACACGCAGGCACGGAAGGCGACCCTGGACGCCACTCGAGAGCTGTACCCGAACAGCTGCACCGAGTTTGACGCGATCACAGCAGCGTGGAACGCGGTGAGCGTCCCGGCGCAGGGTGACCCCACCTGCACCATCGGCACGCCTACACCGACGGCCTCGCCGTCTACGCCCGTCCCCTCATCTTCGCCGACATCGCCGCCTACCGGAGAACCGGCGGAAGTGCCGGACATTGATGGCGCCAAGGTCGAGGCACACCTCGAAGAGTTCAGCCGAATCGCCGCGGCGAATGGCGGTAGTCGGGCACACGGCACCGCGGGGTACCGGGCTTCGCTCGACTACGTGAAGGGCGAACTAGACGCCGCGGGCTACGACACCCGGATCCAGCAGTTCCTGATCAACGGCAAAACCGGGTTCAACCTGATCGCCGACCTACCCGACCGAGGAGACCAAGACGAGGTGGTCATGCTCGGCGCGCACCTGGACAGCGTCGACAATGGGCCGGGCATCAACGACAACGGCAGCGGCTCTGCCGGCATCCTCGAGGTCGCGCTAACCTATGCCGCCAGCGGTGCGAAGGGTGACAAGGCGATTCGCTTCGGCTGGTGGGGGGCAGAGGAGGACGGCCTGGTCGGGTCCATAGAGTACGTGAGGTCGTTGTCAGCCGCCGAAAAAAAGTCGATCAAAGCATATTTGAACTTCGACATGATTGGTTCACCGAATCCGGGGTACTTTGTCTACAACGACGACGCCAAGGGTGACTTCATCACCGAGGTGCTCGAGGAGGGCTTTGCTGCCGAGAATGTCCCGTCGGAGGGCGTCAGCCTTCGCGGCCGCTCGGATCATGCCCCCTTTATGGCGGCGGGCATCCCCAGTGGCGGCACCGCCACGCTGAGCCTCGCGCCGGTAATGAGCCAAGCCCAGGCCGCGAAGTGGAACGGCAAGGCCGGGCAGCCGTTTGACCCCTGCTACCACAAAAACTGTGACACAGTGGAGAATATCAGCACCGTTGCCCTGGATAGGCACACAGATGTGGCTGCGTACGCCGCGTGGAAGTTGGCCGGCGTGCAAGCGGCTGGCGAATCAGGGGGCTCCACGGAGGCCGCCAACAATACCCACTTCCCCATCCGGGACCGGTCGGTTATCGAGTCCCCCATTACGGTGCAGAGCGATGAACCTGCACGCGCCGTTCGTGAGGTGAAAGTCGACATTGAGCACTCCTACCGCGGCAACCTGGAGATCCATCTGCTGGCACCTGACGGCACCGAATACCTCATTAAGCGTCCGAGTCGTTCCGACCGGGCGGATGATGTCAAGCTGACAAAGTCGATCGACCCGTCGGCGGAGATAACCGATGGAACCTGGAGGCTACGGGTACGCGACCTGCACAATGGCGGCACTGGCGCCCTTCGTTCCTGGAGCCTGATTTTCTAGGTCCGGATAGAGAAGGTTGGCTCGATGGGGGCGGTTCCGGACGGAACCGCCCCCATCATTAACAGCCCCTGTGCGGGGTTGTTCTAGACGTGGACCAGCCAGTGGATAGGGGGCCGCTATGTTGATCGAGGTTGGCCGGGGGGGTGTCCCTATGGGTTTGGTCAAGCCGGGATGGGGCTTGTTGGCCGTGGTTGGTAGGGGATCTTGTCGCGGAGCATGGCGAACAGGACGTCGCAGCGGCGTCGGGCGAGGCAGATGAGGGCGGCGTTGTGGCGTTTGCCTTCGGCGCGTTTGCGGTCGTAGTAGGCGCGGCTGACGGGGTCGGTGAGGGCTGCGAACGCGGCGAGGAAGAATGCTCGTTTGAGGTGTTTGTTGCCGCGTCGGGGTGGGTGTTCGCCGCGGATGCTGCTGCCGGAGCGTCGGGTGACGGGGGCGAGGCCGGCGTAGGCGGCGAGGTGCCCGGGGGTGGCGAAGGCGGTGCCGTCGCCGACTTCGAGCAGGATCCGGGCGGCGGTCCTGACACCGATGCCGGGCATCGAGGTCAGGACCGGGGCAAGAGGGTGCGCATCAAGCATCCCTTCGACCTGTGTGGCGACCTGGTCGCGCTGGCGTAGGACGTCGCGGAGGCTGTCGGCGAGACGAGGCAGGATCGTCTCCGCGGCCTGGGTGCCGGGAACGGTGACGCTCTGTTCGTCGAGGGCGGTCATGATCTGGGCGACGAGCCGTTGGCCCATGCGGGGCGCGTGGGCGACGGCGATGGACAGCAGTTTGCGGCGGCCGGCCTTGCGCAGACCGGCCGGTCCACCGCAGCGCGACAGCAGTTCCAATACGGCCTTGTGGTGCACTTTCGGGCCGAGGACCCGTTCCAGCGCAGGGTGAATCTGTGTCAGCAGACCCCGGATCCGGTTGGACACGCGAGTGGCCTCGCCAGCGAGGTCGTCGTCGAAGCCGACCAGGACTTCCAACTCGGCGAGGGCCTCGTCGCCGGTGTCGACCCGCCGCAGGGTGTGGGGCAGAGTGCGGGCGGCGTCGGCGATGACGTAGGCGTCGCGGGCGTCGGTCTTCGCGCTACCGGGGTGTAGGTCAGCGATACGTCGCATGGCCAGGCCGGGCAGGTAGGCCACCTGATGGCCGCACGCCCGGGCGACCGCGACCGGCAGGGCGCCGATCGAGGCGGGCTGGTCAACCACGACCAGCACCTGACCGTGGCGGGCCAGCTTGTCGAACAGCTGCCGCAGCCGGGCCTCGGTGTTCGGCAACGCCGCGTCATGCAGCCGTCTGCCGTCCGGGGCCAACCCGACCGCGTGATGATCACCCTTACCGACGTCCAAGCCCAGGTAGACGCCGTATCCGTCGTTCACCGCACCCGCCTCCACGTATCGGATCGTGGCCTCGGCCGCAGTCAGGGCGTCGGACTGCCGGCAGCCACGTTACGAAGAGACCTACCCCAACACGGGTGGCCGTGTCCCTATCAGCGGTCCACCGACGCCACCCGACCCGGCGACAACACCCCCCGGATCATCCAAACGACAGGGGCAGAAAGTCATACCGGGCCGGGCAACCGAGGGTCCCCGGCTGGGGACGATCAACAAGGTAACGGGGGGGGGGTATATCTCCATCTCCAGCCGCGATGAGGCAGCCTTGACTGTCGCCCACTCCCACGGGTAGTCCTGCTCCCAGAGCAGTCGGGATGGTTCGGTTTTGACTACAGCCAGTGCGATGACGAGCGAGTAGGTCGCGACACCGTGACCGGTGAGGGCGCGCGGGCCCCGCACGGTGGGCGGTAACTCAACCGGCGTCCCCCGGTGCGCCGAGGCGGATTCCCACTCCACGCACCGTGTGTAGATAGCGTGGCCTCGACGCACTTTCGCCGAGCTTGCGACGGAGCCATGTGACGTGCACGTCGACGGTTTCGAGTGAGCGGCCCTCCGAGCGCCAGACGTGGTCGAAGAGTTGGCGCCGGGTGACCACCTTCCCTGCCCGTTGCGCGAGGTACGTGAGCAGGTCGAACTCGAGGCGGGAGAGCTGCAGACGTACCCCGTCGAGCGATGCGATCCGCGCCTCAGCGTCGAGGTGAAGACCGCCGATCGTCAGTACGGTTGCAGCTTGCCCGGCTCCACGGCGTAGCACCGCTGCGATCCGCGCCTCCAACTGCTCGACGGAGTACGGCTTGACCACGTAGTCGTCGGCACCTGCGCGCAGCAGGCGGATGATCTCGCTCTCGGTATCGCAAGCAGTTGCGACGACAACCGGCACCGCGGAATCGGCCCGGATGAGGCTCAGTACCGTCGCACCATCAAGGTCTGGCAGGTGGAGGTCCAAGATCACGACATCGGACTGCCTGCTCGCCAGTTCCCGAAGCCCGTCAAGAGCGGTCCCACACGGTCGCACGACGTGGCCTGTTGCCGAAAGTGAGTCGTCGATCGCCTCTCGGATATGCCGATCGTCCTCGATTACCAGCACGTGAGCCACTAATGTAACATCCATCGCTACGAAAGATTATGATTAAAGGCTTGTTTTGAAGTGTGTCGTGACATCGACTTCGATAGTCGATCATCACTTGGCAAAGCAACGTAATGATAGCTCAAGGGGTGGGGTCGGCCAAGCGTCCAGCGTAGCAGGGTCGGGAGTGGACTCGTCCGGGTATGATGCGTGAGCCTTAGGCTTCAATCACTACGTAGACCGGCTCCTGAGAATGCCGGCAGCGCGCACGGTAACCACACCATCGCGATGGGATTAGGGCGTGTGGCGCCCGAGGATCCGCGGTGGAAGGGTATCCCATTTGCCGCTGAGCAGGGGTGGGGTGTGCGGCTTAACCGGGTGTCTGGGTCCACCTCAGCTCCTCGGGAGGATGGCTGTGGTGGCTCCTACGAGGATGTCTCCTGGGTCCGAGCGGCTAGTGCCTCGTCATGCGGCCTTGAACGGGTAGTCGGAGTGGCGGATTTTGGAGCCGGTGGCGAATGAGGTTTTCGGCTTCGCGTGTTGGTTGCGCCAGCGGATGTAGGCGCCGATCGCGGTGTCCTGCTCGGTGTGGGTGCGGTGGTCGATGCCGCCCAGGGCGAAGTAGCGCACGGCGGCGAACTCGGCTTCGGTCCAGTTCAGCCAGGACGCGTACGTCGGTAGGAACACCAGCCCGGGGGTCGCCAGGCCCGGCCGGGGCGGGGTTGCAGCTTCAGCGGCCCGAACTCGTCTACGCACAGCACACGCCCGCCCAGCGGGTCGTGGTGGCCTGCCATGACACACCACGTTCGTGCAGGACACGGCGCACGGTCTCGACACTGATCGTGGTGACGTAGCCGGTGACGATGACGCAGATCCAATCGCGGGTCTGCTCATCGATCCGTTTCGGTGCGCCCCCGCCACATTGTGGGCTCAGCGCGGGCAACCCCCGTTCGTCGAACCCGTGGATCACCTCACGGACGTAGTCCTCACTGGCCCTGAGCAGGTCAGCGATGTCCGGCGCCGGTGGCCCTCGGCCATCGACACCTGCCGGACGAACACTTCCGGCCTTCTACCCACCGGCCACTACCTCCCACACGAACACTGGGAGACAGCTTGCCTGATCCATCCTCAGAACCGACGCATTACCCGACCAACGCTCAAAGACGAGGCACTAGCCCGTGGTCAGTTCGGGACTGCGGCGGCAAACTCCGCGGGGGCCGCAGCGTTGAGGCTGGCGACCGCCCACCGGTCGCCCTCCACAACTATGGCTCCGAGCTCGGTCATCGACTCCACCCATCCGGATTGGGCGGCACCCGGGGCGAATACGGCAACTGTCACCTCATCCCCGCCCATCGTGCAGGTGCCCATCTCCCAGGTGCCCCACTCAGCCGCAAACTTTTGTCCGTCTCTGCATCCGGCGGACCACATGAGCGCTACCACACCAAACACTGTGGTCTGTGCTGCCGGGGTCGGCTCCTGAGGACCCCAGGTAACGGGGTCCGGAGTCCGGTTGGCGCCCTGGGCGGTGGCTAGGATTAGCCAACTGAGCGCCAGACCGACAAGGACACCAATCAAGGATGCAGCTAGGTCCCGGCGCACCCTCGCTCCCCTCATCGGTGGGCTACCGCCACAGCAGTGATCACGATCGGTGTGCGTTCACCACCGCACCGTACGCCCGGCCGTCAAACCAGGCCGTCGTGACACGCGCTGACCGGGCCCGCAGCCCGGCTCACGGCTGCCGCAGTATCCGCCGGAGGGGTCAAGCTGGTCACGCTGCCCAGACGATCTCCTCGGGGGCCCTGTACCCCTCGGATACGGTCACTCGACCGGGGTTGATCCACATGTATGTCCGCATCGGCAAGTCCCACATGCTCACCAGCAGCCCGGACCGCCACGCGGCTTCGGCGAGCAATGGGTGCAGTCTGTAGTCGCAGTCAATCGTGAGGGCGGAGCCCTGCTGAGGCGCCTCCCTACCGAGGCGCTGATCGATCAGCTCGGCAAGAGCGGCGGCGAACCGGTGGGCCTGGTCGGGGGTGAAGCGTCGCCGCAGCATCGCCCTGCCGTTGGTCAGTTTGTTGGCCCACCAACGGGCGGCAGCACTGGCCTCGGGACTCGGGGCAACAGAAAGTGTCATGGCCTGACTCGGGAACGCCGCAGCCAGCCGAGACTGTCGAAAACGCCGTCCGGCTCGTATGGTCGCCAGCGTGCCTGTGCGGGCGGCACCACCCAGCCGACCGTCAGCCCATCAGGGGCGAGCCCTGGCGGCGCCGGCACCCAGGCATCCGGTCCACGATGCAGCCGCCCACCGTCCCGGGCGACCTGGTCAGGGTCCAGAAAGCCCGGGGCGAACAAGAACATCCACCGCATCCGGTCCCCAGGGCCCAGCAGCATTGACCACCACGGCGGGCGGATGGTGGCGGTAGGTACGCGGGTGAGCAGCCGGTGGTGGATTATCGCCCCGATCGGCGAGGCGATCTCCAACGCATCGAACCGTAGCGCCTGCAACGCAACCCCCCACGGGCGCGGTTGTGCTGGCCAGCCGTGGGCGGTGTACTCGGTGATAGCACGAGCCACCCTGGCGGTCATCATGCGCCTGCCTGCGGAACCCGGCTGACCGCCAGCAGGTTAGCGCTGGCGTGGATCAGCTCGGGACAGTGGTCGCCCATCCGGGCGCCCAGTAGCGCGGCGTCAAACATGCCGCCTCCCATGTCATCCAGGTCGTACCTGTCGGCTGCGACCGCCAGCCACCCACCCGGCCCGCCGACTCCATGTACGGAGAGCACCTGCAGCCCTGCCCCGGTCAGCTCATCGCGCAACTCGTCGATGGTGTGGTAGTACGTTGTTGCTGGCCATCGGTCGTTCCTGGAGCTCCATCCCTGGAGCTGGATGTCCTCCACGATAGCCCGACGTTGGACCAGTTGCCCGGCGATGGCCGCGCCGAACAGGTTGGCGTGCCGTCCCAGTGCCACCACCGCCACCAGGCCGCCGGGACGGGTCACCCGCACCGCTTCGGCCAACGCCACCCGCCGCTCCCGCGACTCCGTCAGGTGGTACAAGGGCCCCGCCAGAAGTACGGCGTCGAACGAATTGTCATCCCAGGGCAGGCTTCGAGCATCCCCGACAACCCCCACCACCCCGGCCCTGCGGGCTTGCTCGACGTGATGGGTTACTGGGTCGAGCAGCTCGACCGCGTGCCCCCGCTCTCGCATCCACGCTGCGTGCGCACCCGGCCCGCCCCCGATGTCGGCGATTCGACAGGGTGCCGATGGCAGGTAGCGGTCCAGCAGCTCACGCAACCGGGCTGCCTCCAGCCGACCCCGGATAGTCGCCCCTAGGCGACCGGCTTCGTCATAGCTGTGCACGTAATGATCAATCAGGTCCTGACCTTCACCCATCGCATCCTCCAAGGTTGACGAAAAGTTGCCGCTTCCGGACCGCTTTACAGTTCGGTCCGTCCAACTCGTAGCCCTCCACCCACGCCCACCCGGGGTAGGTCGGCCGATTGAGTACCCGGATCACCCGGACCGTGATCGGGCGAACGAACTGCGGAGAGGAACGTCGATCCAGGGTCAGAGTCGCCCCCGCACTCAGCCCGGTGGTAGCGGACCGGGCAATCACCTCAACTGCCCGATCACCACAGCGGCAACAACGATCACCAACACCACCGCTGTAATGAGCTTCTCCCTAGCCGTCGGTGGTTCGGGGGGTTCAGGCGCTGGCATCGGATTCCCATCGGGCCGAGGCCGATTCCACCGCCGGCCCCGCGTGCGTTGCGGGCGCCCAGTTGCCCTGCCCGACCGTGGCGAGGTAGTCGTATGCGGTCTCGGTGGGCGGGCACGGCCATTCGCATCCGCACACGGGGCACCGGTCTACCCGGGGCCAGTGCCCGGTGATGATCCGCCGGGCGGACAGGATCATTCGGGCGCGTAGCTGCGCCGCCGACAGGCCGGCCGGACTGGGCCGGGCGTGGGTGGCCATCACCGGCGGCGGTTGGCCCGTAGCCGGGCCAGCGGGGTCAGCAACGGCCGCGTATCGAGGAGCACCGTCGGATGGTTGTGCAGCGAAGAGTAGGCGCCGGCCCGCGCCTCGTACCGAGTAGCGGGACCGACCGCGTCCAACCGTGCGGAACGGCGTCGTTTGCGGAAAAGCCGGAACATGCGCGTGCTCCCTGTCGTCACGGTGAGCGTCGGCACGGGGTTGATCCCCGGTGCAACGGTGCATGGACAGACCAAGATTCGCCGTTAGGCTGCGCGTAGTGGTAGGCGTGCGCTGTGTGCACACGGATTGCCCACACTTCCAGCGCAGGAGGCGAGATGACCTCGTTTGGTGAGATCCTTCGACGGCATCGCCGGCAGCGACATCTGTCTCTCCGTAATCTGCAACGCAAGATCCAGTTTGACTACAGTTACATTTCTCAGATCGAGCGAGGCGCTCGTCGTCCCACACTCCAGTTCGCCCAGGCATGCGAAGACGCCCTAGACACCGGTGGGATTCTTGTAGATACCTACCGACAGGATCAGACGGGCGATGCCACTATGCGTAGACGATCCCTGCTACATGCCATGGGCGCGCTCGCCGCTACCCCGGCGGCGGAGAGCCTTGCCGAGTTGGAGGCGCTGCGTCATGGCCTAGCCGCTGCGACTGGCTACAGCGAGTGGGAGCAGGTAGTAGCCGACTACGGTCACGACTTCTACGTTGCTTCCCCTGCCCAGTTGGTCGAGCAGTTGCGGGGCGACCTGACTGTGCTACAACACCAACTCGCCGCCGCCCCGGCCGATCGAACGTTGCTTCGCGCAGCCGGCAGCCTGTCGGTGGTCATGACCATGGCCCTCTCCGCAACGGGGCAGAACACGATGGCTCGACGCTGGTGGCGCACCGCACGCACACACGCCGACCAGTCAGGCTGCACGGACACGCGAGTATGGGTGCGGAACTGGGAAGTCGTCAACGGCACCTACGAGCGCCGGCCCATCAGGGAGATCCTTGATCGCGCGGATGAGGCCACCGCTATCGCGGGCGACCGGGCGTGTGTCGGGCATGCGGGTGTGTTGGCTGGGCGCGCGCAGGCTCTAGCCGTGGCTGGGCAAACAGAGTCGGCACTCAAGGCGGTGCAAGCCACTGCCGTCATGACCGACCGCATGCCTGCCGAAGCGATGCGAGACACGGCCAGTATGTTCGGTTGGCCCGAGGTCAGACTGCGGCACACCGAGTCGTACGTCTACACCCACCTCGGCCACACCCAGCAGGCGCTAGCAGCACAGGACCGGGCGCTGGAGCTGTACCCCGCCGACCTCGGCCGGGAGCGTGCGCAGATGCTGATGCACCGAGCGTCATGCCTCATCCAGGACGGGCATATCGGTGACGGCCTCAGGTACGCAGCCGATGTCCTCGACGCCTTACCGCAGTCTGATCACAACGCGCTGCTCTACGAGGTGGCTACCGCAGTCGTCACTCAGGTGCCAGAGCAAGATCTGCGCCGGGTTGAGGTAGTAGAGCTGCGACAACGGCTCGCCGAGCTGCCATCGGGCTAGGCTGTTGCGGCATGAATGGGCTGACGTACACGACTACCGACGCTGTCGGCGCCCGTCAACGCACCGATGACGTGAGGAACCTGTACGCCGCCGTCTATGTCGAGCCCCCCTACAACGAGGGGCCAGAGCATGTCCGGCAGTTCCGCCGCTGGTGGTCGAACCATCTCCGGCAGCCTGGATTTACCCTCGTCTACGCCGCCGATGCCGGTCGAGTGGCAGGGGTGGCCTATGGGCACACCCTGCCGGGCGGTCAGTGGATCGAACCGGGCGCGGACGAGCCACCCGCGCGCTTGCGGGCCGCCGACAAAGTTCTCGTACCGGAATGGATGGTAGACCGCACATACCGCGGCCGGGGTGTGGGCCGACGGCTGCTGTCGATGTTGCTCGATGCGCGGCCCGAACCATACGCAGTGCTGGCCGCAAACCCACAGGCGCCAGCGCGACGCCTGTACGAGCGGATGGGCTGGCGACAGTACGGGCAGATCAGACCCAAAATGATCCCGGACATGGACGTGCTGGTGTTGCGGCTATCAAGCGAGGACCCGCTTTAGCTGGAGAGGCGCACTGCCCTGACGCCGGCGACCGGACAACACATGCCGAACCGCCGGCCTCTACCCCGGCGGGCGCCGCCATGACGGTACTCCCCGCCCGCACGTCACGCCGTCACCTGTCCGTATGGATGTTCCGGCGCGTCGCGGCGTACGCCCTACCACGGAATGGTGGTTCCGAACAGGTTCGAGCTGTCCGCTACTTCGTAGCGGACATTCACAACGTCACTGGGACGACCAAAACCATTCGCCGATATCACTTGTCGACTATGGATAGGCTACTAAAATTGTTCCGGCTGATCAGTGATCACGAGCAACGGTGACGGGGGACCTTCGTACGGGGTCGTGGCCCTCGGTCGCGCACCATCGCCGTCCTTAACCGGGCGAAGATCCATCGACACACCTACGAGAAGTCTTCCCATCACCTCGTACGTGTGTTCGACTAGCACGCTCCTGTCAGCACTCAATGGAGGTCTTCGACAGCGCATGAACTATCCCTCCCACCCCCACCCCCACCCCCACCGTCGCCCCGCCATGCCACTGGTCGCCCGCGTGACCAACGCCGCCACCGCCGCCTACCAGCGCGCCATGACCGGCAGGCGCGAACGCCTGTACCAGCAGGAAAACCGGCGCCTCCGGCAGGAGAACGCGTGGCTCCGGAACGAAGTCCGGCATTGCTGGGATGCTATCGACGTGATGGACCGTCTTGCTGGGCTGGCCTCGGAATTTCCCGATCGATCCGTGGGACGCACGGTGGTTGTCGATCAGCGGCGCCTGCTGGAGGTGCACCTCCGCGAACAGTTCGCTGCCGAACTGGAGGAGGCCCGGCGTGGGGGCTATGCGAAGGGATATGTAGCGGGGGTATTGAAGCGGTTGTCGCAGAGGCCTGGGAAGCCTGCGGAGTGACCCTGCCCCCGCCATGCCCCCTAAAGATCGTCAGGCCCCGGCGTAAACCGGGGCCTGACCTGCGCTTTTGCGCGCTTACCGCGAGCGGAGGATACGAGATTCGAACTCGTGAGGGTGTGAACCCAACACGCTTTCCAAGTTTGTCGCTTGCCGTTCAAAGGGATTCGTAGCCATGCGGACCAGGAGGTCAAGGCCCCATCTGGGCAGGCCCGCACCTTCCTGAACCGTGGCGAACGAGACGGGAAGTGAGACGGTCCGGTTGAGTGGCAGCCGCGGCTGATGCTGAGGGCAGGCTCATAAGAAGCCTTCCGGGACCGAATCCGCCGTTTGTCGGACTACTGGCACCGGGGCGCGACACGTAGCCTGAGGGAGTGAACGAGTTCGTGACTACAGCAAAGAACACCGCAGAGAGGCTGCTCGCGCAGCAACTACCACGTCGTTGGCGTCACGTTCAATCGGTCGCCGCAAAGGCTGCTCGTGTCGCCGAAACTCTTCCGATGCCAGAGCGACCGATCTTGGTAGCGGCGGCTTGGCTGCATGACATCGGCTACTCACCGGGCCTCAAATATTCGGGAATGCATGCTTTGGATGGTGCCCGGTGGCTGCGCGCAAACGGCTACGATCCACGCGTCGCGTCACTCGTCGCCCATCATTCATGCGCACTATACGAGGCTGAAGAACGGGGACTCGCCGACACTCTTCGAGGCGAGTTCTTCCTCGAAGAAACGCCGACGTCCGACGCCCTCTGGTACTCAGATATGACGACCGGCCCGGATGGGCGTGACCTTACAGTAAACGAACGGCTGACCGAGATTCGACAGCGGTACGGTCCTGACCACATCGTCACCCGGTTCTGGGCACGAGCAGAACCAGCACTACTCGCCGCGGTAGCCAGGGTCGAGGCACGTCAACCAATGTAGGGCTTCGGTCGTTGCTCGTATCCGTGTTCAATACGGAGTCGCATAGACGGATGAATTGAAAACTGATCCAGCTCGGCGCGCGACACCCAGCGAACCTCGGATGACTCGCTGCTAGGCGTAGGGCTACCACCTAGATACTCCCCATGGAAGCAAATAGAGAACTGCTGTCGGACCTCGCCGTCACTATAGGACATTACGTGCTTCGGATCGGTATAGATCCCGACTACGCCGACAACGCGGATGTCTACTCCCGACTCCTCCTTTGTCTCGCGAACGGCGGTCTCGGCGATGTATTCACCGAAATCTTGAGCCCCGCCGGGGATGGCCCAGAGCCCGTTATCCGTACGTCTGATCAAAAGTACCCGACCCATGCTATCGGTAACGAAGACCGTAACCGCCACTACGATACTGTTTGGCTTGGGGGCCGCTGGATCGTTGTAGTACTCTGTGCGCGCCATGCGATCACGTTACCATCTTTGGCTCCCACACCGGAGTTGACGATGACCACACCCGATCGAAACTGTCGGCATAGGTGTCGAACAAGTCGCCTCCGGAAATCCGCCGAAGATGCATTACCGGTGTGTGTGCGGCAGGGAAGCCGAACACATGGGCGTTTACGAGCATTTCGTCATCAAAGCGATAGATAGAGTTGTAGAGCGTTGTGCGATGAAAATGAATGGCAACGCCGGGCACCTTTCGCAAACGCTGATAGAAGGCAAGCACGTTGCGCACCTTCCCCGCCATAGAGTCTCCGATGCCTTCCTCTGCTCCCCGCTTCGACACTTCGGGGCTCTCGGGGTCACCGAGGAGAATTTCGACTCGTGCGCCTGATTGGGCCTTCTCGCGCAACGCCGCAATGAGCTGCGGTTGCTGTTCGGGGAGAAATAGCCCGGCGTACACCAGCACGCCAACACGCCTCGACGCGTCGTTGATGAGACGACGCCAGAGTTCGTCAGGGACCGCCCCGCGACGCGGGTACACCCGCACACACTCGGACTCGGCAATGCGTTGTACCCGTTCCGCCGGCGCGGCGTCCGGCCACAAGTAGGATTCGCCCTCCTTCACCAAGGCTGCAATTGCGTGTCGGTACTTCGGGTATGGAGCCCGGCCCTGCGTAATCCATCGCTCTGCTGTCTTCGGGTCGACGCCCACATATTCAGCGACGGCTGCGGGGGTCAAGCCGTTGCGAAGGAGGGCGTCACGCAATCGGTCGTTCGGCATCGCTTACCACCCCTTAGATCGACGGACTTCTAGGGACGCCCTAACCGTACGAAGGACGTCCCTAGAAGTCCAGCTATGCAGTGAAGTCGTACCCCTCCGCTTCTGCACAGTGGAGCCAGCTTCGATCGGAACGGAAGGGAAGAGATGTACACCAACGAGATCAGCAGCAAGCGGACGGCGGGCTGATACGCGCTGCTACGACACGGCCCGCTTCGGACCTGGCGGCGCTGGTGGGATCGCGTGCTCCCGGGCGAGCTTTCGAATGTAGGCGCCACTGAAGGGTGCTAGCCGCTCGACGTCAGTGGGGCTGAGGCCGTCTCTCAGGGCCGCAACAACCGCCATGATGACCGCCTCACGGGCAGTCTCGTGCGCCGCCTCAGTACGGCGGTACCGCTTCGTAGCTGCTGAAAGTTGCTCACGGGCGTCAGTCACGCCCACAAGGTTACCGCCACCTACTTGCGCAACAGACCCTCGCTTCGCTACCTTGATGCGCAACGCGGTTGCGCTACCGAGTAGCGCGACGGCGAGGGAAGTGAAGGCCCCGAGTTTGGGGCATGAGGCCCCAGATATCTGGGGGCGAGGGACCCCGGCCCCTTGGCAGTTCGGGAGGGCTTGAGACACGTCTCCATGTGCCTGTACGGGAGCACGCTCCCGAAGGAGACAGTTCGCTGAGTGGCCAGTAGACCCCTGGCACCCCTGTATCCGTCGGCATCGGCGGAGGGGGCGCATTGCACGAGCGCACCGTGGCGAGCGCAAGCCCCTGGTCGATGAGGCAACACCGACCAGGGGCACGTCGGCTCCATCAGGGCCGACCCGGCGGGTTGCGGTGGTAACGCATCGCCCCGCCCTTCGGTGATCACACCTTTTCCGACATGACCTGGCCCGAGGGTACGCCCCGTGGGTTGAGTCGCTGACCTGCGAAGCGAGGACACCATGCCGTCTCTTACCGATTCCGTGCGTCTGACGATCTCCGGTTCTGCCTGTTGGCGGGAGTGCAGCAGCTGCGGCGAGATCGCTCCTCTGGCGCCGGATCAGACCCGCTGCCGGCAGTGCCGGCCGTCTACCTGTGTTCCCCGCCGCCGGAGTGCGGCGGGCAAGCGTCGGAGGAACCGTACGTGACTGATCTGGATGCCCTGGATGGGCCTACCTCGACCGACCTGGCCGAGCTCTCGGCGGAGATGCCGCTGATTGAGGCCGAGGTGCTGCTGTTGGACGCGCAGATTGCGGTGCTGCGTGCCGGGCTGACTGATGTGACTCGGCAGCAGGTACGCCGGGCGCGACGGCGGGTGCTGCGTGAGGCCCGCGATCTGCTGGCCGCTCGTGCCGCCAGGGCGAGCTGTGACGCCGCCTGATTCCTGTTCTCTTTTCCTTAGTGAGGTTTCGATGCGTAAGGTTTTTGGCTGGCTGGCGCTGGCCTTTGTGGTGTTTTTCGCGGTTTCCAACCCGACGCTGGCTGCGGAGGCGGTGAGGTCGATCGCTTCCGGGGTCGGTGCGTTCGCCGATGCCCTTGCTGGGGGTGGCCAGTGAGGACGCCGAGCATCCACGTCATTTTGGCCACGGTCGCGTCTGTGATGGCTCGTCACCGTCTTCCTCTGCCTACCAGGGTGGAGGCGTCTCCTGCTTGGGGTGTTGAGCTGGATGTGGCCACGCACGTTGAACTGCGGCGGTGGGTTCGGTTCCTGCGTTTGCCGGTCGGGCATCAGCTCAGTCAGCCCTACAGTTCGGCTGGTGGCGGGCCGATGGTGTTGACGAACACGTGGGGTGACTGGCGAGGTATTCGAGTACGGCTGCGGTGCTGCGAGCTGGTCGGTGACGTACCTGCGGAGTTTCTGCCGCGGGCAGTACCGGTCGTTCGAGTGATCGGGGTTGGTGGGGGTGAGTGGCTCGGAGCAGTCCGTTGACTTGGAGGCGCTGCGTCGTACGGCGAAGGTTGTTTCTGTACTGGCGTGGGGTGTTGCTGGCACGATCATGATCTATGGGATTCCGATCGTGTACCGGTTCCTTGTTCACCACGGGGTTCCGGGAGAGACCGCCTGGTTGTTATCGCTCGCGGTGGACGGCGCGCTTGCGGTCGGGCTGATTGCTACCCCCATTCTGGCCCGGTACGGCATTAAGGGCGGTTGGGTCGGTGTTCTGCGCTGGGTGGCTGGGTTCGCGACGTGGGCGTTGAACACGGCCGAGGCGTGGTTAAAGCCGACCGGCCCGGACTTCGGTGGAGTTTTTAGCCATACCTGGGGTCCACTCATGATGTTTTTCGCCGTGGAGGCCGCCGCCTATTTCCAGCGCAAGATCGCCGATGTGATTAGCCGGGCCGAGGCGAGAGGCAGAACCGAAGACGAGACGGCTCGGCAGGCAGATTTGCGCCGGGCGGAAGAGGTTCGTCGGTTGGTTGCCGAGGCGGAAGAAGCTGACCGGAAACGCGCTACTGCGGAGGCGGAGAAGCAGGCGGAGCAGGTGGCGCGTCGGAAGGCGGAAGAGCGGGCTGCGGAGGCGGAAGCGCGAGCGGAAGAGCACGTGGCCGAGAGTCGGAAGTCCGCGGAGGCACTGGAGCGGAAGACGGATGATGCTGAGCAGAGCGCTCAGCGGTACCGCGCCGCGTTGGAGGAGGTGAAGGCGTCTGCTCGTGACGCCCGTACCCAGGCCGCGGAGGCTTCGGAGTTGGCCGCTAGAAACGCAGGTCAGTTGGACGAGGCGCGGTCGGTTGCGGAGTGTGCGACGCGCGGCAAGCTGCTCGCTGAGCAGGAACTGGCGGCGGTGACGGAAGCCCGTAAGGCCGTCGCTGCCGAGTTGGAGCGGGTGTCGGCCGCGCTCGCCCGGATGCAGCAGCGGGCGGAAGGGCCGGCCCGCCCGGGCGGTCGGAGGGACGCCGGTTCTTCCGCCTCGGCGGACCGGAAGAACGCGTTGGCTCTTCCGGCTTCTCCTCCGGCGGGCGTTCCGCCCGTGGATGGTGTGACACCGAGTACGGTGTTCGCGGTGTTGACGGCGTACCAGGCCGAGCCGAGCGCTAATCGCGCTCGGCTTGCAGAGTTGGCTGGCACGTCTGACCGAACCGTCCGAATGGTGCTGAACAATCTTCCAGCCGGGTTCGATCTGACGTCGGTCGAGAACGGTTAGTCCAGCCGATTCGTACACGCTGTTCGTTGATCGTTTTGCCGTAGTGCCCCTGAATCGGTGTTGCGGCGTGTCAACTTATTCCTTTGTTGAGAAAGGGCCGCTGTTGTGGCGAACGAGACTGTGGTGACTGTTGTCGGTAACTTGACCGCCGATCCGGAGCTGAGGCATACCTCGGGTGGTGTGGCGGTTGCGAACTTCCGGATTGCGTCTACGCCGCGGGTGTTTGATCGGGAGTCTGGTGGGTGGCGGGATGCCGATCCGCTGTTTTTGGGCTGCACTGTCTGGCGTGACGTTGCTACGCACGTGGTGGGGTCGCTGGCGCGGGGTAGCCGTGTGATCGTGCAGGGCCGGTTGCGGCAGCGGTCCTATGAGACCCGCGAGGGTGAGAAGCGCACCGTCGTGGAGCTGGACGTTGACGAGATCGGCGCGTCGCTGCGCTACGCCACTGCCACGGTGCAGAAGGCCGTCGCTGGCGCTGGTGCGGCCGACCTGGCAGTTGTTGAGGATGCGCCGCCGTTCTGACTGTCCATCCCACTGTCCTTGGGGCCGCCGCGGTAGCGCGGCGGCCTTGTTTATCCCCTGAAAGGACGGCATGATGCCGCGCTTGTTTCCTGACCTGGACATCAAAGACGACGCTGATCTCCTGAACCTGCTCGAAGGTATCCGCAACGTCGGGATCGCTGGTCACGACGAGATTGACGAGTTGGCCGGTTTGATCCGTATGAAGATCGAACGCTACGGGCGGCGGCAGGGCCTGTCTCGGATGCGCGCGAAGTTTTGGGGCCGGCAGGTTGCTCGGCCGCTGGTGCGGTCCGCGGATGAGATGTTGGCGGTCGCCGCGTACGCGCGGGTGTGCCGGAACCGGTTCGAGGCGTTCCTGATCGCCTTGGACGATGAGCAGCCCGGCGCGGCCGACTTCACCGTTCGCGACCGCCGCCGGAAGGCCGCCTGATGGCGCGGCGGGTGCGATACCACGGGGGTATGGACGCTGCGCGGGGGGCCTCGTACGAGGTGCGCGGTAACCCGTTGCCGTACGTGGTTCCGCCGGCCGCGGCGGTGGTGAACCTGATCCTCGCCGGGATCTTGTCGCGGATGTGGGGCGCGTACGCCAACCCGACCGTGTGGGAGGCCGCCTGGCGGGCGGGTTTGATCCTGATCTGCTCGGCGCTGATCGTGTGGTGTACCTGGGGTGTCGGGCGCGCGCGCAAGCTTGAGCTGCGGATCGCGTCGTTGCTGATGTCGGTCTGCTCCTGTGGTGGTCTGTTCGTGCTGACCTTCCGCCCGTGGTCGTTCAACGCGGTGGCGGTCTACCTGATTGTCATGGCCACGTTGTCGGTGGTGCTGGCGATCACCAAGTTGCTGCGTGGTGACGGTAGCGACGCCCGTGCCAGCGTGTTCGGTGAACTCGGTGAGCGGGTGCGGGAGTTGCAGGACATCGGTAAGACCGGCAAACCGAAGATGGCGGACGGGCGGATTGTCACGCACACCGAGATGCTGCCTGGCGCCGCGTTTGGGGATCTGCAGAAGACGGAGGTGCGGACCGCTATCGCGTCCGCGCTTGACGTGCCGGTCGGCGGTGTGCGGATGGTGCCGGACCGTACGACACCGCGGGTCGGCCGGATGGAGGTGTCTCCGGTGGATGCGTTGGAAACCCCACCGGCCTGGGCGGGGCTGTCGGCGCCGGGTGGTTCGATCGCTGACCCGATCCGGTTCGCCGTGTATCAGACCGGTTCTGTCGTGCCGCTGATTCTGCCGGGTGACCCGAGGGCGGAGCGTAACGCGATTGGGGTGATGGTCCTGCTCGGCGCGTCCGGCTCGGGCAAGACCGCGTTGCAGCTCATGCTGGCCGCGGAGGCTCGCTCACGGCAGGACACCGAAGTGGTCTACATTGATGGCCGTAAGGGCATGCAGCTACCGCAGGCGTTCCGGGACGCGATGCACGTCATGATCCACGATCAGGCCGATGGTGAGCGCTACCTGGACGGCATGATCGCTGAGGTCGCGCGGCGGGCCGCGCAGATCGGCGGTCACGGTCATGACCAGTGGATCGCCGGGTGTGCTCGGTGCCCGAAGTTCCGGGTGGTGATCGTGGATGAGGCATCCAGGTTTATCGAGTCTGAGGACACGATGGTGGAGCTGGCCGAGTCGGTGCGGTCCGTGGGAATTTTCGTACTCCTCGGTCAGCAGCGTGCGACCGGTGACCGGCTACCCACGTCGGTGCGCTCCACCATTGGCGGGGTCATCGTGATGGGGGTGCGGGACATCGCCGAGGCCAGCCGGCTGTTGTCTGAGGAAACCATCGACGCTGGTGCTGACCCGTCGTGGAAAAACCGCAAGCCCGGTGCCCTGTACGCAGAGCTGCCGGGCACCGACCCGGAGGACTGGTCACTACCGGGCCGCACATACAAGATCGACCGGGAGGCGTTGGTCGGTGAGCTCGTTACCTACCTCGCGTCAACCGGCGACACCACCAGCGGGTCTACCGCGGCAGTGCAGGACGCCGCGCAAACCAGCACGGCCACGCCTGAGGTGGTCTCCGGCGAGGCCGACAACGATGACCCAGACGCGGACAAGGACATCGAGTGCGCGCCGCCGTCGCGTGACCCGGAGTGCCTGCCCGACGAGGGCGGTGACCCGTACGAGCCGATCGGGGTACCGAACCGGACCCGGGTTCCCCTGGACTTGGAGGCGGAGACCGGACGGCAGTACACCCCATCGGAGATCCGCGCGATGGTGCGGCAAACGATCCTGTCCGCCTACGAGCAGGGGCACCGAACGTGCCGGCATTCGCAGTTCGCCCCGCTGGTCGGCCGGGTCGGTGAGACCGGGCTTAAACCGCCGACTCTGAGCAAGATCCTCAAGGAGTTCTGCCAGGGACCGACCCCGCTACTGAGCCGGACCGGCGACAAGGGCGTCTACGACATCATCGCGCCCACACAGGACAGCGAGCCCGTACTCGCCGCCGTCTAACCTCGGCACTACCGCCTCTGCACACACCCACACCCGTCACACAACGTAACGGGTGTGGGTGTGTGCGTCACGCACTTCACGCATGTCACGGACTTTACGTGAACGCCCGTCAGGTGCGTCTATGCGCGCGTGCGCGCGCGCAAGCCTCCGTGAAGTGCGTGACATGCAATCCGTGAATTCCTCGGATCTCTACAGAAAGTGACCTCACGCCATGTCATGGTTTCGTCTCGCTCGCCGCGGCGCGGCCTACGAATTCGGCCGGCGGCTCTGGCGCTGGTTCGCCGCTTTCGAGATTATCCGTTGCGTTGCCGCCCGAGTCCTACCCGTCCTCGCCATCCTCATCGCCGTCGCGGCAGCTGTCTGGGTCGCGGCCCGGACCGCCGTCTGGTGGCTACCCCGACTGACCCTGCTCGCTACCTTGGCTGTCGTGCTCAGCGCCGCGGTGTGGTTGGCGGGCCGCTACCGGTGGGAGCTACGCGCCAGCCTGCCCCGCGCCTTCGCCGCTGCGAGCATGCTCGCTCTGGCTGGGGTGCTTGGCAGCGTCGTCTACTGGCTGCGCTGATGAACAGGCCAACCGTTGCTGGTGTCGAGGTTCTGGCGCTGTTCGAACTACCCGACGAGGCCGAGCCACGACCGCCCGAGGACGCGGTGGTCGCCGTACTGCGCGACCCCGCGCCGGTCAACGATGCCGCCAGCGGCGGCATGGGCTGGCTACGTGACCTGTTCACCCCGGCGCCGCCGCCGCTATGCGTGCGGTGCGGCACCGTCCACGTGTATCGAGCGCCGGCCGGATTCGTGCTGGCCTGCCCGACCTGCTTCCCAAGCGAGGTAACAGCATGACTGTCTACCACCGCGACGTATGTGGACGACCCGTGCGGATCGTGGCCGACCCGGAGCCCGCCGACGTTGCCCGGTTCACCGCCTCGGAAACGCTGTTCGGCCTGGATGTGGAGACCACACCAATAGACGAGGGCGGGCCGCGGTTCTTCGGGCAGGGTTTCGGGGTTCGGCTCGTGCAGGTCGCCACCGCCGACCAGGCAATCGTGCTGCGCGCCGCTGACCCCACACAACGCCGAATGATCGAAGACCTGCTCAGCAATCCGCGGTACCGGTTCGTTTCGCACACCAATTTCGACGTGCTCGCGGTGTGGGCGGCGTTCGGGGTGCCGCTTGGCCTCCGCGCGATCGATACCCACATTCTGGCGTCCCTGCTCGAACCGGGGGTGACCGCTGATCACGGCCTCAAGTCGCTGGCCGGGCGGTACCTCGACAGTGGCCTCAAACAGGCCGAAGACGAGCTGTACGCCCTGTTCCGTACGCTCGCCCCAACCGGACAACGCGCCGGGCGGCGACCGGCCGTCTATGGGTGGTCCCACGTGCCCATCGACGCCGAGCCATACATTGTGTACGCCGGCCTCGACGCGATCTACGTACGCCGCCTACTCGACGTACTACTCCACCAACTCGGAGACCTCGGCTACCTACCCGCAATCGAGCTGTGGTTGGCCGCGCAGACCACCGCGCTACAGATCCGCGGAATCCGCCTCGACCTCGACTACACCCACACCCTCCGCCGCGAATTCGAACAGGCCAACTCGACGGCGCGGTCCGACCTCGAAGCACTGATGGGGTGCAAGGCGACCAGCCCGAAACGCCTGGACTGGCTCGCCGCGCGTGGTGTGCAGTTCCGGCACTACACCGACGCGGGCCGGCCATCACTGTCCAGCAAAGACGCCCTACCTGACCTGCTCGGCCGCTATCCGGCCGGTGAGGTCGGCCGGATGCTCGCGCTGACTACTCAGGTGGCCGAGACGGGGAACTTCGCCGCGAACCTGACCCGGTTCTCCGACTTCACTGACGCCAACGGCCGGGTACACCCGGACTACCGCACCCTCGCCGCGCACACCGGCCGAATGAGCGTGAAATGGCCGGCAATGCAGACCTTCAAGAAGGACGACCCGCGGCTACGCGGCTGCTTCGTCGCCGAACCCGGCATGGTCCTGGTCGGCTGCGACTTCAAAGCCGTCGAAGTCCGCGTCGCCGCGGCCCTGGCCAACGAACCACGACTGATCGACGTCATCCGCGCCGGCACCGACATCCACGACAACACCGCACAGCTGATGTTCGGCAACGGGTGGACCAGGGCCCAACGCACACTCGGCAAACGGGCTACGTTCGGCACGATCTACGGCGGCGGCGCACCCGGGCTGGCCAAACAAACCGGTGTCACCGTCGAAACCGCCCGCGATGTCGTACACCGATTCAAACGCGCATACCCGCGCATCACCGCGTTCGGCACCGCCATGGCCGCACGCAACCCCGTACGAAACGCCGCCCGGCGACGCATCCCCGCCGACCCGGCCCGCACGTACGCCAACAGCAACTACGCCATCCAATCCACCGCCCGGGACCTACTTGTCGAGTCTCTGTACCGGCTGTGCCTCGACGGCTGGCACCCACACCTATGGGCGATCATCCACGACGAAATCGTGCTGCAAGTCCCCGCAGACGCGGCCGATGACGCCCGGCACGCCCTCACCGCCGCAATGACCACCTCATTTCGAGGCGTCCCCATCGAAGCCGACGCCGAGATCATCGGCCCCCGCTGGGGTGGACAAACCGCTGAGGTCACTCCGCTCTACCCCGGCAGCACACTGCCCGCAGCCGCCTAACCATCACCCAAGCGAAACCCGGCGCACTGCTACCCGCCGGGTCAAACAAGCACGCCCGAAAGGACCCACACCTTGCCCGCCAGCATGCTGCACGCCGCCTTGGAGCTAGCCGACCAGGGCTTCGCTGTCTTCTTCCTGGGGCGCACCAAACGCCCCGTGGCCAACTGCCCCGACTGTTCCACCAACGATCCCCACCACGACCGGGCCGCGTGCGGCCACCTAACCTGCCACGGCTTCTACGCCGCCACCACCGACCCGGCACGCATCCGCGCCATGCATGACGCCGTTCCCGGTGGACTGCTAGCCATCCGCACCGGCAATGTCTCCGATCTCGCGGTGATCGACATCGACCCCCGCAACGGCGGACGCCCCATACCGGCTCTGATGCCACCCACCCGATGTGTGGCCACCGGCTCCGGCGGCTGGCACCTGTACTACCGCAACCCCGAAGGACCGCTCGCCAAAAGCCTCGACCACCGGGGACACCCCGGCATCGACATCAAAGCCAACGGCGGATACGTCATCGCCCCACCCTCGATCCACCCCAGCACCCGACGCCCCTACCAGTGGCTAGGACACCGGCCAGTCAATGAGATGAGCCCGCCGCTGATCGCTGCGTGCCGGCCCGCCAAGCCACTCACGGTCCGCCGCGCTCGACCTTTCCGTGTCCTGCTCACCGGCTCACGGACATGGACCGACGCTACCGCCATCACCACCGTGCTTGACCAGCTCTACAGTCACCACACAACCGCGCTCACCGTCGTGCACGGCGCCTGCCCACGCGGCGCAGACGCCATCGCTGACGCGTGGTGCCACCGCCGCCGGGTGACCGCCGAGCGCCACCCGGCCGACTGGAGCACCGGCCGACGCGCCGGTCCGGCCCGTAACGCCGCCATGGTGGCCACCCGACCGGACTTGTGCCTCGCATTCATCCGCGACCGCTCTTCCGGCGCCAGCGGATGCGCCCGCCTTGCCGAACAGGCCGGGATTACCACCCTACGAAATCCCGAACCAACCGACTTGCCGGTCGTAAGCCGCCCGACAACACCGACCACAACCAACAACAGCGGGCTCATCTCCAACCCCACAGCCCTACTCGCCGCGCACCTTCGCGCCGTCGACCGCGCCCCACAAGGTCGGCGGCGCGTCACCCTCTACGGCGCTGCCCGCGGCGTCGCACGAATGATTACCGCCGGTGTCGTTACCCAAGCCGACGCGTACGCCTCCCTCTACGCCGCAGGCCAACGCGCCGAGCAATCCCACTACAACATCACCGCCGCCATCACTGGCGGCTTCCGCGCCGAGGGACTCGACACATAAACCGACCACCAACACCCGACCATCAGAGCGGATGAACCTATGACCAACCCGAACCCACCCACAGCCGGCGCGGCGATCCTCGACCAACTTCACGTCAGCCTCACCAAATACGTCATCTTGCCCAACCCCGAGACCATCGACGCCGCTGTTCTGTGGATCGCCGCCACCCACGCCCAAGACTCCTGGACCCACGCACCCCGCCTGGTCATCAAAGCACCGGAAAAACGTTGCGGAAAATCCAGGTTTCTCGACGTTGTGGCCGGAACCTGCCACCGCCCACTGATTACGGTCAACGCCTCCACTGCGGCGATTTTCCGCTCAATCAGTGACACCGACCCACCCACGATCCTGCTTGACGAAGCAGACACGATCTTCGGGGGGAAACAGGCCGAGGCCAACGAGGACTTGCGCGGCCTACTCAACGCAGGCCATCAACGCGGCCGACCGACAATCCGATGGAACCACCAAAGCCGCGAGCTAGAGAAGATTCCTACCTTCGCCATGGCAGCCCTAGCCGGCATCGGATCAATGCCTGACACGATTGAAGACCGCGCCGTCATCGTAAAGATGCGCCGCCGCACCGCCGCTGAGAAAGTCGCCCCGTTCCGATCCAGACGCGACGGACCAGTCCTACGGCAACTCGCATCCGACCTGACCACCTGGCTACAACCGAACCTGACCGAGCTGGAAAACGCCGAACCCGAAATGCCACTGGAAGACCGCGCAGCCGACACATGGGAACCACTGATCGCCGTCGCTGACCTAGCCGGTGGGACCTGGCCCGACCGCGCCCGCCACGCTGCCCACGCACTCAACGCCGCCCGCGAAGGCGACGCCGAGTACTCCGACCGACTCCGAGTACTGATCGACTGCCGCACCGTATTTGCCACCTACGACGCCATACCCTCCACAGCCCTGCTCGACCGGCTGAAAGCCCTACCCGAGGCACCATGGGCCGAGTACAACAACGGCGCCGGACTCACCGCAATGAAACTCGGCATCCTCCTCAAGGAGTACGAGATCACCTCAGAAAACATCACCTTCGACCCACCCACCGGCCGAGTCAAGGGCTACCACCGCACCAGCTTCGACGACGCCTGGCGCCGCTACTGCCCACCCGAGGAAAACCCCACGCCCGAGCCATACAAGCCGTACGCAGACCCCCCAAACCCCAGCTCAGACAACGTACGACTTCTCCAGACGCGTACGGCTTAGCCGTACACCAACACGGTCGCGTACGGCTTGTACGGCTTACACCCCCACCAGCAACCCACCAAGCCGTACGCAGGCCCCAAGCCGTACAAGCCGTACGCAGACCACAAAACCCCAGGTCAGACTGCGTACGGCTTGTACGGCTTACACCCCCCACCAGCACCCCACCAAGCCGTACGCCCACCAAGCGCACCCCAGAACCCCGGCCCGCTGAGAGCCACACAGCAACATTGACGCACCCAACTTCCCGGGGCGTGGTCAGATCTTGGCCCTACGACGCTCTCAGCGGGCCGTTCTACGCGCCCCTACCGCGACACTGCTCGCGCTCTCTCCTAACGACAAATGTCGACCGAAAGGCTTTCACCGTGCGAATCAGACTCCACGGCACCGCCGCTGAACTTACTGCCACCCTCACCGCACTCACCCACGTGCTCAACATTTACCGAATAAGTCAGCCCTACCTCGACCGACCGCCATCCACTTACCACCGCATCTACCTCCACGCCACCCCGAGGGAGGACCCCCGCCCATGACCCCCACCTCCGACCACTACCTGGTTCTGACTATCGAGCAGGCCGCAAAGTGTCTCGGTGTAGGCCGTACCACGATGTACGCCCTGATCAGAACGGGTCAGATTCGCACCGTCACCATCGGCCGCCTGCGTCGAGTGCCCACCGTCTGCCTTGACGAGTACGTGCAGAACCTCCTGTCCAACCCGACACAACTCGACCACGCTGCCTAACGAAAGGAGCCCGACGAATGGGAAGAAAGCCGAACGGCGCATCCAGCATCTACAAGGGCGGTGACGGCTACTGGCACGGCCGGGTAACGGTTGGCGTCAAGGACGATGGCAGGCCCGACCGGCGGCACGTTCAGGCGAGAACCGAGGCCGAGGTAATTCGCAAGGTTCGTGCCCTGGAACGGGAGCGCGACAACGGCACGGTTCGGAAGCCGGGTAGCCGCTGGACGGTCGAGAAGTGGCTAACGCATTGGGTCGAGAACATCGCCGGCCCGGTGGTCCGGACGAACACGCTCGACGGCTACCGGGTCGCCGTTCGTCGGCACCTAATTCCCGGTGTCGGTGCTCATCGCCTTGACCGCCTGGAGCCGGAACACCTGGAGCGGCTTTACGTCCGAATGATGGCCAACGGCAGCGCGGCCGGCACCGCCCACCAGGCGCACCGGACCATCCGTACGGCGCTCGGCGAGGCGGTCCGCCGTGGCCATCTCGCCCGGAATCCTGCCGCGCTGGCCAAGCCGCCCCGCCTGCCGGATTCCGAGGTGCAGCCGTACTCCGTTCCGGAGGTGCAGGCGATCCTGCATGCGGCAGCGTCCCGGCGGAACAGCGCGCGATGGGCGGTGGCCCTGGCGCTCGGCCTGCGTCAGGGTGAAGCGCTCGGCCTGAAATGGCCGGACGTGGATTTGGGCAACGGATCGTTGACCGTCCGCCGGGCATTGCTTCGGCCGAAGTGGCGTCACGGCTGCGATGGGAAGTGCGAACAGGAGTTGCCTGGTCAATGTCCCGAGCGGGTGAACGAACGCCCGGTTGCGGCGGACACGAAGTCCCGTGCCGGCCGCCGCTCCATCGGTCTGCCGGATGCCCTGGTTAACCTGCTACGGCGACACTGGAAAGAACAGGACGCCGAGCGCGAAACCGCTGCGCAACTCTGGCAGGACGAAGGATGGGTATTCGCCTCGCCGACCGGTGAGGCGATTCACCAGGCGACGGACTACGACGAGTGGAAGCGGCTTCTTAGGCTCGCCGGAGTGCGGGATGGCCGGCTGCACGACGCTCGGCACACTGCCGCCACTGTGCTCCTGGTTCTCGGCGTCTCCGGCCGCGCCGTGATGGGCATCATGGGTTGGTCCAACTCGGCGATGGCTGTTCGGTACCAGCACATGACCGACCAGGTACGCCGGGACATCGCGCAGCAACTCGGCGGACTGCTCTGGGGTGACGTGCCGAGAGGGCCGGGGGAGAAGGCCACGGAGCCGCCGCCCGACCAGCCGGAACAGGGCAAGTGAGACGACAACTGAGACGAGAGCGACCGTAGACACGACTCAGGGCCGGTCCCTTCGGGGGCCGGCCCTGTCGTTTTACCTGCTCAAGCGAGCGGAGGATACGAGATTCGAACTCGTGAGGGTGTGAACCCAACACGCTTTCCAAGCGTGCGCCCTAGGCCTCTAGGCGAATCCTCCGCCGAACAGGATACAGGTCCCGCCGGGGGCGCCCACCCCACCACCCCCCGTTGATCGACATTCGGTCGGGTAGGCTGTCTGCACCCCCCGTGCGGCGTGCATCTCGTGAACCTCCCCAGGGCCGGAAGGCAGCAAGGATAAGCGGGCTCTGGCGGGTGCACGGGGGGCCTTTCGGTGCCGCCTCGGCACCTGCCGCTGAGCTGCCTTGTCACCAAGGGCTCCTTCTGTTAACGCGGGCGTCAATCTGGTTCCTTCCTTGCCCCGGAGTCAGCGGGGCGGGTGGTCACCCGGGCCGGACCGGCGCAGAATGGCTCGGTCGAGAGGAGGCGGGACGCTGTGGCGCTGGCGCTCTACCGCAAGTACCGGCCACGTACCTTCGCCGAGGTTATCGGGCAGGAGCACGTCACCGAGCCGTTGTCGCAGGCGTTGCGCAGCGGGCGGCTCAATCACGCGTACCTCTTCTCTGGGCCGCGTGGCTGTGGCAAGACCTCCAGTGCCCGGATCCTGGCCCGGTCGCTCAACTGCGAGCACGGCCCGACCCCGGAGCCCTGTGGGACCTGTGCCTCCTGCCGGGCGTTGGCCACCGATGGTGCCGGTTCGATCGATGTCATCGAGATCGACGCGGCCAGCCACGGCGGCGTTGACGACGCGCGCGAGCTGCGGGAGAAGGCGTTCTTCGCGCCGGCGCAGAGCCGCTTCAAGATCTACGTCATCGACGAGGCGCACATGGTCTCGTCGGCCGGCTTCAACGCGCTACTCAAGCTGGTCGAGGAGCCCCCGGAGTACGTCAAGTTCATCTTCGCCACCACCGAGCCGGAGAAGGTCCTCGGCACGATCAAGTCGCGGACCCACCACTACCCGTTCCGGCTGATCCCGCCGAAGGTGCTCCGGCCCTACCTGGAACAGCTCTGCCAGGCCGAGGGGGTCCAGGTCGAGCCGGCGGTCTTCCCTCTCGTGGTGCGGGCCGGCGGCGGCAGCGCCCGGGACAGTCTCTCGGTGCTCGACCAGCTCATCGCCGGGGCAGGTTCGGAGGGCGTCACCTACGCCCGGGCGGCCGCGCTGCTCGGTGTCACCGACTCGGCGCTGATCGACGAGATGTGCGACGCGCTCGCCGCGGGGGACGGTGCGGCGGCGTACGCCACCGTTGACCGGATCGTCGGCGCCGGGCACGACCCACGTCGGTTCGCCGCTGACCTGCTGGAGCGCCTGCGTGACCTGATCATCCTCCAGCGGGTGCCGGACGCCGCGCCGAAGGGCCTGGTGGATGGCCCGGACGACCAGATCGAGCGAATGACCGCCCAGGCGCAGCGGCTTGGGCCGGGCACCCTGTCCCGGTGTGCTGACATCGTGCACGACGGCTTGGTCGAGATGCGGGGTGCCACCGCGCCCCGGCTGCTGCTGGAACTGATCTGCGCCCGGCTGTTGCTGCCCGGTGCCGACGACTCGGCCGTTGGCCTCCTGCAACGCCTCGAAACTCTGGAGCGTCGGCTCACGCTCGCCGGTGCCGGTGCCGGTGCCGGTGCCGACACCCCGCCGGCTGCTCCTCAGCCGGCTGTCCCCGCCGCGCCGGCGGCCGGCCCGTCTCCCGCGCCGGCCGCTGCTACGCCTGCCGCGCCGGCTGCCCCTGCGCCGGCCGCTGCTACGCCTTCCGTGCCAGCGGCCGACTCCCCGCCCCGCCCGGCGGTTACCGCGACATCCGCGAGCGTGGAGAGCCCGGCTGGTCCGGACGCATCTGACAGTGCGCGCCGCGCCTCCCCCCGGCCGGCGGTTATGCCCGATCCGGCCACCCCCGAGCCGCCCCGGCCGGGTACGAACGGCCCGGGCCCGCTCGACGCGGCCGCGGTACGGCGGCGCTGGTCGGAGGTGGTCGGCCTGGTGGGTCGCAAGAGCAAGAAGGCCGCTGCCTGGGCGCGGGAGGCGACGGTCCACGAGGTTGATGGTCAGACCCTCGTGCTGGCCTTCCGCTATCCGTTCCACGCCCAGGCCCTCGCCAACGAACCGGATCTGCTCATCGAGTCCCTTCATGAGGAGCTGGGCGAGCGCTGGCAGATCAGGTGTGAGGTGGCCGGTGAGCGGGTCGGCGGACCCGCTGCCGGTCCCCGCGCCAGCGGCCCGGCTCGGCCTGCGCCCGCCCCGGCCCGGCCGGAGTCGGCGGCGACTCCCGCCGCGCTGCCCCGTCCGTCGGCGGGTGGTGGGGCGGCCGATGGTGCGGCCCGGCGCTCCGCTGGGCCCGCCGAGGAGCAGGAGTGGCCGGAGCCGGCGCGCCCCGGTGGGGCTGCCCCGCCCGCGCCGGCGGGTGCAGCCGAGGAGTGGCCCGCGACGGCCCGCCCAGGTGGGCTGGGGGTGGCCGCCCCGGCTCCGTCAGCAGCGGCGTCGGCGGGGCCAGCAGCGCCACCGGCGGGCGCGACCGCCGGTGGCGGCCGGGCCTCCGGCGCGGGAGCGGCGCCTGCCGCTGCGGTCGCATCCCGGCCGTCAGCGTCGAGTGGTACCCCCGCGAGTAGTGGGATCGCTGCCGCCCGGGCAGCGGCTGCCGGTGGGGGCCGGGGGCAGCGTTCCGCCACCTCGCCGCGGCGGATAGCGGAGCCGGACTGGGCCGGCGAGCCGCCGTACGATCCGGACTACGACGGTGTGCCGCGTGGTGGTACGGCTGCCGCGGTGGTGCACGAGGGGTTCGATCCGGGAGACGAGCCGCTGGACGAGGTGATCGATGAGCGGACCGCCCGCCAGTCCAGTGAGGAGCAGGCGGTGCGGCTGCTCCGCGAGGCGTTCGGCGCGGAGCGGATCGACGAGGTGGAGTCCCGTTAGGGCGGCGGTGCTGCCGGCGGGATGCAACACCAATAAGCAACACCAGTGAGCAGTAGCAGAGTTCGCAGCAGGTCGAGTGATTAAGGAGCCGTTCGTGCGCCCAGGTGGACAGCCGAACATGCAGCAGATGCTGAAGCAGGCGCAGAAGATGCAGCAGCAGATCGCCAAGGCGCAGGCCGAGTTGGCCGAGGCGGAGCTGACCGGTGCCGCGGGCGGTGGCCTGGTCACCGCGACCGTCGCCGGCACCGGCGAGCTCAAGTCGGTCACGATCGACCCCAAGGCGGTCGATCCGGAGGATGTCGAGACCCTGGAGGATCTGGTGGTCGCGGCCGTGCGGAACGCCGCCGAGGCGGCTCGGGAGCTGACCGACCAGAAGATGGGGCCGGTGGCCGGCGGCATGGGCGGCCTCGGCCTGCCCGGTTTCTGAGCCGACGATGTACGAGGGCGCCATCCAGGACCTGATTGACGAGCTGGGCCGGCTGCCGGGCGTTGGCCCGAAGAGCGCTCAGCGGATCGCCTTTCACGTCCTGTCCGCGGATCCGGCTGACATCAACCGGCTGGCCGGCGCGTTGCGCAAGGTCAAGGAGCTGGTCCGCTTCTGCACCAGCTGCTACAACGTGGCCGAGTCCGAGCAGTGTCGGATCTGTCGGGATCCGCGCCGTACCGATGAGGTGCTCTGCGTGGTGGAGGAGCCGAAGGATGTGGTGGCGATCGAGCGGACCGGGGAGTTCCGCGGCCGCTACCACGTCCTCGGTGGCGCGATCAACCCGCTGGAGGGCGTCGGGCCGGACAATCTGCGCGTCCGGGAGTTGCTGACCCGGCTGGGCGGCGGCGCGGTGCGGGAGCTGATCCTGGCCACCGACCCGAACACCGAGGGCGAGGCGACCGCCACCTACCTGGCGCTGATGGTGAAGCCGATGGGCATCGCGGTGACCCGGCTGGCCAGTGGTCTGCCGGTCGGCGGTGACCTGGAGTACGCCGACGAGATCACTCTCGGTCGTGCCTTCGAGGGGCGCCGAACGGTCTGAGCTCCGGCTGGCAAGCGCGGACCAACGGCCTGGGCGCCACTGGCACCCCGCAGGGGCGACAGGCCTGGCCCCGCTGGTGCCCGGGCCAACGGTCTGGGCCCTGCTGGCATCGCATCAACGGGGGTCGTATTGATCTAACACCTGAGGTCTTCCAGGGCTGGGATGACGTAACAGTTTCGCATCGCGGCCACCGATCATTCGGGCAGATCGTCTTTTTTCCTTCGATCCTTCGGTCTGGGCGGGGGAAAGCCACGATCCGACATCGACTGTCCACCTAGCAGTTTCCGCACCGTTGGCCGGACGGCTATGGTTCCCGCCATCGGTGACCCCGGTCACCGCGTTGTCCGTATCCACAAGGACGAGGTGAAGCACCCATGCGTGCATCCAGGCCGAAGGCTGCTGTCGCGGCCGTCGCGGTCGCGGCCCTCGCGGTAGCCGGCTGCGCCGAGAGCGACCGCGAGGATTCCGGCGGTAGTAACAACGACACCCTTGTCTTCGGTGTCGCCTCTGACCCGAAGGTGCTCGACCCGAGCTTCGCCAGCGACGGTGAGTCGTGGCGGGTGGCCCGTCAGGTCTTCGAGACCCTGGTCCGCCCCGAGGAGGGCGGCACCAAGGTGAGCCCGGGCCTGGCTGAGTCCTGGACTCCGGACGAGGCGGGCACCACCTGGACCTTCAAGCTCCGCTCGGGCGTGAAGTTCCACGATGGCACCGACTTCAACGCCGAGGCCGTCTGCGTCAACTTCAATCGCTGGTACAACGCCACGGGCCTCATGCAGAGCCCGGACGTGACCGCGTACTGGCAGGACGTGATGCAGGGCTTCGCCCAGAACGAGGACGAAGGGCTCTCGGAGAGCCTCTTCAAGTCCTGCACCGCCAAGGACGCCACCACGGTCGACCTGACCTTCAGCCGGGTTTCCAGCAAGATCCCGGCCGCCCTGATGTTGCCGTCGTTCTCCATCCACAGCCCGACGGCGCTGGAGAAGTACGACGCGAGCAACGTCGGCGGCACCGCGACGGACGTCCAGTACCCCGAGTACGCGACCAAGTACCCGACCGGCACCGGGCCCTTCAAGTTCAAGTCCTGGGACATCGCCAACAAGTCGCTCACCATCGAGCGCAACGATGACTACTGGGGCGAGAAGGCCAAACTGAAGAACATCATCTTCAAGACCATCGCGGATGAGAACGCGCGCAAGCAGGCGCTGAGCTCCGGCGACATCGACGGCTACGACCTGGTCGGGCCGGCTGATGTCGAGCCGTTGAAGAGCGAGGGGTTCAATCTCCTGACCCGGCCGGCGTTCAACATCCTCTACCTGGCCATGAACCAGGAGGGGAACCCGAAGCTGGCCGACCTCAAGGTCCGGCAGGCGATCGCCCACGCGATCAACCGGCAGGCCCTGGTCGACTCGAAACTGCCTCCGGGCGCGAAGGTCGCGACGAACTTCTTCCCGGACACGGTCGAGGGTTGGAACGGCGACGTCACCACCTACGACTACGACGTCGACAAGGCCAAGCAGCTGCTGGCCGAGGCCGGTGCGGCGGACCTGACGCTGCGGTTCCACTACCCGACCGAGGTCACCCGTCCGTACATGCCGAACCCGAAGGATCTCTTCGAGCTGGTCTCGGCGGACCTCCAGGCGGCGGGCATCACGGTCGAGCCGATCCCGCTGAAGTGGACCCCGGACTACATCAACGCCACCACCTCCGGTAGCGAGCACGACCTGCACTTCCTCGGCTGGACCGGCGACTACGGCGACGCCTACAACTTCATCGGCACCTTCTTCGACCGGCAGAAGGACGAGTGGGGCTTCGACAACCCGGCCCTCTTCGCGCAGTTCCAGGACGCCGACTCCACCGCCGACATGGTGGAACGGGTGGAGAAGTACAAGGGTCTGAACAAGACCATCATGGACTTCCTGCCCGGGGTGCCGATCTCGCACTCACCGCCGGCGCTCGTGTTCGGCAAGGACGTGACCGGCGTCACGGCCAGCCCGCTCACCGACGAGCGGTTCGCCAACGCTGAGTTCAAGTCCTGATCTAACGCAAGAAACCGGGCGGGCGCTGTGCTGCACAGCGCCCGCCCGCGCCCCTCCGCACCCTTCTGAGGCATCGTGTTCCGGTTTATCGTCAGACGCCTGCTCCAGCTGATACCAACGCTGTTCGGGCTTTCGCTTCTGCTCTTCATCTGGGTCCGCCGCCTACCGGGCGGCCCCGAGGACGCCATCCTCGGCGAGCGGGCCACCCCCGAGATGCGCGCGGCGATTCGCCGCAGTATGGGTCTCGACGAGCCGATCCTGGTCCAGTACGGCCGTTTCGTGCAGCGGCTCCTTCGCCTGGACCTGGGCACCTCGTCGTCGACCAAGCGCCCGGTGGTCGAGGAGTTCCTGGAGCGTTTCCCCGGCACCGTCGAGTTGACCATCACCGCCCTGGTGATCGCGATCGGGGTCGGCATTCCCCTCGGCTACCTGGCCGCCCGTCGTCGGGGCCGGCTACTCGACCATCTCTCAGTCGGCGGATCTCTGGTCGGGATCTGCGTCCCCATCTTCTTCCTGGCCTACGTCCTGAAGGCGATCTTCTCGGAGAACCTGGGCTGGTTCCCGTCCAGCGGCCGGCAGGACCCGACCATCGACGCGACCCGGATCACGAACTTCTTCGTCCTCGACGGGCTGATGACCCGGGAGTGGGATGCCGTCGCGGACGCACTCTGGCATCTGGTGCTGCCGGGGATCGCGCTGGCCAGCATCCCGCTGGCGATCATCGTTCGGATCACCCGGGCGAGCGTGTTGGAGGTGCTCAACGAGGACTTCGTCCGGACCGCCGAGGCGAAGGGGCTGACCGAGCGGACCGTGCGGGGCCGGCATGTGCTGCGCAACTCGCTGCTGCCGGTGGTCACCTCGATCGGCCTGCTCACCGGGGGACTGCTCTCCGGCGCCGTGCTGACCGAGACCGTCTTCGCGTTCACCGGCATCGGGGCCTTCATCTACGAGGCGATCGGCCAGCGTGACTACCCGGTGCTGCTGGGCTTCATCATGATCATATCGGTGGTGTACGTGCTGGTGAACCTCCTGGTTGACCTCTCCTACAGCCTGATCGACCCGAGGGTGAGGGTCCGATGACGATGACAGGTAAGAAGGAGCGGTTGGACCGGCTCGCCGAGTTGATGAACCGGGACGACGAGCGGGGGGTCAGCCTCTGGCAGGAGGCGTTCCGGCGGCTGCGGCGCAACCCCGCCGCCATCATCGGCGCGGTCATTCTGACGGCCTTCGTCCTGGTGGCGCTGGTCGGCCCGTTCTTCGTCCCCTACGAGCCGAAGGACACCATCGGGATTCGCGAGGGCCTGGTGAAGTCGGGGCAGGGCATCATCCCCGGCGCCTCCGCCGAGCACTGGTTCGGCTACGACCACCAGGGCCGGGACGTCTTCAGCCGGATGATCGTCGGGGCCCGGCAGACGCTGCTGGTCGGGGTGGTCGCCACCCTGATCGGACTGGCCGTGGGTGCCCTGATCGGCGGGGTCGCCGGCGCGGCCGCCGGTCTGGGTGGCCGCTGGGGGCGCGCGGTCGACAACGCGCTCATGCGCATCATCGACATGATGTTGGCGCTGCCCAGCCTTCTGCTCGCGGTCAGCATCGCCGCCCTGCTCGGGGCGAGCCTCAGCACCGTCATGATCGCGGTCGGCGTGGTGTCGGTGCCGGTCTTCGCCCGGCTGCTGCGGGTTTCGATGATCGCGCAGGCCAACAGCGACTACGTGCTCGCGGCCACCTCGCTCGGCGTTCGGAAGCCGAAGATCGCGCTGACGCACATCGTGCCGAACTCGCTGGCTCCGGTCATCGTGCAGGCCACGCTGACCCTGGCCACCGCGATCATCGAGGCCGCCGCGCTCTCGTTCCTCGGCCTCGGCAACCCGGACACGGCGCAGCCCGAGTGGGGCGTCATGCTCGCCGACGCACAGCCGTACCTCGGTATTCGACCCGCACTGGCGATCTTCCCAGCGGTGGCGATCATCATCACCGCGCTCGGCTTCACCCTGCTCGGTGAGGCGATGCGCGAGGCCCTCGACCCGAAGCTGCGGAAGTAGGTCCCGCCATGTGTGTAGCCCGAGAAACGGGTTCGCGAGCCCCGCAGGTGCGAACGGAGGGCCGATAATGGCACTGCTCGAAGTGGATGACCTGAGCGTCACGTTCGCCCGGCGTGGGCAGCGTACGGTGCACGCGGTGGACGGGGTCTCCTTCTCGGTCGACGCCGGTGAGGTCGTCGGTCTGGTCGGTGAGTCCGGCTGCGGCAAGAGCGTCACCTCAATGGCGATCATGGGGCTGCTGCCTCGGCAGGCCGGCACCCGGATCGGCGGTAGGGCGGTCTTCGACGGAACCGACCTGCTCGGATTGGACGACCGCGCCCGGCGGGACATCCGCGGTCGCGACGTGGCGATGATCTTCCAGGATCCGCTCTCCTCGCTGAATCCGGTGATCCCGATTGGGTTGCAGGTGACCGAGGTGCTGGCCCGTCACCGGGGAATGCAGGGTGACGCGGCGCGCAGGGAAGCGGTCGGGCTGCTGGACCGGGTCGGCATTCCGGATCCGAACCGGCGGCTCAAGGAGTATCCGCACCAGCTCTCCGGTGGGATGCGGCAACGGGCGTTGATCGCGATGGCGGTCGCCTGCCGTCCCCGGCTACTGATCGCCGACGAGCCGACCACCGCGCTGGATGTCACCATCCAGGCGCAGATCCTGGAACTGCTCAAGGAGTTGGTCCACGACTCCGGTACCGCGCTTGTCATGATCACCCACGATCTGGGGGTGGTCGCCGGGATGTGTGACAGCATCAACGTGCTGTACGCGGGTCGGGTGGTCGAGACCGCCCGTCGGCGTCCCCTGTTCAGGGAGCCACGGCACCCGTACACCGCGGGTCTGCTCGGTTCGGTGCCCCGCCTGGACAGCGGTCGCGGCGAGCCGCTGAACCCGATCCCCGGCTCGGTACGGGACGTGCTGTCCTGGTCGGAGGGCTGTGCGTTCGCTCCGCGCTGCTCCCGGCGGGTGGACGCCTGCCTCGACGAGACGCCGCCGGTGGTGCGCACCCACGACGGCCGTAGCTACCGCTGTGTCGACCCGGTGCCGCTGCCCGGCGCCGTCCCGGCCCAGGCCGGTCCGGCCGACCAGCCCGAGGCGTCGAGCCCGGAGCCCAACGAGGAGAAGACCCGTGACTGACAACGACATCCTCGTTGAGGTCCGTGACCTGAAGGTGCACTTTCCGATCAAGCGGGGGGTGCTCTTCGATCGCACGATCGGCCACGTGAAGGCGGTCGACGGGGTCGACCTACGGATCCCGCGCGGTCAGACGTACGGCCTGGTGGGCGAGTCCGGATGCGGGAAGTCGACGCTCGGCCGGGCGCTGCTCCAGCTGACCCCGCCCACCGGTGGCGAGGTCGTCTTCGACGATGTCGAGCTGACCACGCTGCCGCCGGCCCGGCTGCGCGCCATGCGCCGTCGGATGCAGATGATCTTCCAGGACCCGATGTCCAGCCTGGATCCACGGCAGAACGTCGAGTCGATCCTCACCGAGGGTTTGCAGACCCACGGCATCGGCGGCAACCGCGACGAGCGACGGGCGATCATCGGGGAGGCGCTCGACAAGGTGGGACTGCCCCGGTGGGCGCTGTCCCGCTACCCGCACGAGTTCTCCGGCGGGCAGCGGCAGCGGATCGGTATCGCCCGGGCGGTGGTCCTCGGTCCGGAGCTGATCGTCGCCGACGAGCCGGTGTCCGCCCTGGACGTGTCGATCCAGGCGCAGGTGGTCAACCTCCTCGACGAACTGCAGGAGAGCCTGGGCCTCACCTACCTGGTGATCGCGCACGACCTGGCCGTCGTCCGGCACATCTCCGACATCGTCGGCGTCATGTACCTCGGCGCCCTGGTGGAGGAGGCGCCGAGCGACCGGCTCTACACCGAGCCGCTGCACCCGTACACCCGGGCGCTCATGTCGGCGGTGCCGGTGCCGGACCCGGATGTGGAGGACCGCCGGGAGCGGATCCTGCTCGCCGGTGACCTGCCGTCGCCGGCCAATCCGCCGGCGGGCTGCCGGTTCCACACCCGCTGCCCATGGGCCCAGCCGACGCGCTGCGCCGACGAACGGCCGGTGCTGCGTGAGATCGGCGGCAGCCGGGTGGCCTGCCACTGGGCTGAGCGGATCGCCAGCGGGGAACTTCGTCCGAACCAGGAGGGGGCGGGAGTCGCCCACGCGTCCGACTGAGGCGCAGCCCCGGCCTAGCCGTCGGGGCGGTCGAGGAGGGCGACGGCGATCGCGTGTACCGCATCGAGGCCGGCTGGGTCGGGCAGCGTCGCCCGCCCGCCGGTGACGACGTACCACTCGTCGGCCTCGCGGTACTGCACCCGCAGGGTGACCTGGCCGTCGAGGTACTCGGTGCGGAGCGTCAGCTCGCCGGTGACCACGCCGACCTCGTCGGTCATCACCCCGCCTGGCCCGGGGACGATCTCCGCGGTACGGACCCCGGACCCGCCGTCAGCTCGCATCCCGGCGCCGGGAGTGCCGCCGGCTGGGGCGCCGGTGGTCTCCGCGCTCATTCCGGCGCCGGGTACCGCGGCACTGGCGGCGCCGTCGGCCGTCATCCCGGCGCTGCCCGGGATGGGTCCGTCGGTGGCGGCAGTCGCGTCGCGCCCGGCTCCCGGGAGTCGGTTCGGGGCCGGGTCCGTCCCGGTGCCGGTCATGATTGGCTCCCCCCGGTGCAGCCCGCCAACATGTCGGCCAGCGCGGTCTTCTCGTCGGTGTTCACCGACAACTGCCAGTGATGCTTCACCGTGACCCAGCTTTCGGCGTAGCGGCACCAGTACGACCGGTTCGCCGGTCGCCACTGGGATGGATCCTGATCGCCCTTCGACCGGTTGGCGGTCCGGGAAACCGCGAAGAGGTGTGGCAGCCGGGTGTCGTTGGCGAAGTCCCCCCGCTTCGCGTCGGTCCACCGGTCGGCCCCGGATCGCCAGGCGTTAGCCAGCGGCACCATGTGGTCCACATCCACCTCGGAGGGGTCGGTGAGAACCTTCCCGTCGTAGACGCTCTCCCAGCGCCCACCGACCACGTTGCAGCCGGAGAGCTTGATGCCCTCCCCGTCTCGCGCGAGCACGGTGTCCCGGACATCGCAGTTCTTGCCGGTGCCCCGCCAGTGGGGGAAGCGGTCGCGGCTGTAGCCCTTCATCGATCCGGCACTGGCCACCGTCAGCTCGGCCAGCTTCTCCATGACATTCCCGCCGTCGCTGGTGGGCGACGGGTCGGGCGTGGTGGCCGGGACGCAGCCGGCCAGGCCGAGCGCCAGCACTGTCGCGAGCAGCGGTCCGGATCTGGTGCGAAGAGACGACACCTCTTTAGCTTGGCGCTTTCCGGCGGTCTCGCCCAGTATCTCGCTGGGCAGTTTCGGCGTTTCGTAGCTGCTTCGAGATCGAGTCGCGGCAACCTTGGGGCCATGACATCACCCTCCCTTCGGCTGGGTACTCCGGCGGGGGCCGGTACGCTGCTCGCCGCGGTACTCGCCTCCGGCATGGTCTTCCTCGACGGCACCGTGGTCAACGTGGCGCTTCCCCGTCTCGGTGAGGACCTGGACGCCACCGTGTCCGATCTGCAGTGGACGGTCAATGGCTACCTGCTGATGCTCGCCGCGTTCGTGCTGCTCGGTGGCGCACTCGGGGATCGCTTCGGCCGGCGGCGGGTCTTCCTGCTCGGGGTGGTCTGGTTCACCGTGGCCTCGGTGCTGTGTGGGTTGGCCCAGGACACCGGGCAGCTCATCGCGGCCCGGCTCCTGCAGGGTGCCGGGGCGGCCCTGCTCACCCCCGGGTCCCTCTCGGTCCTGCAGGCCAGCTTCCACCCGGACGACCGGGGGCGGGCCATCGGCGCCTGGGCCGGTTTCTCCGGCGTCTCCACCGCGCTCGGCCCCTTCGTCGGCGGCTGGCTGATCGACGAGTTCTCCTGGCGGTGGATCTTTTTCCTCAATGTGCCGCTGGCCGTGGTGGTGCTGCTGGCCGCCCTGCGCTGGGTACCGGAGAGCCGGGACGAGAACGTCTCGCGTACCAGAACCGCGGGGTCGGGTCGGCGGCGGTTCGACGTGCTCGGCACGGTGCTGGGGGCAGTAGCCCTGGCCGGGATCACGTTTGCGCTGATCGACGCCCCGGCTCGGGGTGCGACGTCGGTGGCGGTCTTGCTCGCCGCCGCGGCCGGGGTGCTCGGTGCGGTGGCCTTCGTGCTGGTCGAACGGCGTCGGGGGGACACCGCGATGCTGCCGACCGGGCTGTTCACCAGCCGGATCTTCTCCGTGCTGAACGTCTTCACCGTGGTGATCTACGCGGCGCTCAGTGGGTTCACCTTCTTCGTCGCCGTCTTTCTCCAGAACGTGGCGGGCTGGTCGGCGCTGGCCACCGGGGTCGCACTGCTGCCGGTGACCGTGCTGCTGCTGGTCGGCTCACCGGTCGCCGGTGACCTGGCGACCCGGATCGGGCCACGGCTGCCGTTGACCGTGGGGCCGGTGGTGTCCGCGGCCGGACTGCTCCTGCTCCGTGGCGTCGGCGCGGAGGCGTCGTACTGGCGGGACGTGCTGCCGGGGGTGTTTCTCTTCGGGCTTGGCCTGACCCTGGTGGTGGCGCCGTTGACGGCCTCGGTGTTGGCCGCCGTCGCGGACCGCTTCGCCGGAGTGGCGAGTGGCTTCAACAATGCTGCCTCGCGCGCCGGGGGGCTGCTCGCCGTGGCCGCCCTGCCGCTGCTGGTCGGCCTCTCCGGCACCGACTACGAACGGCCGGACGAGTTGACCGCCGCCTACCGGGGGGCGCTGGCCTGGTGTGCCGCGCTGCTGGTGGTGGGGGCGGTGCTGGCTGTGGTCTTCGTACGCCGTCCGCGTCAGGCGCCGCCACCGTCGCAGCCCTGTCATTCGCTGCCGGCCGCGACCGGGCCGCAGCGGGGTACGGGGACCGCTTCCTGACGGCCCCCGGGGCGGCCGATCGAGGTCGGCCAGTACGGCCGGCAGCCGGTAGGCGTCCGGGTTGACCTCGGGTGGAGGCCAACCCGGACCGGCCCCGCTGCCTCAGTGGGCGCGGTTGACGGCGCTGGTCACCGCGCTGATGGTGGCGGTGACGATGTTGGCGTCCACACCGACGCCCCAGACCGTACGGCCATCCACCGCGCACTCCACGTATGCGGCCGCCTGGGCGTCGCCGCCGGAGGAGAGGGCATGTTCGTGGTAGTCGAGGACGCGTACGTTGACGCCGAGGGACTGCAGCGCGTTGACGTACGCGTCCACCGGGCCGTTGCCGATGGCGCTCACGGCGCGTTGCCCGTCGCCGTGCTCGACCAGCGCCTCGAACTCGACCTTGCCGTCCACCGTGCCGAGCGTGTAGTCGCTCAGGGTGACCGTGGGGTTCGCCTGGTGGTCGAGCAGGTACTGCCCGGCGAAGATCTCCCACATGGTCTGCGGGTCGACCTCGCCGCCGTTGTCGTCGGTGACCTGCTGGACCACGCCGGAGAACTCGATCTGGAGCCGGCGGGGTAGGTCGAGCTGGTGCTCGGTCTTCATGATGTATGCGACGCCGCCCTTGCCGGACTGCGAGTTGACCCGGATGACGGCCTCGTAGGTGCGCCCCAGGTCTTTCGGGTCGATCGGCAGGTACGGTACCGCCCACGGGTGCTGCTCGACCGGGATGCCGGCGGTGTCGGCGGAGGCCGCGAGGGCGTCGAATCCCTTGTTGATCGCGTCTTGGTGGGAGCCGGAGAAGGCGGTGTAGACCAGGTCGCCGGCGTACGGGTGGCGCTCGTGCACGGGTAGCTGGTTGCAGTACTCGACGGCGCGTTTGATCTCGTCGATGTTCGAAAAGTCGATCATAGGATCGATACCCTGGGAGAAGAGGTTCAGGCCCAGGGTGACCAGGTCCACGTTGCCGGTGCGCTCGCCGTTACCGAAGAGGCAGCCCTCGATTCGGTCCGCGCCGGCCAGCAGGCCCAGCTCGGCGGCGGCCACTCCGGTGCCCCGGTCGTTGTGCGGGTGCAGGCTGAGCACCAGACTGTCCCGCCGGGGCAGGTGTCGGTGCATCCATTCGATCGAGTCGGCGTAGACGTTCGGCATCGCCATCTCGACGGTGGCCGGCAGGTTGACGATCAGCCGGTGGTTCGGGGTCGGGTCGAGCACCTCGATCACCTTCGCGCAGATCTCCACGGCGTAGTCCAGCTCCGTGCCGGTGTACGACTCGGGGGAGTACTCGTAGTGGATGTCGGTGTCCGGGGTGTGGATCTCCGCGTACTTCTGGCAGAGCCGGGCGCCGGTGGTGGCGATGTCGGTGATGCCGTTGCGGTCCAGCCCGAAGACGACCTGGCGTTGCAGCGTTGAGGTCGAGTTGTAGAAGTGCACGATCGCCCGCTTCGCGCCGCGCAGCGCCGTAAAGGTGCGGTCGATCAGGTGTTCCCGGCACTGCGTCAGCACCTGGATGGTGACATCGTCGGGGATCAGGTCCTGCTCGATGAGTTGCCGGACGAAGTCGTAGTCGGACTGACTGGCCGAGGGGAAGCCGACCTCGATCTCTTTGTAGCCCAGCTGTACCAGGAGCTGGAACATCCGGCGCTTGCGCTCGGGGGACATCGGGTCGATCAGGGCCTGGTTACCGTCTCGCAGGTCGACGGCGCACCAGCGCGGCGCGGTCTCGACGTGCCGGGTGGGCCAGCGGCGGTCCGGTAGGTCGGTGCGGAACTGACGTTGGTAGGGCTGGTAGCGGTGGTGCGGCATCCGGCTGGGGCGTTGCCGGGCGATGGGGTCGGCCGCAGCGGCGGGGGTGCCGGCAGGGTTGGTCATGCGGAGTGCCTCCGTGGTCATGTGACGTCAGCAGTCGAGGTCGGCGAGGCGCCGAGGAACGGGTCGGAGCGGGCGGCGCGGTTCGACCCCGCGGCGAGGTGCCGGCCGTCAGGCCTCGCCGCGGCGACCAAGGAGAAGCAATGCCTGCCACATGACCACGTCACCCTACGTGGCGGGGGACGGATCTGGGAAGGATCGCCCGGACTGTGAGATGGGGGTCGCAGCCGGGGCGACCAGCAGCAGGTCGGCGACGGGGTGACGTCGTCGGAGGCTGGTCTCTGCCGCGATCAGGTCGGCGGGGAGGTCGAGGGGGTTGCCGAGCCGGCCGATCGCGACCACCACGGCGGGCCGGAGGTCGGCGGGGAGTTCGAGCTCACTGGTGAGGCCGGCCCGGTCCAGCTCGCGTAGCTGGCGGACGTGCAGCCCGAGCGCGGTCGCCTGCGTGGTCAGCTGCGCCACGGCCTGCCCCAGGTCGTAGGCGGGCTCCGCGGCCGGTTCGGTGGCGGGCGCGAGGTGCGCGGCGAGTAGGAGCAGCGCGGCGCGCCCCGCCCACCGCTGGTCCCGCTCCGGCAGGTTGACCATGATCCGCTTCCACGTCTCGTCGTCCCGGTGGCCGAGAGCGAAGCGCCATGGTTGCCGGTTCGCCGCAGAGGGCGCCCACCGGGCTGCCTCCAGGAGGAGGTCGAGCTCAGCCGGGTCGAGCTCGGCGTCGGGGTCGAAGGACCGGGGGCTCCACCGGAAGGCGATCAGCGGGGTGAGGTCGGTCATAGGAAGAACCATCCTCTATAAGGCTTTTGTCCACTTGGTTGGGGGCAGGCAATGTGGGAAAAGGCACCCGTAACGGTTCGCTGTGCAGAGCGTTGCGGTGCGCGGGGCCGGATGCTGGGATCACCCGATCCGATCGAGTGGTCCGCCGGATACCCTGAGGGCGTCTTGACATGACGCCGCCGGCTCCGTCGGCGGCGTCGGCACGCTCAGGGTCACTGGGAGGGAGTGCGCCGTCGTGGCACTCGTGGTGCAGAAGTACGGCGGGTCCTCCGTCGACAACGCCGAGCGGATCAAGCGGGTGGCCGAGCGGATCGTCGCCGCCCGCAAGGCCGGTGACGACGTGGTGGTGGTGGTCTCCGCCATGGGTGACACCACCGACGAGTTGACTGATCTCGCCAACCAGGTCAGTCCGCTGCCGCCCGGTCGGGAGCTGGACATGCTGCTCACCGCCGGGGAGCGCATCTCGATGGCGCTGCTCGCGATGGCGATCCACAACCTGGGGTACGAAGCGCGGTCGTTCACCGGCTCGCAGGCCGGGGTCATCACCACCTCGGTGCACGGTCGGGCGCGGATCATCGACGTCACGCCGGGGCGGCTCAAGGGCGCGCTTGACGAGGGCGCGGTGGCCATCGTCGCCGGCTTCCAGGGCGTGTCGCAGGACACCAAGGACGTCACCACCCTGGGGCGGGGTGGCTCGGACACCACCGCCGTGGCGCTCGCCGCCGCGCTCAACGCCGATGTGTGCGAGATCTACAGCGACGTTGACGGCGTCTTCAGCGCCGATCCGCGGATCGTGCCGGACGCCCGGCACATCCGACAGATCACCTACGAGGAGATGCTGGAGCTCGCGGCCTGCGGCGCCAAGATTCTGGCTCTGCGCGCCGTGGAGTACGCCCGCCGGGCGGAGTTGCCGGTCCACGTCCGTTCGTCATACTCGACCAGCACCGGCACGATGGTCACCGGATCGATGGAGGACCTTCCCGTGGAACAGGCGTTGATCACCGGAGTCGCCCACGACCGCAGCGAAGCCAAGATCACGATAGTCGGGGTGCCCGACGAGCCGGGTGCGGCTGCGCGGATCTTCGACACCGTCGCCGGTGCGGAGATCAACATAGACATGATCGTGCAGAACGTCTCCACCGAGGGCACCGGCCGGACGGACATCTCGTTCACCCTGCCCAAGACCGACGGCCCCACCGCCATGGCCGCCCTCAGCAAGATCCAGGACAGCGTCAAGTTCAAGGGGCTGCTCTATGACGACCACGTCGGCAAGGTCTCGCTGATCGGTGCCGGGATGCGTTCCCACCCGGGCGTGGCGGCCGGCTTCTTCGCCGCCCTCGGTCAGGCCGGCGTGAATATTGAGATGATCTCCACGTCGGAGATCCGGGTGTCCGTGGTGTGCCGCGACACCGACCTGGACAACGCCGTGCGCGCCATCCACGACGCCTTCGAGCTCGGTGGTGACACCGAGGCGGTCGTGTACGCGGGGACGGGGCGGTAGCCCGTGGCGTCGCAGCCCACCCTGGCTGTGGTCGGGGCGACGGGCGCGGTCGGCGCCATCCTGTGCGAGCTGCTCACCGGCCGCCGGAACGTCTGGGGCGAGATCCGACTCGTCGCCTCCGCCCGGTCGGTCGGGCAGACGGTGGGTTGCCGGGGCGAGGAGCTGACCGTGCAGGCGCTCACCCCGGAGGTCTTCGACGGCGTTGACGTCGCGATATTCGACGTTCCGGACGCGGTCTCGGTCCAGTGGGCGCCGACCGCGGTCGACCGGGGCGCCGTCGTGGTGGACAACACCGCCGCGTTCCGCACCGAACGCGACGTTCCGCTGGTCGTCCCCGAGATCAACCCGGAGCAGGTCCGGAACCGGCCGAGGGGCATCGTCGCCAACGCGACCTGCACGACCCTCGCCATGATCGTCGCGGTGGCGCCGCTGCACCGCGAGTACGGTCTGCGGGAGCTGGTGCTCTCGTCCTACCAGGCGGTCTCCGATGTCGGGCCGGCCGGAGTGGACACCCTGTACCGCCAGCTCGTCAAGATCGTCGGAGACCGAGGGCTCGGGTCCCGCCCCGGAGATGTCCGGCAGGCGGTCGGGGACGATCTTGGCCCCTTCCCCGCACCCCTCGCGCTGAACGTGGTGCCCTGGGCCGGGGTGCCCACCGATGGCGGCTGGTCCTCCGAAGAGGTGACCCTGCGTAATGACTCGCGCAAGATCCTCGACCTGCCCGATCTGAAGGTCACCGCCACCTGCGTCCGGGTACCCGTCGTCACCGGGCACTCGGTGGCGGTGCACGCCGTCTTCGGCACCGAGGTGGATGCCGAGGGGGCCGGTGAGGTGCTGCGCAACGCGCCCGGTGTGATCCTCGTCGACGAACCGGCGGCCGGTGAGTTCCCGATGCCGATCGACGCCGTCGGCACCGACCCGTCCTGGGTCGGCCGCCTCCGCCGGGCCCTGGACGACCCCCGCGCGCTCGACTTCTTCGTGACCGGGGACAACCTCCGCAAGGGCGCCGCCCTGAACGCGGCGCAGATCGCCGAACTCCTGGCCGGCGAGCTGACGCGGCGTTGACGTTCAGGCGGCGGCCAGGCGTACGCCGTCGCGGCCCTCCCGTTTCACTCGGTAGAGCGCCTGGTCGGCGCGGTGCAGGGCGTGGCCGGCGGGCTCGTCCGGGTACGGGAGGGCGACGCCCACGCTGATGGTGCGGCCGATCCGGCGCGCCGCCGCGGTCAGGCGTTCGGCGACCCGAACTGCCTCCTCGGGACGGTTCACCTCGATCACCGCTGCGAATTCGTCGCCACCGGTCCGGTACAGCTCGTCGCCCTGGCGCAACGCGCCCTCCAACGCCCGTGCCAGCCCCACCAGCAGCTGGTCACCGGCCTGGTGGCCGTACGTGTCGTTGACGGTCTTGAAGCCGTCCACGTCGATCGCGAGCAGGGCGGTGCGCCCAGGGGTGGCCGCCGCGATCCGCTCCCCGAACGGCCCGGTGTGCCGCAACCCGGTCAACGGGTCGGAGCTGGCCCGCTCGCGGAGCCGAGCCACGGTTCGGAGCCGGTTCAGGGCGCTCCCGGTTTGGCCGGCGAGCAATTCCAGCAGGTTGACGGTGGTCGGGTCGGGACGGAGCCGCCGCGCGTCGGCGGCCAGCAGGAGCCCGGCGTCGTCGGGTGTGCCGACCGGCACCGCCACCAGCGTGCGCACCCCGGCCCGGGTCAGTGGAGCGTGGTCGTCGGTCGCCGACGGTTCGGTCTCACCGAGGGTGTAACCGGCGCCGTAGCGGTGGGCCAGGTCGACCATCCGCGCCAGCGCCGCCGGGCCGGCCGCGGAGAGCGCGGAGCGGACCCGGGCCTCCAACTCGTCGCGGCGGGTGCTCGGCCCGCACAGCCGGGGCCCCCGCTGCCCGGCGAGCACCAGAACGGCGGTGGAGAGCCTCGACACGTCCCGCGCTGCCGTGGTGGCCGCGTGTCGCAGCTCCCGCTCGGTGTCGGCGGCGGCCAGCGCGCCGGCGTGGCGCAACAGCTTCTCGCTTCGGGTCTCCGCCGGTGGACCGCCGAGTGCCACGATCCGTGCGCCGAGCTGTTCCGCGAGGTGTCCGGCGGTGTCCCGCCACGCCGTCAGGTCCGCTGGTTGGCTCCAGAGCAGGTCGAGGACGCCGACCGGCCGGCCTGTCGGGCCCGGCACCGGTACGCAGACCTCGCCGGTGGCGTCGGGGCGGACCGGGAGGCGATCCGGCTCCGCGCCGAGGTCGGTGATGACCGCGGGGTGACCGGTGGTGTGCACCCGACCGACGACGCCGGTAGCCGGCGGGACGGTCGAGAAGACCTGCCACGACCCGGTGGCCGCGAGGCAGCGGAGCCGGTCGTGGACCTCCAACAGCACCGAGATCGTGGCCGGGGTGGACCGGGCCAGGGCGGCGATCGTCGCCTGGCACGCCTCGGTGACGGTCGTCGCCGTTGCCAGGCGGGCCGTGCCGTCACTGATGACTCGATCGTGATCCACTCGTGTGTTGTCCCGGGTCGGAGGTGACCGGCTGCTGCCGGTGCCGCGTTCCAGGGTAGCCAGCCGGTCACGGTGCCCCGATGCCCTCGGTCCGCCGTACCGGCGGGCTACCCACTGTTGCCGAAGCTGTGGTGCACCGCCCGGTCGACTGGTGGCGAGAGCGATGAGAGGCTGTCATCGGTGCTGGTGGCGGTACCCGTCGCCGCCGGTTCCCGAATCCTGTCGATGGCGCGAAATGGTGGGCGTGCCTAGCCCGGATGTTCCGCGCCGGTTCCCACGAGGAGTTCCTTTTGTCCATCCCTGGGATGCGTCGGGCCGCGATCGGCCTGACCGCACTCGCTGTGGCCGCCTTCGGCGCGGTCGCGACCACCCCCGAAGCGGCGGACGCCGGGCGGAAGCCGGTCGACGTCACGCTGCTCGCGCTGAACGACTTCCACGGCAATCTGGAGCCGCCCGGTGGCTCCAGCGGCACGATCGAGGACCAGCCGGCCGGCGGAGTCGAGTACCTGGCGACCCACCTGGCCGAGCTGCGGAAGGCCAGCAAGAAGAAGAACACCATCACGGTCGCCGCCGGGGACCTGATCGGTGCCTCCCCGCTGCTGTCGGCGGCCTTCCACGACGAGCCGACCATTGAGGCGTTGTCGCTGGCCGGGCTCGACTACGCGAGCGTCGGCAACCACGAGTTCGACGAGGGCTCCGACGAGCTGCTGCGGATTCAGCACGGCGGCTGCCACCCGGTGGACGGCTGCGCTGACGGCACCCCGTACCGGGGCGCTGACTTCCAGTACCTCGCCGCGAACTCCTTCGTGACCGAGACCGGCAAGCCGCTGCTGCCCCCGTACGCCATCCACCGGGTGCAGGGCGTCAAGATCGGTTTCATCGGAATGACCCTCGAGGGCACGCCGGACATCGTCAGCCCGGACGGCGTCGCCGGCCTGACCTTCGCCGACGAGGCCCGGACCGCCAACCGGTACGCGCGGGAACTGCGCCGCAAGGGCGTGGAGACCATCGTGGTGCTGCTGCACGAGGGCGGTAACCAGGCCGGCGCCGGTGGCATCAACGACTGTGTCGACTTCACCGGCCCGGTGGTCGACATCGTCAACCGGATGGACCGGTCCATCGACGTCGTCGTCAGCGGGCACACCCACCAGGCGTACAACTGCGAGGTCAACAACAAGCTGGTGACCAGCGCCAGCTCGTACGGCCGGCTGATCACCGACATCGACCTGAAGATCGACCGGCGGACCGGGGACGTGCTGCGGGCCTCCGCCGAGAACCTGGTGGTCACCCGGGATGTCGCCGAGGACCCGGCCCAGACCGCGCTGATCGACCGCTACCAGACCGTCCTCGGCCCGGTCGCCGGCCGGGAGGTGGGCGAGACCACCGAGGCGATCACCCGGACCCAGGAGACCCTCTTCGACACGGTTCGCGGGGAGTCCCCGCTCGGGAACCTGATCGCCGACGCCCAGCTCCGGGCCACTGCGGGGGACCAGAACTCCGTCGCCGCGTTCATGAACCCGGGCGGTGTCCGGGCCGACCTCGACGCCGGCCCGGTCACCTACGAGGAGGCGTTCACCACGCAGCCGTTCACCAACAACCTGGTGGCCCTCGACCTCACCGGCGAGCAGCTCTACTGCCTGCTGGAGCAGCAGTTCGTCACCGAGCGGGTGCTCTACCCGTCGGCCACGGTCCGGTACGTCGTCGATCCGGCTGGCAGCACCGCCCCGGCGGATGACCCCTGCGCCGGTACGCGCGTGGTCCGCGGCAGCCTGACCTTCGCCGACGTGCCGGTGCAGACCGACGGCACCTACCGGGTCACGGTGAACAACTTCCTGGCCGGCGGGGGGGACGGCTTCTCCGTCCTCACCGATGGCACCAACCCGGTCACCGGCCAGATCGACCTGGACGCGCTGGTGGCGTACCTGACCGAGACCTCGCCGGTCTCCGCCCCGGCACTGGACCGGATCCGTACCACTGGGGAGCCCGGCCGCTGACGCCCCGCCTTCCCGCGCGGACGGGCCCCGGCAACACCGGGGCCCGTTCCCGTCTCTGCCCTTCGGGTCACGCCGGTCAGGGAGTTGTGGCGGCGAGCCGGTGGTGGAGGGCGGTGTGCCGGCGGCCGGCGCCGACGGTGCGGACCGCGGCGGCGAGGGCCCGGCGGGAGCCGACCAGGACGACGAGCTGTTTGGCGCGGGTGACCGCGGTGTAGAGCAGGTTGCGTTGCAGCATCATCCAGGCACTGGTGGTCAGCGGGATGACGACCGCCGGGTATTCGGAGCCCTGCGAACGGTGGATGGTCATGGCGTAGGCGTGGGCCAGCTCGTCGAGTTCGTCGAAGTCGTAGTCGATGCTCTCGTCCTCGTCGGTGCGGACCGTCAGGGTCTGCTCCTCGGCCGAGAGCTGGGTGACGATGCCGAGAGTGCCGTTGAAGACCCCCGCCTTCCCCTTGTCGTAGTTGTTGCGGATTTGGGTCACTTTGTCGCCGATGCGGAACACCCGCCCGCCGGCACGCCGCTCCGGCTGCCCCTCCCGATGCGGGGTGAGTTGTTGCTGGAGCAGGGTGTTCAGCGCGCCCGACCCGGCGGGGCCGCGGTGCATGGGGGTGAGGACCTGCACGTCCCGGCGGGGGTCGAGGCGGAACTTGGCGGGGATGCGGGAGCAGGCGACATCGACGGTACGGTCGGCGGTGGCCTCCGTGTCGTCGCAGGCGAAGAGGAAGAAGTCCGGCAGGCCCTGGAGCAGGGGCGGGCGGCCGGCGTTGATCCGGTGCGCGTTGGTGACGACGCCGGACTGGGTGGCCTGGCGGAAGATCTGGGTCAACCGCACCCGCGGGATGGCCGCGGCGGCGAGCAGATCGCGCAACACCTCGCCGGCGCCGACCGAGGGGAGCTGGTCGACGTCGCCGACCAGCAGCAGGTGCGCGCCGGGCGGGACGGCCTTGACGAGTTTGTTGGCCAGGATGAGGTCGAGCATGGAGGCCTCGTCCACGACGAGCAGGTCAACGTCGAGGGGGTTGTCCCGGTCGTAGGAGGCGTCCCCGCCCGGGCGTAGCTGCAGCAGGCGATGCACCGTGGCGGCGGGATGCCCGGTCAGCTCGGAGAGGCGCTTGGCAGCCCGCCCGGTCGGGGCCACCAGGGTGACCTTGGCTTTCTTGGCGGCGGCCAGCTCGACGATCGAACGGACAGTGAAGCTCTTGCCGCACCCCGGCCCGCCGGTCAGCACCGCGACCTTCGAGGTCAGCGCGAGCCGGACCGCCTGCTCCTGCTCGGCGGCGAGGTCGTTGCCGGTACGCGCCTTCAGCCAGGTCAGGGCCTTGTCCCAGGTGACGTCCGCGAAGTGGGGCAGTCGATCGGCCCCATCGCCGAGCAGACGGAGCAGGCTGGTGGCGAGAGACCGCTCCGCCCGGTGGAACGGCACCAGATACACCGCCCGCACCGGCTCCGCGTCGCCGCCCGGTAGTGACTCACGAACGACACCCTCCTCGGCGACCAGGTCGTCCAGGCAGCGGGTGACGAGGTCGGCCGGCACGTCGAGGATCTTCGTCGCGTCCGCGACCAGCTCCGGTTCGGGCAGGTAACAGTGGCCGTTGTCGGTGGCCTCGGAGAGCGTGTACTGCAAGCCGGCCATGACCCGCTGCGGGCTGTCGTGCGGGATGCCGACCGACTGGGCGATGGTGTCGGCGGTCTTGAAGCCGATCCCCCACACGTCGGCCGCCAGCCGGTACGGCTCCTTCGTGACCACGTCGGTGGCGGCGTCGCCGTACTGCTTGTAGATCCGTACCGCCAGCGAGGTCGAGACACCGACGCCCTGGAGGAAGACCATGACCTCCTTGATCGCCTTCTGTTCCTCCCACGCCGCGGTGATCTTCGCCGTGCGCTTCGGGCCCAGCCCCGGCACCTCCACCAGCCGGGCCGGCTCCTCCTCGATGATCCGCAGCGTCTCCAGGCCGAAGTGGGCGACGATCCGTTCGGCGAACACCGGTCCGATGCCCTTCACCAAGCCCGAGCCGAGGTAGCGCTGAATGCCCTGGATCGTGGCCGGCAAGACCGTGGTGTAGGAGTCGGCCTCGAACTGTCGACCGTACTTGGGGTGGGAGGACCAGCGCCCGTGTAGCCGTAGGCTCTCCCCCGGCTGCGCGCCCAGCAGGGCACCCACCACCGTCAACAGATCACCGCTGCGGTCGGTGGCGACCCGGGCCACGGTGTAGCCGGTTTCCTCGTTGACATACGTGAGCCGCTCCAGCACCGCCTCGAGCGTCGCCAGGGCGGGACGGGGAGCAGCGGTCACGTCGGCCATCCTGCCGTACCCCAGCGGCAGCGCGGCGCTCCGGTCCGGACTGGTTTTTGCTATGCGAGGAGTTCCAGGCGCAGGGTGGTGACGTCACCGGCCTCGATGCGCTCCGCCTCGCGGACGGCGCGTTTGACGGGCAGGACATAGCAGCTCCGCTGCTTGTCCGGAAAGATGGATGTCGCCCAGGTGCTGTCACCGATCGTGACCCGGACCCGCAGCGAGCCGAAGCCACGACGCGGCGGTCCGGACAACTCCCGGATCTCCTCCGACAGGTCGACGGGGAGGCTGACGAAGGTCCAACTGTCCGCACGCCGGGCACTCCAGCCCCACAGCTCGGCCTCGAAGGTGACGATCACGGGCCCAGCCTGACACGACGGCCCGACACCGGTCGTCGCTACTGTCGAGCCATGCCGCTGAGTTCGCACGAGGTCGAGCTGTTCGAGCACTCCAGGCCTCGGTTGGAGGCGATCGCCTACCGACTGCTCGGTTCGGCGAGCGATGCCGAGGACATGGTCCAGGAGACGTTTCTCCGGTGGCAGACCGCCGACCGGACCGTGGTCCGGACGCCCGAGGCGTGGCTGACGAAGGTGCTCACCAACCTCTGTCTCCACCAGCTCACCTCGGCGCGCGCCCGGCGCGAGAGGTATGTGGGCACCTGGCTGCCCGAGCCGTTGCTCCCCGGAGACCCGATGCTCGGCCCGGTCGACACCGTCGAGCAGCGGGAGTCGGTCTCGATGGCGGTGCTGGTCCTGTTGGAGCGGCTCTCGGCCAACGAGCGGGTCGTGTACGTGCTCCGTGCGGCGTTCGGCTACTCGCACGGTGAGATCGCCGAGTTCCTCGACCTCACCGAGTCGAACTGCCAACAGATCTACCGGCGGGCGAAGCAGCACATCAGCACCGACCGGGTCCGCGCGGAGGTGGACGCGACCAGCACGCGGAAGATCGTCGAAGAGTTCCTCGTGGCCGCCACCAGTGGGCAGGTGCGGCGGCTCGTCGAGCTCCTGACCGCGGACGCGACGAGCGTCGGCGACGGTGGTGGCAAGGTTCCGGCCCGGACCACGCCGGTCGTCGGTGCGCTGGCGGTGGCGAGGTTCCTGCGCGGTCTCTTCGTTCCCACCACCGCCAAACGCGACCGGATGGGTGGCCGACCTGCCGTCCATGCCGGCGTTGTCAACGGTGGGCCCGCGGTGGTGGTCGTGCTCGACGACCGGGTCGTCGCCGTCATGTCCCTGCACCTGACCGGGGAGGGCATCGCGGCCATCCATTCCCAGATCAACCCCGACAAGCTTGCCCGCGCCACCCACCGCTGGTCCGCGGTGGAGCCCGGCGCGCCGCTCATCGACGCCTGGTGACCCAGCTCACGGTGAGCTCCTGTCAGCAACCGCGTCGCTGTCCGGTTCAGGAAGCGGACGCATCGAGACAGGAGTGAGATCATGAAGCACCGCATCGTCGTCCTCGGGGCCGGATACGCCGGAGCCGCCGCCGCCGGACGCCTCGCCCGGCGGCTGCACCCCGACAGCGTCGAGATTACTGTCGTCAACGCCGAGGCCGAGTTCGTCGAGCGGGTCCGGCTGCACCAGCTCGCGGCCGGACAGCGCCTTGCCCGCCGCCGACTGCGCGACATCTACGCGGGTACGGACGTCCGGCTGCTCCTGGGCCGAGTCACCGCCGTTGACCTCGACCACAAAGTCGTCACGCTGGTGGATCAGCAGGGCGCGGACGAGATCGGCTACGACACCCTCGTCTACGCCCTCGGTAGCGCCGGTACCGACCACGGGGTTCCCGGTGTCGCCGCGCACGCCTACGACATCGCCGGAAGGGAGTCCGCCCTGCGGCTGCGCGATCGTCTGGTCCGTCTCGACGCCGGCGGCAACGTTCTGGTCGTTGGAGGTGGGCTGACCGGCCTCGAAGCCGCCACCGAGTTCGCCGAGGCGCGGCCGGACCTCGCCGTCGCGATCGCTGCCCGTGGCGGGTTCGGTGACTGGCTGGACGTCGGGGCGCGGCGTCACCTGCGACGCGTCTGCGACCGGCTCGGCATCACCGTGCACGAGCACACGAACATCGTCGGGGTCGACGCGGCCAGCGCGGTTACCGGCGACGCCCGAACCGTTCCGGCTCAGGTGACTGTCTGGACGGCGGGCTTCGCCGTTCACCCCATCGCCGCGGCCACGCCCCTTGAGCTCGCCGACACTGGACAGATTCGGGTGGATGCCACCATGCGGGCGGTCTCGCACCCCGAGGTGTATGCGATCGGGGATGCCGCGTTCGCCGAGGGGCCCGGGGGCAAGCCGCTCCGGATGTCCTGCGCTACCGGGATCCCGATGGGCTGGCAGGCCGCCGACGCGATCGCCGCGCGGCTGACCGGCCGGGAGGTGCCGAAACTCGCGTTCCGCTACTACAACCAGTGCGTCAGTCTCGGCCGGCGGGACGGGCTCATCCAGTTCGTGACCGCCGATGACCGCGCCACGTCGTCTTTCCTCGCCGGAAGGATGGCAGCCCGGTACAAGGAGGCGGTCTGCAGGGGTGCGGCCTGGAGCGTCCGCCACCCCACGCTGCTGCTGCCGACCCGCCGCTACCGCACCAGCCCGAGCGGGCAGGACGCGTTGCGGTGAGGCGCGGGGAGCAGACGACCGAAGCCCGGTCGCCCGACTCCCGGTGCGGCACGTACGGCGTGATGGGGCGCCGCCGGGCTCGTGGCGTGTGATTACCGGTGCGTCTGCCCGTGGACGTGCGGCATCCCCGTAGCCGTGGGATGGTCCGGTATGGCGGTTTGCTCGGGTACGGGGGGGGGTCCCTATGGGTTTGGTCAAGCCGGGATGGGGCTTGTTGGCCGTGGTTGGTAGGGGATCTTGTCGCGGAGCATGGCGAACAGGACGTCGCAGCGGCGTCGGGCGAGGCAGATGAGGGCGGCGTTGTGGCGTTTGCCTTCGGCGCGTTTGCGGTCGTAGTAGGCGCGGCTGACGGGGTCGGTGAGGGCTGCGAACGCGGCGAGGAAGAATGCTCGTTTGAGGTGTTTGTTGCCGCGTCGGGGTGGGTGTTCGCCGCGGATGCTGCTGCCGGAGCGTCGGGTGACGGGGGCGAGGCCGGCGTAGGCGGCGAGGTGCCCGGGGGTGGCGAAGGCGGTGCCGTCGCCGACTTCGAGCAGGATCCGGGCGGCGGTCCTGACACCGATGCCGGGCATCGAGGTCAGGACCGGGGCAAGAGGGTGCGCATCAAGCATCCCTTCGACCTGTGTGGCGACCTGGTCGCGCTGGCGTAGGACGTCGCGGAGGCTGTCGGCGAGACGAGGCAGGATCGTCTCCGCGGCCTGGGTGCCGGGAACGGTGACGCTCTGTTCGTCGAGGGCGGTCATGATCTGGGCGACGAGCCGTTGGCCCATGCGGGGCGCGTGGGCGACGGCGATGGACAGCAGTTTGCGGCGGCCGGCCTTGCGCAGACCGGCCGGTCCACCGCAGCGCGACAGCAGTTCCAATACGGCCTTGTGGTGCACTTTCGGGCCGAGGACCCGTTCCAGCGCAGGGTGAATCTGTGTCAGCAGACCCCGGATCCGGTTGGACACGCGAGTGGCCTCGCCAGCGAGGTCGTCGTCGAAGCCGACCAGGACTTCCAACTCGGCGAGGGCCTCGTCGCCGGTGTCGACCCGCCGCAGGGTGTGGGGCAGAGTGCGGGCGGCGTCGGCGATGACGTAGGCGTCGCGGGCGTCGGTCTTCGCGCTACCGGGGTGTAGGTCAGCGATACGTCGCATGGCCAGGCCGGGCAGGTAGGCCACCTGATGGCCGCACGCCCGGGCGACCGCGACCGGCAGGGCGCCGATCGAGGCGGGCTGGTCAACCACGACCAGCACCTGACCGTGGCGGGCCAGCTTGTCGAACAGCTGCCGCAGCCGGGCCTCGGTGTTCGGCAACGCCGCGTCATGCAGCCGTCTGCCGTCCGGGGCCAACCCGACCGCGTGATGATCACCCTTACCGACGTCCAAGCCCAGGTAGACGCCGTATCCGTCGTTCACCGCACCCGCCTCCACGTATCGGATCGTGGCCTCGGCCGCAGTCAGGGCGTCGGACTGCCGGCAGCCACGTTACGAAGAGACCTACCCCAACACGGGTGGCCGTGTCCCTATCAGCGGTCCACCGACGCCACCCGACCCGGCGACAACACCCCCCGGATCATCCAAACGACAGGGGCAGAAAGTCATACCGGGCCGGGCAACCGAGGGTCCCCGGCTGGGGACGATCAACAAGGTAACGGGCCGACCAGCTTGGTCAGCTCGGCGCCGAAGGCGTCGCCCACCGCGCGAATCTGGGCGCTGGCACCATCGAGTTGGCTGGTGGCGCCCGCGACCGCGGCGAGGATGTTCCGCGAGATGGCGGCGAGGCGCTCGACCTGCTCCCGGTCGGCGGAGTACTGCTGCCCGGCGCGGACGCGGTAGGCGTGGGCGGCTGCCTCCGCCTCGCGACGTGCCTCGACGACGACGCGTTCGGCCTGGCTACGCGCGTCGGTCTGCATGCTGCGGGCGTGGGCCTTGGCGTCGGCGACGAGTTGGTCGGCCTGTTGCTGGGCGGTGGCCAGTATGTGGATCGCCTCGCCGGAGTAGGTGCGTTGGCGGGCGGGCTCGGTGTCGATGTTCTGGTTGCGGAAGAAGCCGCGTAGCCGGTTGATTTCCGCGAGGTCGCGGGCATGGATGCTGGTCCACCGCTGCACCTCCTCCGCCAGCCGGGCGAGAAAGGCATCGACCTCGTCCGGGCGGTAGCCACGGCGGCCGAGTGCGGTCTCGCGGAACCGCTGTCCCCGGATGTGCTCCGGGGACACCGGTCGCCATCCCCGGAGCGGGGTGTGTTGGCGGCCGAGGTCAGGCTCGTCGCCGGGAAGGTTGGCGGTGTTCATCGTGCGTACACCTCGGCGCGGTCGGCCACCGCGACGGTGGCTACGGAGTCGGGGCGGTAGGGGTCGTTGGTGCCGTCCTCGCTCCGAATCTGCTGCGGGGCGATACCGGCTTCGGCGAGGCGTTCGCGGCTGGTGGCGACCATCTCGGTTGGACCGCAAACGTAGATGTCGTGCGCGTCCCAGCGGCCCAGGCGCAGCGCGACATCAACGACGTTGCCACGGTGAACGCCAACGGCATGGGCATCGTGGGACAGGGTGGGGACGATGGTCAACCAGGGCATCTGCTGCGCCATGGACTCCAGGGCCGGCAGGTCGTAGAGGTCGCCGCCCGTGCGACCACCGACGACGAGCGTGACTCGTCGCCGGCCACCCTCGGCGGCGAGCTGTTCGGTCAGTGCCTTCAGCGGAGCCAGGCCGGTCCCGCCAGCGAGCAGCAAGAGGTCCCGGCCGGAGTCCGGGTCCAGGGTCAGGCTGTGCCCGATGGGCGCGCCGACGCGGATCTCGTCACCGTTGCGCAGCGACTGCACGATGGCGGTGGAGACCTCACCCCCTGGTACTGCCTTCACATGTAGCTCGACCAGCCCATCACGGCGCGGGATGTTCGCGGGCGAGTAGTACCGCCAGAGGCGAAGCCGGGTCGGCACCTCGATCGCACAGGACTGGCCCGGCAGGTACCAGTAGGGCACGGGCTGGTCCACCTGCAGTCGGACCACGGCCACGTCCAGGCCCCGGCGTTCATGTTCGACAACCAGCGCTTTCCAGTACGGAGGCTCGGCGCGGGTGGCCTCCGCCGCGGCATCACACATGACCTGTGCGACCAGGCCGTACGCCTCAGTCCACCCGGACGCCAGGTCGGCGTCCCATTCGGGACCGAGGAACTGGCTGAGGGTGGCCAGTAGCGCCTCCCCAACGGGCGCGTAGTGCTCGGGCACAACGTCGAAGCGTCGGTGGTCGCGGCCGAGCCCACGGGCGAAGGGCAGCATCAGGTCCGGCTCGCCCACCCCGGCGACGATGCGTCCAAGTGCGGCGACCAGTCGATCCCGCTGGCCCGCCATAGAGGCCGGGAAGAGCTGTCGCAGCTGGGGGTTACGCGCGAACAGGGCTGCGTAGAAGTAGGCCGGCACCGCGTCGCCGTGTGCGAGGACCCGTGCCCACGACGCCTGTAGTCGGTCGGGCTCCACGGTCACGTTGACGAGTCGGCTGGTGCGAGAGCGGCGTGGGCGTTTGACGCGCCGCCGGTACGGTCGTGCATCGACTTCACTCGGCCCCCTGGGTCTGGTCCGTGGAGTGACTGGCACAACGGTTGGGTGTAACCGCTGCATCGGTTGCCGTGACTTAACCGGTTTAGTTACCGGCACATAGGATACCAACTCGGCTCGAAAGGGTGCCTACTGCCCTGAGCCCGGCGGTACCTACGGGTGTCCGTCAGCCGCGGCGGGCAGCGTCGATCAGCTCGGTGACGGCGGCGGCCGCGGCGTCTGGCCGGCCGTGGCGGCGGGCGGCCTCCGCCAGGGCGTGCCGACGCTGCGCGTCGTCGAGCAACATCAAGAGTTCGGCGCGGAGCGCGGCACCGGTAGCGTCGCCGCCGGTGAGCATCCGCGCCGCGCCGGCCGCGGCGAGATGCCGGGCGGTCTGCCGCTGCTCGTCGCCGGAGGTCGGCACCAGTGGGATCAGGATCGCCGGTCGGCCCAACGCGGTCAGCTCGGCTACTGTGCCGGCGCCACTACGCGCGACCACGATGTCGGCGGCAGCGAGCACATCGGGCAGTTGTCCATGGATGTAGTCCACGACGCGGTAGCGGGCCTGTAGGTGCGGCGGTAGCTGGGCGGCGATCTGTTGCATGTGGCCCAAGCTGTACTCCCCGCACTGGTGCAGCACCTGGCAGCGCTGCAGGACATCGGGGAGGACCTCGGCGACCATCTGGTTCACCTGCACCGCGCCCTGCGCCCCGCCGGTGACGAAGACCAGTGGCAGGTGCGGCTCCAGCTGGTAGGCGGCTCGGCCGGCAATCGGGTCTCCGGCGAGCATGTCGGGGCGGACCGGGTTGCCGGTGACCACCGCCCTGGCCTGCGCCCGCTTCGACAGGTTCGGCAACGAGGAGGTGTGGCTCAGCAGCACCCGGCTGGCGACGAGGGCGAGAATCCGGTTGGCCAGGCCCAGGTTGAGGGTTTGCTCGTGCATGACCAGGGGCCGCCGGGCCAGCCAGGCGGCCAGACCGATCGGGACGGAGACGTAGCCGCCGGTGGAGAGGACCACGTGCGGCCGGACCCGCAGTACGGTCGCCATGGCCTGCAGCACGCCGATCGGAATCCGGAACGCGTCGGTGATGTTGCGCCACAGCTCCTGGCGATTCGGGGATCGCCGTAACTTTCCGGTGGTGATAGCGCGGAAGGGTAGGCCCTCCTGCCGGGCGATCTTCGCCTCCAGGCCCTGCTCGACCCCGACCCAGAGGATGTCGGGCGCGGCGCCGGTCTCAGCGAGGCGAGCGCGGAGTGTCTGGATGGTCGTCAGTGCCGGGTAGGTGTGCCCTCCGGTGCCGCCGCCGGTGACGATGATCCGTAAGCCGTGGAGCTGCTGAGCACTGTAGACGGCCACGCGTTCCCCTGTGCCGGGTCCGTCCGGCTGGCATCCTTGCCGGCGAGCCGGATGGACTGAGCGAGCGTTCTGACGTTGTTCTAGATCGACTATAAACGTCAGCGAACGCCGTCGCCTCGTCGCCCGCCGCCGCGCCGGGCGACGCCGCTTGGTGGCGGTGTTCGACGCAGGACCGTCCCGGTTCGGCGGGGCGACCACGCCGCCGGAGGATTGTCGGGTGCGGCGGCGGGTAGGTAGCCAGGATGCAGACGTTCCTTCCGTACCCGGACTTCCTGGCCAGCGCGGCCGCGCTGGACCAACGTCGGCTCGGTAAGCAGCGGGTGGAGGCGATTCAGGTGCTGCGAGGGCTGACCCGGCCCGGGTACGGCTGGCGGCACCATCCGGCGGTGAAGATGTGGGCCGGCTACGAGGAGGCGCTGACCCGGTACGGGCTGGACGTGTGCGCGGTCTGGTGCGAGGCGGGTCGAGCCGACACCTGCGCAGCGACACTGATCACCGACTTCACCGCCGCCCGGGGCGTGCGCACCGTTCGCACCCAGGCCGAGTTGGCTGACGCCGGTGAGCTACCACCCTGGCTGGGCCGCGACGACCTGCACCGGAGCCACCGTTCGTCGCTGCTGCGCAAGGACCCGGAGCACTATCGTCCGCAGTTCGGTGACATCCCGACCGATCTGGAATACGTCTGGCCCCGATCTGATCGCGCCTCCGGTTAGGAACGGCCACCGGACCGTGACCGCCGTCACCCGGACGGGGCGGGGCGGCGGCCGCGTCGATATCGTCACCGCGGCGGAGTGGACCGGAGGGAGAGTTTCGGTGGCGGACGCGGAACTGCTTGTCGAGGTGGCCGCTCCGGTGGCGACCGTGGTGATCCACAATCCGGCTCGCCGAAACGCGATGACCGCGGCGATGTGGCGACGCCTGCCGGCGTTGCTCGATCAGCTGGAGGCCGACCCGGCGGTACGGGCCCTGGTGCTCACCGGAGCCGACGGAACCTTCTGCGCCGGCGCTGACCTCGGTGACCTGGACGAGCTGCTGGACGCCGGTGACGCGAGTATCGCCGTCCTGGCCGAGGAGCGGCTCGCCGCCTTCGCCAAGCCGACAGTCGCGGCGATTCGGGGTGCCTGCGTCGGCGGTGGGTGCCAACTCGCCGTCGCCTGCGACCTACGGCTCGCCGCCGACGACGCGCGCTTCGGGGTACCTCCGGCCCGACTCGGCCTGGTCTATCCGGCGCCCACCACCCGCCGGCTGGCCGGGCTGGTCGGGCCGTCCACCGCGAAGGCCCTGCTCTTCACGGCGGAGCTGATCGACGCCGGGCGGGCGCTCCGGGTTGGCCTGGTTGACGAGGTGCTGCCCGCCGCCGCGCTCTCGGCCCGGGTCGGTGCGGTTACCGCCGCGGTCACCGCACAGTCTCGACTCAGCGTGATGGCGGCCAAGGAGATCGTTGACGGGCGGGCAGACGACGCCCGGATCGCCTGGTGGCATGGGCAGGTGCGGGCCAGCGGGGAGGCCCGGGAGGGTGTCGCGGCGGCCACCGAGCGCCGAGCGGCCCGCTTCCCGTGGTCCCCGTCCGCGGCGGGGCCGGCCGAAACGGGCAGCACCGGGTAGCGGCTGGGTCGCGACCGCTCCCGATCAGTGCGGTCGGGCGAGTAGGCCCCGGGGGCGGATCGAGCGGATTGGCTCGGTCGCGCCGCCCTCGTCCCGCAGGATGTGGTTGGCCGCGAGGATTCCGGTGGCGGCGGAGCGCTCCATCAACGCGCTGGGGAAGTCGGTGCGGATGCCGTCGCCGGCCAGGTAGAGCCGGGCGGCGTCGGTGCGGACGCCGGGCCGCCCCGCGTGGCTGCCGGGCGGGAACGCGGGCGCCCGGGCCTCCACCCGGGCCCGTAGCTCGCGGACCCGCAGCCGCCCCGCCTCCGGCCAGAGGGGCCTCAGCTCGCGCCACATCCGTTCGGCCAACTCCTCGGCGGGAACGTCCGGTTCGCAGGCGTACGCGTGCAACTCGACCACCGCGCCGCCGCTGCGCGTAGCCCAGCGGCGGGACTCCTCCTCCAGTCGGTGGTAGAGCGTCACCGAGTCCAGGGTGGGCTGCCGGGAGACCCCGCTGAAGACCGCCCGCCCGGGATCCACGTCCCCGGCACACCAGTAGCGGGCGACCGCGTACGGCGGACCGGGTCGGCCGAACGCGGGCATTCGCGCCACCAGGTCGGGGGCGGCCTCGGCGAGGACGGGGGAGGCCGCGACCAGCGCGGCGAGAGCCGGTGGGTCGACGGCGAGCACGACGTGTCGGGCCTCGTACGCGCCGGCGGTGCTCACCACCTGCCAGCCGGCGCTGTCGCGGTGCAGCCCGGTTGCCGCGGCCTCGGTGACGATCCGGCCGCCGTGCTGCTCGAGGTGCCGGGTGAGGGGCTGCCAGATCGACGCCGCGTAGTCCGCCGTGGGGCAGTCGAAGGCCAGCCCTTCCGGGTTGCCCAGCAGGTAGAAGTGGAACTGGGCGATCATTTCCGCGGCGGACATCTCCGCTTCGTGGTTAAAGAACGAGTGGGAGAAGACCTCGAAGAGCATCGCTCGGGCTCGGTCCGGCAGCCGGAGCGAAGTGAGCAGGGCGTCGGCGGTGGTGTCGTCGAACTCGGCGTACGTCTGGATCGGGTCGTAGCTGAGCAACGGCAGCGCGGCGTCCCGGTTCATCGCGCGTAGGTCCCGCAGGCGCAGGCTGGGGCTGCGGAGCAGGAGGGCGAGCAGGTTCGCTGGCGCCGCTGGCGGCAGCTTGCCGAACTCCTCGGTCGGCCACCGCGCGGACAGCACCGGGTAGCGCGGGATCTGTCGGAGGAAGCCCAGCGTCGGGTCGATCCGGCGCAGGATGTTCCGCCAGTTGTAGTACTGGCGGAAGAAGGCGTGAAACCCGTGTTCGTTGGTGCGGATGCCGTCGGGCGCGGCCTCCGGCCACGCGCCGAGCCGTCCGCCGATGGTGGGGGCGGCTTCCAGGACGGTGACCGGAACTCCCCGTTCGGCCAGTACCACCGCGGCCGACATGCCGGCTATTCCGGCACCGACGACCACGGTCGGCGTCGGGTGCGGTACGCGCGGCAGGCCTCCACCGCCCGGCTCCACCACATGCTCACGTACGCCGACGAGTCGACCCACCACCTTCGACAGCGCCATCGCCCCAGTTTGCCGGAGAAATATCGGTGTGGAGAGTGGGCTCGCGCTACCGTCGTGTTCGCGATTCACGGTCGCGGGGCTGCGGGAGCGAAACCAACTGCTTACCATGCGTCGCATGACGGGCCCCTTCGATCGTGCATGGTGGTCCGGGGGTCGGTTCCGCGGCAACAGCGACCCCTGGGTCCACTACGTGGTCTGTGGCCACGACGCCCTGGCGTACTGGGTGGTGAGGTCACTGCTCGGCACCGAGCCGCAGCTGACCCGGATCCGGATCACGTTGGTGGTGCCCAAGCGGCAGCGGACGGACAGCCCGGACGGTCGAGATCTCGACGGCATTGAGGTCATCCAGGCGGACCGGCTCGACGAGGTGACATTTCGCCGAGCCCGGTTGGACCGGGCCGAGGGTCTGGCGCTGCTGCACCAAGACGATGTGGGCAACATGCACGCCGCGCTCTGCGCCCAGGAGGTCCAGCCGAGCCTGCGGTTGGTGGTGCGGATGTTCAACACCAGCCTGGCCAACGGGGTGCGAGAGATCTTCCCCGACTCGGCGGTGCTCTCCGATGCCGCGATGGCGGCCCCTGCCTTCGTCGCCGCCGCCCTGGGTGAGGTCGCACCGGCTCACTTCCGGCACGGCGGGCGGACGCTCTACGTGGCCCGCCGCGTCGACCTTCGCGATGAGGACGTCGTCTGCCCGGTGGCGGATACCCGCGATCCGCGGGAGGTCCGGGTCCTGCCCACGGACGAGAGCGCCGCCGACGTGGTGCTCGCCGAGGCGGCCGGTACGCCACCGGGAACCGAGGTGGCGGCACGCCGACTGCGTCGGGCCCGGCGGTGGCGCCGGCCGGTCACGATGCTGCTCCGGGCGGTCCGCGGCTTCGCCACCCGCAGGATCGGCATCGCCGTGTTGGTGCTGCTGGCGGTGATCGTCGTGCTCGGTGGCCTCTACGCCAGCACCGCCGAGGTGAGCTGGGCGGAGGCGCTCTATCTGACCCTGGTCACCGCCCTGAGCGGGCAGGACCCGGACGCCGCCAAGCCGGTCGGCGAACAGGTCCTCCAGGTGGTGCTGAATCTCTCCGGGCTGGCGCTGATCCCGTTGATCACCGCCGTGGTGGTGGACGGCCTCGTCAACGCCCGGCTGGCGCTCCACTCCGGGCGACCCCTGACCGACCGTTCCGGGCACGTGGTCGTGGTCGGCCTCGGCAACATCGGTATGCGGGTGACCGCCCAACTTCGCGATTTCGGTGTCGAGGTGGTCGCCATCGACAAGAACCCGGATGCGCGGGGTGCCGCGCTGGCCCGGCGGCTCGGCGTCCCACTGGTGGTGGGGGACGCCTCCGCCGAGGAGATCCTGCGGGCGGCCTCGGTCGCTACCTGCCAGGCTCTCGTCGTGGTCTCCACCGACGACGGGGTGAACCTGCGAGCCGCGCTGACCGCCCGATCTCTCAACGACGATGTTCAGGTGGTGCTGCGGCTCTTTGACGGGCACTTCGCCGAGCGCGTCCAGCGGTCCTTCGGTATCGGCGTCTCGCGCAGCGTGTCGTACCTGGCGGCGCCGTCGTTCGCCGGCGCCCTGCTGGACCGTGCCGTCATCGCCACCATCTCGGTTGGCCGGCACGCCCTGTTGGTCACCGAGGTCCCGGTCGCCGCTGGCTCCTCGCTCGAAGGCCAGCCGCTGGCCGCCGTCGGCCGCGCGGGGAGCGTCCGGCTCCTCGCCCACGCCCGCTCCGGCCAGCGGTACGAGTGGGAGCTCGACCACCGGCTAGTGATCATGGCCGGGGACCGGTTGACGGTGGTTGCCCGCCGGGCCGGGCTGAACGCCCTGCTCCGTGCGACCGGCCCGCTCGATTCAGAGGTTTCCGAGCCCCCGGCCGGCTCGTCCCCGGAGGCCGCAACGCCCCCGGCCGGCTCGTCCCCGGAGGCCGCAACGCCCCCGGCCGGCTCGTCCCCGGGGACCGCAACGCCCTCGGGGGGCCCGCCACTGCCCCGGGCAGGGGAGCAGGACGGCGCGGTTGGTCAACAACCCGACTCTTCCGACTAGCCCCGGGTCTCGGGAGGCTCCGGCACCTGGGGACAGGCCCCGGAGTCCATACCCATGCCGCTGGGCCGGGACCGGTGTGGTCCGGTCACCGTTCGGCTGGTGGGGAGGGTACGCCGCTGAGGACCTCGACCGCACCGGTGTCGAGGGAGTAGTAGGCGCTGACAATGGCAAGTTGCTGCTTTTCCACGAGCGGGGCGAGTTCCGGGTTGGAGCGCAGGTCGTTCGCGGCCAGCTCGACCTGGGCTCGGACCATGGCATCGATCGGGTCGTTACCCCCCGCTGCGGCTACCTGTTCGTACGCCGGCTGCAGGGCCGTGACGATCTCCGGTAGGTGGCCGGGCAGCGTCTCGCCGTCATTAAGGGAGGCGTACGCCGCCTTGATGGCGCCGCAACGTTGATGACCGAGGACCACGATGAGCGGAGTGGCGTTGGCCAGCGGCCCGTATTCGAGAGATGCGGTGACCACCGGCCCAACCGCCTCCCCGCCGGTGCGCGTCACGAAGAGGTCGCCCAGGCCAACGTCGAAGATGAGCTCCGGTGGCACCCGCGAGTCGATGCAGGAGAGGACCGCCGCGAAGGGCTTCTGCTCCTGGGCTACGGCCTGCCGCCGGGCCGGGTCCCGGTGGGGGGCCTGCGGGTCGCCCTTCACCCACCGTTGGTTGCCCTCCATCAGCCGCTCGAGTGCTGCCTTGGGCGTGGTGGGTGGTGCTTGGGGGGAGGCGCTGGTCGTTGGCGACTGCGCCTCTGTCGAGGAGCAGCCTGCGAGCGTGGCCACGGTGCCGACAAGCGCACCGGAGAGCAACGCCCGCCGATTCGGGCGTACCACTCTATTCATTGATTTCCCCTGAACTAGTCTATAACCATAGTCTCACCTTGAACAGGGAAATTATACGTCTCAACTCCCAGAGACGGACAAGCAGGCGTATTCTTGGTGATCCGCTGGCGGTAGCGGGTGGGTTCGGCGCGCAGGTCCGAGTCAGTCCGTGTGCGCGGGGGTCCAGCTCCGACGGTCCTGGTCGATTCGCCGGGGCAGTGGAACATCGTCCCAGGGCACCCGGTGCAGCACCCGGTCCAGCAGGAGGCCCAGTAGCAGCCCGGCGATCGAGTCGGTCAGCCAGTGCCAGCCCAGGTACAGGGTCGTGGCGAACACCACCAGGGGCGGGACGACCCGCATCGCGACGGCGAGCCGGGGTGGCAACGTGTGCCCGTAGGTCTTCAGCAACTGGGCGAGAAGCAGGACGATCACGCCCCACCAGATGATCGTGTTGACGACGTGCCCGGACGGGTAGGAGCGGGTGTACTGCAGCGCCAACTCGTGCTGGAAGAGTGGCAGGGTCTGCTCCGGCGTGAGGAAGGGTTCGCGCGTGCTGGCGCTGGGCGCGGGCCGGGCCGTCGCCACCTTGAGCGCGCCGACGACGACGTTGATCAGCACGAGCCCGGCGACCGGCGGCAGCAGTGGGCGGGCGGAGCGGAGTCGTACGGCGAGCAGAAGGCCGAGCCCGACGGCGGTCAGGGTCAGCGGGCCGCCCTGGCCGAGGTAGTTGAGGATCCGCGCGACCCAGTACGCGGCGGCGGGGCGATGCGCGTCCGACCAGTCGGCCACCGTCCGGTCGAGGCCGAAGAGGTAGCCGGCGGCGAGGGCGGCGGTCAGGGCCGCCAGGCCGGCGAGGAGTAGCCCGTCGAACCACCAGCCAGCCGGGCGGACCGGCCGGAGCCGTACCGCTCGCCACCCGGTTGTCGCCTGCCCCATCTCGGCCACGCTACCGGCCGGCACGGCCCCCGGCCCGGTCCGGGTGGCTGTGTGCCGAACCACGCGGGGAGGCGTTCCGGCGGGGGAGGGCGCAAACTGGAGTGCGTGCGGATCACCTCGGCTCTCGTTGACCCGGCGCTGCTCGACCTGCCCTGGTCGACCCCGCTGGTGGAGTGGCCGGCGCAGCACCTGGTGGCGCTGCCGCAGGGCATCTCCCGACATGTTGTCCGTTTTGTCCGGCTTGGCGGCTACGTGTACGCGGTCAAGGAGACCGGCGAGCGGGTGGCCGAGCGGGAGTACGACCTGCTGCGGGCCTTGGAACGGATCGACTTCCCAACGGTGGAGGCGGTGGCGATCGTCGCCGACCGGCAGACCGAGGCCGGCGAACCACTGGACCCGGTGCTGATCACCCGGCACCTCCAGTTCTCCCTGCCCTACCGGGCGCTCTTCTCGCACACGCTGCGGCCGGAGACGATGGAGCGCCTCCTCGACGCGTTGGCCGCGTTGCTGGTCCGGATGCATCTGACCGGCTTCTTCTGGGGCGACTGCTCGCTGTCGAACACGCTCTTCCGTCGGGACGCGGGTGCGTTCGCGGCCTACCTGGTGGACGCGGAGACCGGGGTGCTGCACCGCTCGTTGTCGAACGGGCAGCGCGGTGAGGACCTGGAGATCGCCCGGGTGAACATCTTCGGTGAGGCGTTGGATCTACAGGCGGCCGGGCTGCTGCACGAGTCGATCGACCCGGCCGTGGTGTGCGAGGAGGTCGTGCAGCGGTACGAGCGGCTGTGGCATGAGATCACCTATGAACAGCAGATCGAGCGGGAGGCTCGGCACGACATCGAGGGCCGGATCCGCGGGCTCAACGAGCTGGGCTTCGACGTGGCCGAGATCGCCGTCTCCACGATCGACGACGGGCGGTATTTGGTGCGGCCGAAGGTGGTGGACGCCGGCTACCACACCCGGCGGCTGCTTCGCCTCACCGGTCTGGACGCGGAGGAGAACCAGGCCCGTCGGCTCCTCAACGACCTGGACGCCTACCGGGCCGAGAGCGACCTGGCCGACGAGCAGCAGGCGGCACACCGCTGGCTGACCGAGGTCTTCGAGCCGGTGGTCCGCGCCGTGCCGGCGCACCTACGCCGCAAGCTGGAACCCCAGGAGATCTTCGCGCAGATCATCGAGCACAAGTGGCTGCTCTCCCAGCGGGCCGGCCGGGATGTCGGCATGGCCCCGGCGGTGCAGTCGTACCTTGGGGACGTGCTGGCGCACCGCCCCGACGAGCAGGCGGTGCTCGGGGTGGAGATCCCACCCCCAGGCTGACCAACGGTCCGGGTGGTCCCGCCGAGGTCGCCCGGCTGGCCCGCGTCGCGCCCCGGCGGTCAGTCCAGCCAGGTGCCCGCGCGCATCACCCGGACCACGTTCAGGTCGTCGTCGAGCACCACCAGGTCCGCGCGGAGACCGGGCTGGAGGGCGCCGACCCGATCGCCGAGACCGATCGCACGGGCGGGCGTGGTGGCCACCATCCGGGCGGCCTCCGGGACGGCGACCCCGGTGGCGACCGCGTTCCGGAACGCGGTATCCATCGTCAGCGTGCTGCCGGCGACCGCCCCGTCGCTGGCGAGCCGGGCCACGCCGGCGGTCACGGTGACCCGCTGCCCGCCCAGCTCGTAGTCGCCGTCGGGCTGGCCGGCGGCGGCCATCGCGTCGGTGACCAGGGCGGTCCGCTCCACGCCGGCGGCGGTGGTGGCGAAGGCGAGCATGCCGTCGTGCAGGTGCACCCCGTCGGCGACCAGCTCGCAGACCACGGAGGGAGCCTCCAGCAGGGCGATCACCGGCCCCGGCTCCCGGTGGTGCACGGGGCGCATCGCGTTGAACAGGTGGGTGGCGACGCTCGCGCCGGCGGCGATGGCGGCCTGGGTCTGCTCGTACGTGGCATCGGTGTGGCCGATCGCCGCGACCACGCCGTGGGCGGTGAGTAGCTTGATCGCCGCGGTCGCTCCCTCGCGCTCCGGGGCAAGGGTGACCATTCGGATCGTCCCGTGGCCCAGCTTCAGTAGCTCGGTCAGCTCCTCGGTGGAGGGGTCGCGCAGGTACGCCGGGTTCTGCGCTCCGCAGCGGGCCGCGGAGAGGTACGGGCCCTCGAAGTGAATCCCGGCGAGCACCCCTTCGGCCACCAGCGGTCGGTAGGCGGTGGTGGCGGCGCGCATCAGCGCGAACGGCGAACTCACCAGGCTGGCCAGCAGGGTGGTGGTGCCGTGCCGGAGGTGGAAGCCGCTGGCGGCACGGGCCGCGTCGGCGTCTCCGGTGGTGAAGGTGTGCCCACCGCCGCCGTGGGTGTGGATGTCCACGAATCCGGGAAGGATCCAGCGCCCGTCCCGCCCGGACGGGTACTCGGCGACCGCGGTGATCTGCTCGTTGTTGATCTCTACGCAGCCCTGGCGGATGACCCCGGCCGGGGTCACCACCCTGCCGGTCACCCGTACCGTCATTGCTTCTCCAGGCTGTCGAGGGCGAGTAGGGCAGCGCCGAGGCAGCCCGCCTCGGCGCCGAGGGCCGCCGGGACCAGCCGCGGTTCGCGGTGGAAGGTCATCCGGTCGTGTAGCGCGGCCCGCAGCGGGTCGAGGAGCTGGGCACCGGCGCGCGTCAGCCCCCCGCCGAGCACGATCGTCTCCACGTCGAAGAGGGCCTGACCCGTGGCGAGGCCGTCGGCGAGGGCCTCGACCGCCTCCGTCCAGACCCGCTGGGCCAGCGGGTCGCCGGCGAGGGCGCGAGCGGCCACCTCGGCCGCGCTCGTCTCCGGTGTGCTGTCGGCCAGCTCCGTGTAGCGGCGGGCGACCGCCGAGGCGGACGCGACCGCCTCCAGACAGCCCGCCTGCCCGCAGCCACAGCGCGGTCCACCGGGACGGACCAGAATGTGACCCAGCTCCCCGGCGGCGCCGTGCGCACCGGTGGCGGCCGTTCCGTCGATCACATGGGCGGCGGCGATGCCGGTGCCGATGGCGACGAAGAGGACGTGCCGGTCGGTCCGACCGGCACCGAGCCGGGCTTCGGCGAGGCCGCCGACGCGGACATCGTGGCCGAGTGCCGCCGGCATCCCGAGTCGCGTGGTGGCCAGGGCCCGCAGGGGTACGTCGCGGAAGCCGATGTTGGCGGACCAGATCGCCACCCCTGCTGCTTCGTCGATGACGCCCGGGACGGCGAGGCCGAGCGCCACCGGGGTGAGCCCTTCGTCGCGGGCGGTGTCCGCCAGGCCGTCCGCCACGTCGAGGATGGTGTCGACCACGGCTGCCGGACCGCGGGCGGCCTGGGTCGGGTGGTGCGCGGTGCGCGCGACGGTGCCGTCTCGGTGGACCAGGGCGCACTTCATTCCGCTGCCGCCGACATCGATCGCGACCACGACCTGCCGTCGGTCGGGTGCGCCGTCCGGCGCGCTCGGCGCCTCGCCCGGCTCTGCGCTGCTCATGCCAGCACCACGGAGCGGGCGAGGTGCCGTGGCGCGTCGGGGTCGAGGCCACGGCTGGTGGCGAGCGTGACAGCGAAGCGCTGCGCCAGGATCAGGTCGGCCATCGGGTCCAGCGGTGTGCGACCGGCGGCCCAGTTTCCGATCACGCTGCGGCACCCGTGGGTGCGGCTGTGTACGAAGGCGGCACCGGTGGCCGCCACATCCTCCGCAAGCCCCTCGGGCAGGTCCCCGAAGGCCCAGACCAGCCGTCCCGGTGCGGCGACGGAGATCGGGCCGTGCCGGTAGTCCATGGCCGGATACGCCTCGGCCCAGAAGGTGGCGGCCTCGCGGCACTTCAGTGCCGCCTCGTGGGCCAGCCCGACAGTCCAGCCCCGGCCCAGGAAGGTGACCTGTGCGATCTGGGCGGGGTCGATCGGTAGGGGGGCGCGCACCGCTACCTCGGCGTCGGCGGAGAGCGCGGGGATGTTGTCGCCCAGGTGGGCGCGGAGCAGGGCCAGCGCGGTCGTCGCGAACCGGGTCTGCACCACCGCGCGTTCGTCGGCGAAGGCCAACGGCACCGTGACGTCGGCCAGATCGGCGGCCGGGGCGGCGGGGTCACCGACCAGGACGGCGGTGGGCAGCACTCCGCGGAGTGCGGCGAGCAGCTCGGTCACTTCGGTGGTGGTGCCGGAGCGGGTGATCGCGATCAACCGGTCGTAGCGGCGGCCGGTGGGAAACTCGCTGGCCTGGAAGGCGTCGGTCTCGCCGTGACCGGCGTGCTCGCGGCGGGCGGCGTAGGCCATCGCCATGAACCAGGAGGTGCCGCATCCCACGACGGCGACTCGCTCGCCGGGCTGGGGCAGCTGGTCGGCCACCGAGGTGGCCAGCCGTGCCGCGGTCCGCCAGCAGTCGGGTTGACTCGCGATCTCCATGTCGACGTACGACATCAGGCTTCTCCAGAAACGTGCGCAATTTGGATCGTTAGGCCCGGCTTTCGCGCGCTATTGTGCGCCGGTTGGGGTGGTGGTGGCAACCAGGCCGGGGATCGAGCAGAAGCGGCGTTGCCTATACGTAGTTTCGCGCACTAGTGTGCACGCACAATCACCGATCGTGCAGCCGCTGGAGGGCTCGGGGTGGACCGGTACGCCAGATGGAACGCCCTGCTCGAGATGCTGACCGACAGCGGGCGGGTCAGTGTCGAGGGGGCCGCCGAGCGCCTGGCCGTCTCGCAGGCCACCATCCGCCGGGACTTCGACCAGCTCGCCCAGCAGCAGATGATCACGCGTACCCGGGGTGGGGCGGTCGCCAACGGCGTCTCGTACGACCTGCCGCTGCGGTACAAGTCCGCGAAGCACTCGGCCGAGAAGCAGCGGATCGGCGCGGCGGCCGCGGCGCTGGTGTCCCCGGGCACGGTGGTCGGCCTCAACGGCGGCACCACCAGCACCGAGGTGGCGCGAGCGCTGGCCGTACGGCCGGATCTGAACACCAGCGCCGAGGGCGCCCAGCTCACCGTGGTCACCAACGCCCTCAACATCGCCAACGAGCTGCTGGTCCGGTCCCGGATGAAGGTCGTGGTGGCCGGCGGGGTGGTGCGACCCAAGTCCTTCGAGCTGGTCGGCCCGCTGGGCGGGGCCCTGCTGCGCGAGGTCACCCTGGATGTGGCCCTGCTCGGGGTGGACGCGGTTGACCCGCAGCTCGGCGCCGCCGCCCATCATGAGGGGGAGGCGGCGATGAACAGCCTGATGGTGGCGCGGGCGAAGCGGGTGGTGGTGATCGCCGACTCCTCCAAGCTGGGGGGTCACGCCTTTGCCCGGATCTGCCCGGCGGACCGGATGGAGACCCTGGTCACTGACTCCGGTGCGGCGCCCGACGTGGTTGCCGCCTTCCGCGCCGCTGGCGTGCGGGTGGTCTGCGCCTGACTCGCACGACCGGCCCTCCTATCGCCGCTTTCCGCCGCGATGCACGGATTGGGTATTGCGCAAAGGGTAGTACCACGTATTGTGTCGTGAGTGCCGCCAACGGGGGAGGTGCAGCTTGACGGCTGTCCTGGAAATAGAAGGTCTCCAAAAGTCCTATCGAAGCCGAAGGCGCGGCACCCGCAACGCGCTCGACGGCTTCGACATGCGGGTGGAGGCGGGCCAGGTGCACGGCTTCCTCGGCCCGAACGGTTCGGGTAAGACGACCACCCTCCGGACGCTGCTCGGGCTCATCCGGCCTGATGGCGGTCGGATGAGACTGCTCGGCCACGAGGTCCCGGCCGACCTGTCCGCGGTCGCCGGTCAGGTCGGCGCGATCGTGGAGAGCCCGCAGTTCTTCCCACACTTCACCGCCCGGGACACCCTGTCCCTGCTGGCCACCGCGGGCCAGGTCCGCTCCACCCGGATCGACGAGGTGCTGGAGCTGGTGGGGCTGCGAGACCGGTCCCGGGAGCGGGTGAAGACCTACTCGCTCGGCATGAAGCAGCGGCTGGCCGTCGCCTCCGCCCTGTTGAAGGACCCACGACTGCTGATCCTGGATGAGCCGGCAAACGGGCTCGACCCGGGTGGCATCCGGGAGATGCGGGCGTTGATGCGGAACCTGGCCGAGGGGGGCACCACGGTGCTGCTCTCCAGCCACATCCTCGCCGAGATCCAACTGATCTGTGACTCGGTCACGATCATCTCGTTGGGGCGCCGGGTCGCGTTCGGCCCGGTGGAGAAGGTGCTGGCGGCCCACTCGGCGGGCACCGTCCGGGTGCGCCTGGAAGCGGTGGCCGACCTGCCGGAGGCGAGTGAGGCGCTGACCCGGGCTGGGTTCCGCGTCACCCGGGAACCGGACCACCTGCTGCTCGCCGGGGTGGAGGAAGCCGCCATGGTGACCCGCCTCCTCGCCGGTCAGGGCCTGTACGTCAGCGAGCTGGTCTGGGTCGATGCCGATCTGGAGAGTGTCTTCCTCGAGCTGACCGCCACCGCGCCGGCCCCCGGCCAGAGCCGGCAGGTCGACCAGTCGGCGCGACCTGCCACGGTGGGTCAGCGCAGCGCAGGAGGGTGGGGCGCGTGAGTCTCTATCGTGCGGAACTACGCCGGCTGGTGCTGCGGCGCCTCACCCGCTGGGCGACGGTGCTGGGCCTGGCGGTGTTGGCAACCGTGGCCGTCGGGGTCTTTCTGTCGAACCAGAAGATCGACGACGCGGCCCGGGCCAAGGCCCAGGTGGCCGCCGAGCAGTACTGGCAGCAGGAGGTGCGGCAGACCGAAGAGTTGCGGGCCGAGTGCGAGCAGGCGGCGGCCCGGGGCGACCAGTCGGGTCGCTTCCCCCCGGACTGCTCCCCGATCTCGCCCCCACCCCGGGACGTCTACTCGGCGGAACAGTACCTACCGACCACCTTCGACTTTCGGGCCAGCTTCGGCCAGACGCTGATGGCGCTCGCGGGGATCCTGGCCCTGGTCGGTTTCGTGGTGGGCTCCTCCTTCGTGGGCGCCGAGTGGAACACCGGCGGCATGATGACCATGCTGTTGTGGCGGCCGAAGCGGGTGACCGTCCTGCTCACCAAGCTGGCCGCCCTGCTCACCGGGCTGCTGGCGTTGGCGGTGACCACGACGGTGCTCTGGTTCGGCAGTTTCTGGCTGATCGCCACCACGCGTGGCAGCACCGAGGGGATGACCGCCGGTGCCTGGCAGTCCTTCGCCCTGACCGGCCTGCGTGGCGCGGTGCTCGCCCTGGTCGCCGCTGCTCTCGGCTTCGGGCTGGCCTCGCTCGGCCGGCACACCGCGATGGCGCTGGGCGGCGCGGTCGGGGTGGTGGTGGTCGGGCAGGTCGGCCTGGGAGTGTTGCTCGACCTGATCGAAGCGAAGTTCATCGAGGCATGGTTGCTCCCCACCTACGTGCAGGCCTGGGTGGAGAAGGAGGTTGTCCTCCATGACTGGCAGCTGTGCCAGCGCAACCCCTTCGGTCCATGCGAACCAGAGACGCTGACCCTCACCTGGCAACATTCTTCCGGGCTGCTCGTGGTGGGGCTGGTGCTCATTCTCGGCGGTGCGTGCTGGGCGATACGTCGGCGAGACATCTCCTGACGCCAGGGCAACCACCCCGGGCCCGTCGGACCGGCTCGCCGTCGGGGTGAGCCCCCACCAGGCCCGCTCGCCTCGCCGCTTGGCCAGCCGTCTCGTGCGGTTGGCCGAGCGGCGCACTAGGCTGAGGCACCCCCGGGTCGGCCGTACCGAGCCGACCGCCCCCGCGAGGAGGGTCATGCCGCCCGACACCGCCCCGACCGCCGCCGAGCCCTCCGGCGACGGGCGACCTGGCGAAGGACGCGGGCGTTCCGTCGTACCACCGCCCCGGCCGGTGCCCGAGGTCGAGGCCGTCGCGTCGGCCAACCTTGAGCCGGACGTCGTGGGGGCCGACGGCGGTGCGCTGTCCGACGCCGACGACGGTGCGCCGTTGGACGACGCCGCGCCGTTGGACGACGCCGCGCCAGGAGACGCCCTCGGCTCGACCGCCGGCCTGACCGAGCGAGAGCGGGACATCCTCGACTTCGAGCAGCAGTGGTGGCGGCATCCAGGCGCCAAGGAACAGGCCATCCGGGACCGGTTCGGCTGCACCGCCACCCGCTACTACCAGCTGTTGAACGGGTTGCTGGACAACCCGGCGGCCCTGGCTGCCGAGCCGCTCCTGGTGGGGCGGCTGCGTCGCCTGCGCTCGGCCCGAGCCCGCGACCGACGTCGCTGAGGGGCCGGCAGCGCCGACCCCTTCGGTCGGATCAGCGTTTTTCGTGCATGCGTAGGCCGTTACCGATGGCGAAGAAGGTCGGAGCCCACTCGCCGATGAAGATCCCCCAACGGTCGGCGCGGGCCATGCCCGCACGCTCCAGATGCTTCGAGAGGAACCAACTGCCGAAAGACAGGCCAATGCTTATGAAACCCGCGAGATAGGCGTGCTCGGCTCGGAGGCCGGTCTCGTGTAGGCGCTGCAACATCCGCGATCCCCCTGTCGCAAAAGTCGGCTCGTGCCACGGAAGCCCGGCGGGCCACCAGTGCTGACGCTACCTGCTGCCGTGGCGTGGGACGGAGAAACCAGCAACGGAGGGTGAGGAGGATTCGGGTAGGGCCGACTGGTCGATCTCTTCGTCCGGATCGTCAGTCCGCCCCGTTTGCGCTGGACGCTCGCCGATGAGCCCGGCAGACTGCCGGACGTGGCGGGTGACGTGCGGTTGGAGCCGGTGAGTGAACGCAACCTCGAATCGTTGCTCTCCGTAGCTGCCGCTGAGGCGGATCCGGCCGATGTCATGCCGCCGGTCCAGGCCCCGGCCGGCTGGTCGCAGGCCCGGCGGGAGGCGTTCCGCGAGTTCCACCGGGCCAGCTTCGCCGGGTTGCCGGGCCCGACCCGCACCCGGATGTACGCCGTCCTGGCCGCCGGTGAGGTCGTCGGGGTGATCCGGATGACGCGCTGCGACGAGCCGGAGGCGGTCGAAACCGGGCTGTGGCTGGGGCGTTCGGCGCGGGGCCGGGGGATCGGAGCCGCCGCGCTCCGGGAACTGCTCAACAAGGCCGCCGCGGCCGGCATGCGCCGGGTGGTCGCGGCGACCACCCCCGACAACCGGGGTGCGCTCTCCGTGCTCACCACCTGCGGCGCGCGGTTGCGCGAAGCGAACGGCCAGATCCACGCCGAGCTGTCGCTGGACGGTACGCCGAAGGACTACTGACGTTTCTTCGCGTACTCGGCCAGCCAGGCGACCTGGGCCGGGTCCAGGGAGGGGCGTACGCGGGTGCGGGCGACCGCCACGTGGGCGGTGGTCACCGTCGCCGCGGCGAGTGATTCGCGCATCGCCGCGAGCGCCGCCTCCCGGACCAGCGCCGCGCAGTCCGCGGCGGAGAAGCCGTCCAGGTCCCCGGCGAGCGCGCCGAGGTCCACCTCCGGCGCGAGCGGCACGGTGCGCGACGCCGCCCGCAGGATCTCCGCGCGGCCCGCCTCGTCCGGCGGCGGGACGTAGACCAGCCGCTCCATCCGGCCGGGGCGCAGGAGAGCCGGGTCGACCAGATCCGGACGGTTGGTCGCACCCACCACAACCACGTTGCGTAAGGATTCCACTCCGTCCAGTTCGGTGAGGAGGGCGGCCACCACCCGGTCGGCCGTACCGCCGTCGGTGGCCTGACCCCGTACCGGCGCCAGCGCGTCCACCTCGTCCAGGAAGACCAGCGTCGGCGCGGCCTCGCGGGCCCGGCGGAACAGCTCGCGCACCGCGCGTTCGCTCTCGCCCACCCACTTCGACAGCAGCTCGGCGCCCTTCACCGAGAGCACGTTCGCCCGGCCGGAACCGGCCAACGCGGTCACCAGGTACGTCTTGCCGCAGCCCGGCGGTCCGTAGAGCAGAACCCCGCGGGGCGGCTGCACCCCCAGCCGGGTGAAGGTGTCCGGATAGGTGAGGGGCCACAACACCGACTCGGTCAGGGTCTGCTTGACCTCGGCCAGGTCCCCCACGTCCTCGAGGGTCACCGACGCCAGCTCCAGGGTCGACGCGGCCATCGTGGTCGGGCGGACCACCGTCAGCGCCGCGTGCAGGTCGGCCATCGTCATGTGGGGCTGCTCCACCGTCTTCTGCCGCAGGGCAGCCCGGACCCCCGCCTCGCGGACCAGCGCGGCCAGGTCGGCGGCGACGAAACCGGGCGTACGCGCCGCGACCTCGTCCAGCCGTACGTCCTCGGCGAGCGGCACCGGTCGGGTCAGCACCCCGAGCTGTTCCCGGCGCCCGGCGGCGTCCGGCAGCGGGACGCTGACCCGCAGCGAGAGCAGGTCCGGGGTACGCAGGGCGGGATCCACGGCGTCGAGGCGGCCGGTGGTGCACACCACGGCGGCCCCGGCCGCGACGGTCTCGGCCACCACCTGGCGGAAGACGGTGGCCATCGGGCCGGGCGCGGCGGCCGGGGCGAGCGCCTCCACGTCGGTGACCAGCAGGACGGCCGGTCCGTCGGTGCGTACCGCGGCGGCCGCGGCCCGCAACCGCTCGGCGGCGGCCGGGTTGGTCAACGCGGCGAGCTCCGGTCCCCAGAGCGGTCGAACCCGCGCACCGACCCGGGCGGCGACCGCGCGAACCAGCGCGGACTTGCCGGACCCGGCCGGGCCGTCCAGGAGCACGCCGAGCGTCACCGTGGTGCCGAGTCGGCGCAGCACCGCACCGCGGTGGAAGCCGAGGTCGAGCAGCTCGGTCAGCTCCTCGGCCTGGGCGCGCAGCCCGGGTAGCTCCTCCACCGTCGGCGCCGGGTCGGTCGTCTCCGCCGGCTCGGCGTCCCGTGCCCCGGTGGCCGAGGCAGCCCGGGGCGCGGCTTCGGCGGGGGACAGTGCCCGGGACGTCGCCAGGTCTCGGGCTGCCGGGTCGTGGGCGGTGAGGCCGTGGGCTGCCGGGTCGTGGGCGGTGAGGTCGTGGGCTGCGGGGCCGCGGGCGGTGAGGTCATGGGTGGCGGGGCCGTGTTCCCACCCGACGGTGGTCTCCATCGTGACCAGCGCCGCCGACGCTGGTGCGGCGGTGGTGACGGTGAGCAGGGTGCTGGTCCAGGCGTAGCCGACCCGGTTGGCCAGGCTCTGCCGGGCCGCCGTCAGGAGGCCACGTAACGCCGGGTCGGGCAGCACCGCCGGGGGCAGCGCCGCCGGGGGCGGCAGCTCCTGCGGCAGCAGCGAGACATCGTCGCCGGTGGTGACCACCTTGCCGAGTAACGCGAGCCGGAGTAGCTCCGGGGAGACGGCCGCGACCACCTGCGGTGCGCCGGTGAGAACCACCCGGGCGGCGGCGGTGACCTGGGTGGGGCCGACAGTGACCTCACCGCCGTCGCGCAGGCCAAGGTTGCCCAGGGTCAGGTCATCGGCGTACAGCAGCCCGGGGGTGGCCTCCGGCTCACCCGCCTCGGCCCGGGCGGCGGTGGCCCGCCGACCGGCCAGCCGGACCGGATCGCCGGGGCGGATCCCCAGCGCGGTGAGCACCTCCGGGTGCAGCCGCACGACGCCCCGTCGGGCGTCCAGCGCGGCCGGCTGTCGGCTGGCGGTGAGTACGAGCTCCGGTCCCCCCACCCACCGAACCCTAGCCGGTACGCGGAAGGGGTCTCGGTAGCCGCCGCGGTGGCGCGACAACCGTCCGGAGTTCCCGGTTCGGTGCTGGTCGCGGTGGACCTGCAGCTCGGTGTCGGCGCGGGGTTCGCCACCTCCCGATTTGCCGTCATGGCAAAGGTGTTTGCGGTCCGCGTCGTACTGCCGGAGGGTGGGACTTCCGCGTGATCCGGTAATCGGCAGAGGAAGCAGAGGAACCTGTGATGACTGACGTCGACGCCCTCTTCAACGTTGACTACTGGGACCAGCGATACAGCGAGGCCGGGCCGGTGTGGAGCGGCGACCCCAACCCCGTGCTCGTCGAGGAGGTCGCCCCCCTTGCCCTCGGTACGGCCCTGGAGGTGGGCTGCGGCGAGGGCGCGGACGCCATCTGGCTGGCCGGACACGGCTGGCAGGTCACGGGCGTGGACTTCTCCGCGCAGGCCCTCGCCCGCGCCGCCGAGCGCGTACCCGCCTCCCTGGCCGGGCGGCTGCGGTGGGAGCGGGCGGACGTTTGCGACTGGCAGCCCGACGACGGCCCCCGTTATGACCTGGTAGCCGCGTCCTACCTGCACTTCTCCGGGGCACTGCGGCGGCGGGTGTTCGCCACTCTCGCCACCCGGGTGGCCCCGGACGGCCACCTGCTGATCGTCGGGCACCACCCCAGCGACCTGGACATCGCCGTGCGCCGGCCCCCGGAGCCCGACCTGTTCTACACGGCTGACGAGTTGGCGCAGGAGCTGCCCGCCAGCGACTGGGAGGTGCGGACCCGGGCGGCGCGCCCGCGCGCCGCCACCACACCGGACGGCACGCCGGTGACCATCCACGACACCGTGCTCACCGCCCGCCGCATCCGCTGACGCCGACAGCACCGGACCGACGCCCCCGGCGCCCAGTCCGGCGACGGCCCGGTGCTCTCCGCCGACAGTGGTGTGTTCTGTGTTCACTCAGGCGATCCTCAGCTCTCCCCCCGTAGCGTGTGCCGCATGAGATCGCCGTCACCGGCCGCGTGGATCCGGCGCGCCCTGCCCACCCGTCGGCGTGCGCTGGCCGCGGCGGCAGCAGCGGTCGTCGTCGTCCTGCTCGCCGCCGGAGTCGCCGGGACCCTCCGGCCCGCCGAGCCGGACCTGCGCACCGAGGCGGCGCTGATCACCGTCCGGTCGGGGCCGACCGGCGACGAGCCGGTCGAGCTGGACACCACGCTGTACCTGCCCCCCGCCGCGGCCGCCGGCTCCCCGGTGCCGGCGGTGCTGCTCGGGCACGGCTTCGGCGGCACCAAGGAGTCGGTCCGCGCCGACGCCGAGGAGTTCGCCGACCGCGGGTACGCGGTGCTGACCTGGACCGCGCGGGGCTTCGGTCGCAGCGGCGGCCAGATCCACCTGGACCACCCGGACTACGAGGTCCGCGACGCCCAGCGCCTGCTGGACTGGCTGGCCGCCCGCCCGGAGGTCGTCACCGACGCTGCCGGGGACCCGCGGGTGGGCGTGGTCGGCGGCTCCTACGGTGGCGCGCTGGCGCTGCTGCTCGCAGCGCAGGACCAGCGGGTCGACGCGATCGTGCCGATGATCACCTGGAACGACCTCGCCCGCTCCTTCCTGCCGGAGCAGAGCGGCGAGGGGCCGGAGCAGGGGGTGTTCAAGAAGGGCTGGGCCGGGCTCTTCTTCGGCAGCGGCGGCAACCCCGGTCCCGTCCCCCTCGGCGGCTCCGGCCCGGCCGGCGGCCTCGCCCCCAATGGCGGTCCCGTCCCGGGCGGCTCCCTCCCGGAGAACGCGGCCACCACGGCCGGCGCCGTCGACCCGTCCTGCGGGCGGTTCGCCGCCGACGTGTGCGCCGCGTACCTGCGGATCGCCACCACCGGGCGGGCCGACCCGGACGCCGTCGCACTGCTGCGCCGCTCCAGCCCGGCTGGGAAGCTCGACCGGGTCGAGGCGCCGACGCTGCTGGTGCAGGGGGCGGCCGACACCCTCTTCCCGCTCGCCGAGGCAGACGCGAACGCCCGGGAAATCGCCGCGACCGGCACCCCGGTCCAGGTGGCCTGGTTCACCGGCGGGCACGACGGCGGCGACGGCCCGAAGACCGACCGGGACCGGATCCGGCACCTGACCGCGCGGTGGCTCGACCACTACGTCAAGGGCGAGGGCGCGGCCCCCGCCGACGACTTCACCTTTTCTCGGATCGCCGGGTTCGACGCGCTCGACCGGGGGCTGGTCGCCAGCGGCTTCCGCGCCACCGGCTACCCGGGCGTCGATGGCACCGGCCAGCAGCCGGTGCCGGTGAGCGGTCCGGCGCAGTCCATCGCCAACCCGCCGGCCGGCAACCCGGCCGCGATCTCGTCGGCGCCCTTCGCCGGGGAGCTCTCGTCGCTGCTCGACGGGGTCGCCGGGGATATCCCCGGGCAGCACGCCCGGTTCGAGTCCGCACCGTTGCCGGCCGCGGTGGACGTGGTCGGTGCGCCGACCGTCGCCATCCGGGCCGCGTCCCCGACCGGCACGGCCGTACTCTTCGTCAAGCTCTACGACGTCGCCGGTGACGGGTCCGCGACCCTGCCGAACGGGCTGGTCGCGCCGATCCGGCTGGAAGGGCTACCGGCGGCCGTCGAGGACGCCGAACCGGTCACCGTCACCCTGCCGGCGATCGTCCGCCGGATCGAGGCCGGGCACCGGCTGCGGGTCGTGGTGGCGACCTCCGACCAGGCGTACGCCACCCCGGTCGAACCGGCCGTCTACAGCGTGGCCCTGGCGAGCGGGGCGGTCACCCTGCCGACGGTCGCCAGCGAGCCGATCCCCACCGACGCCGTCATCTGGCGCTGGGTCCTCGCCGGGCTGATCGCCACGATCGTGGTCGGGCTCGTCGTGGTCGTCGCCGTCCTCCGCCGCCGGCACCAACGTCGCGAGAGCCGGGTCCACCCGGCGTACGCGGGCGTCCCGCTCGCCGTCCGGGAACTGCGCAAGGAGTACGCGGACGGCTTCGTCGCCGTCTCCAACGTCGACTTCGAGGTGCACCCCGGGCAGGTGGTGGGCCTGCTCGGACCGAACGGCGCGGGCAAGACCACCACGCTGCGGGTGTTGATGGGGCTGACCCAGCCGACCGCCGGCGAGGTCTACGTCTTCGGGCACCGGCTGGTGCCGGGCGCCCCGGTGCTGTCCCGGATCGGAGCCCTGGTGGAGGGCCCCGGCTTCCTGCCGCACCTGTCCGGGGCGGACAACCTGACGGCGTACTGGCGGGCGACCGGGCGGCCGTGGGCCGACGCGCACTTCGACGAGGCGTTGGAGATCGCCGGGCTGGGCACCTCGGTGCACCGGAAGGTGCGGACCTACAGCCACGGCATGCGGCAGCGGCTGGCGATCGCGCAGGCGATGCTCGGCCTGCCGGAGCTGCTGGTGCTCGACGAGCCGACCGACGGCCTGGATCCGCCGCAGATCGCCGAGATGCGCCGGGTCCTGCGGCGGTACGCCACCGACGGCCGGGCGGTGCTGGTCTCCAGCCACCTGCTCGCCGAGGTGGAGCAGACCTGCACCCACGCGGTGGTGGTGACCAAGGGCCAGATCGTCGCATCCGGCCCGGTCGAGGAGATCGTCGGCGAGTCGCCGAGCGTCCTGCTGGAGGTCACCGACCCGGTGGCCGCGCGCGAGGTGCTGGACCGGCTGGCGGGCGTCTCGGTGCTGCCCGACGGCGACGGACAGCTCGTGGTGGACACCAACGGCACCGCCCGCAGCGAGGTGGTCGCCGAGTTGGTGCGGGCCGGCATCGGGGTGGACCGGGTGGTGCCCCGGCGGCGCCTGGAGGACGCGTTCCTGGCCCTGGTCGGCGAGAACTCTCGGGGAAGCGGGGACCGATGATGGCGCAGACGACGGTCGAGCCCGGTGCGGGCGACTCCGGCGGCACCCCGTCCGGCGCGGCGGCGGGCTACCGGCCCTTCGCCACGCTGCCGGTGCGGGCCGAGTTCCGGCGGCAGGCGTCGCGGCGACGGACCCAGCTCGCGCTGGGCTTCATGGTGCTGCTGCCGCTGATCATCCTGATCGCGTTCCAGTTCGGCTCCGGCGACGACGACAACGGGCGCGGCGAGTTCGGCAGCCTGGTCGAGTTCGCCACCTCCGGCGGACTGAACTTCACCCTCTTCACCCTCTTCGTCTCCGCGTCGTTCCTGCTGGTGGTCGTGGTGGCGCTCTTCTGCGGGGACACGGTGGCCAGCGAGGCGAGCTGGGGCAGCCTGCGTTACCTGCTCGCCGTGCCGGTGCCACGGGCCCGACTGCTCGCGGTGAAACTGCTGGTGGCGCTCACCTACTCGGCGCTGGCGCTGCTCCTGCTCGCCGGCACCGCGTTGCTGCTCGGCACCCTGCGGTACGGGTGGGAGCCGCTGCGCAGCACGGTCGCCGCCCAGCTGGAGCCGGGGGAGGGGCTGCTGCGGTTGCTGGCGGTGCTCGGCTACCTGGCCGTCGTACTGCTGGTGGTGGCGGGTCTGGCCGTGCTGCTGTCGGTGTCGACGGACGCCGCGTTGGGCGCGGTCGGCGGGGCGGTGCTGCTCTGGATCCTGTCCAGCATCCTCGACCAGATCACCGCCCTCGGCGTGCTGCGGGCCTTCCTGCCGACGCATTACAGCACCGCCTGGCTGGGGCTGCTGTCGACACCGATCCAGACCGACGACGTGGTCCGGGGAGCGATCTCGGCGATCAGCTACGCGACGCTCTTCTGGGGCCTGGCCTTCTGGCGCTTCACCCGCAAGGACGTCGTGTCCTGACGGCACGTGGGTGTGGGTAGCTCCACCGTGCTCAGTGGCGCCATCGGCTGTTCGGGATGGTGGCGGGCTGGCAGTCGGCGTGTCGGGACTGCCACTGCCGCAACGCCTGCCGGATCAACTCACCCTCGGCGTGGGCGGTGCTCGCCTCCCGGGTAAGTCGTTCCAGCTCGTCGGCGACGCGGTCAAGGTAGGCGTACACCTGCTCGGGGTCCAGGCCGCGCCAACGTCGCCGGGCGAAGGTCGCGGCGCGAACCTGGGATGAGAACAGGCGTCGGGCTCGGTAGATCATGGCGGTCACGTCCTCTCGGGTCGGGGGTTGGGGGCGGCGCCGAGGCGGGCGGGGGCGACCGGCACGTCCGCGCGTGGCGTACCGGCCGGAGCCCGGCACCCGCCCCGGGCCCCTTTCCACGTCGCGCACGTTCGCGAGCGGGCGTCGGGTGTTCAGGGCGTCGGCGCCCAGATCCAGTACGTCTGCGCTACCTCGCCCCTCCGCCCTGGCGGCGCGGTGGCGGAAGCAACACCGGGGTACGTCTCGCATCGGTGTGCTGTCACCGGCTCGGTCGTCCAGGCCACGCCGGCCGCCGACGCCTTCGAGGTCCTCATGTGGATCTCCCTCTTCTTTGCTGAATGCCGGGGCAGCGCGTTACCCAACACGAAAGGCTGCGGGGTTGGCGCAAGCTGCCCCGGCAAAAGCCGGTCTTGGTCCCGGCGAGGAGCGGCGCACCTAGCTGCCGAGCGAGGAGCACCACCCATCCGACAGTAAGTGTCTAAGGTGTCTAAGTCAACGTCGAGGTTGTAGGTGTTGAAGGTGCCGTGTTGGAATGGGTGGGCCGAGCGAGGAGTGCCCCCACCATGTCCAACCGCACCGCTGACTACATTCGTGTCGTGGATTCGATCACTGCTCAGATTCGAGCGGGTGAGCTTGCGCCGGGAGACAAGCTGCCGACCTACGCGCAGCTTGCCGAACACTTCAAGATCAGTGTGACCACTGCCCAAACCGCGCTGCGCATTCTTCGGGAGCGTGGATTGGTCGAGGGGCACCAGGGCAAGGGAACGTACGTCTCGGAACGTCCAGAGCTGAGGTAGTACGTCAGGTAGCACGTGGGATGTGGCCTGCCTCGTACTTGGGGTGAGTGCGGCTGCCACTGCCGAAAGCCCTGCCGGATCAGCTTGCCCTCGGTGTGGGTGGCCTTCGTATCTCGAGTGGGTCGTCCCAGTTCCTAGGCGAAAGGACTCTGACGTGCCTGCACTGCCGCTCAGCTATGCCGACATCGCTGCGGATATCACCGCCCAGATCGAAGCTGGTGAGTATGAGCCAGGCGCCAAGTTGCCGTCCTACTCCCAGCTCGCCGATCTCTACTCCGTCTCAATCTCCACGGCAGCCCGCGCCGTGGCGCTGCTGCGTGATCGGGGAGTCGCTGTCGGCGCACCGGGACGAGGGGTGTATATCCGGCAGCCGAACCGCTGAAGCTCGGTCTTGCCCGTCGCGAACTGCGGCGCTACTCCGGTGCGCCAAGCCGGGAGGCGCATTCGGAGGGGCTCCAGCGGGCGTCGTCATGGCCTGGCAAATGCCAATGGTTGGATGAGGCTATGCCTCATGCCGTCCCGCTCTGGAGAGTCATCCGGGATGACCTTCGCGCTCGGATCAAGGCGGGCATCCTCAAGCCTGGTGACAAGTTGCCCAGCACGCGGGAACTTGCGGACCAGTATGAGACGAGTCCAGTAACAGTGCGCAAAGCAGTCGATATCCTCATTGAGTCTGGCGAGTTACTGGGTAGGCAGGGAATGGGCGTCTTCGTGGCCATTCCGCCAGCGGGTGATCGTTGAGGTACTAGGCACCGGCGGACCTCGCGACCGTCCGTGACGAGCCTTGTTGACACCGGTCGCCGCAGGGACTGCAATCTAGGTGTCCGGTCAAGGGCGTAGTTGCCTGACGCGGCACGTTCCCAGGCCGAGGCGGTTTCCAAGGGTTACGTGTGTTTCGCAAGCGGAGAGTTACCACGCGAGGAGTGCACCGTCATGTCCCGCCGTACCGCTGACTACATTCGGGTCGTGGATTCGATCGAGGGGCACCAGGGCAAGGAAACGTACGTCGTGGAGCGTCCAGAGCTGGGGTAGCGCGGTCCGGTAGTACGTGGGATGTGGTCATGCCTCAAGCTTGGCCCGGCAAGGGCGGCTGCCACCGCCGTAACGCCTGCCGGATCAGCTCCTGTGCGGAGCTGCTGTGTCGCCTCCGACACGGTTCGCCGAGCCCCGTTGGGCCTGGTGTGTGAACCGGCTGGTGGAGAGTTGGCGCGGGGCCACGCCATCGGCGATTAGGGTTTCGGTCGTCGGGCCGTTGCCGATCGTAGTGATTAGCACCGTGTGTACGTCGCCGTCGTCCAGCAGCACTTGGACCTGCATTGCCCATGCGGCTAGCTCGAATGTCGGCTGTGGGGTCCATGTCCACAGCACCCGGCCCGTGATCAGTTCGTAGCGGCTGCGCCAGGTCTGGAAGGCGTGCGTGCGCCAGACCAGTAGCGGCACGTCACGGTCCGCACCGTCGCGCTGCGCACCGTCGCCGATCGCCGCGAGGGCGGCGTCGATGGTGGTGTCGAGGGCGTCGCGGACGGGGACACCGTGGGCTTCAGCTCCGCGGCGTAAGTAGTGAACGCTGACCGCGTCGGGCGGCAGGCCGAGTACGACGCGGCCGGAGGCTTCCGTCCGCCCGTACTCGATGTTGGTGTTCAGCCCCGGCAGGTCGGGCATCCGGCGTGGTACCCAGAACAGGATGACGTCGGCGATGGCCATCCAGCGTTCCTCCCAGTCCTGGGAGATGTAGCCGGGCTGTGGCTGGTGGCGGTCGCGTGCCTCGGGGACGAACACGACGAGGGTTCCTGGCCCGGTCCAGCCGTCGGCGAGCAGGCGCAGCGCGTCGGGTCGCCAAGACGGCGCGGTGGGATCGCGGGGCATCGGCCCGGCGACGAACACGGATGCCTGCCAACTGTCGGGGGGTTGCTCGCTGGCGTACACCACGACCGTCTCTCCCACGGGCTCTCCTTCTGCTGAGTTGCTGGTCAGAGCGGGATGCCGACACGTTCGCACAGGCCGCGCAGTTCGGCCCAGCCAGAGCCACGTCGGGCCCGGTCCAAGGCGCCGCGCAGGGTTTCGGCCACGATCGGGGAGTTGCGTACGCGCTGCGGTGCGAGGCGTTCGCCGACCAGGAGCATCCGCACTGCCTCGGTGTCCTTGCCGGTATTCGACAGTGCGCGGGCGAGGTCGATGTAGAACGCGGCCTGCCGGGACACGGCCGGTACAAGGTGTGGGGTAACGCTGCGGGCGATCTGCACGGCGTGGCCGGGGTCGTTGCCGTCGGCTTCCATACTGATGCGCCAGAAGTCGATGTTGGTGGGGCCGAAGTGTAGGCCGAGCGCGCCGGATTGGCCGGTGCGTTCGGCGATATCGGCGGCCTCGGTGATGGCGGCGGCGGCACCGTCAACGTCGCCTTGGGCGTACTTGGCGAACCCGGACACGGTAACCAGTTGTCCCAGCAATTCGAGGCCGGCGGGCTTTGACAGGTGCCCTTGCAGCGCGGTGGTGCCCTGGTCGGCGATGATCTGCGCGCGGGTGTAGAGGCCGATGCCGCTGGCGGCGTGGGCCTGCGACCAGGCAGCCATGCCCAGCATGATTGGGTCTTCCAGTTCGGTCGCGGCTTGCCGGGCGCGGTCGGCCACGAGTACGGCGGAGGCGGGTTCGCCGAGGTATCGGATGACGAACGAGGCCGCATCGGCGGTGAAGACCAGGGCCTTGAGCGCTTCGGTGCGTTCGTGTCCGGCGGCTGCGGCGTGCAGACCAGCAAGGAGGTCGGGGAGTAGGCGGGCGGCGCCGAGGTAGTCGCAGCCGAACCGTAGCGCGGTCACGGTGTCGAGTTGGTGCAGCAGCGGCTGGAGCGGACCGGCCGCGACGGTGGCTGGGTAGTCGAGGTCGGCTTCGATGATTGCCTTGGTGATGCCATGAATCGCGTCGCGGGATTGACCCTTGTCACCGGGTAGTACCCCGGTTGTGGTCAGGTCGGACAGCGGCACCCGCAGTGCGGTGGCGATCTCGGCGAGGACGAACCGGTTGTCGGCCGACCGTAGTCCGTTCTCGATGCGAGACCAGGTGGTGTGGCTGATCCCGGCGACGCTGGCGGCGTAGCGGATCGACCAGCCGCGCTGCTGGCGAAGCAGCTTGATGCGCTCGCCGATCGGCTCGTCGGAGATCAGGCGCGGTGGCCGCATCACGCGTCTCCTTCCCCTGTGGATGATCGACAGCTTCGGTCATGGCCTGCTACCAGCGTAGACGCTGTGGTGCCAATTGGCACCAGCTACACCGATCGATGGAATTACCGTCAGGTCACGGGACGTGGCGGTCCGTGACTAAGCCTCCAGGCCGCTGCACCCGGACCTGTTGGCGAAAGCGAAGGAGTAGACATGAAGACCACACTCAATCCCGTGGCCGTTGGTACCCGCGCCGCAGAGATCCTGAGCCAGATGCAGGCTCACGATCTCTGGGATCGATTCACGACCAGCAGCATGAAGTACAGCCCATGCTGGGCAACGTACACGGGCATGCCCTCCGTCAGCCGGTTCAACCTGGACTCGGACGGGCAGCCGCTGCTGGTCGAGGCCGTGCGAGCGCTCGCACTCAAGGCTGCCGTGTTCGAGCTGTCGGGCGGCGACGAGCAGGCCGCCGAACTGTTGCTGCCGCTGCCCGTCGATGACATGGTCCACGCCGTCCTGGCCCAGCACACCGTCATGTCGTGGATCGAGCGCGACCTCGGGGTGCTGTTCCCGCACGACACCGACCTGGAGGACTTCACCTACACCCGCGGCTGCGTCACCGACGTGTACTACGCCGCGGCCGGCTGGGGCGAGCAGCCGCTGCGCTACTGGCTCGACTCCCGCGAAACCAACCGTCGTATCGCCCACCTCAACGAGTTGTACGGCACCGTCGGCATCACGGCGGGCGGCCGGTCCCACGACATCGACTTCGACACCATGTTCACCGACGATCCCAAGCCAGCGGCCGTCTAGACCCTAGCCATCTCGACCGACAGCACCCGGCGCAGGATCTTCACGACCTCGCCGGGTGCGAACCTCTCCCCAGCAGCCCGCTCCAGCCGAGCCACCGTGCTGAAGATCCGATCCGGATCGGTATTCCGCAGATGCGCCACCATCCACGCACTCAGATCATCCAGCGAATCGGGCAGCACCAGCGCCTCCTCCGGTGGCTCAAAGACGTCCAGAGTCTCCAGGTCGGGCACCGGCTCACCAGCCGACGCGTACGCCCCGGGCGGCATCCCCACCCGATACGGGTGCACGCACACCGGGGTCCCCAACGGAGTCGCCCGCCAGCCGAGCTGCCGATTGAACGCCAACTCGGTCGCCGGCCGGGCGACGACATCGAACCGACCGGGCGCGAGCGTCTGCGCGGGGCAGATCCCGCACGTCTCCTCGCACCAGCGCTCCAGCGGACCGTCCAACTCCACCCCCACATCGTACGGGCTGAACAGGAGGTATTGGCGATGACGATTCTCGCGCCGCCCCGGGCGCCGATCGTTGAGGACGCCCTGGCCGTGGCCAAGCAATGGTGCGCGGGGCGCACGATCGACGACCGGCCTGCACTCACCCACGCCGCCAGAGTCGCCGTCACTGTCGGCGAACACCGACCTGACGTGGATGTCGATGTCGTGGCCGCCGCGCTGCTACATGACGCGCCCGAATTCGCGCCCGTGTCCCTGAAGCTCGACCAATTCCTTGAGTACCGGTTCAGCCCGGAGGTCCGCCGACTGATCCGGGGCATGCAGTCCGAGCACGAGGCCATGGACCGTGGGAAGCCGTTCATCCCCGACCTCGCTGACAGCCACCTCATGCTGCTGTCCGTGGCGGACAAAGTTGTGGCCCTGCGGTCGCTACTACGCCGAGCTGACCTGTTCGGCGATGTCACGGCATTCTTCGCCCGTCGCCGCCCGCTGCTTGACCTGCTCGCATTCTTCCGCACCTACCAGCGCACGAGCATGGGCGCCGTTCCCACAACTCTCAGTTTGGCCCTCGACGCGGCCCTGGCCGACCTGGCCCAGGCAACGGCGACGGTCCCCAGAGCATGAGCGCACTCAATGTGCCCCAGCTCGACTCGGTCTGCGAGGACCTGTGTCAGCGTGCAGGCCTCGCCATCCCCACCAAGCGTGCGGCTATCCGGGTGTGGGCCCTGTCGGGAGTGCAACGGCTCACCTTGGCCGACGGCCACACCGTGATCGTCAAATACGCCACGGCGCCGTTCATGGGGGAGGCGCAGGTACTGACGGCCGCGGCCCACGCCGGTGCGCCCGTGCCCGCCGTACACGCCGCAACAATCCACAACAAAAAGCTGATCATGATCGTGGAAGATCTCGGGGAGCCCGTCCGCCAGCCCAATGACATCGACGGTGCCGCAGCTGCCGCAGCCTTGCATCAAAAGAGGATCGAGCCCGGTGGCCTGCCCGTATGGGGCGAAGCCCAACTCGCAGACATCCCGTCCCATGCAGTCGCACTGCTGACCGGATTGCGCGCCGGTGGCCGGTTCGCCACCGCCGCGGACCTCCTGCGGCCCCTGGAACTCCTCGCTAGGGACGCCCCACACCTGGCGGCCGGTGCCGAAACCCCGCCGTTCGGCGTCATGCATGGCGAGTTCCACCCCACCGCGCTGCACATCGGAAGCACCGGCCTACGCGTGATTGACTTCGCCATGGCCTTTGTCGGACCAGGCATCTTCGACCTCGCGGCCTGGCAAGGAACCCGACAGCCACCCGACCCCGCCCGAATCGACAACCAGCTCCACGCCTACATCAACGCGGGTGGTGACCCACGTGTGCTCGACCCTCGCGGCGGACGACCCGCCGGTGTCTGGGCGCTGGGCTGGCACCGCCTCTGGAGCACCGCCTGGTTCCTACGCCTCGCCACCTCCGGCGACGATGACGCCGACGACGCTCGCGTGGAACAGATCATCCGCCGACAGGTCACCAGCGCAGTCCGGCTGCTGATTGACGACGAGCGTGCAGCTTGGAGCGCTTGACCAGGGGCCGAAGGTGGGCTGTCCGCCAGTCTGGGGCTGAAGAACTGGCTACCTTCGCGCGGCCGATCGCCGGGACCGACTGCCGCCTCGCTTCGGCCGCCGTTTGGGAGTCGCCGCAAGACGTGGCTACTGGGATAGGAGTGGCATCAACCGTCGATGCCGCTCGCAGCGTTGTCCCCTCGCAGGTGACACACTATCTGATTGAGCAGGCCATGTAGGTCGGCCGACTCAGGGACCGTCGTTTGGTTGACGGCCTCCCAGAACACTCGGTTGTCCTGAGCCTGCCTCGTGAACTCGCCGTGACGGCCGCAGAGGGCTGGCCAAGCCAGAGACCGGCAAACCAGCGGTGATGCTGCCGGCATCGCCGGCTGCCTGTTGTCGCAGTGCATATGCTTCCAAGTAAGCTCGTCCATATCGATTTCCGTTCACCGACCGCTGTATGCGGCCGGACGAAGTCGTGGGCTACTAGGTCGCCGTACGCCTCCGCCCAGGGTCTACACCGTCCCCGGGTGCCGCAGACGGGGCGTGGCCGTCAATCTGCCGGTGGTCGTTCAGGTCTCGCCACCAGCGGCGGATGGTGGCGTCGGCCGGTGTCACCGCTGTTCCTAAGTAGGCTGCGAGGGTGCCCAATTGCCCTGCCCGACCGAGCTGAGGTAGTCGTAGGCGGTATAGGTAGGCGGACACGGCCATGCGGATCCGCAGACCGGACATCGGTCCACGCGCGGCCAGTGTTTGGTGATGATCCGCCGAGCATTCAGGATCATCCGGGCCGCTCAACGCCTCCTGTAGTGCGCGAGGCGTAGCGAGAAACGAGTCGTTGTCTGCCACCGTCAGGAGCTGGGCTGCCAAGATCTGCACGTCGGTGACGTCGGCGGTGTCCGGATCGATGGTGACTTGTTGGGGGTGGTGTCGGTTGGTGGCATTTGGGTTGCAATTTGGGGGCTACTATGGCATTCGTCGTCCGTGGTCACGTCGGCTTCGAGGGGCCGAGGCGAACTGCTGGCCCGGGTGGCGGTGACGTGGATCGCGAGGATGGCCGGCGGTGCCGCCTCGCCCGTGAGCGCGACCGTTGTATCGCCTCCGGGCGAACAAGGCGCGGCCCAGGGTCATCCCGGAGCGGTATCAGTCTGAGTCTGGGCGCAGACCTCGCTAACCTGCCGGGTGCACGCGTTTGCAGATGCGGAGAAGTCCATTCCGGACCAGTAGGTGGGGTAAAGGCTGACAGCCTTTCCGTCATCTGCTCTTATCACCGGGAAGTCGGTTTCGTAGGTCGCGCCATCGGCTCGCCTGCCCTGAACGCGTAGAACCAGATGCTCCACACCTGTGTCGGTGGCTGGATAGTGCTTGACCCCCACCACGAGCGGCATCTCGTCGTTCGGCAGCCATCCCTCAGAAGTGGTGAATTCGAGAATTGACCTGCAATTCGATCGGCTGCCGGCGGTCTGACACAGGTCGGCGAACCTGCCGGCCTGCGCCAGGTCCACGGCTACCGAAAGTAGCTCCTCGGCTTCACTTGTCTCAATTGGGCGGGGGCTTCCCTGGTCCATGTCCGCCGTGAGCGTAATGGTGGATGAGAGCGCCAGCAGGGCCACGGTTCCGCCAAGTACTAACGAACAGGCGGTTGTTCTCCTCATCAGGGCTCCTCCGCTGGTCGGTCCATCCCGCATGCAGCGTAGTCGATCCCGCTGTCGGGTCACCGAAAACGTTTGGGTGACCGGTGTAGTCACACCGCCTGGTGACAAGTTGCCCAGCACGCGGGAACGTGCGGACCAGTATGAGACGAGTCCGGTCACTGTTCGCAAAGCGGTCGATATCCTTATTGACTCGGTAATTGTGCGACGCCTGCACGACACCGGCAATACCGACTGGTGGCTGATGATTGGGATTATTCCGTTGATCGGTGGGGTAATCCTGCTGGTATTTGCTGCAATCAAGGGCGCATCCGGCCCGAACCGTTTCGGCCCAGACCCGAAGGGTTACCACGAGCTCAACGATCCGCTACAGGGAAACACGCCCGGTCTGGTCGCCTGACAACATCCCGGAAGTCAGCCTGCTTCTGCCAGCGGTGGGGCAGGCTGGCTACTCCAACGTCACCTGATCTTCAGCTGAGGTGAAGTAATCTCAGCGATTTCCGGTAGGTGCTTGTACCCGAAGTGGGTCAGGTGACGTGCGGCGGCGATGTCGTTGATCCGGCGTGGGTCGGCGGTGGTGTGTCGCAGGGTTTTCCAGCGTCCGGTCAGGATCGCGAAACCTCCTTCATCCTGCCTGTGCAGTCCGCGCAGCTGACCTCGCTGACAGGGTGCAGCAGGCGCACAGATGGGGCAGCTCGACAGCGAGCGGAGCGAGCCCGGTCCCTGGCAGCCCGGCACCCTCAACCGCATCGGGAACGTCAGGCAACCGCCCGGCAACCGTCCCCCAGGCAATGCCAGCCCTCATGACCACCCCGATCGTTACAGGGAGTGATGCGGCGGCCGTCGTGGTGAGCCGGGCCGAGGGGTGGCCCTGCGCCGCTGCGGGGTGAATCACATTTCGCCACAGGGTGGGACCGGATGGTCATCGGCCGTCATCGCCGGCTTACACTCGGCGGCACAACTGAATGCCTCATCCAGAGGGGCTGAGGGACACGGCCCGAAGACGCCCCGGCAACCACCCCACGTGATCACCCAGAGTGACCGGCGGGGCAGGTGCCAATTCCGGCCCCGCCGCAGAGTGCGACGCGGGGGCAGATGAGAGGAATCTCGAGATGACGTCCACCCTTGCCCCGTCCGGGATCGACCCCGCCGCCAGCCCGGCCCGCGCCCTGGTGTGCCGCGCCTGTGCGGCCCGGTACCCGCTCATCGCGCAGCACGCCTGTTACGAGTGCTTCGGTCCGCTGGAGGTCGACCACGACCCCGCCGTGCTGGCCGCCGTCACCCGCGAGCAGATCGAGGCCGGCCCGCGCAACATCTGGCGGTACGCGCCGCTGCTGCCGGTCGGCCAGGACCCGGCCACCCGGGTCACCCTCGACCCGGGCTTCACTCCGCTGGTCGCGGCCCCGCGGTTGGCCGCCGAGCTGGGCCTCACCGCGCCGCTCTGGGTCAAGGACGACAGCGCCAACCCGACCCACTCGTTCAAGGATCGGGTGGTGTCGGTGGCGCTGACCGCCGCCCGGTCGTTGGGCTTCACCCGGTTCGCCTGCGCCTCCACCGGAAACCTGGCCAACTCGGTCGCCGCGCACGCCGCCCGCGCCGGTGCCCCGTCGGTGGTGTTCATCCCCAGCGACCTGGAGCAGGGCAAGGTGCTCACCACCGCCGTGTACGGCGGGGACCTGGTTGCGATCGACGGGTCGTACGACGACGTGAACCGGCTCTGCGGCGAACTGGTGGAGACCGACGAGTTCGAGGACACCGCCTTCGTCAACGTCAACGTGCGGCCCTACTACGCCGAGGGGTCGAAGACGCTCGGCTACGAGGTGGCCGAGCAGCTCGGCTGGCGGATCCCCGCCCAGGTGGTGATTCCGATGGCCTCTGGTGAGCTGCTGACAAAGGTCGACAAGGCGTTCGCCGAGTTGGTCGAGATCGGCCTGGTCGAGGCGCCGGCTGGCGGCTGGCGGGTGTTCGGGGCGCAGTCGGCGGGCTGCAGCCCGATCGCCGCCGCCCTGCACGCCGACAGTGACACCATCAACCCGGTCAAGCCGACCGGCATCGCCAAGTCGTTGAACATCGGTGACCCGGCCGCCGGCCCGTACGCCCTGGAGTCGGTCCGCCGCACCGGCGGATGGATGGCGGCGGCCGACGACGACGAGATCCGGGCCGGGATCCGGCTGCTGGCCCGTACCGCCGGGGTCTTCGCCGAGACCGCCGGCGGGGTGACCGTGGCAGTGCTGCGCAAGCTCGTCGAGTCCGGCCGGCTCGACCCGACCGCCGAGACGGTCATTTTCAATACCGGTGAGGGGCTCAAGACCCTGGACGCGGTGGCGGATCAGGCGGGCCCGAGCCACCGGATCAAGGCGTCGCTGCGCGCGGCCCGGGACGCCGGTCTGATGGGTTGATCGGCCGATTAGTGATCAGTACGGCCGTACTGCGTGAAAACTGCCCGTGCGGGCTTGACGTCCGGTTTTTCTTGACGAAGAATAGCTAACGCGGGAGGGCTCTCGCCGGAGACTTTGTTCTTTCGACCCAGCGCCAGCGGCGTTGCGTGGGAGTCCCTCCCGACCACCTCCAATTTCCCGCCGCCGCCCTGACTTCCTGCCTGGTGGCGAGGCCGGGGTCGGCGATAAATAACTGGACCGGCCAGCGCCCCGTGACGCAGGCTGCGGGCATGGGCATCACCATCACCCCCTTCGGCCCCGCCGATGACCAGGCGATCGACGCCGCGGTCCGGATCGAGGCGGCAGCAGCCGCCGTTGATCTGCCTGACTTTCCGCTCTTCTGCCCGCAGCGGTTCATCGGATCCGTGCGGCATCCAATGCCCGGCGACGCGCCGGTGCACCAGCTGGCCCACCTCGACGGTGCGCCCGCCGGCCTGCTCACCCTGGAGTTGCCGCAGCTGGACAATACCGAGAACGTCTTCGTCGACCTGATGGTGCATCCGGACGCTCGGCGCCGGGGGGTTGGGCGGGCACTCTTTGATCGCGCGGTCGAGCTGGCCCGGGAACACCGGCGTAAGCGGCTGACCGCGATGACCGTGGACACGGCGGCGGCTGGTGCCGCGTTCGCCCGGACGCTCGGGGCGGACTCCGTGCTGGCCGACGTCCGCCGCCGGCTGGACCTCGACCAGCTCGACCCCGCGACGCTGGCCCGCCTGCTGGCCGAGGCCCAGGACCGGGCCACCGACTACCAGCTGGTGTTCTGGCAGGGCCACACTCCGGAGGAGTACCAGGCCGACGTCGCCTACCTCGAGGGGCGCCTCATCGCCGACGCGCCGATGGGGGACCTGGCGTGGGAGCCGGAGCGGTACGACGCCGAACGGATCCGGGCCACCGACGTCGCCCTGGACGCGCGCGGCCGACGTCGCTACCACACCGGAGTACGCCACCGGGCTTCCGGCCGGCTCGTCGGGTGGACCATGCTCGACGTGGCGGCCACCGTCGACTGGCACGCCCTCCAGCAGATCACGATCGTGGACCCGGAGCACCGGGGGCACCGCCTCGGCCTGCTCGTCAAGCTCGAGAACCTGCGGTACCTGCGGTCCCACGAACCGGCGGTGCGGGTCATCAACACGTTCAACGCCGCCGCCAACGACCACATGATCGCCATCAACGAGCAGCTCGGGTTCCGGGTCGCGGATTGCTGGTCCAACTGGCAGTTGACGATCTGATCTGTGACGCGGCCCTACTGATCGTGCTGACATCTGTTGCATGATGTCGGGCATGACGGAGACCCCGCACCCCCTGTACGACAGGCACGCCGACACCCTCGACCGGGCGCTGACCGCCATCTCGCAGCGCGGATACTGGTCCGCCTACCCGGAGTCGCCCAGCCCGCGGGTGTACGGCGAGACCGCCGCCGACGACGGCAGGGCGGCCTTCGAGGCGTACCTTGGTCGTGACTTTCCCCTTGACCAGGCCGGCGCCGGCAGCACGGTCCAGACCGAGGTCAGCCCCTTCGGCGTCGACCTGGGCGTCGGCTACCCGCACGCGAGCGCCGACCACCTCACCACCGCCGCCGCCACGGCGCTGCCGTCGTGGCGGGACGCCGGCCCCCGCTCGCGGGTGGGCGTCTGCCTGGAGATCCTGGATCGGCTGCACCGTAACGTCTTCGAGCTGGCCAACGCGGTGCAGTTCACCAGCGGGCAGGCGTTCGTGATGGCCTTCCAGGCGGGCGGTGCGCACGCGTTGGACCGGGCGTTGGAGGCGCTCGCCTACGCGTACGCGGAGATGACCCGGCACCCGGGAACGGCCGGCTGGGAGAAGGCGGCGGGCAAGGGTGACCCGCTGCGGATGACCAAGACCTTCCACGTGGTGCCGCGGGGCGTCGCGCTGGTGATCGGCTGCAACACCTTCCCGACCTGGAACTCGTACCCGGGGCTCTTCGCCTCGCTGGTCACCGGCAATCCGGTGATCGTCAAGCCGCACCCGCGCGCGGTGCTGCCGCTGGCGATCACGGTGCGGTACGCCCGCCAGGTGCTCGCCGAGGCCGGCTTCGACCCGAACCTGGTGCAGCTCGCCCCCGAGGCGCCGGGCGAGAAGCTCGCCTCCACGCTGGCCCAGCATCCGGCGGTGCGGATCGTCGACTTCACCGGCTCCTCCGAGTACGGCGACTGGCTGGAGGCCAACGCCCGGCAGGCGCAGGTCTACACCGAGAAGGCCGGCCTGAACGCGGTGGTCATCGACTCCACCGACGACTTCGGCGGGATGTGCCGCAACCTGGGTTTCACGCTGACCCTCTACAGCGGCCAGATGTGCACCACCTCGCAGAACATCCTGATTCCCCGGGACGGCATCGAGACCGACCAGGGGCACAAGAGCTTCGCCGAGGTGGCGGCCGGCATCGCGGCGGCGGTAGGCAAGCTCACCGCCGATCCGGCGCGCAGCGTGGAGCTGACCGGTGCGATCGTCAACGACGGGGTGTTGGAGCGGCTGGACGAGGTGACCAAGGTCGGTGAGTCGGTGTTGCAGTCCCGTACCGTCACCCACCCGGCCTTCCCCGGCGCGGTGGTCCGGACGCCCGCCATCGTTCGACTGAACGCCGACGACACCGCCACCTACACGCGGGAGTGGTTTGGCCCGATCTCGTTCGTGATCGGGACCGACTCGACCGCGCACAGCCTGGAGCTCCTGCGCGCCACGGTGGGTGAGCAGGGTGCGTTGACCGCGGCGGTCTACTCGACCAAGGACGCGGTGCTGGACGCGGCCGAGATGGCGGCGGTCGAGGTGGGGGTGCACCTGTCGGCGAACCTGACCGGAGGTGTCTTCGTGAACCAGTCGGCGGCCTTCTCCGACTTCCATGGCAGCGGCGCCAACCCGGCGGCGAACGCGGCTCTCACCGACGGCGCCTACGTCGCCAACCGGTTCCGCATCGTGCAGAGCCGTCGCCACGTCTGAGCAGACCCAGCCCCGCGCGGCGGCGGGCGCGCGAACGCGGGCTCACGCCTCGCGTTCGTGATCTGCGCCGTGGTCAGTTCCGGGCGGACGACTCCTTCACGGTGTTGTCCGCCCGGTGCCAGGCCGATGTCACAACGAAGACGAGCTAGGGCTTGCGAGCGATGCCGGCCCAGTAGTAGGCGGCGTGCGGGTCGGCGGGCGCGCCGTCGTCGGGCTGCCAGGCCGCCACCGGGACGATTCCCGGCTCCACCAGTTCCCAACCCTCGAAGAACCGGGCGACCTCGTCGCGGCTGCGGGGCACGAGGGTCATGCCGCTGCCAACGGCGGCGTCCACGGCCATCTTGACGGCCTCGGGGTTGAAATCGCCGGTCGGATGAGTAATCGCCACGTAGCTACCGGACGGCAGGGCGTCCATCAGTACCCGAATCTTGCGCCACGGGTCGTCGGCGTCCTCGAGCAGCATCAGGGTCGCGATAATCGTCAGCGCGACCGGCTGGTCAAGGTCAAGCACTTCGCGCAGTTTCCGGTGGTTGACAATCAACGCCGGCTCCCGCAGGTCAGCGTGGATGTACTCGCTGCGTCCCTGCTCGGTACTGATCATCAGGGCCCGGGTGTGGGCCAGGACAATGGGGTCATTGTCGACATAGACCACTCGGGTGTCCGGGGCGATCTGCTGGGCTACCTCGTGCAGATTCGGCCTGGTGGGGATGCCGGTGCCGACGTCCAGGAACTGCCGTACGCCGGCCTGTCCGACCAGGTAGCGGGCCACGCGGTGGACAAATCGACGGTTCTCGGCGGCCATGGACCGCACCGTCGGGATCGCCGATATCATGGCCTCGGCGACGGCCCGGTCAGCGGCGAAGTTGTCCTTGCCCCCGAGCCAGTAGTCGTAGATCCGCGCGGAGTGTGGCACACCGTTGTCTATCGTGGACGAGTCGGTCTGCTGCTGATCTGCCGTAGCCGGGTTGCTGCTGGGCACAGTCACCTCCTACTGAGGATGCTCGTGGAGCGGGCGTACTCAGCCTAGCCGGACATCGACACCGACGGCATTCCCGAAAATCAGTGCGGCCGCGGTCCGGGCGGGACCGGGTACGCCTCCCGGCCGGGCCTGCCGGTCGGGCCTCGTGTCGGTGGCCCGAACCTGGTCGGCGTTACCGCGTCGTTCAGGCCGGGCGGCGCATCTGTAGCTCGGTGAGGGTCGGGATCGTCGGGTGTGGAAGGCGGCGGCCGGTGTCGATGAACCCCAACCGACGGTACGCCCGGTAGGCCCGCTCGTTGCCGACCACGACCTCCAGCATCAGCTCCGGACGACCGCAGGCGCGGGACCAGCCCGCCACCGCGTCGATCAGGTCGGAGAGCAGCCCGCTGCCCCGCCAGGGCGGGGTGATGTAGACGGCGAAGATGACGGTGAGCCCCGGTTCGTCCGGAGTCGCCGCGCCCCCGGCGTGTCCGACCAGGCGGCCGCTCGGGTCCGCGACGAACTGCGCGTTGGTGATGCCCGCCGAGGTGTACGCGATGCGCGCCGCGTAGTCGGCGTGGGGGCGGGCTGCCGCGTCGGCCAGCGTCTCCAGGAAGGCCAGCGGTGCGTCGGCGAGCATCTCCAGCCGCAGCGCCCGCATCCTGGCGGTGTCGGCTGGCTGGACCCGACGGACCCGCGCCCGCCGGGTCGATGCCGGCCCCGGGGCGGGATCGCTCGTCATGTCGGTTATTTATCACAATGATGCCTGACGATATAGGCCCACTGGGCGTATGTCCGATTTGTGGCCGTGCGCCGTCGTCACGCCTCGTGTAGCGTGCGATTTCGGTCACCGGTTCAGCGGCCGTCGCCGATCGTCGAACCGGTGCCACCCGCCGGCCGGTGTGCCGGCTCGGCCGGGGTGAGTGGAGTCGCGCAGAGTTAGGAAGTGCACCGTGGCACAGGGCACCGTGAAGTGGTTCAACGCCGAAAAGGGCTACGGCTTCATCGCCGTTGACGGGGGGCAGGACGTCTTCGTCCATTTCTCTGCTATCGAGATGGACGGCTACAAGGCGCTGGACGATGGCCAGCGGGTGGAGTTCGAGATCGCCCAAGGTCAGAAGGGCCTGCAGGCCGAACGGGTGCGCGTCGTCGCCTGAGCGACCGGCGCTGCCTTGGGGGCGACCGGCGTAACGGTCGTCCCCACAATCGTCGCCGCCCAGCCGACCGGCTCGGGCTGGCGCGCGGTCGGGATCACGCGGCTTCCCGCACCGCTCCTCGTGCGTGACCCGGCTCTCGCCAGGTAGCTGCTCCCGCGTGTGGCCGCGACTACCGGCATGTACTGCTGTGCCCCTGTTTGCGCGGCCACCGCTGCGCTGCTCTTTCCGCTCCGCAGCGCTCTCAGTGCCGCACTGTCACCCTCCCGAGCCCTACCTGACCAGCAGGTAGGGCTCGTTGCCGTGGTTGCCGCGCCGTCGGCGTACGAGGGGCTGGTGAACGTCGCTCGGCGGGGCGGTGGAAGTCGACTGCCCTGGGCGATCGTGCTTGCACTCGGCAGGGGGGAGTGCTAAACAGGTCCTTGGCACTCGCATACCGTGAGTGCCAATGGTCGGGGCGGGAGGGCCACGGCCGCAGCGGCGTCGCCAGACGCGGGTGCGGCAGTTGGCCGGTCGTCGCGGGCTATCCGGCCCGGCCGACGGACGTCGCCGTCGCCAGGTGGCGATGTCTGAAGGTGCGTAACCAGGCGGCCCATCCGGGAGACACCCTCTCGGGTGGCCCGTGAGTGTCCAGGAGGACAACGCCGTATGGCCAAGATGATCGCGTTCGACGAGGAAGCTCGCCGCGGCCTCGAGCGGGGCATGAACCAGCTCGCTGACGCCGTGAAGGTGACCCTCGGCCCCAAGGGCCGCAACGTCGTGCTCGAGAAGAAGTGGGGTGCTCCCACCATCACCAACGATGGTGTGAGCATCGCCAAGGAGATCGAGCTCGAGGACCCGTACGAGAAGATCGGCGCTGAGCTGGTCAAGGAGGTCGCGAAGAAGACCGACGACGTCGCCGGTGACGGCACGACGACGGCGACCGTCCTGGCCCAGGCCATGGTCCGTGAGGGCCTGCGCAACGTGGCCGCCGGCGCCAACCCGATGGCCCTGAAGCGGGGCATCGAGACCGCGGTCGCCAGCGTCTCGGAGGAGCTGCTGAAGCTCGCCAAGGACGTCGAGACCAAGGAGCAGATCGCCTCCACCGCCTCCATCTCCGCTGGTGACCCCAGCGTCGGCGAGATCATCGCCGAGGCGATGGACAAGGTCGGCAAGGAAGGCGTCATCACCGTCGAGGAGAGCAACACCTTCGGCCTGGAGCTCGAGCTCACCGAGGGTATGCGCTTCGACAAGGGCTACATCTCCGCGTACTTCATGACCGACCCGGAGCGGATGGAGGCCGTCTTTGACGACCCCTACATCCTGATCGTCAACAGCAAGATCTCCTCGGTCAAGGACCTGCTCCCGATCCTGGAGAAGGTCATGCAGTCGGGCAAGCCGCTGCTGATCATCGCCGAGGACATCGAGGGCGAGGCCCTGGCGACCCTGGTCGTCAACAAGGTCCGGGGCACCTTCAAGTCCGTCGCCGTCAAGGCCCCGGGCTTCGGTGACCGCCGCAAGGCCATGCTCGGTGACATCGCCATCCTCACCGGTGGCCAGGTCATCAGCGAGGAGGTCGGCCTCAAGCTGGACGCCGTCAGCCTCGACATGGTGGGTCGCGCCCGTAAGGTCGTGGTGACCAAGGACGAGACCACGATCGTCGACGGTGCCGGCGACGCCGAGCAGATCCAGGGTCGGGTCAACCAGATCCGGGCCGAGATCGACAAGAGCGACTCCGACTACGACCGGGAGAAGCTGCAGGAGCGGCTGGCCAAGCTGGCCGGCGGCGTTGCGGTGATCAAGGTCGGCGCGGCCACCGAGGTCGAGCTGAAGGAGCGCAAGCACCGCATCGAGGACGCCGTTCGCAACGCGAAGGCTGCCGTCGAGGAGGGCATCGTCCCGGGTGGCGGCGTCGCGCTGGTGCAGGCCGGCAAGACCGCCTTCGACAAGCTCGACCTGACCGGTGACGAGGCGACCGGCGCCCAGATCGTCAAGATCGCGCTGGACGGCCCGCTGCGGCAGATCGCCGTCAACGCCGGCCTCGAGGGTGGCGTTGTCGTCGAGCACGTCCGTGGCATCGAGGCCGGTCACGGCCTGAACGCCGCGACCGGTGGCTACGTGGACCTGATGGCCGCGGGCATCATCGACCCGGCCAAGGTGACCCGTTCGGCGCTGCAGAACGCGTCGTCGATCGCGGCGCTCTTCCTCACCACCGAGGCCGTCGTGGCGGACAAGCCGGAGAAGACCCCGGCTGCCCCGGCTGGCCCGGGCGGCGGAGAAATGGACTTCTGAGTCCAGTTTTCGCGAGACCAGCGGGGCGGGCCGTTCAGCGGTCCGCCCCGCTGCGTGTTCACATGGGCAGCGGCCGTTGGTTGCGCCGCTTCTGCGTCTGGTCGTACGGCTGGGGCGCCGGGACCGGCTCGTCCACGACCGGCACCGGTTCGTCGGCGGGCGGTGCGTCGGCGCCGTCCATCTCCGCCTGCTGTTCGGCGTCGCCGAAGTCGAGACGGTCAACGGGCAACGGTGGCCCGGGCTGTTCGTCGTCCGTCGTCATGTGGGCCTCCTCCATCGAAACGGTAGGGGCCGTTGCCGGCTAATGGGGGCGAATGACGCTATCGGATGATCTATCCTATTTGCCGGTTATTGCTCCCCCGAGGCTCCGCCGGTACCCGAAGAAGACCCGCTCGATCCGGGCGCCCGCGCTGCCCGAGTAGAACCGAACCGGCCCCACCCAACCAATCTGCGCCTGCGCGATCCCCGCGGCCCGCTGGTCGGCGAGGCAGCGACGCAGCAGCACCCCACCGATCCCGGACCCCGCCGCGGCCGGCGCGGTGCCCATCGGGCCGAACCAACCCGGCCGGGACGAACCCCAGGCGGCGAAGCCGAGGAGGTCGCCGTCGCGCTCGGCGAGATGGCAGCCGGCCCGGTCCCGGCCAATCGACTCGGCCACCTCCGCGGCCCAGGCGCCGTCGAAGGTCCCCGACGCGAACGCCGTCAGCGCCGGCAGATCCGCCGGCTCCGCCCGTCGTACCGTCACCCCCTGACCGGCCAGCCGCTGTTCCGCCGGTGCCGTCGCCCGCAGCGCCGGGCTCTCGGCGCAGGAGAGGTCGGCGGTCATGTTCCAGGCCGTGCCGTCCCGGGTGTACCCGAGCGCCTCCGCCGCACAGATCGCCGGCGTGTAGCGCACATCAATGCCGGGCCAGGCATAGTGCGGCGGGTTGCCGGCCAGCAGCACCTCCCTCGCCCCGAGGCCGGCGAGCCGTCGCTCGGCGCGCGACACCAGCGCCCGCGCCCCGCCCCGCCGCCGGTGCGCCGGCTCCACCGCGATCAGGTCCACATGCCCGGCTGGGCTGCTCGGCGCGGAGAGTGAGCCGAGCAGTACGCCGATGAGCCGGTCGTCCTGATGCGCGCCCAGCGCGACGACGGGGCGGCTCGCGGCCGCCCGCGGCCAGAGCGTCTCCACGATCGCCCCCGCCTCGGCGGCGTCATCCGGCAGATCCAGAGACCGGCCGCACAGCTCGATCACGGTCGGTAGCTGCTCCGGCGTCAGCTCGGTGACCTTGAGATCCATGGACGCTGACCCTAGGCCACCAGTGCACAGTTGTTAAGAAGGTCCCCGGCCGGCGGAACCCCCGGCCAACGCGCGTCAACCTCGGCCAACGCGCCTCAACCGCGGGCGGCGCGGACAGCAGCGTACGCGTCCACCAGGCCGGCACCCGCGACCTGCGCGGGATCGCCGCAGTCGTCGCTGACCTGGACCGCGGTGGCCGTCTCGGTCAGGATCTGGCGCGTCCGAGGTAGATCCCCGATCAACGCCGGATTGGCCGACCACATCAGCGCCGCCACCCCGGCCACCTGCGGAGTCGCCATCGACGTGCCGCTGAGCGCGCCGTACCCGCCACCCGGCAGCGCGCTGAGCACCTCCGCGCCGGGGGCGACCAGGTCCGGCTTGGTACCGCCGTCGGGGCCCGGGCCGCGCGAGGAGAAGTCGGCCACCCGTCGCTGCCGGTCAACCGCGCCGACGGTCAGGACATCCCGGTGGAAGGCCGGGGAATCCTCGATCGAGCGGCAGCGGGGGCCGGTGTTGCCCGCGGCGACCACCACGAGGATCCCGGCAGCGGCCAGGGCGGCAACAGCCGGCTGGAGTGCGCCAGCGTCACAGCCCTCCAGCGCGGGGCAGGCCCACGAATTGGTGAGAATCTCCGGTGCGCGGTGTGGGCGACCGTCGCGGAACGGATCCCCGCCAACGGGGAAGGGCGCCAGCATGAACTGGAGGCAGTCCAGATAGAGCGCGGGGTTGCCGAGGTTACGGTCCAGATTGACGCAGCCGGTCCAGGTGGCCCCGGGGGCGACCCCGGCCCCGTCCCGGCCGACCGCGCTGCCGAGCGTGTGGGTGCCGTGCCCGCCCCGGTCCCGCGGGGTCGAGGTGGCGTTCCAGGGGTCAAACCACGAGTCGTCCCCGCCGCGGAAGCCGGCCGCCAGCCCCGGATGGGTGCCGTCCACCCCCGAGTCGGAGCTACCCACGGTCACCCCCGTACCGGTGATCCCCAGCTCCGACCAGACCCGGTCGGCGCGGATCAGCCGGATGTTCCACTCCGCGCCCGGCGGCGGTGCGGCGTCTCCCAGGGCGACCGGGGCGGGCGCGGGTAGTGGGCGGACCCGCTGGCTGATCAGCACCCGATCCACCTCGGGACGGTCCGCCAGCCAGGCCCGCACCAGCGGCCCGCCGTCCACCTCGATCGCGTTGACCAGGTAGTAGGGCGTGTGGTCAAGCCGGAACCGGCGCAGCTCCCGGCGCAGGTCGGCCTGCGTCCGTTCGGCGGTCTCCACCAGCCGCTGGTAGACCTCGGCGGCCCGCCGGTCGCGACCGGCGCGCCCGGTGGCGGCGGGGACGCCGCTCAGGTCGGCCTGCTCCCGGAGCACCACGAAGAGCCGTTCCCCATGCAGCCCGGGCTGCCCCGGCCCGACGGCTACCGCCCCGGTCGTCACCAGCAGGGTGGCCGCCGCCACCCCGGCCACCAGCCGACTGGGCCGGGCGCCGGGACGTCGGCAGAGCATCACCCCGTAGCCGATGGCGAGCAGGACCGCGACGGTGAGGCCGGCGCCGGTGGCGACCGCCACCCAAAAGGGCACGTCCCGGGCGTCGGCCAGCACCAGGCTGACCTCCTCCGGGTCGGCCCAGGCGAGTGGGCCGAAGACGCTCAGCCCCACCAGCCCGGCGGTGGCGGGCCCGACGCCGGTCGCTGTCCGCCGGGCGGCGGTGGCCAACGCCGCCAGCGCGAAGCCGGCCGGCGGCAGCACCAGCAGCAGCGGCAGCTGGGCGCCGGACTGCCCGACTCCTGCCCCGAGCAGCAGCAGAACGACGCCGGCGGCCAGACCGTCCACCAGCACCAGCGGGCCTGGCCGGGGTGGGGTGTCGGCGCTGCGGCGGGACCAGAAGGCATCGGTCAGGAGTGTCGCTGCCAAGCCACCCACGGCCGTGGCCGCGAGTGCGGCGAGCAGCGTCTCCAGTAGTCCCCCGAGCGCGCCGACCCAGACCCACGGCAGCAGCAGGGCCAGCCCGCCGGTGAGCCCGAGCAGCGTCACCGGGGCGGGGCGTGGGGCGTGCCGCCGGAGCCGGTCCGACCCGCCTTCCGGCGCCCGCGGCGCGATCCGGTGGGCGACCAGCCGGTGGATGAGCAGGGCGGCCAGCCCGGCCGTGCCGGCGAGCGTTGCCAGATACGCCTCGTGCTGCACCGGGGGCAGCACCCGCGGCAGGCTCAGCGCGCCGAACACCAGCAGACCCACCAGCCAGAGCTGGCCGACGGTGCGGACCACGCGGGAACGGGGCAGCAGGGCGAGCAGCAGGGTGGGCATGCCGGCCAGCACCACCACCGCGACAGTGGCTACCGGCCAGAGCCAGACCAACCGGTCCACGCCGAACAGGAGGAGGAGTTGGTCGGTCAACCAGCCGCCGAGCTGGGTGACCACGGTGAGGCCGACGATCCACAGACCGACGAAGACGGCGGCGACCACCGGTGCGGGGCCACTCGGCGGTGGGCCGGCCGGGCTCGGCAGGGGGTGGGCTGGCCAGGGTCCGGGCTGCACCGGCACACCGTACGTTGTCGTCGGATTCGCCGCGGTGCGTCGTCGGAAACACCGCCGTACCACTGTGTCCCACCGCCGGGCCGGCGGTGGGACAAAGTGTCCCAGAATTCGCTGCTGCCCTGGCCGGGACGGGGAGGGCTACCGTGGAGGTGTGCGTGACCCGAATGTGTCCCGAGCGACGGCCAGCCAGCTCTCTCCGCAACGGCGCACCGCCGACCTGCGCAGCCTGGCGGCCGAGCATTTCGATGTCCTGATCATTGGTGGCGGGGTCACCGGCGCTGGCGCCGCTCTGGACGCCGCCTCGCGTGGCCTGAAGGTTGCCCTCGTCGAGGCGCGCGACTACGCGGCCGGCACGTCCAGCCGGTCCAGCAAGCTGATCCACGGTGGCCTGCGCTACCTCGAACAGCTCGAGTTCGGCCTGGTCCACGAGGCGCTCACCGAGCGGGGACTGCTGGCCACCCGGCTCGCGCCGCACCTGGTCCGCCCGGTGCCGTTTCTGGTGCCGCTGCCCGGCGGCGGGCTCCGGGACCTGCCGGCCCGGATGCTGCGCCGCGCCTACTACGGCGCGGGCGTGGCGGCGTACGACGCGTTCGCCGGCGTCTTCGGCGGCGGCCGGGGCATGCCGCTGCACCGGCACCTGACCCGCGAGGGCGCCCGTCGAACCTTCCCGAGCCTCAAGGCGGAGGGGCTGGCCGGCGCGATCCGTTACTACGACGGCCAGGTCGACGACGCGCGGCTGGTGGTCACCCTCGCCCGGACCGCGGCCAGCCTCGGCGCGACCGTGGTCACCAGCGCCCGCGCCGTCGGTCTGATCCGACAGGCCCGCGAGGTGACCGGGGTCCGGGTTCGGGACCTGGAGGCACCGGCCGACTCCCCGGACGCCGAGTTCGAGGTGCGGGCCCGCACCGTGATCGCGGCGACCGGGGTGTGGAGCGACGACATGTCCCGGATGCTCGACGATGTCGGGCTACGCCCCGGGGTTCGGGTCCGGGCCTCGAAAGGCGTACACCTGGTGGTGCCTCGATCGGCGATCACCGGCGAGACCGGGCTGATCCTGCGGACCGCCACGAGTGTGCTCTTCGTCATCCCCTGGGGCGGGCACTGGATCATCGGTACGACCGACACCGACTGGCGGCTGGACCGCTCCCACCCCGCGGCCTCGGCCCGGGACATCGAGTACCTGCTGGCGCAGGTCAACACCGTCCTGGACCGGCCGCTGACCACCGCCGACATCGAAGGCGTGTACGCGGGGCTGCGACCGCTGCTGGCCGGCGAGGCGGACTCCACCTCCAAGCTGTCTCGGGAACACGCGGTGATCGAGCCGATGCTCGGGCTGCTGTTGGTCGCCGGGGGCAAGTACACGACGTACCGGGTGATGGCCGCGGACGTGGTCGACCGGGCGGCGCACCGGCTCGGCGCGGCGCGGCGGTCGCGTACGGCCGACCTGCCGCTGCTTGGCGCCGACGGGTACGCGGCGATGTGGCGGGACCGGGCGGACCTGGCCCGTCGGCACGGGGTCCCGGTCGGCGTGGTCGAGCATCTGCTGGAGCGCTACGGCAGCCTCGCCCTGGACTTGTTGGCCCTGGTCGACGCCGACCCGTTGCTCGGCTCGCCGTTGGCCGGCGCCCCGGAGTACCTGGCCGCCGAGGTGACCTACGCGACCCGGGCCGAGGGGGCGCTGCACTTGGAGGACGTGCTGGACCGGCGGACCCGGATCTCCATCGAGACCGCGCACCGTGGCCTGGAGTCCGCCGAACACACCGCGGAGCTGATGGGCGCGGTGCTGGGCTGGAGCGCCGAGGCCCGGGCCCGGGAGGTGGCGCACTACCGGGCGCGGGTGGCGGCGGAGCGTAACTCGCAGCTGATGCCGGATGACGCGACGGCCGACACGGCCCGGCTCGGCGCACCCGACGTCCGTGGCTTCGCCGCCGACCGGGGGGACGGGGATTCGGTGGAGCGCGCCGCCCCCTCCCCGTAGCCGCAGCGTCGGGTCGGCGCATCGTGCCCGGTTGACCAAGCCCGTCGGGTCAGCGCACTGTGCCGGGTTGACCGGGCCCGTCGGGTCAGAGCACCTTGCCCGGGTTGAACAGGCCCGTCGGGTCCAGCGCCGCCTTGATCGCGTGGTGCACCCGGATCCCGACCGGACCGACCTCCTCGGCCAGCCACTCGCGCTTGAGCAGGCCGACTCCGTGCTCGCCGGTGCAGGTGCCCCCCAGTTCGAGCCCCAACCGCATGATCTCGTCGAACGCGCGTCGCCCCCGGTGGAGGCTCGCCGGGTCTGCCCGATCCACCACGATGTTCGGGTGCAGGTTGCCGTCTCCGGCATGCCCCACCACCCCGATCGGTATGTCGCACTCGGCGGCGATCCGCGCCACCCCGTCGAGCATGGCGGCCAGCGATCCGCGCGGCACCGCCACGTCGTCAATCACCAGACCACCGTTGCCATCCGGGTACGTGTCAGCGGCGAACCGCTCCATCGCCGGGTGCGCCAGTCGGCGTGCCTGTAGCAGCGCTGCTGCCTCGGCCGCGTCGGTCGCCGCGTACACCTCGTCGGCGCCGGCCGCCGTGCAGACCGCCGTCAGCGCGGCCAGGTCCTCGGCGGCGCGCGCGCCGGTGTCAACGGCGGCCAGTAGCAGCGCCGCCGCGTCCTGGCGCAGGCCCATCGGCCGGTACGCCTCGATGGCGCGCAGGTGCGTCTGGTCGAGTAGCTCCAGCAGGCTGGGGGAGAGACCCTGGGCGGCGATCTCCGCCACCGCGGCCCCCGCGGCGGTGGCGCTCGGGAAGACCGCCACCATGGTCAGCGACTCCGCCGGAGCGGGCCGCAGCGCGACGGTCACCTCGGTGAGCACCCCCAGGGTGCCCTCGGAGCCGACGAAGAGGCGGGTCAGGTCGTAGCCGGCCACCCCCTTCGCGGTACGGCGTCCGGTGCGCAGCACCTCGCCGGAGGCGAGCACCACCTCGAGGCCGAGCACGTACTCGGTGGTCACGCCGTACTTCACGCAGCACATGCCACCGGCGTTGGTGGCGACGTTCCCGCCGATGGTGGACGACTCCCAGGAGCCGGGGTCCGGCGGGTACCACAGCCCGTGCTCGGCGACCGCGGCACCGAGGGCCGCGTTGACCACTCCGGGTTGCACCACCGCGATTCGGCTGACCGGATCGATCTCCAGGATGGTGGTCAGGGCCGAGGTGCTGATCACCACGGCGCCATCCACCGCGTTCGCCGCGCCCGCCAGCCCGGTCCGGGCGCCCTGCGGCACCACCGGTGCCCTGTGCCGCGCCGCGGCACGTACCACCGCCGTCACCTGGGCGGTGTCCCGGGGGCGGGTGACCACGAGTGGCGTGCCGGCGGCGCAGAGATCCGCCTCGTCCCGTTGGTGCGCCCGGAGCAGATCCGGGTCGGTCAACACCGCGTCGGCGCCGAGCGCGGCACGCAACTCGTCGAGGAGGGGGCCCATGAGCCGAGGCTACGACCCGCGCCGCCCGCTCCCAAACCCGCCCTCGTGCCCGCCCCCAAACCGCCTTCGCGCCTGGCCCTTTTCGCTCCGTCCCAAACCGCCCTTGCGACCGGCCCTTTCGCTCCACCCCGCGCCCGGCTCGTCGCCGGTCCGTTCCGGGCGCGCGGTACGGAACTGCCGTGCAGAGGATTCGACCGGGTGCGGGGTGGGTAGTACTCGCCGTGGCCCGGGACGAGCGACCTTCGCTGGTGTAGCGACTCGGGCGCGGGATGGCGGTGGTATGAACATCGACGGCGCCCGGATCGCGGCGACGGTGCAGCGGTGGCGCCGTCGCGGCCAGGCGACTCTGCACGACCGGGTGTCCCGGGTCCGCGCGACGTTGGTGCTCTCCGTGCAGGCCGGACTCGCCGCCGGCATTTCCTGGCTGGTGGCGCATGAGCTGCTGGGCAGCCCGCAGCCCGTCTTCGCACCGATCTCGGCGGTCGGTACCCTCGCCGTCTCGGTCGGCCAGCGCTTCCGTCGAACGATGGAGCTGATCGTCGGGGTGGCGGTCGGGGTGGCGGTTGGGGACCTCTTGATCTTTTTGTTGGGAACCGGGCCGTGGCAACTCTGTCTCGTGGTGACCTCGGCGATTCTCCTGACCGTCTTCGCCGGCGGGAGCGTCGCGATCCTGATCCAGGCGGCGGCGACGGCTGTTCTGATCGTCACGCTCAGCCCGGCCGGGCACAACCTGGAGCTACCGCGGTTCCTCGACGCGTTGATCGGCGGTAGCGCCGCGCTACTGGTGACCGCGCTGCTGTTACCACTGAACCCGGTACGGGTACTCAACCGGGCTGCCCAGCCGGCCTTGGACCTACTCGCCAACCAGCTCGACGCGACCGCTGACGGGCTGCGAAAACGGGACCGGGACAAGGCGCACCGCTCGCTGGAGAAGCTCCGTGACCACAAGGAAGAGCTTGCGTCGTTCGACGAGGCGATCCAGGGCGCGAAGGAGACCGCCACGCTGTCCCCCGCGCGGTGGCACCGCCGCGACGAGTTGACCCACTACGCGGAGGCGGCCGACCCGGTCGAACGGGCGATTCGAAACAGCACCACGCTGGCCCGGCGTGCTGTCACCCTGATCGAGGACGCGGAGCAGATCCCCGACCCGATGCCGGCCTCAATGGTTCACCTCGCTGAGTCGGTGCGGCTGCTCCGGCACGAGTTCGCCGTCGGCGAGGAGCCGGAGCGGGCCCGCGAGCGGTCGCTGCGCGCGGTCAAAGAGGCCGCGCGGGCATACACCGATGGCGTGGGCTTCTCCGGCAGTGTGGTGATCGCCCAGGTGCGTACCGTCGCCAGCGACCTCCTGGTCGCCTCCGGTGTCACCCAGGAGGAGTCGACCCGCCTGGTCCGCGAGGCCTTCGGCGACCTGAAGGAAAACAAGAAGCGCGCGGTGGAGTCGGAGCAGCCTGAGGGGAAGTCGGACCCCCCGTCCGCGGCGGGGTGATCCGGCGGGGTGTGGTTTCTGGCCCCCGCCGGCCGTCCCGGCGAGCCGCCGCGAAACCGCGGGTCAATCGAGCGCGGCGAGTGCCGCCAGCAGGTGATCCACGTGCTCCTCGGTGCTACCCAGCCCGATACTCGCCCGCAGTGCGGTCGCCGGCAGGTCCCGCCGACCGCTGCGGGCGGACGCCTCGGTAAGTAGCCGCCGGGCGAAGGGGTGGGCGCAGAACAGCCCGTCGCGCACCCCGATCCGGTGCTCTCGGGCCAGGTGGGCGGCGACCTCGGCCGAGTCCCGGCCGGCCAGCACGAACGAGACGATCCCCACCCGCGGTACGGCCGGCCCGAAGGCGTGCAGCTCAACCGCGTCCGGCAACGCGGCGATCCCCGCCCGCAGCCGGTCCAGCAGCCGCTGCTCGGCGTCGTGCAGCGCCGCCCGGTCGGCGCTGGCGAGGGCGTCACACACTGCGGCGAGCGCTACCGCGCCGACCAGGTTCGGCGTGCCGCCCTCGTGTCGCCCCGGCCCGGCCACCCATTGCACGTCGTGGGTCGCGACGCCGACGTGGCTGGTCGCGCCACCGCCGGCCAGGTACGGCGGGGCCGCGTCCAGCCAGTCGGCCCGCCCGATGAGCACTCCCGCGCCGAACGGCGCGTACAGCTTGTGACCGGAGACGGCCAGATAGTCCAGATCGAGGGCGCGGACGTCAACGGGGGCATGCGGGGCGAGCTGCGCCGCGTCCACCGCGATTCGGGCCCGGTGCCGCCGGGCCACCTGCGCCAGCTCGGCCACGGGCCACCGCTCGCCGGTCACATTGCTCGCGCCGGTCACCGCGACCAGCACCGGCGGCTCGCGGCCGGGGCCGCGGCGCAGCTCGCCGAGGGCGGCATCGAGCGCACGCACCGCACCGGCGGGGTGCTCTGGCATCGGCAGCCGGACCGGCCCGCGCGGCCAGGGGAGCAGGTTGGCGTGGTGCTCGCTGCCGAATGTCACCACCGTGGTGCCGGTGGGTAGCGCGCGGGCCAGCAGGTTGAGCGCGTCCGTCGTGTTCCGGGTGAAGACGACGTGGTCGTCGGGGCGGGCGCCGAAGAAGTCGCCGACCGTCTGCCGGGCCCGCTCGTAGGCCAGGGTGCAGTGCTGCGACAGGGCCCCGGCGCCCCGGTGCACACTCGCGTGCCAGGGCAGCAGCGCCGTCACGGCGTCCGCCGCGGCCTGCGCGCACGGGGCGCTGGCCGCGTAGTCCAGGTTGATCTGACCGGGGACGCCGAGTACGTCGAGTGGGCCGGCGGCGGTCGGCGACGGGGCGAGGGCGCAGGTCATCAGGGTGGCTTCTCCAGGGTCAGGGACCCCGGGCGGGTGGACGGGGTCCGCGCTTGCCCGACGCGCGCCGCGCCCGGCCCGGTCATCACCCGGGGCACCCCACCGCGAACCTCGACGAGGGTTGCCGGCCAGCAAGCCGGGGCTTGTCGCTGGCGCTCGTGACCTGCTCTGCAGTCTAGCGGGCAGCGGTGTGGCCGGCCGGCCGGGTCGGTGGTGACTACGCTGACGGAATGGCCGACACCCCACCCGGCGCGCCCCCGCCGCCGCCGATCACCGCCGCACCGACGGCCGCTCCGCAGATGCCGTCCCGCCGCCGAAACTGGCTCAGCTACCTCGTCCTGGCCGGGGTGATCCTGCTGATCGCGGCCTGCGCCGTGTTCATGCTCTGGAGGCTTGGCGAGAGCCTTGGTACGGATGCGCTGCTGATCGGTGTGATCGCGGCGGTGCTGCCGGTCCCGGTACTGGTCGCCTGCTTCCTCTGGCTCGACCGGTATGAGCCGGAGCCGTTGCGGTACCTGGTCTTCTGCTTCGCCTGGGGCGCTTTCGTGTCCACCGCGGTGTCGCTGGTGGTCAACACCTTCGCTGCGGGCCGGTTCGAGGCGGCGGGTCTGTCGACCGCGCTCACGGCGGTGTTGGTCGCGCCCTTCATCGAGGAGCTGACCAAGGCGCTGGGGCCGATCCTGCTGCTGATCTTCCGGCGGCGGGAGATCTCCGGAATCACCGATGCCCTGGTCTACTGCGGGCTCTCCGCGATCGGTTTCGCGATGGTGGAGAACATCCTCTATCTCGGCGGGCTCGGATATCGGACGGGGGTGGAGGAGTACGGCCCGGCGACCGGCACGCTCCAGGTAATTTTGATCTTCATCCTCCGGATCCTGCTCTTCGGCTTCGCCCACCCGCTGTTCACCTCGATGACCGGGATAGGCCTGGGCATCGCCGCCCGTAGCGCCGACCGGCGGGTGCGGGTGCTGGCCCCCGCGGCCGGCCTGCTCCTGGCGATGATGTTGCACGGAGCCTGGAACCTGCTGCCGACGTTGACCCAGGCCACCGGGGAGCTGTTGATTCAGCTCTACGGCCTCATCGGCGTCATGGTGCCGATCTTCTTCGGCATGGTGGGGCTGGCGGTCTGGCTGCGCTCCTGGGAAGGGCGGCTCACTGAGCGGATCCTGCCCGACTACGTCCGCTCCGGTTGGCTCACCCCGCCGGAGGTGGCGACGTTGAGCAGTCTCGGCCGGCGGCACGCCGCCCGGGTGTGGGCCAAGCGGGTCGGTGGCGACCAGGGGCGGAGGGCGATGCGTGGCTACCAGTTCGCCGCCACCCGGCTCGCCCTGCTGCGGGACGGGGTGCGTCGTGGGTTGGACGACCGTCCGGCGCAGCGGGAGCGGGCCGTGGCCGAGGAGCGGCATCTGCTGGAGTTGATCAGCGGCTACCGGGCGTTCTTCGTCGGCCGGGATCCGCGCGCCCCCGCCGGGGTGTGGGACGGGCACCGTTACCATCTGCGGTTCCCGGATGGCTCGCAGCGCGCGGTAGCGGCGCCGGAGGAGCCGGTGGTACCGATCCCGGTCGTGCTTGCGCCGCCCGCTCCACCCGGTGGTTACCCCGTTCCGCCCGGCCATTCGGTACCACCCGGCTACCCCGTTCCACCCGGCTACCCCGTTCCACCGGGCTACCCCGTTCCACCGGGCTACCCTGCTCCGTCCGGCCATTCGGTGCCGCCGGGCTACCCTGCTCCGCCCGGCTACCCGGTGCCACCCGGCTATCCGCCACCGCCCGCCGCTGGGCCGCCCGCCTCGGGGCCCCCCGGCCAGCACTGAGCGGGTCCTGCCTGACGCCCACCGGGGCGTCAGGCAGGACCGGACGGTCAGGTCATCAGGCTGGTGAGGAAGTCGCCGAGGCCCTGTGCCAACGCCATCAGCACGCCCCCGATCGCTTTGACCATCTCCGCCGCCCCATCGGGCCGGAACGCCATAAAGTAGATCAGGAACGCGATGAAGCCCCAGAACAGCAACTTCTTGAGCAGTACCGGCATCGTCCCTCCCCAGGGCACCTGGTGCGGCTAACTTCCCGGGAGGGAGCGGAGCAAACAGCTACCGGCGGGGGCCGGTGGTCTCGGGGCTACAGGTAGAGGCCGGTGGAGTCCGGTTCGACACGTTCGGCGGCGACGGCGTGTACATCCCGCTCGCGCAGCAGCACGTATCCGCGGCCGTGTAGCTCAACCTCGGAGCGGTCGTCCGGATCGAACAGCACCCGGTCGCCGGAGACGATGGAACGGACGTTCGGCCCCACCGCCACTGCGGCTGCCCAGGCCAACCGCTTGCCGACGGCGGCTGTCGCCGGAATCACGATGCCGGCGGTGGAGCGGCGCTCACCTTCACTGCCCTCCATACGGACCAGCACCCGATCGTGCAGCAGCCGGATCGGCAGGCCGGAGTCGAGATTCTCGTCGTTGGTCACGAGGCCAGACGCTACCGTGTCCCGTTCCGCCGCCCGGCCGTGGTTCCCCGGCGGTGGCCGCGGGCATCCGCTGACAGATCAACCCCACGGGTGGTGGTAAACGGCGTATCCTGTCCGACCTACCGGGGGAGCGGATCGCGTTGACGCCAGGAGGTGCGCTTGAGTCGTTTCGAGCGGATGCGTGGAGGGCTTCGGCGCGCGTACGAGTCGTACCGAATCCGGCGGCGATCGGCGGGCCTGCGCGCCGGGACTCCCGGAACCACCGTGCCGGCTGAACCGAGCCCGGCACCAGCCCCGCCACCACCGCCGGTCAGCGGCGTGGAGGCATCCCCGCCGCTGCACAGCTCGACGACCAGCCGGGACGACGCGGATGTGCCGCACGCGCTCCGGATCGGGGCCGCCTGGTCCTGGCGCCTGCTCGCGATCGGGATCGTCGCCTGGGCCCTGCTGCGGATCGTGGGTCAGATCCGGATCGTGATCATTCCGCTGGCGATCGCGCTGCTGCTGTCGGCGCTGCTGGCCCCGGCCGTTGGCTGGCTGCTCCGGGTCCGGTTCCCGCGGTCGCTGGCGACCGCCGTGGTGCTGGTGGGTGGGCTGGCTGCAGTGATCGGCACGCTGACCCTGGTGGTCAATGAGTTTATCCAGGGCGTGCCGGAGCTGAGCGCGAAGTCGTCCCAGGGCGTACGCCAAATCCAGAACTGGTTGAGAACCGGCCCCCTGGAGCTCGACGACCGGCAGCTGAACAACTACATCAACGAGGCCGAGAAGTGGCTCAACGAGAATACGGCTGGGTTGACCAGCGGAGCGCTCTCCACTGCGGCCACCCTGGCCGAGGTGTTGACGGGCACGATCCTGGTGCTCTTCGCGACCTTCTTCTTCCTGCGTGACGGCAGCCGGATCTGGCGCTTTATGGTTCGGCTGGTGCCGGTCAACGCCCGCTGGAAGATCGACGACGCCGGCCGGGCCTCCTGGCAGACACTCGGCGCCTACGTACGGGCCACCGTGCTGGTGGCCTTCATCGACGCGCTCGGCATCGGCATCTTCCTGGTGATTTTCGACATCCCGTTCGCATTCCCGCTCGCCGCCCTGATCTTCCTCGCCTCGTTCATTCCGATCATTGGTGCGACGTTGTCCGGTGGCGTCGCGGTGCTCGTCGCCCTGGTGGACAGCGGACCGATCACCGCGTTGATCATCTTGGGTGTGGTGATCGGTGTGCAGCAGCTTGAGGGGCACGTGCTCCAACCAATGATCATGGGGCGGGCGGTGGCCATCCACCCGCTCGCCGTAATCGTTGGTATCGCCGCCGGCGTGGTACTCGCCGGGATCACCGGGGCGCTGATCGCGGTGCCGTTGATCGCGGTGCTCAACACAGCCGTACGTCGCCTCGCCGCCCGTACCGTTCCGGAGACCCCGTCGGACGCGGTCGTCGTCGCGAGCAGGGCTCCCTGACCTGTCCGCGGCTGTCGGCGTCGTCAGCGGTCCCTCGCCGGTCGGCGCCGGCCGGTGTCACAGGGCGCGTTGACCCGCCCGCCAGCGTGGGGGCGTACCGGTCACGCCTTGGCGAGGCGCTCGAGGGCGCCGCGGGCCACGTCGCGGCGGGTCGTGTACCAAAACGGCGGAAGCGACCGGCGGAGGAAGGGGCCGTACCCCCGGGCGGTCTCCAGCCGGGAGTCGAGCACCGCGACCACCCCTCGGTCGCCGGTGGCCCGGATCAGCCGGCCTACGCCCTGGGCCAGCCGGACGGCCGCGATCGGCACGCTGACCGCGGCGAACCCCGATCCCCCGTCGGCATCAACGGCGGCGGCACGGGCAGCGGCGAGCGGCTCATCCGGTCGTGGGAAGGGCAGTCGGTCCACGACCACCAGCTGACAGGCGTCGCCCGGCACATCCACCCCCTGCCAGAGCGACATCACCCCGAACAGGCAGCTCGCCTGTTCTTCGCGGAATCGGCGGACCAGCAGCGGCAGTGCCTGCTCGCCTTGAAGCAGCACGGGCAGGTCGGTGCGTTCCCGGAGCAGCTCCGCCGCCTGCTGCGCGGCCCGCCGGGACGAGAAGAGCCCGAGCGTTCGTCCGCCGAGCGCCTCGACCAGTTCGAGAAGCTCCGCACCGGCCGCCTCGGGCAGGCCGGAGGCGCTGGGTCGGGGCAGGTGCGCGGCGACGTAGAGGATCCCCTGCCGGGCGTAGTCGAACGGAGAGCCGACGTCGAGTGACTGCCAGTCCGGGCCGGAGGTGACGGGGGCCTCGGTCGTGGCAGCCGGAACCTCCAGGCCCAGACCGCGGGCAACGGTGTCGAAGCGGCCCCCCAGGGTCAGGGTGGCTGAGGTGGCGACGACGGTGCGTTCCTCGTAAAGGTGGGTGGCGAGGGTGCCGGCCACCGAGAGCGGGGCGACCACGAGCGCCCGCCGCCCGATGGTGTCGTTGCGCTCCACCCAGGCCACGTCGTGGTCGGCTTCCTCCAGCAGTCGCTGCGCGGTCCCGGACAGCTCGTCGAGCACCGCCTTGGCCTGCTGTTTGCGGACCGGGTCCGGGTCGTCGGCCTTGACCTCACCGATCGCGTCGAGCGCCGCGCGGGTCGCGGCGTCGAGCAGCGTGCAGGCTTCCCGCAGCGGGGTCGGCAGCCCGGTGGTGAGCCGACCGGCGGGGGCCTCGGCGAGCCCGACGGCCAGGGCGTCACCCGCCGCGGTGAGTGCCTCGGCTGTCTCCGGGCGGAGTAGTGGGCGGGCCTGACGGGTGGACCGGTCGATTGACTCCGGCACCAGCTCCGCCTGCGCGGCGGAGGAGACCCGATCGGCCAGCTCGTGCGCCTCGTCCACGATGAGCAGCTGGTGTGGCGGAACGATGTGTCGCCCGGCGAGCATGTCCACCGCGAGCAGACTGTGGTTGGTCACCACGACATCGGCCTCACGGGCGCGGGCTCGGGAGGCGTCGGCGAAACACTCGGCGCCGAACGGGCAACGGGCGGTACCGACACATTCGCGTGCCGGCATGGACACCAGGCGCCAGGCCTGCTCGTCAACGCCGGGATCAAGCTCGTCCCGGTCGCCGGTGTCAGTCTTCTCCGCCCAGTCGCGGAGCCGCTGGACCTGTCGGCCGAGGCGCCCAGCCTCGCCGAGCCAGGTCGTGCCGCCCGGCTTCGGCGTATCGAAGAGGGTGTCGCCCGGCTCCGCCTCGGTGGCGTTGTCGAGCCGGGCGAGGCAGAGGTAGTGGTGCCGCCCCTTGAGCACCGCGAAGGTGGGCCGCCGACCGAGCAGCGGCTCCACCGCGTCGGCCAGCCGGGGGAGGTCGTGGTCCACCAGTTGGGACTGGAGCGCGAGGGTGGCGGTGGAGACCACCACCGGGCCGTCAACGGTGAGCGCGGGCGCCAGGTACGCCAGGGACTTGCCGGTGCCGGTGCCGGCCTGCACCAGCAGGTGCTCGCGGGCGGTTACGGCTGCCTCAATCGCCGTTGTCATCTCCTGCTGGCCCGGACGTGCGGCGCCTCCGGGGACCGCGTTGACCGCCGCAGCGAGCAGGTCGGCTCCGGTCACCCCACCGCCGGAGCGCCGGCTGCCGGTTCGGAACTTCGGGCTGGCGGAATCGGTGGCGGTGCGGGGCGGGGTCACCGTGCGACGGTACCGGTCGGCGCCGACAGCTGGCTCTCGGCCGGCGGCGCGGCGTCGTCACGGTCTGGCAACTGACCGGTCGCGTCCGGTTATCTCCCTGCTACGTCGGATCCACCGAATCGGCTAGGGTGCCAGTCATGCCGAGCGACGTGGTCCGCGTGATCTACCGCAAGTACGACGGCAGCGCCCACCGCGACTATCCGGCTCGCCGGCTCGCCGAGGACGACCTCGGCATCTGGCTCGGCGTGCCGGTCGGCACCCCCTCGGTCTACCACGGCCGCCCCTCCGTCGAGCAGATCCCGTTCGTGCTCCTGGTGCCGCATCACGCGTGGTGGACCGGCATGTTCAACCCGCCGCCGCGGACCAGCGAGGTCTATTGCGACATCGCCAGTCCAGCCCGCTGGGAGAACGACGACACCGTGCACCTCTTCGACCTTGATCTTGACGTGGTGCGGCGGCGTGGGTCCGGTCTGGTGGAGCTGCTGGACGAGGATGAGTTCGCCGAGCACCGCAAGCGGTTCGGCTACCCGGACGACGTGGTTTCCGAAGCGCACGCCGCAGCCCACTGGCTGTTCGCCGCGTTGGGCGATGGCACCGAGCCGTTCGCTACGTCGTACCGAAAGTGGCTGGCCCTGGTCGTCTGAACGGGCTGACCCGGAGCGTGGCTCCTGCGCGGTTGAGGGGATGGTTCGGTGGGCTGAGGCCGGGTCGCGAACCAGTTGACGCTCCGTAGCCGGTCCGAAAGTTCATCGGGGCCGGCCGGTGTCGTAGACACCCCACCGGGATGCGCCACATGTGTCCGCTGTCCGGGTTTCGGCCCCCGGCGAGGTGGCCGCCCGGCCCGGACCGGAATCGGTGTGAGGTATATCGCGGCCCTTTCGTGAGTGCAGCTCGACAGCGTGCGTAACCCGCAGGTTCATGCTCTCGAGGGTGGCCGCTGCGTCACTGAGGATGGCATGGCGTCGCCGAGGGTGGTCATTTCGTCACCGAGGGGTGGTCGTGGGAGTTGCCGGGGGCGACTGCGGGATGGCCGCGTGGTTACGCAGGGTCGCCACGGGCCGTAGTGGGTCGCGGTGGGGCCGTGGGGCATGTTCGGTATCGGATGTGTGGGGTATCCGCTTGCCGGCGCGCTACCCCGAGCCGGAACGGAGGCCCAGAACCGATAAAGGTGAACAGACAGTTAACCGAACATGAACGAAAGTAAGCTAGTGGTGGGCCGGTTCATTCGGCGTTTCGGCGGCACCTAGCATTCCCACTCGGGTCACCGCGCGAGGTGGCCGCCACCCCCACCGACACGACGAGGTCCGTCCTGTGAAGTTTTCCTTCCGCCCGAACGAGGGTGCCTTCTACGAGCTCTTCACCAGGGCCGCGCAGAACTTGGTGCGGGGCACCGAACTCCTCAACGAGCTGGCCCTGCCCGGCGTTGTGGTGCAGTCGGTCAGCGAGCGGCTCACCGAGGTGGAGCACGACAGCGATCAGATCACCCACGAGCTGTACAAGAAGATCAACTCTACCTTCATCACGCCGTTTGACCGGGAGGACATCTACCGGCTCGGCTCACTGCTCGACGACGTCATGGACCACCTGGAGGCGGTCGGAAACCTCCTCTACCTGTACGGCCTGACCGAGCTGCCGTCGCTGCCCCGGGAGATGCACGAACTGGTCAACGTCCTGGACCAGCAGGCGAGGCTGACCGCTGAGGCGATGCCCCGACTGAGGTCGATGCGGGACCTCGAGGACTACTGGATCGAGTGCAACCGGCTCGAGAACGACGGCGACCAGGCGTACCGGATGCTGCTGGTCCGGCTCTTCTCTGGCGAGTACGACGCGTTGACCGTGTTGAAGATGAAGGAGGTCGCCGACGAGCTTGAGGCTGCCTGCGACGCCTTCGAGCACGTGGCGAACACAGTCGAGACAATCGCGGTCAAGGAGTCCTGATCCGTGACCCCTGAACTCGTCGCCGTGTTGGCGGTGATCGCAGTTGCGTTGGTCTTCGACTACACGAACGGATTCCACGACGCGGCCAACGCGATCGCGACCAGCATCTCCACCCGAGCGCTGACCCCCCGGGTCGCCCTGGCCATGGCGGCGGTCGGCAACTTCATCGGTGCCCACTTCGGTGCGGAGGTCGCCAAGACCGTCGGTAGCGGCCTGGTGGAGTTGCCCACCGGCACGGCCAGCCTGGCGATCGTCTTCGCCGGTGTGGTCGGTGCCATCGTCTGGAACCTCATCACCTGGTACTTCGGCCTGCCGTCGTCCTCGTCGCACGCCCTGATCGGGGGCTTGGTCGGCTCCACGGTGGCGGCGTCCGGCGCGGTGCTGTGGAGCGGCATCGGCCAGAAGGTCATCATTCCGATGATCCTGTCGCCGATGGTCGGTCTCCTGCTCGGTTACATCGTGATGGTCGCGGTGCAGTGGATCTTCCGGCGGGGGCACCCGGGCAAGCTCAACCGGGGCTTCCGTTGGGCCCAGAGCGCCTCGGCCGCGGCCATGTCGGTCGGCCACGGCATGCAGGACGCGGCGAAGACGATCGGTATCGTGGTGCTCGCCCTCTTCGTGGGTGGTTTCCAGGGCAGTCCGACGCACATCCCGGAGTGGGCCTTCTGGACCTCCGCCGCGGTGCTCGCCGCCGGCACGTACGCCGGTGGATGGCGGATCATCCGGACCCTGGGCCGGAAGATCATCGACCTGCGGCCGCCGGAGGGCTTCGCCGCCGAGACCGTGGCCAGCTCGGTGCTCTACTTCAACGCGCTGGTGCTGGGCGCGCCGATCTCCACCACCCACACGATCACCTCGGCGATCATGGGTGTCGGCGCCACCAAGCGGCTCTCCGCTGTGCGTTGGGGGGTCGCCGGCAACATCGTGGGCGCCTGGATTCTCACCTTCCCGGCGGCCGGCGGCATCGGTGCCCTGACGTACTTCCTGGTTCGTCCGTTGTTCAGCTGAGGTGCGGGCAGGGGCACTGGGCGTTCCGCCGGTCGGGATCTAGGCTCGCTCCATGACTAGCGACGGCGATGGTTTCCCTGCCCCATCGGCGCTGGTGGAGCACGCCCGCCGGTTCCGCGAGCAGGGGGGCGTCCCGGCGGTACCCCGGGTGGCGGCCACCGTACTGCTACTCCGGCCCGCCGCCCCCTCGTCCGCTGCCCCGCCGTCCGCCGGCCGGGACGGCTTCGAGGCGTACCTGATCCGTCGGGTCGCGGCGATGGCCTTCGGCGGTGTGTACGCCTTCCCTGGTGGCGGCGTGGACCCATCGGATTCGACGGCCCATGTTGACTGGGCCGGGCCGACCCCGGATCAGTGGGGAACCCGGTTGGGGTTGGCTCCGGCGGCGGCGCAGGCGGTCGTCTGCGCCGCCGCGCGGGAGGTGTTCGAGGAGGCCGGGGTCCTGCTCGCCGGCCCCGACGCCGACACGGTCGTCGGTGATGTGGCCGGCGGTGACTGGGAGGCGGCCCGGGTAGCCCTGGAACGGCGGGAGGTGGGCTTCGCTGACCTGCTTGCCCAGCGAGGCCTTACCCTCCGCTCGGATCTGCTGCTGCCATGGAGCCGGTGGATCACACCCGAGTTCGAGCCGCGTCGGTTCGACACGTACTTCTTCGTCGCCCGGCTACCGGTGGGGCAGCGTACTCGGGATGTCTCCGGTGAGGCGGACCGCACACTCTGGATCTCCCCGGCCGACGCCTGCGCCGCCGGGGAGCTGACCATGCTTCCGCCCACCCTGGTCACCCTCGGGCAGGTGGCAGCCTGCCAGGACCTGGCCGGTGTCATCGCCGCCGCGGCGAACCGCGATTCGGCGAGTCCGGTGATGCCTCGGCTGGAGGACTCCGGCGCCGGGCCCCGGTTTCTGCTGCGCTGACCGGCCGGTCAGGCTTCCGTCCCAGCGCCGGTGCTGGATTCGGCTGATTCGGGCCGCAGCCGGTAGGTTGCTGTCTATGCGATGTGGCTGACTCGTGGTTCGCCAAGGCGTACCCGCCCTCGGGACGACGGCGGAGCCGCGAGGCGAGCAGGTGGAGGCGCGATGGTCCGGAGCGGCTACGACGAGCAGCTTGATCGGTTGACTGGCGCCTTGGTGGTGATGAGCCGGGAGGCCGTGGGGGCGATCCGGGGTGCGGGTACCGCGCTGCTGGACGTGGACCGGGAAGCAGCCGAGCAGGTCGTTCGGAACGACGCGGTCCTCGATCAGCTTCGCTGGGACATTGAGGCGGCCGTTCCGGAGCTGCTCGCCCGGCAGCAGCCGGTCGCCTCGGACCTGCGCCTGGTGCTCTGCGCCATCCGGATCGCGGCCGACCTCGAGCGGATGGGCGACCTCGCTGTCCACATTGCCAAAGTCGTGCAGATGCGGTATCCGGTCATGGTTGTCCCTCCGCCGGCGGCAGCCGTGGTGACGGAGATGGCCGAAGCGGCGGCACGGCTCGCGGAGAAGGCCTCGACCGTGCTCGCCACCCGCGATCCGCTGACCGCCATGCAGATCGGGCTCGACGACGACGAGGTCGACACCGCCCAGTCGCGCCTGCTGTCGCTCCTGTTGGCCAGCTGGCAGTACGGGGTGGAGAGCGCCATCGACCTCGCCCTGGTCGGCCGCTACTACGAGCGGTACGCCGACCATGCGGTCAACGTGGCGCGTCAGGTTGTCTACCTGGTCACCGGCACGATTCGGCTCTAGACCGGTCGCGTCAACGCCGGCCGCGCAGACCCGGGCGGGCGCGCGACGGAACCCGGAGGTCGGGGCTGCGATCAGGACATCTGGGGAGCTGGTGGCCGGAAAGTCACAAAGCTGATGTTCATGGCCACGATTTTCGTCGTGGAGTTCACTTTTCGTTCACTTAGCGCCGGTCGCGCGGCTACCTGGGCCTTCTACCTTGACTTCTCGTACGGCCCGGACGGGCTGGCACACCCCGATAGAGAGGCTTTCTGGTGAACCGCAACGTGCTTTCGCGGCGCGTCCTCGCCGGCACCGCGCTCGCCGCGCTCGCGCTTACCGGCTGCAGCAGCAACAACGAGGGCGCCGATGGTGGCGAAAAGCTTTCGGGTGAGGTCAAGGTCAACGGCTCCAGCACCGTCGCTCCGCTGAGCGAGGCCGCGGCCACCTTCTACCGCGAGGTCCAGAGCGGCGTCAACGTCTCCGTCGGCACCTCCGGCACCGGCGGCGGCTTCGAGCGGTTCTGCAAGGGGGAGACCGACATCTCTGACGCCTCCCGTCCGATCAAGGAGTCGGAGATCGAGGCCTGCGAGGCGGCCGGGATCCAGTACAAGGAGCTGGTCGTCGCCAACGACGCCCTCACGGTGGTCGTCAGTAAGGACAACGACTGGGCCGACTGCCTCACGGTTGACCAGCTCAAGGCGATCTGGGAGCCGAACTCCACGGTCGCCAACTGGAACCAGGTCGACCCCAGCTTCCCGGACGAGCCGCTGAAGCTCTTCGGCCCGGGCACCGACTCCGGCACCTTCGACTACTTCACCGACGAGATCAATGGTGAGGAGGGTGCCAGCCGCACCGACTACACCGCGTCGGAGAACGACAACGTCGTGGTGCAGGGCGTCGCCGGCACCAAGGGCGGCCTGGGCTACTTCGGCTTCACCTACTTCGAGGAGAACGCGGACAAGCTCAAGGCGCTCAAGGTCGACGGTGGCTCCGGCTGCGTCGCGCCGAGTCTGAAGACCGCGCAGGAGAACACCTACCAGCCGCTCTCCCGGCCGCTGTTCATCTACGTCAGCGACGCCGGTGTCAAGAAGGAGCAGGTCGCGGACTTCGTCAACTTCTACATCGAGGAGATCGACGACATCGTCCTGGAGGCGAAGTACGTCCCGCTCACCGAGGAGCAGAAGAGCACCCTCCAGGCTGAGTTCGACGCCCTGAAGGCTGCGGCCTGACGTGTCCACCAGTACCTCGAACGCCGGTTCCGCCGCAGGCAGCGCCCTGCGGCGGGGCCGGCGTCGCCCCGTTGACAGCACCGTCAAGGTCCTGCTCGTCGCTGCCGCGTTGGTCTCGGTCGCCACCACGATCGGGATCGTCATCGCGCTGGTGCAGCCGACGATTGGGTTCTTCCAACAGGTCAGCGTCATTGAGTTCATCACCGGCACGAGCTGGACGCCGACCTTCGCGCAGAAGGCCTACGGTGTCCTGCCCCTCGTCGCCGCCACGCTGACGGTCACCGGCGTCGCGCTGACCATCGCCGTTCCGCTCGGCCTGGGCTCGGCGATCTACCTCTCGGAGTACGCCAACCCGCGTACCCGCAAGGTACTCAAGCCGATCATCGAACTGCTCGCTGGTGTGCCGACGGTCGTGTACGGCTTCGTCGCGCTCTTCGCACTCAACCCGCTGCTGCAGAAGTGGTGGCCGACCGACGACGGACCGGCCTTCCAGAACCTGCTCATCGCGGGTATCGCGATGGGCATCATGATCGTGCCGACCATCGCCAGCATCTCCGAGGACTCGATGGCCGCCGTTCCGCGCAGCCTGCGCGAGGGCGCGTACGCGCTGGCCTCCACGAAGATGCAGGTGTCCACCCGGGTGGTGGTGCCGGCGGCGATGTCCGGCATCGTCGCCGCGGTTGTCCTGGGGATCTCCCGTGCGGTGGGAGAAACCATGATCGTTACGATCGCGGGTGGCCTCACCTCTGACCGGATCGTCCTCAATCCGCTGGAGGGGGCGGCGACCATGACCGCCTTCATCGCCAACATCTCCTCGGGCGACATTCCGGTCGGGTCGCTCGACTACGACTCGGTCTTCGCCGTCGGTGCGCTGCTGTTCCTCATCACCTTCGCGCTGAACGCGGTGTCGATCCGGATGGTCCGTCGTTTCCGGGAGGTCTACGAGTGAGCACCCCCACCACCACCGAGACCCGACCGGATTCGTCCGCGTCGGGTAATGCGCTGACCCAGCGCCGTAGCCGGCCGGGTGAGGTCGCGTTCCGGCTGGCGATGCAGGCCTGCCTGCTGATCGCCTTCGGCGTACTCGCCGCCCTGCTGGCCTGGGTGCTCGTCAAGGGCTGGAACCGGCTGGACTCCCGGCTGTGGACCGAGATGCCCACCGGTCTGGCGAGTCGGCTGGACAGCGCAGGCGTGCAGTCCGCGCTGGTCGGCACGCTTTGGATCATCTCGCTGGTCGCGTTGATCTGCCTGCCGATCGGCGTCCTGTCCGCGATCTACCTGGAGGAGTACGCGGACAACACTCGCTGGTACAACCGGCTGCTGGAACTCAACATCCAGAACCTCGCCGGCGTGCCATCGATCATTTTCGGTATTCTCGGCCTGGGGATCATCGCCCGGGCGCTCGGCCTTGGGTTCACGGTCATCACCGCGGCGATCGTGTTGTCGCTGCTGGTCCTGCCGGTGGTCATCATCGCCACCCGGGAGGCCATCCGGGCGGTGCCGCAGTCGATCCGGCATGCCTCCTACGCCCTCGGTGCGACCAAGTGGCAGACCGTGTCCCGGCAGGTGCTGCCGTCGGCGGTTCCGGGGATCGCCACCGGGTCGATCCTGGCTCTGTCCCGTGCGATCGGGGAGGCCGCCCCGCTGATCGTCCTCGGTGCGGTCACCTTCATCACCTTCAACCCGGATGGGCTGGACAGCGGGTACACCGCGCTGCCGATCCAGATCTACACCTTCATCACCCGCTCGCAGTCGGAGTACACGGAGCTCGCTGCCGGTGCCATCGTCCTGCTGCTGGCGATTGTGCTCGCGATGAACTCGATCGCGATTTTCGTTCGTAACCGGTTCGAGAAGCGCTGGTGAGTAGTCCGATGACGGATCACCGGCTCCACCGTCCCACCCACCCCATCCCGAGGTGAGCACCGTGAACCCCACCGACACCACCAACCGGCCCAGCGTCAGCATTGCCGGCGTTGGCGCCCAATCGACCGGAACCGCCAAGCCCGACGCGGCGGACCCGGTGATGGAGCTCTCCGGAGTCAGCGTCTTCTACGGCGCCTACGAGGCCGTACGCGACACGTCGATGCCGATTCAGGAGAAGCAGATCACGGCGATGATCGGCCCGTCTGGGTGTGGCAAGTCGACCATCCTGCGGTCGTTGAACCGGATGAACGACCTCATCCCCGGAGCTCGCGTCTCCGGGGCGGTGACGTACCACGGCCAGGACCTGTACGCCAAGGACGTTGACCCGATCGAGGTCCGGCGCCGCATCGGCATGGTCTTCCAGAAGCCGAACCCGTTCCCCAAGTCGATCTACGACAATGTGGCCTACGGGCCGCGGGTCACTGGCATGAAGGTCTCCAGCATGGATGACCTGGTGGAGAAGGCGCTGCGCGACGCCGCCCTCTGGGACGAGGTCAAGGACAAGCTCAAGACCAGTGGTCTGGCCCTCTCCGGCGGTCAGCAGCAGCGGCTCTGCATCGCCCGGACGATCGCCGTCCGGCCCGAGATCATCCTCATGGACGAGCCCTGCTCGGCGCTCGACCCGATCGCCACGGCGAAGATCGAGGACCTGATGTCGGAGCTGTCGAATGACTACACGATCGTCATCGTCACCCACAACATGCAGCAGGCGGCCCGGGTCAGCCACTACACCGCCTTCTTCACCGCCGAGGTGGACGAGCGGCAGGAGCGGCACGGTCGGCTGGTCGAGTTCAGCCAGACAGGCAAGCTCTTCACCAACCCAGCGGACAAGCGCACGGAAGACTACATCACCGGCCGCTTCGGCTGAGCCCGCGGCCGGTGTCGATGAATAACGTCGTCGAGAACACCAGGGGTGGCTACCGAGCGGAGGGGCGCTTTCTACTGTTTGTGGTGGATGACGACAAGGTTGCCGGCCCAGAGTTGGTGACGGAGTTATCCACTCTCCGGGTGCATGGGCGATACTTCCCGCACGCCGCCGAGGCGCTGCTGGCCGCTGGCGCCCTGCAACCGGACGCGGCGGTCGTGTCGGCTGGGCTCACCACCATGGCCAGCACCGAGTTGGTCCGGCTGTTGGTCGGGCAGGCCGGCATCCCCACCCTGGTCGGGGTGGGAGATGACGACGGGTCAGTGGTCGTCGGGGCGCTTCGGGCGGGTGCCACTGCCTGCGTCCGACGGCCGTACCGGATGGACGAGGTGGTGCCGATCCTGCGGGGGATCCGGCCGGAGACCGCCGGCAGCCTGGATCCCCCGATTGAGCTGGGCGGTCTCCGGATGGAACCGGCCACCTACGAGGTGACGCTCCACGGTCGGCCGATGTCGCTGCCGTTGAAGGAGTTCCGGCTTCTGTACTTCTTCATGACGCACGCGGACCGGACGGTCAGCCGGGAGCAGCTGCTGTCGGCGGTGTGGGGCGGTTCGACCGGGGAGAGCTCGAACACCCTCACGGTGCACATCAAGCGGCTTCGCAAGCGACTGGAGGCGGAGGGGGAGCGGCAGCCGCTCATCATCACGGTGCGGGGGCTTGGCTACCGTTTCACCCCACCTGAGCATCAGCCCAACTGGTAGTTGACGTGCGCCGACCAGCGGGCGAAGCCAAGTCGCTCGTAGAGCGCCACTGCCGCGGTGTTGGACTCGTCCACGTAGAGCATCACCCGGTCCAGGCCCCGCTGGTCCCGGAGGTACACCAGGCCAGCCGCGGTGAGTGCTTTGCCGAGTCCACCACCGTGGGCGGTCGGGTCAACACCCACCACGTACACCTCCCCGATGCGGGCGGAGCCGGGCCGTTCGTGGACCTTGGTCCAGTGGAAGCCGAGCAGCCGTCCCGCCGGGTCAACGGCGAGGAGGAAACCCGCCGCGTCGAACCACGGCTCGTCGCGGCGGGCCCGCAGGTCGGCGGTGCTCCAGCGGCCTTGTTCCGGGTGGTCGGCGAAGGCCTTGGCGTTGAGTGCCAGCCAGGCGTCGTCGTCGGCTCCGGGTCGGTACGCGCGCAGCGTCACCCCATCGGGTAGGGGTGGCTGTGGGATCGGGGCGGTGAGGGGCCGGCGGAGCTGCCAGAGCACCCGGGCGCGCCGGTAGTCCAGGTCCACGGCGAGCGCCGCGGCGGAGGGGTGGTCGCCGTGCGCCCAGGCGCGGAGTGGCCCGGTGACGGCCGCGCGTACGCCGCGGGCCAGGGCCCGTCCGGTTCCCCGACGGCGGTACGCGGGGTGGACCGCCAATTCCACCCCGGTGCCGGCGGCGGGGTCGGTGGTGTCCAGGTGCGCGTACCCGGTCAGGGTGCCGTCAGCGGTGCGGGCGGTGAGGTGGCAGGTCGGTGCGTGCGGGTCGCGGAGCCGGAGCAGGGTGTGCTCGTCGAAGGGGTCCGCGCCGTCGGCATCCCCCGCGGCTCGGGCGAGTGCCAACACATCGGTGATCTCCGTTGGGCTGAGCCGGTCGGTCCGGGACACCCGGTCGCTGGCGGGTTCGGTGCTGTTCATCCGGTCACGGTAGCCCGGGCGCCGGTCAGGTGATGCCGGGTGGCAGCGCGGTTACCAGGAACCGGGCGGTGAGCTCGGGCAGGATCTGGTTGAGGGCGTCCACGGTGTCCTGCCGGGGCCCACCCGCATCGTGCAGCAGCACGATCGAGCCGGGTTCGACGCCGTCGAGCACGGTCGTCGTGATGGGATCGGCTCCGGGGCTCTCCCAGTCCCGCGGGTCGATCGTCCAGTGCAGCGGGGTCATTCCCAGCTCCTCGGCGGTGGACACGACCGAGTAGGTCCAGGCGCCGCCGGGCTGGCGGTAGTACGCGATGGGGGCCCCGGGGACGGCGGTGTGGATCGCGTTGCTGGTCCGGGTCAGGTCTGCCCGGATCTCGTCCGGCGAGCGGGAGCCGAGGGCGATGTCGTGGTTCCAGGTGTGGTTGCACAGGGTGTGCCCGTCGGCCACGATCGCTTGGACCAGCTCCGGGTAGGCGCTGGCGTTCTCGCCGGTCACGCAGAAGGTGGCGGTGACCCCGTACGTCCGCAGGGACCTGAGGACCTGTGGGGTGTACTGGGGGTCTGGTCCGTCGTCGAAGGTCAGGGCCACGGCCGAGGTTTCGGTGGTGCGCCGGGTTCCTTCGTCGTAATAGTCGCTGCTCGGGGTCGGGTCTGGGGCGCTGTCACCGTCGCGCTCCCGCGGTGTCGTGGTGCTGCCGTCGGGTGTTGGTGCCCCCGACGGCGCGGGCTGGTCGGGTGAGTGTGGCGTGGTGGCGTTGCTGGTGATCGGGTCCCCGGTCGGCGCGATGCCGCGCCCGATCGCGAACGCGGAGCCGAGCAGCGCGATCACGACAGCGGCCGCGATGGCGAGGGAGCGGGTGGCGGGGTTGAGTTGCCTCAACCCGCCCATCCGGGTGGGATCGCCGCCTTTCGTCTGCACCGTATGTACCCCCGTACTTACCGGTAAGCGGTCCTAGAACATGAGAATAGTCCCGATTATGGGTAATAATCGGGCAAATAATTAATAGCGGATCAGACGGAGATCGGGGTGGGCTCCGACTCCGGTAGCGCCCGGGCGGGCGGAACAACGAACTTGTAGCCGACCTGGCGGACGGTGCCGATCATCGACTCGTATTCGGAGCCGAGCTTGGCGCGCAGCCGTCGGACGTGCACGTCCACGGTGCGGGTCCCGCCGAAGTAGTCGTAGCCCCACACCTCGCGCAGTAGCTGGTCCCGGGTGAAGACCCGCCCCGGATGCTGCGCCAGGAACTTGAGCAGTTCGAACTCCTTGTATGTCAGGTCGAGGGGGCGGCCCTTCAGCTTCGCGGCGTAGGTGTCCGGATCGATGGTCAACTCGCCGGCCCGGATCGAACTGTCGGCCCCCGCGGTCGCGTCCGTCAATCGGCCGATTACTAAGCGTAACCGGGCCTCGACCTCAGCGGGGCCGGCTGAGGCGAGGATTACATCGTCAACGCCCCAGTCGGCGTTGAGTGCGATCAGCCCGGCTTCGGTGACGACCGCGAGCAGGGGTGCGTTAAGCCCGGTGGCGTGCAGCATCCGGCAGGTGTCCCGGGCCTCGCTCAGCTCGGAGCGGGCGTCGATCACGACCACGTCCGGGCTGGGGCCGGCGACCAGCGTGCGTACGTCGCGTGGGGCGGTGCGGACCGAGTGGGGTAGTAAGTCGAGCGCTGGCAGCACAGCGGATGGTTCACCTGCGCGTGCCGTCACCAGAAGCAGGATCTCCACGATCACCTCCGTCCCGGCGGCGCGGTGGCCGCGCGTGACCAGCGCACGCTCCGCACTGAGGGCGCTGGGGTATTGCGTGGTCCCGGCGTCACTGACGGGCGGGTAAACAGGTTGAGCCTAACCGATCGCCCTGCGTCAACCTGCAACGCAAATCCGTTTTGTCTGTTACGCCCATGACTGGGGGGTAGGTTTTAACGTCACCGAAACCATGCCGCCCGCAGTGCCATGCGGTCTGGCACGATCGGTGGGTGCTTCCCTCCAGCAGGCCCGAGACCAGCCGTGAGCCCTGGCCCGAACAGCCGTCCAGCGGTCCGCCCGCACCGCGGGCCGGGGGCGACGATGGGCGGTCGGACCGCGGTGGCCCACGCCGAGCCCGGCGGGACGGGGAGTCAGGCCGTCGGCCCGCGGGTGACCCCGGCGACGGCCATGACCAGGACGTGGAGGAAGCCCCGCCGGTCGAGGTGCGCCGAACACTCGCGCTGGCCGTCGCCGGCTTCGCGGCGCTGCTCGCGATGGGGCTGGTGCTGGCGGCGCAGACCAGCGGCCCCGGCCACCGGCTACCTTTCACCGCCGTCATCTTCGGTGTCCAGGCGCTCTCGGTGCTGACCTGGACGATGGCGTTTCGCCCACCGGCGCTGATGACGGTGGCCGGGGTGGGTGCCGTCGCCGCGATCGCCGCCGACACCGTCGCCGTCCGCAGTGATCCGGCCCGGCTGATGCCGCTGGTGCAGGTCCTGCTGGTCGGCCTGGTTGTTGCGGTCGTGGGGCAGTTCGTCCGGCGGGTGGACCGGGCGCAGGTCCTCGAATCGGTGCGCGGCACCGTGCTCATCGTCGCCGGGGCTGTCGCCTTCCCCACCATGATCGTGCTTACCCGGATCCCGATGGGCACCCAGGTCATCACCGTCTGCCTGGCCGCGGCCGGAGTCGCGCTCGCCGTAGCCCGGATCACCGACGCGTTCGTCGCCTGGCCCCGGTTGGCCCCCCAGGTGCCGCGGGGCGCGGCGGGTGTGGTCGGCGGCGCCATGATCGGCACCATGGTCAGTGCGCTCCTGGGCAGCTACCTCGTCACCCCGTTCACCCCGACCCGGGCCGCGATCATGGGACTGGTCGCGGCGGTCGTCGCCGTCCTGGCCGACCTCGCCGTCGGGTTCGCGGAGGCGGGTCGGGAAATGGCCGGCGAGCCGACACCCGGGTGGGCGATCCAGCACATCCAAGGTCCGCTCACCGGCCTCGCCCTCGCCGCGCCGGCCGCATACGTCCTGTGCAAGCTGGTTCTCTGAGCGGTCGGAGCGCCATTGCCCGGGTAACCTCGCCGCAGCAACGGCGGCGCCAGGGGGACGACGGCGGTGCCGGGAGGACGACGGCCGTGCCAGGAGAGCGAGCGGTGACCGGAGTGACGGCGGCGACAGGAGCGACAGTGGTGCCAGGAGGAGCTATGACGACCGAGGAGCGCCCGTACCAGGACGAACGCCCCCGGCGGCAGCGCGGGCGGCGGATCCTCGTCGTGCTCCTGGTCCTGCTTCTGGTCCTGGTCGGGCTGTTGGTGGTGGCCGACCGGGTGGCGGCGGGGGTGGCCGAACGCGCACTGACCGACCAGGTCCGCGAGGAACTCGCCAAGGAAGGCGTTCAGGCTGGGCCGCCCGAGGTCGAGATCGGCGGCTTCCCCTTCGTCACCCAGGTCCTCGACGGCCGGTACGAGCGCATCTCCATCGGGCTCAACGAGGTCCGGGGATCAGTCCAGGGCGACGTGCTGGCCCTGCCAACCCTCGACATCGACGCCTACGACGTGACCGCCTCGCTGGACACCCTTCGCTCCGGACGGGGCGGGGTGATCGCCGGGAGCGTCACCGGCACCGGCACCATCAGCTACGACAGCATCGCCGCCCGGCTCGACCGGGAGGGGCTGCAGTTGGGGGAGCGGGACGGTCAACTCGTGGTGACCGCTCCGGTGGAGCTCCTCGGGCAGCTGGTGCCGGTCAGCGGCACCGCCGACATCACGGTCGACCAGGGTCAGGTGTCGCTGCGGTTCACCGACCTGACCCCCGAGGGGGTGCCGAACGGGTCGCTGGTCCGGGCGCTCCTGAGTAGCTTCGCCGAGGGCATCTCCGTGGACGTGCCACTGCCGGTGCTCCCGTTCGACCTCACCGTCAGCGAGGTCCGGCCACTGCCCGAAGGGCTCCAGGTCACCGCGGAGGCGGCCGAGGTGCCGATCCACGCGGCCAGCTGAGTCGAGTACCCGTCCCGGATGGTGGTTGAGCCGTGGCCGGCGGCAACATCGCTGGTAGTCTCCCTGCCCATGGGGATGTTCCTCACCAAGCGGCGCGCGGTCGACCTGTGCCGTGTGGCCACCTGCCTGTGTTGCCCCGTCCGGTTGACGGCGGGGCTGTTCTCGGCCGCCTGACGCGGCCTCCCAGCGCCCAGGGTCTGCGCACCTGACTGGTGCCCCCTCCTGCGCCAACCAGCGGCGCCGTCGCACGAACCCGTGATCCGATCCGAGCCATGGGTCCCGCGCGTGGTGGACCACTGACACACCTTGACTTCCCGCGCGCTGGCTCGCCATCCATCCTCACCAGGAGTGATCTGATGAGTCGTGACACCGCACTCGTCTCGGCCGACTGGGCCGAGAAGAACCTCGAAACCCCGGGTGTCGTCTTCGTCGAGGTTGACGAGGACACCTCGGCCTACGACACCGGCCACCTGCCCGGCGCGATCAAGCTCGACTGGAGGACCGACCTTCAGGACCAGGTCCGCCGGGACTTTGTGAACAAGGACCAGTTCGCGGCGCTGCTCTCCGAGCGGGGCATCGCCAACGACGACACCGTCGTCCTCTATGGCGGCAACAACAACTGGTTCGCCGCGTACGCGTACTGGTACTTCGCGCTCTACGGCCACCGTGAGGTCCGGCTGCTCGACGGCGGTCGCAAGAAGTGGGAGCTGGACGCCCGCCCGCTGACCACCGAGGTGGTGTCCCGTCCGGCGACGCGGTACGTGGCGCAGGAGCCGGACCACACCATCCGGGCGTTCCGCGACGAGGTGGTCGCCGCCATCGGTACGAAGAACCTGGTCGACGTGCGCAGCCCGGACGAGTACGCGGGCCGCCTACTCGCCCCCGCCCACCTACCGCAGGAGCAGGCGCAGCGCGCGGGTCACGTGCCCACCGCGATCAGCGTGCCGTGGTCCAAGGCGGCCAATGAGGACGGCACCTTCAAGTCCGACCAGGAGCTACGCGAGATCTACGCCGCGGCCGGGCTGGACGACAGCCGGGAGACCATCGCCTACTGCCGGATCGGTGAGCGCTCCTCGCACACCTGGTTCGTGCTCCAGGAGCTGCTCGGCCACCAGAACGTGAAGAACTACGACGGCTCCTGGACCGAGTACGGCTCACTGGTCGGTGTGCCGGTGGCGCTCGGCGACGAGCCGGGGAAGGAGTGAACGTCGTGACTGCTTCGACCGCGGCCGGTTGCGCCGCCCCGGATCAGGCCGCCCCGCTGCCGGCCAGCCTCGACCTGGAGAAGGAGACCGTCATCACCGGTGTTGTCCGTGATGCTGCGGGTGAGCCGGTGACCGGTGCGTACGTCCGCCTGCTCGACTCCACCGACGAGTTCACCGCAGAGGTGGTCACCTCGCCGGCCGGGCAGTTCCGCTTCTTCGCGGCGCCGGGCACGTGGCGACTGCGTGCGCTGTCCCGGCACGGCAACGGCGACCTCGTCATCACCGCCAGCCGGGGCGTCAACGAGGCGATCGTCCCGGTCGTCGTCGACTGACACCACGCGCTGTCGGACTGCGGCCCGCTACCTCCGGTTGCGGGCCGCAGTTGTCCGGTCGCGTCGGGCGCGGCCGACGTTGGGCCAGCTCGGGCAGGAAGCCCAGGGAGCGGGCCAACGAGCGGGCGAGCAGGCGTGCACCGGCGAGGTCGTCGACGCGCAGGGTCAAATGGACGACGAAGCCCGGTCTCTCGTCGAGGCCGGTCGCGGTCCTGCCCGTACGCCCGGGGTGGTCCGGGACTGCCAGTCGCGCAGCGCCCGCTTGATCCGGATGTTCTCGTCCCGGGTGCTCCTCAGCTCGGTCTGCAGCGCGGACAGGTCCGCGGCGACCCGATAGCGGAAGAGTTCCACCTCGGAGGCGTCGAGTCCCCGCCGGACCTGTGGGAACTGCCGGTGGCGTACCTGATCGGGGGTCAACGGCCAGCGCGTCGCCGACCGGTGGTGCCCGCCCGCGTTGCCGACGAACGACCGGTGGCGGTCCGCATCGCTGTCGGCGCCGGTGGAACGGCCTACGTTCGCACCGATCAGCGAGCCGGTGCGAGTAGCGGGGTGGCTCGGGGCAGGACGTCCTCGCCAGTGACGGAAACGTCGGAACGGGTTACGCACGTCAACCACCTCTCCGGACCGGACGGGCCGGGGTGAGCCGTGCCCAGCCCACCCCGACCGGGGGATCGGCCCTACTCGTTGCCACGCGAGGAGGACCTGTCGCTCAACTTATACAAGGAAGCCAAGGTAGGCAAGGAACATCTTGAACTTGTCGTCCTTGTCTTTCTCGTGATCGAATTGGAGGTGCCACGCGAGGAGTGACATGCCAGCGACACCGGACTACATCCGGATCTCCGATGAGATCATTGATGACATCAGGTCGGGCCGATACAAAGCGGGGGACAAGCTGCCCTCAATCGCTCAGCTTTGCGAGCGGTACCACGTAAGCCCGTCCACGATCCAGCTCGTCAACGTGCGACTGGAGGCGCTGGAGGTGATCAACCGTCACCAGGGCAAGGGCGTCTTCGTGACCGATCCGAAGACATGGCTCCGTAAACCCTGAGTCACCGGCCTTCCCGGCCTTGGGGTGAGGCGCTCGCCTGTCCGTCACCAGCCTCCAGCTCCGTAGGGGATCGGGGTCTGGAGTCAAGGCTCCGGTGAGCATCGGCTTGTCGGGTGCGGGGATGCGTGGTCGAGTCAACGAGCCACGCGAGGAGCGCCATGCCTGCTGTACCGGATTACCTGAGAATCTCTAACCGAATCATGACGGACGTCGAGAGCGGCAAGCTCAAGCCGGGGGAGAAGCTTCCGTCGATCGCCCAGCTCTGCGAGCTGCATCAGGTCGGCGCGTCCACGATCCGCCAGGTGTTCATCCGGCTGGAGGCGCTGGAGGTGATCAACCGTCACCAGGGCAAGGGCGTCTTCGTGACCGATCCGAAGACATGGCTCCGTAAGCCCTGAGTCGCAGGGCGATCCGGGCTGGCTATTGTCCGACGGCTACTCGGGCTGGAGCACGTCCTCTCGACGGCGATCGCCCGACCCGTGACCAGCGAAGGTGGATGCGCGGTGTCGTCCCCGGTGGACGACGTCTGGTGCTCGACATCGAACGGCCGGCGGACGTGGTCAGTCGGTGCATGACCGGGCGTGTCGGCGGCTGGCGTCGCACGGTCGGGAGGAGCTGGGGTGGTCACCCCTTGGGCGATAGCGCCGCTCCACTGTCAACACCGCCACCTTCGCCGGCTGAGCGGGTCGACGCCGCACACGCCCCACTGCGCTGACGGATTGCGTGACCATCGCATTGCCCGCTGTTGCGGTGGCGCATCCGGCCGAGTCCCGGCTACTAGTTTATCGAATACATAAACCCTGGTAACGAATCGGTAACTAGGAATAGGTGACATAAGGCACCTGTGAAGCAGCAGACAAGTTGTATTTTTTACTAAAAGCCGAGGTCGGAGCTGGCTTCTGGCGGTGCGGTAAGTCGCTTGGTGTCGCCAGGATTGCTTGGGACGCAATCATGTGTATGATTCGTCTACGTCAACACCGGCGCTCGGTCGGATCGACCGGGTGTGCGGAAGGGAAAGTGATTGGGTGGCCTAGTCGTGTCATGAGGCACGCCGCGGGCCAGCAATCTGGATGTTGCCTACCGGGTAGCCGCCAAGTCGGAAGAGGAATGGTATGAGGTTAAAGAGGACGCGAGCGCTCGTGGCGATGTCGATCGGCACCGCGGCGGCGGTGTTGATGACCGCCTCGCCCGCACAGGCAGCGACGATCACCGACATCACCACGCTGCTCGAAGATATGTCGAGTCACGCCTACCCTCCTTTTGGTTTTGAGGTTACCGCCACCCCGATCCTGATTACGGAATCGGATGCGGTTCCGGTGGGTTCGGCGAAGGTGGTGTCGAGTGCCCCGTTCTACCTGGGGTGCGCGAGTTTGACGAACTCCACAAGTTCGGATCAGACCCTGTGGAGCCACTCGTTCAGTAAGGCCTTCACAAACACGGTGTCGACGACCGTCACTACTGGTGTGTCGTCAACCTCGAAGGTTTCGGGCAGCTTCTCCCTTTCGAAAGTGGTCGGTCTCGGCCTCGAAGAGTCAGTGACGGTGTCGTACCAAGATTCGGAAACCCAGTCGGAGTCGATCAAGGAGACGCACACCGCGCCGTCTCAGCGTGTGCTGGTGCCCGCACAAACAACCCGGTACGTCGTGTCGTCGCTGACGCAATCCACCTACACTGGCGAGTTGGCGCTGAATGCCAATTTCACTGGCGGCTTTACGGCCAAGAGTCTGAACGGTCCGCTTCCGCCGGTGCTCAATATCTATGACACCCTGTCTCGGGCGGAAGACCGTGGCGGCCAGCTTCCCACGGGATTCTCGCTGAACTCCTCCACCAAAAGGTTGGACTTCCAGGGAACCGGGACCTACACGGTGAAGGCTGGGGCTAACTTCCGCGTTGAAGTCCTGGAAACGTTGCCGGGGGGTTTGCAGACTTCACAGTGCAGCTGAGTCGAAACGGGACCCCGGTGGCCGCCAAGGGTGCAGCCACCGGGGCCGTCCCGCCGGCGCCTGCCACAACAACGGTGCCCCGCCCGACCGTGAGGTCAGGCGGGGCACCGTGACGAGCGCTCCCGATAGCCCCGACGAGTTGGGCAGCGACGTGGGGACCAGGACCAGCCTCCGCCGCCACTGTCACCGACGCGGCGGCGAGCACGAACGGCAGTTCGGCACCGGATGGTGGCGTGAGTCGTCAGCCGCGCGACCTGGCCGTCAACTGACTCGTGTCACCGGCGGGATGGGGCGGTGCTGAACACTGGGAGTGCCCATACTGGATGGTTTGATGGGTTTTAGGTAAAATATCGGATTTTGCGCTTTCGACGGTGACTCACTGGCCTGTTGTGGGTGGATGGCAACCAATCGAACGTTCACGTGAACATCGTGTACCGCATGGCGGTGTGATTATTTACCACCTTCATAGTTCTGATATTGATTCGACCTCGGTCCGGGTTCTAAGATTTCGCCGTCTTCGACGTTCTCCCGTAGCTGCTGGCGGGCTGGCGGTCCACCGGTGGCCAACCGGTGGCAGAAGGAAGGGGGCGGCTATTGTGCGCCTATGCCGTTCGAGCCCCTTTCCACTATGGAGTCGGCCCTCTGGGGGCTGCTAGGTAGCTTCATCGTGGAAGCACTCGAACTCGGCGCTGCGTTGCGACGTGCGAAAACCCTGCCCTGGAAACGCCCCGACGAGCCAGGGCTCCCCGCTTACCTGGCCTCAGTCGTGCTTCGGCTCGCCGCCGGCGCGGGACTGGCCGCCCTCATCGGCGCGGACGGGCGCCTGGCCAGCCCCTTAGCCGCCGGGCTTCTCGGCATCACCGCACCGCTACTGATCGAAAAAGTTCTGCGCCAGGTTGACCTGGCACCGATCGAAGTGGACACATCGCACCACCACTCGACATTACCCCTCAGCCGTTCCGTACCACCCCCGCTGGCAACGGACCAGAAGCTGGCCTCAGGAGATGCGGATTCTTCCGATGTCGACTGACTCCTTTCGCCGTCAACTCGTGCTCGCGCTCGGTCGTTCCACCCCCGCCTTTCACTCACCACGAGCAGCCCGACCTGGCCGGTTAAGACACCTCATTGCTGCGTTGAGCCGACGTACCCCAGCCTTCGCCAGCCCGCAACGCGGTAGCCTGCCCAACGCCGATCTCCGTCAGGACGCCTCGCGCATTGGCGATTCCCGCATGAACGACGTGGCTGGTGCGGAGCTCAACAACAGGGATCTTCGCGAGGTCGATCTCGTCGGAGTTAACCTGGCCCGCGCCAACTTCGCCGGCGTCGACCTCACCGGTGCGAACCTCGCCGGTGTTGACCTCCGTGGCGCGGACCTCACCGATGTCGACCTCACCGGCGCGAACCTCGCCGGTGTTGACCTCCGTGGCGCGGACCTCACCGACGTCAACCTCACCGGCGCGCTCCTCATCGGTGCCGATCTCGCCGGTGTTGACCTTGCCGGCGTCAACCTTGCCGGCGTTGACCTTCGCGGAGTCAATCTCACCGGCGTCGACCTCACCAGCGCCGACCTTCGTGAGGCCAACCTCGATCGCGCCAACCTCACCGGCGTCAACCTCCGCGAGGCCAACCTCTACGGTGCCGTTCTCACCAGCGCCAAACTTGCGGGGGCACGGTGGGATTGGGCCACCATCTGGCCACCCGAGCAGGCGGCGGAGATCTGGTTCCGGTCGGCGGAATGGCCGGACCAACCGGGCGTTTACGTAGTGCTACCAGACGCTCGCGGCCGGATTCGCCCGTCCGTTGTCGTGTGACCGGTCACCTAGGGGTCGAGTGAGCGCCGCCGCTGGTGGAGAGTCTTATCGAGGGGTTCGAAGCTGCGGCCTCTGTCACACATGAGCCGCGGGTGACGTCCGGGCTCAACGACACCTGCGGCAATGATCGTCGGGCTACTTCGACGCGTGACTCCTTGAACCCGGCTGACGTGATGGGGCCCGTCGTCTGGAGTGGGCCCGCCGGTGGCCACACGAGTTCGTCAGCCACCGGCGGGGCTAGTTGTTACTCGTGTGGTGTGGGGATGTGGTGTTGGGTGAATGTGGTGGGCTTGGTGGCCCTGGTGGCTCTGGTGAGGGTTGTTTCGTCTGCGGCGTAGAGGCGGACGGAGCTGTTGGTGTTGCGGGTTACGAAGCCGATGTGGTGGCCGTTTGAGTTTTGCCAGGTGAATGCGGTGGGGTCGACGGCGTAGGTTTCTCCGAAGGTGACGGGTCCCCAGGTTGTCCAGGTGGTTGATCCTGCGGCGGTTTGGCGGGTGCGGTAGATGTTGCCGTCAGTGGCGCGGATGAAGACCCACACGCGGCCGGTGGTGGGGCTGAGGATGGCACTGGGTGATCCGTCGGGGGTGATTGAGTCGTCACCGATTGTGGTCCAGGTGCCGGGCCAGGTGCCGTCGATGTTCTGTAGTTGGGTTTGGACGGTGCCGTTGGTGGCGCGGCCGGCGGCCATCACGCGGTATCCGGGTAGGAGGGTGGTGGTTAGCGGGCCGGTGAACTGTGTGTCGCCGAGGTCGGCCCATTCGGTGGTGAGGGTTCCGGCTTTCCAGGTGGCGGTTTGGACTTTGCCGGTGCTGGTGGTGGCGAGGATGGTGGCGGTGCGGTCAGGCCCGATTTGGGCGATTGGGGTGCCGGTTAGGCCGGTGGCGCCGGTGGAGGTCCAGGGTAGGAGGTCGCCGGTGGTTCCGTCTTGTTGCCGTGACCAGAGGGTGCCGTTGGTGTCGTAGGCGAAGACGGCGAGGCTTTCGTCGGAGAGTTGTATCGCGGCGGGGGTGGATTTCATGGCGCCGCCGAGTTCCAGCCAGGGTTTCCAGTCGGGGGAGGCTGGGTCCTTCTGGGTGAGTTGTTGGATGTCGCTGGTGCTGGTTTGGTTGAAGACGTTGACGTTGTCTTCGGCGTCCGCGACGAGGACTGGTGTGCCGGCGTGCACGATGTTGGCGGGGGCTGACCATTGGATCGTGCCGAGGGCGTCGGGGTTAGCCCGGCCGTATCGGATTTGGCCGATGCTGTCGTTGTAGGCGATTTGCAGGGTGCCGAGGGCTGTCGAGGCGGCTGGGGCCTGCATCGCCGCGATCGGCATGTTCGGCTGCACCGGTATCGAAGGGAGCACGGGGCTGCTGATCGCGCCCTGGTGGCAGGTGTTCGTGGTCGCGAAGACCTCGGGGAAACCCCAGCCAGCACCGACCTTGTGGAAGACGAGCTCCCAATTGAGCAGGTCCTCCCGGTAGCGGTACTGGTAGAGGTCGCCGTCGTCCTGGACGCCGTAGACGGTGTCACCGCCGGCGGAGAAGAGGCGGGTGTAAGCGGCCCAGCCGGGTGAACCGACGAGGCGGTCGCGGCTGATCCAACGCTGCGTTGTCGGGTCGAACCGATACCGGTAGAGACGACCGTCGGCGGCGCGGGCGTAGAGGACTCCCGGGGAGGTGGCGAACAAGAGATTGTACCGGTCCCACCCCGTGTCGATCACTCGGCCATCGACGGTCCACGTCTTTGACGATTCGCTGTATCGGTGCCAGCGAAGCCTTCCGGTGTTGTCGATGGTGTAGAAGTCACCCGACTCGTCAATGGTGATCTTGTTGCGATTTGCCGATTCGGCGTAAGACCCGAGGCTGGAGCTGATCTGCCGTCCGTACAGGCCGTCGATTTTTTCCCACTCGGAACCGGTCCACCGGTAGCGGAACATCCCTTCCGACTTGATTCCGTAGACCCGTCCGTCGGGACCGCCCAGCACGCGTCCGAACTGTTTCCAGCCGGACGGGCCGATGGTGGTGCCGGCGGTCCACTGCCCGCCGGTACGCCCTGGGGTTGCATAAGTCCGGTGGGTCAGTGTGCCAGCGCTGGTGGAGTTGAAGAACTGTGCTGCGCCGGTGCAGCTGAACGCATCTTCGGCAGCCTGTGCGGGGTGTGCCCCAGAGGTGACGGTGATGCCGCTGCCGATTAGCGCTATCGCCAACCCTAAACGGAGAGCGCCGCGCCTGGGGACGGTTTCCCGGGTGTGACTAGATATGGGTCGGAACATTCCGAGTCCTTTCGCGTTGTATGGATCTGGTCATTCTTGGCTTGTGTGTCCTAGCGTTAACAACAGGATGAAATTGGTTGTTATGACTGGCGGTCTTGTAAGTCCTGTCGCTCTGGATGTGCTGGATGGTACGTGATCGGAGCTGCATCATGTCCAGTCATCGCTGTCTTGTCAGAAGTCGGTCCTGGCTGGTCTGGTGGGTGGGATGACGCCTTGACAGTGGGGTGGGTTGCTGGGATCGTACGGCGGCGAGTCGCGACAGGACAGTAACGGGGAGTGATGATGGACGGTCGAACGACTGGGTTGAAGTATAGGAAGTTGACAATGCTTCGATGGCTTTGACGACCACGGCTGGCGTGCCTACTGTCCCTGCGTGCCGGGTTTTTCCTCACGTTGACCTGACGCTTGCGCTTGGTCTGCTGCGGCAGGTGTAGTCCGGCATATTCCGGCATTTTGTGTCAGTAATGTCCAGATTTGCGCGTCGTTTGGACCGTTTTCTTAGCGCATTTGCCCTGCACTTTCTCCTGCTTGTCAATTGATCCATCAGCCCAGGGGTTGACAATGTCCTTCGGTCTTCGACGTACGTTCGAGCGGTCGGCGCAGCCGCCGAGGCGTGCTCCGCTGCTGCGCACCGGCGCGGTGCGTTCTCTCGTCGCTGCCGCCATGGTTGGCGTACTCGCTCTCGGTCTGGGCGGCAGCGGGGTGAGTGGCCTGTCGCCGCTGCCCGCCGAGGAAGACGAGGCCGGGCGCAGGGCCGCGGCCGGGGCGCCCGCCCAGGAGTGGGGTTCGGCAGCGATCGGAAGCGATCACGATCAGGCTGCCCAGAACCGGGTCAATCGGGAGTTGCCGACCACGCAGCGCGGTCGCTACCCGCTGCATCGCCTGGCACAGGAGCCGAAGTCGGTCGTCAACAAGGCCAGCGTGGAGAAGCCGCCGGCCGGCGAGGTGGAGGGCTTCGACCGGAAGACCAGTCGCGAGCAGCCCGCCGAGCGCGATGCCAACCAGCGGGTCTACCACAACGCCGACGGCACCCAGACCGTCGAATTTTCGTCCGCGCCGATCAACTACCAGACCTCCGCCGGTGGCTGGGCACCGATTGACAGCAGTCTGGTACCCAACGGTGACGGTGGTTGGCAGAACGCGGCGGACGCGACGCAGGTCCGGCTGGCTCCGCGGTCGGACGCGGACGATCTCGTCCGGATGACTTTCGACGAGGGGGTCGAGTTCGGATACAGCATCGCCGACGTCGTTGGTAAGGCCGGAGAGGTAGCTGGCGACGCGGTTACCTATCCCCGCGTCCAGCCGGAGCTGGATCTACGCCTGGAGCCGCGTGCCGGCGGGGTCAAGGAGACCCTCGTTCTGCACTCCGCCGCCGCTTCGACCTCGTACCTCTTCCCGCTTCACCTACGCGGCCTGACCGCCCGGCTCGTCGACGGGCAGGTCGTACTGACCGACAACGCCGGCGTGCGGCGGGCGGTCATCCCGCCTGGGTACATGGTGGATGCGGGTGCGGGCGATCGCGGTCCTGCCACCTCGACCGGCGTGCGTTACGCACTGATTGATGCCGACGACCGACCCGCGCTGCGAGTGACGCTGGATTCGGCGTGGTTGAACGATCCGGATCGGCGCTTCCCGGTCGAGGTCGACCCGACGGTTACCGGCGAGGGCGCGGACAGCGGCATGTACGTGCACGGCAGCAGCTCCACCTCCGGAAGCCAGGAGTTGCTGGTGGGCCGCGCCAGCGGCGCCAACGCGGCGGCGTACGTGAAGTTCACCGGGCTGGTTGACCAGCTACGTAATCAAACTATCCACGGGGCCGCCCTGTCCGTGGTCAACTACGACGCGGCCTCCTGCAAGCCGCGGAAGATCACCGTTCACCCGGTGACCGAGTCGTGGACCGCCGGCACCGGCCACTCGTACCCCGGTCCCTCGGTGGGTAGCTCGCTCGCCAGCCGCTCGTTCGCGCATGGCTACATCGGCCTGGGGCAATCCCAGTCGGCGTGCCCGGCGGCCAACGAGATGTTCGACCTTGGTACGGCCGGACGGGACCTGGTGCAGCGGTGGGTGAACGGTGAGCAGGCCAACAACGGTCTGTCGCTGCGGGCCTCGACCACCGACTCCTCGGCCTGGAAACGGCTTGCCGGCACCGGTACCGCCAACGCGCCCACGCTGTACATCACCCACTCGCCCTACAACGCCGAGTACGCGATCCCGAACCCGACCCCGGAGCCGCCCGTCCTGCGAAACCAGGACGGCAACGTGCAGGTGACGGTCACCAACCGGGGCTCCGAGGACTGGACGCCCGCGAACTACTACCTCGCCTATCGGGCCTACAACGCCCAGACGGGGGAGGCCGTCACCCAGCAGCGGTCAGCGAGCCTGCCGGCGACCCTCGCCCGCGGTGCCACGGTCACCCTCGACGCCCTGGTGAAGCGGCTGGAACCGGCAACGTACTTCCTCGACTTCACCATGGTTCGTACCGGCGGCGCCGTCTTCACCGATCACCAGGTCCCGCCGGGCCGGATCGTGCTCCAGGTCTTCGACGTGCCACCGGTGGTGCAGGAGCTGTACCCACCGAACGGGTACCAGGCCTCCACCCTGAACCCGCTGTTGTGGGCGCAGGCCGTGGACACCGACGCCCCGCCCGGGGCAACTCTCAGCTTCAAGTTCGAGGTGTGTGACCGCACCGACGACGGCGGGGAAGCCAACTGCACGGACTCCGGCTACCTCGACGAACAAGCGTGGGCGATCCCGGACGGTCGCCTGTCCTGGGGCGAGTCCTACCTGTGGCGTGCCTACGTCAAGGACGGCGCCAACGAGGTGCGCTCCCCCGACTCGGTGATGCTCACCTCCGTGCCCCAACCGGACCTGCTCTCCCGGATCGCCGGATCGCCGGACGCCGAGCGCGGGCGTGACTTCGACACCCAGGTCGGCAACGTCAGTACCTCGGCGATCGATGTTACGGCCGTGACCGTTGGTCCGGAGCTGAACCTGCTCCGGACCTACAACAGCCTCGATCCGCGGCCGGACGCGGTCTTTGGCGCCGGCTGGTCCAGTCGGTACGACATGAAGCTGACGCCGGACGATGACGGCTCCGGCAACGTGGTGATCCGCTACCCGGACGGGCAGGAGGTGCGGTTCGGGCGGAACTTCGACGGGACGTACGTCGCGCCGTCCGGTCGGGTGGCCCAGCTGACCCTCGATGACGCGGGCTGGAAACTGCTCGACCGCTCCGGCACCACCTACGAGTTCGCCCTGACCGGCAAGCTAATCAAGATCACCGACAAGATGGCCCGGTCGGTCAAGCTGTTGTACGACGTCATCTCCGGCAGGTTGGCCCGGGCGCAGGTCGCGAACAGCTTCACCAACACCGCCGGCCGGGCACTTCACTTCACCTGGACCGGCGACCACATCACCGCCGTCAAGACCGACGCGATTGACGGTACCCCGCTGACCTGGACCTACACCTACAGCGGCGATCTGCTCACCAAGGTGTGCTCGCCGACGGACGCCTGTACCAGCTACGAGTACGCGGAGGGCTCGCACTACCGAACCGCCGTGCTCGACGCCCGCCCGGACTCGTACTACCGACTCGGGGAGAGTGAGGGCACCGCGGCGGGCAGCGACGTCGCGATCAACCTGGGCAAGGACGCCGCCACCTATCACCACGTGACCCTCGACCAGCCCGGTGTGATCGAGGGTGCCGGTGACACCGCGGTCTCCTTCAACGGCAGCACCTCCTATATGGAGATGCCAAAGGGCCTGGTGAAAAAGAGTCGTGACACCGCTATCGAGCTCTGGTTCAAGGTCGGCAAGACCCAGACCGGTGGCCCGCTGATCGGCTACCAGGACAAGACCCTCGACTCCGCTGCCACCAGCGGGGTGCCGATCCTCTACACGGGCACCGACGGCCGCCTGCGTGGTCAGCTCGGCGGAGGCACCATCGCCCCGATCACCTCCTCCGTCGCGGTCAATGACGGCGAGTGGCACCACGTCGTGCTCTCCGCCATGGGCGCCACCCAGACCATGTATCTGGACGGCGTTGAGGTCGGCGAGCGGACCGGGCAGCCCATCAAACACTCGCTGTTGACGTTCAACCAGGTCGGTGCTGCGTCGGCTACGACGCCCGCCTCCTGGCCGGGCTGGGGGTTTACCGCCAAGCGGCACTTCGCCGGCACGATCGACGAGGTTGCCGTCTACTCACATCCGCTCGGCCCGGAGGCCGCTGCCGCGCACTTCGACTACGCGAAGCCCGCCGCGCAGCAACTCACCAAGATCACGCTACCCAGCGGCAAGGTCGCCAGCGAGGTTGTCTACGACACCGCCACCGACCGGGTCAAGGAATACACCGACGAGAACGGTGGTACCTGGAAGATCGGTCAGCCGGCTATCTACGGCGGGGACAACGATCTCCGTCGGAGTGTCCAGCTCCTGGACCCGGCCAACCGTCCGCATCTCTACGAGTACGACGCGCTGACCGGGCAGCTGCTGCGCTCCGGCACCCCGCTCGGCCTGGAAACCCGGCCGGAGGACCGGCCGGGGGAGCCAACCCCTTCGCCGAGTCCTCCGCCCGGCGAGACGTGCACGAAACCGGACCCCGTCGATCCAGCCTTCTGCACAATCATTCCGGGCGACTCCGGTGGGCCGGTCTTCGTCGAGCATCCGCTCGACGGTATGGCGATCCGCAGCTACTCATACGACGAAAAGGGCCACCAGACCAAGGTCACCAACGAAAACGGTGACTCGGTGGAGATGACCTACGACAGCAAGGGTCGCCTGGCGACCCGTAAGAACTGCCGTACCACCTCCGAGTGTCATACCAGCTACTTCACCTACTCCGCCACCATCACCGATCGGCTGGACCCACGGGTGGACCTGGTCGTCGAGTCGCGGGACAGCCGGTCGAGCAGCCCCACCGACAACCGGTACCGCACCACCTTCGAATACGCGATAGACGGCCAGCTGACCCGCCAAACCAACCCGGACGGCAGCACCGTCAGGCACACGTACACCTTCGGTGCCGAAGTCGCCTTCGGCGGCGGGAATCCACCGGCAGGTCTGATCAAGACCAGCACCGATGCCCGCGGCAAGGTCACCCGCTTCCTCTACTACAGCAACGGCGACCTCGCCCGGGTGACCGAGCCAGGTGGTCTGGTCAGCGAGTACACCTATGACACGATCGGGCGGCAGCTCACCGAGAAGATCGTCTCGGACTCCTACCCCGAGGGTGTCACCACCACCTTCACCTACGACGAACACTCCCGGGTCAAGACCGTCACCGGCCCGGTAACCACCGAGGCGATCTCCGGTGCGAAGCATCAGGCGCGCACCACCAACGAGTACGACGCGGATGGCAACGTCACCGAGGTAACCGTCGCCGACCTGCTCGGCGATGACCCGGAGCGGATCGTCACCACCGAGTACGACGAGTACAACCGCCCAGTGCGGATGATCGACGCCGAAGGCAACGAGGAAAGCCACGAGTACGACCGGTTCGGCAACCGAACGTCCATGGTGGATGCCAACGACAACCGGTACGACTGGGCGTACACGGCTCAGAACAAGGTCGCCGAGGTGCGACTGCGCGACTGGCGTAGCGACCCGGATGGCACCCCGGCCCCGGACACCGGCGACTATCTGGTGTTGCACGCCTACTCGTATGACCACGCGGGCCGACTCGCCAGCGACACCGATGCGATGGGTCGTCGCCTGGAGTACACGTACTACCGGGACGACCGCCTGCAAGCCATCACGATGAAGGACTTCCGGGACCAGGACGGAACCACCCGTGACTATGTAGTCGAGGAACGCCAGTACGACGCGGCCGGCAACCTCACCCTCAAGAAGGAAGCTAACGGCACCCGGACGAGCGAGTTCACGTATGACCGGGCGGGCAAACTCCTCACCAGTGTCCTGGATCCGACCGGGCTGACCCGGACCAACACCATGGCGTACGACTTCAACGGCAACGTGACGCGGACGACCCGCAGTGGCAAGGCCTCCAATGTGCCGTGGGTCGTGCCAGTTGTCACGGAAACCGTTGACTACACCTACGACGATGACGGCAACCTGCTGACCGAGAAGGTGACGGCAGGGAGCGAGACCCGGACGACCAGCTACACGTATGACCAGCGGGGCTTGCGGCTGAGCGCCACCGACCCCCGGGGCAACGTGAGCGGTGCCGACAAGGCCGCCTTCACCACCACCTACGAATACGACGAACTCGGCCGGCAGGTCAGGTCGACCGGTCCAGCGGCGGCGGCGGAGAGCAATGGCAGCGAGCCCGTCCCGACCAGCGCCGAGGTCGCGTTCAGCTACAACACCTTCGGCGAGCAGGTCGCCACGCGTGACCCACGCGGACAGATCTCCCACGTCGAGTACGACAAACTCGGCCGTCCGGTGCGCACCCTAGCCCCGGCCTACCTGCCGCCGGGAGTCTCCGAGCAGATCATCCCGGAAACCCGACAGAGCTACGACGGGCTCGGCAACGTTGTCGAGGCAATCCGCCCGAGTGGCACCACCAGGTTCACCTACGACCAGCTCAACCGTCTTGTCACCCTGGACGATCCGGCATCGACCAACGATGACCGGGCCGTGACCCACTACACGTACACCCGGGTCGGGGAAGTGCTGTCGGTCACCGACCCGACCGGCGCGCGGATCGAATCTACCTACGACGATCTGGACCGCCAGATCACGCAGACCCGCGTGGAACGGCACCCGACGCCCCGGAACCTCGTCACCACGATGGCCTACGACGACTACGGCAATCTGACCTCGGTCGTGTCGCCGTCGGGTGCGACGACGGTCAACGCCTACGACAGCGTGGGTGACATGATCCGGACCACCGCGCCCACTGGCGAGTCGATGGTCTTCGGCTACGACTACGCGAGCCGGCAAATCCGTGCCGCCGACGGACTGGGCCGCACCGTCAGCATCGAGTACGACCGGTTTGGCGACCGCGCCAGCGATGCCAGCCTGGACGCGGACGGGACCCTGCTTCGTCGCCAGACGTACGAATACGACGAGGCAAGCAACATGACCTCGTCAACGGATCCGTACGGCACGGTCACCCGGTACGAGTACGACGCGTTGAGCCGGCTACGCACGCAGATCGAGCCGGTGACCGACGATAAGTCGATCACCACCACCTTCGGCTACGACGTCGCCGGCAACCGGACCCGCTACACCGATGGCCGGGGTAACTCGACCATCTACACGTACAACACGCTCGGCCTGCCGGAGTCGACGATCGAACCGGCGACAACCGCCCACCCGGCGGTGGCCGACCGCACCTGGACGATCGGCTACGACGCCGAAGGTCAGGCGGTCCGGTTGAGCGCACCGGGCGACGTCAGCCGGCAGCGGACCTACGACGCCGGCGGCCGGCTCACCGCCGAGACCGGCTCAGGCGGCGACACCGCGACCACCGCACGGGAACTCAGCTACGACCTGGTGGGACGGCCCACCAGCGTGAGCGCCCCGGACGGCGCCAATACCTACACCTACAACGACCAGGGGGCGCTGCTCTCCACCGCCGGCCCGTCCGGCACCGCCAGCTTCACCTACGACGACGACGGTCGGATGACGACCCGGACTGACTTGACGGGATCGTCCACCTTCGACTACGTCAAGGGCCGGCTCGACACGATCACCGATTCGATCACCGGCCAGGCACAGCAGCTGAGCTACGACGCCGCCGGCGAGGTGGAGACGGTCGACTACGGTGGCGGCCGGATTCGCACCTTCGGGTACGACGAGATCGGTCGGGTCGCCAGCGACACGTTGCGGAACAGCGCCGGCTCCACCGTCGCCTCGGCCACCTACGGCTTCGACCTGAACGGTCACGTGACCGAGAAGAAGACCACGGGCACCGCGGGCGCGGGCGACAACACCTACACGTACGACAAGGCGGGCCGGCTCACCTCGTGGACCAGCCCGGAGGGCACGGTCGGGTACGAGTGGGACGACAGCGGTAACCGGATCAGCGCCGGGTCGAAGACCGCGACGTTCGACGAGCGAAACCGCCTGCTGTCCGACGGCGACTACACCTACGCGTACACCGCCCGCGGCACCTTGAGTACCCGGACCAGCTCTGGCCTGTCCGAGCAGTACTCGTTCGACGCGTTCGACCGGCTCACCGAGGCCAACGAGCAGACCTACACCTACGACGGCCTGGACCGGGTGATTTCCCGTAGCGGGACGACCTTCACCTACGCCGGCTTCGGGGATGAGGTGGTCCACGACGGGGTGGAGTACTTCGCCCGCGGACCGGGCGGGGAGTTGCTCGCCACCGGCCAGGGCAACAACGAACGGCTGTCCCTGACCGACATGCACGGCGATGTCGTGGCCGCCTTCGACCCGGCCAACACCGAGCTCGCCGCACTCAACGACTCGACTGCCTACGACCCGTTCGGTCAAAAGATCGACAGCGTCGGCGACACCGGCAACCTGGGCTTCCAGGGTGACTGGACCGATCCAGACACCGGCCAGGTCGACATGGGCGCCCGCTGGTACGACCCCGGTACCGGTTCATTCACCTCGCGGGACAGCGTCACCTATGCCGCTGGGGATTCGATTCTGGCCAACCGGTACGGCTACGGGGCTGGCGCCCCACTCGACTTCTACGACCCCGACGGCCACTGGCCCAGCTTTGTCAAGAAAGCAAGCAGCTGGGTATCCAACAAGTGGAAGTCCGCCAAGAAGGCTGTGGGCCGGACGTGGAATTCTGTAAAGAGCTGGGGGTCCGGCCTGTGGAGTTCTGCAAAGAGCTGGGGGGTCAGGCTTTGGGAGAAAACACGCACCTGGGTTACTAAGCAGTACAACCGTGTGAAATCAGCCCTTACCGCGGCGAAGACCTGGGTTGGCGCTAAGGTCAATGCGGTTAAGAAAAAGGCGCGCTCGGTTACGAACTCGATTAAGAACAAGGCGAGAGAAGGCTACAAAGCCTACAAGGACGGCAAGCTCGGCGACTGGGCGAAGGAACAGGCCCGGGCGGCCGCACATGAAGTCAAGGTCAAGGCTACGCGTGCGGCCAAGGCAGTGCAGGAAAATCTGGTCAAATTCACCAAACTGCCGGTTGTTCAAGCGCTGACCAAACCTCTGATCGCAACAGCGGAACGAATTTCTGCCGGCATCAAAGTCGCGGCCAGTGTCGTCTCGGTCACCGCCCAGGCCATCAAGGACCCGGAGAAGTTCCGAGAGAAGCTCTTGAACGCGGCCGCGGAGAAAGTGGCGCCGCTGGTCGAGGGCGTAAGCGAAGTATGGGACAAGTCAACCCAGTTCGTCGAGGACCATGCCGCCGAGATCGCCGGCATCGCGGCCGGCGTCGGAGTCGGTGTTGGCTGCGGTTTTGCGATTGGTTGGACCGGCGTCGGCGCGGTGGCGTGTGGTGCCCTCGCGGGTGCGGTCGGCTCGGCCATCACCGGCGGCATGAACGGAAAGCGCGGCATCGACCTGCTCGGCGAGGTGGCGATGGGCACTGCGTTCGGCGCGGTCGGCGGTGCCCTCGGCCCCCTCGCCGGCCGAGCGATCGGCGCCGGAGCCCGGGCCGTCGGCGGCGGCCTACGGGCGGCCGGCAGTGCCGTCGGAAATGTCCTGGGTGCTGGCGGCAGAGCGATCACCGCTGGTGCGTCGAAGGTCCGTGGTTTCGCCGGACGCCTGTTTAACGGGGGCTGCCGGAGCAACAGCTTCACTTCGTCCACCAGAGTCTTGCTGGCCGACGGTAGTCGTAAAGCGATCAGTGAGGTCCGTATCGGTGACCGGGTACTCGCCACCGACCCCACCACCGGCCGAACCGAGGCGCGTGTCGTCACCGCGTTGATCGTAGGTGCCGGTAGTAAGGACCTCGTCGAGATCACTGTCGACACCGACGGTGATGCGGGCGACCAAACCGCGAAGCTCACCGCCACCGGCGGTCACCCCTTCTGGGAGCATGGCGACGGTCGTTGGGTCGACGCGAAGGACCTCGAACCCGGGTATGAGTTTGAGACCGCGGACCACCGGTCGGCCACAGTGGTGGCAGTCCGCAAGTGGACTGAGCACCAGCAGGTCTACAACCTCACCGTAGACGGCCTCCACACGTACTATGTAGTCGCCGGCAACGTGCCGGTGTTGGTACACAACTGCGGTGGGTCCGTATGGGATGACATCAAGGGCACCCAGCCAGAGATTCCGGGCACCGGTGGAATGCCAAGTTCCTTCGAGTTGGCTGCCGGTGATGTCAAGGTTTGGGTGCACGGAAATGCAAGCAAGCACATCGCCGAATACGCTCAGAACATGGCCAGCAGAGGTGCGAGCCCAGAAATGGTTGGCCTGGGCACCCAGCAAAACCTTGGTAGCCTTCAGGCGGCTGTGGGTGAAGCTGGCCGCGGCGGCCTCACCTATGACAAGCTCCTAAACGTCGGAGGATGGGAACTGAAGTTCGGCGCCCCTCGTCAGGCAGGCATGTTGCCGGCTCTTATTCACGCGCGAATGGTGGGATGACGAATGATTAGGGTTGTTGGCCACTCGCCGTGCGCGGCGGCACAAATTCAGGCGGACCCCTGGATTCCGCTAACGGTGAACTGGCAGCTCGAAGAGCGTTCGGGGCTCTTGAATCTTTACATTCAAGGGATCAATGGTGGGTACATGGAAATGAGGGTAGACGAACGTTCGGGAGCCCTCGTGGAGTTTGTTGTAATTGAGGCTCCGCCAGAATTCGCGCCACGTTTCTCAATGCCCGAAGATTCGAAGAATCTTGGGACCGTGGTCCTTGACCGAGAGATGTGGGAATGGCGCGTTACTCCGGACTATGTGGAGCCGGCCAAGCGTGATGTGTCTATTCCTCAGCACCTTGCGTGGTCGACTCAGGGCGACAACGTCTTCCTGCAATTTGGTGCCTCGCAGGCGTCTTGGTTTGTGGGTTCGGGTGACACCAAATTCGCGATCTCGGAATCCGGGGAACTCGTTTGTATGGCAGTTCGGAGGCCGAAGGTAGAGCTCCCACCCGACTATCCGGGCTGATTCGCAAGGGGAGCCTGGAGGAGATCAACAACGCCCAGAGTGACTGTGGTGCGTACAAGTCTGTCGTTGCGCGACTGAGTTGCCGTCAAGTGGCGAGTACGCATCCAAAACTAACCTCGGCCCTTCGTTAAGGGTTGTCCAGGGGGTGGACCGGAACGAAAGAAGTGCCTTCTGATCAGGGAAGATAGGGCTTGTCGAGAGTCCCATGTTCCTGTCATGGAAGGCACTTGCAGGGTGCAGAGTACCGCAACGCGTCCAAAGATCATGGTGACCGGTGGTGGCCGCGGCGTGGTCAGTCACGCCGGTGCCCGGCTACTGGCCGACCTTGCCGACGCGACCGGTTTGGCCAGCGCGTTCAGTCAGGCGTTGGCGGGGTTGCGGCAGCGGCAGAGCGGGCATGATCCGGGCCGGATCGCCGTGGATGTGGCGGTGATGCTGGCCGACGGCGGTGAGGCCATCGCCGACCTTGCCGTGCTACGCAACGAGGCCGCGCTGTTCGGTCCGGTCGCTTCCGATCCGACGGCGTGGAGGCTGTTGTCGCAGCTCGACCGAATCTGCGCTGGCTGAGCTGCGGTCCGCCCGGGCACACGCCCGTGAGGTCGCCTGGGCCCAGCACGCCGAGGTCCGCGGCGACCTGCCGCGGCCGACGGTGGCCGGCCGCCCGGTCGATGGCTTGGTCCTGGACATCGACGCGACCATCGTGATCTGCCATTCCGAGAAGGAATCAGCGACCCGTACCCGGAAGAAGACCTTCGGCTTCCACCCGCTGCTGTGCTTCTTGGACAACACCGGCGAGGCCTTGGCCGGGCTGCTGCGCGAAGGCCGGGCCGGGTCCGACACCACCGCCGACCACATCAGCGTGCTCGACCAGGCCCTCACCCAGATCCCCGACGCGGTCCGGCACGGCACCCCGATCCTGCTGCGCTCGGATTCGGCTGGTTCCAGCCACGGCTTCCTGGCCCACATCCAGGCCCTACGTGAGCAGCATCTGGACATCCGATTTAGTGTCGGCGCCGCGATCACCGAACCCGTGCGGGCGGCGATCCGGGCTGCAACCGGTTGGGTTCCGGCCGTCGACACCGACGGTGACCTGTGTGAACATGCCGAGGTCTGCGAGATCACCGGTCTGTTCGACGCGGCTGGCTGGCCTGAGGGCACCCGGTTCCTGGTCCGCCGGGAACGCCCGCACCCTGGCGCCCAGCTGTCACTGTTCGACACCCTCGAAGGTTGGCGGCACCAAATCGTCGCCACCGACACTCCGGCCGGCAGCGGATCCGTGCAGTTCCTGCAGGCCCGGCATCGAGCCCACGCCCGCGTCGAGGACCGCATCCGCTGCGGCAAGAACACCGGCTTCGGCCGGTTCCCGTCCCGCGTCTTCGCGATCAACCAGGCCTGGCTCCAGCTCGCCCTGACCGGCATTGACCTGCTCGCCTGGACGCAGATCCTGCTCTTGAACGGCGAGCTGGCCACCGCCGAGCCGAAGAAGCTGCGCTACCGGCTACTGCACGTCGCTGCCCGGATCACCCGCACTGCCCGCCGGACCCGGGTCGCTATCGCCGCCAGCTGCCCCTGGGCCGATGCGCTCACCAGCGCATTCACCAAGCTCACCGCACTACCCCGGCCCACCGGTTGACCCAGCGAGTCTCATCCCGGCCAGCAGCACGGAGGAACCCGGCCCCGCGCCGGGCCCTCACCATGCCAACAAAACACTTACCACCACACAAACCGGATCCATCGATCAGCGGCTATCCGATCGCCACTCAAATGAAAGACCGAGGCTAAAGCGGTGGGGCGGTCTTGCGGTGCGATGACCTGCCTGCTCTGCCCGCACGCGGTGTTTTCGGAGAGCAGGCGGTTATAGTCCTCGGGTCCGCGACCCAGGGGGGCCGGCAATACGTGCGGTCGCCCGACTGGACCCTCTCCCGCTCGTCGCCCCGATCTCTTGGCGCTGCCCGGTAGGCAGTGAGCCGGCCGATTGGGCAGTCCTGCAATCCTTCACGCGGCGGGTGATCCTCCGCCATCCTCCGTGCAGACTGAATCTGATCGGGCGTTAGCCGGCGTTCGTTCAGGGTGCCATGTGCTCGGTCGCGCCCCTCTCAGTGGTTGCGCATCGTGACATCCGAGAGCGTCAAGTTGCTCTCGATCGACCCTCAGGACTGCAGCTACAGCCTGGCGAATCTATGTGCTGGGAAGGGGTTATTGGTTTCGGGTGGAGCCGGTTCTTAAGGGTGTTTCGGCGATTAGAAAGGTGGCAGGGGGAGGAGCGGCAGTCCTGGGCCGAGCGCGAGGGCGTCCCACCCCGGGAAGGGGTGGGACGCCGGTCGTTGGCCGGGTCGCGCCAGCCCGGTGTCGGTGGCCGGTACGCCGACCGTCTCCCCGCCGCAGGTAACCCCGGTGACCGTGCCCTGGAGCTTGCCCCAGCTCTTCGGCGGAGACACGTTCATCTCCACCTTGACCGGCGCGGTCGGGTACGGCACGTCGGCTGCGAAGGCCAGCTCGCCGCTGTAGCGACCGGGCTGCTCAACCCCGGCCTCGGCGGTGGCCGTGAGGGTCACCTGCACCTTGCGGGACTCGCCCGGCTCCAGGGTGAAGCTGGCCGGTGCGGTGCTCAGCCACGGCAGCTCCGCCTCCTGGACGCACAACTCCAGGCCGTTGAGCCGTTCGACCTCCGCCGATCCGATGAACGAGCTGGGTGAGCCGCCGATCCGGTAGGCCCCACACGCGGCAGCCCCCCGGTACCGGGCGAACTCGGCGTTCGGCAGGTCCTGCCAGGTGCCGGCCGCCGGGTCGTAGGCCACCGTGCGGTTCGTGATCACGGTGGAGCCGTCGGTGACCCCGCCGGTCAGCACGAGCATCCCGCCGGCCGCGGCGTACGACGAACCCCACAGGTCCAGCGGCAGGTCCGCGATCGGAGTCCAGGCGTCCGTCGCCGGGTCGTACTTGTGGGCGGCGGTGTCGGCGCCCGAGCCACCGGCGCAGTACACCTGGGTGCCGAGGCCACCGCAGCTCATCCAGGAGACCTGCTGCGGGTAGGGGGCAACGGTGGTGAAGGTCGTGGCCCTCGGGTCGAAGACCACCGTGTCGTCGGTCGCGGTGCAGCTCGAGTCGGCGCAGCCACCCACCAGGTAGATCTTGCCATCGACGACGGCGGTTCCGGGGGCAGCGGTTGGCGCGGGGTTGGTGACCCCGTCCAGAGTGCTCCAGGTTTCGCTGGCCGGATCGAAGACGTTCACCGTGGAGTCCGGGTCGGCGTCATTGCCCCACCCACCGGTCACGTAGATCTTGCCGCCGACCGCCGCGACGCCCGGCTTCGCCCGGGAGGTGGGGAGCGCCGGGAGCTCCGACCAGGAATCGGTGCCCGGGTCGTAGACCCAGGTCGCGCGTTCGTTGCCGGTGGCGCTACCGCCGCCGATCGAATACACCTTGCCGTCCAGGACGGCGGCGGAGTTGTCGAAGACATCCGATGGGAGGTCCGCGACCCGGGTCCAGCTGTTGTCCGTCGACCCGTCGGCCTCGGCCGGTGCTCCGCCGTACGTGGTCCCGGTGCGGGCCGTGCTGATGCCCTTCACCGTGACCTCGCGCAGCGGGGCCCCCGGCGCCGCCAACAGATCAAACCCGCCGGACCGCTCCAACACCTCGACCTCGGCCGGGGCGGTGCCGGTGTTCTTCACCGTCACCTTGGTGCTCCGGGTGCTGCCGTACGGCTGGTGTGACTCCACCTCGGTCGGGGTGACCGTGAGCTTGCCGGCGGCGAGCGCGAAGTCGGCCCGTCGTACCTCGTCGGCGACGACCGTCACGTCCTGGGTGGCCACCGGGTACGGTGCCCGCTCCGCGGTGAACGGGTGTGTTCCGGTGAGGCTGGAGAAGAGCCAGTAGAAGCCGTCCGACTCCGCCGGGTCGTCCGGCGTGCCGGCCGAGACCGCGTTGTCTTCGGGCTGATCCACGCTGGTCACCGTGACGCCGTTGAGGGCTGCGTCGGTGTTCTGGTCGCTGGTCGTGCCGACCACCAGGCCACCGGGCACCGGGGTGCAGTTCCGGTTGGCCAGGACGACATCGTCGACCTGCCACCACCAGTCGAAGGAACCGGCGAAGCGGAACCGCACCTGGACCTCCGACGCGCCGGCTGCCGGCGTCAGCGGCACCTCCTCGACCCGCGGTCCGCGCAGGCTGCTGGTCTGGTGCCAGACGTTGGTCCAGGTCTCGCCGCCGTCGGTGGTGACGTCGATGTCGGCGCTGTCGGTGATGCCGATGGCCCGCCAGTCAGTGTTGAACCGCAGTACCGGCGCGGGGGTCCCGGAGAGATCCACCGTCGGGCTCACCAGGTCGGTGTCCTGACTGTTGCCGAGGCCGAGCTCGTCGCTGTCGATGATCGCGAAGCCGCCGCTGCCGCCGGTCAGGTTGCCCCGTTCGCCGAGGTCCTCGAAGGTCCAACCGCCCTCGTCGGTGCGGTTGACCACCGACCAGCCTTCCGGCGTGGTGCTGTCGGCGAAGTCCTCCGTCAGGAGCGGGTCGCCGTAGCTGCCGGTGTAGCCGGCCGCCGTGCAGGATTCCGCGATCCGCACAGCCATGTCGACGGTGGTGGCGTCGCTGCCGACCGGTACCTCCCGGGTCGCCGTCCGATAGTCCGGGTACTGCGGGGTGGCGGTGATCGAGTAGGTGTTGTCGCCGGCGACAGTGGCCGACCACTCTCCCGTTACCGGGTCGGTGAAGACCGGGTCACCCGGCTTGCCGGCAATGTCGATCTTCGCATAGAGCGGCCAGCCGTGTCCGGAGCCGTCGGTAACCTGACCGCTCACCGTGACCATGGGGCTCGCGACGAGCGCGAAGTCCCGGGTCACCGCCCCGCCCTCGGCCACGGTGAACGTGTCCGACTGCGACTCGTAGCCGTACCGGGTGGCCGTCACCGTGGTCGCACCGGCCGGAACGGTCAGCGAGTACCGGCCGTCGGCGCCGGTGGTGGTGTCGCGGGTGCCGTCGTCGATGGTCACCCCGGCGATCGGCTCGCCGTCCTCGGCTGCGGTCACGGTGCCGGTGACCCGCCCGACCGGGCCGCGGGGGGCCTCGCTTACCGCCACGTACGCGTCGAGTCGGCCTTCGCCGAAGACGTTGTTGTCGGCCGCGGTCCCGCCGCAGGTGGTGTCATCGACATCGCGGGCGGTACGGTCCAGCAGCGCCTCGGTCGCCGGCAGGTCCCCGCGGAGGCTGGGGGCGACCGACCAGATCAGAGCGGCTGTGGCGGCGACGTGCGGGGCTGCCATCGAGGTGCCGCTGAACGCGGCGTATCCGCCGCCAGCGACGCTGGAGCGCACGGCCACCCCCGGCGCGGCGATGTTCGGCTTGATCAGCTCGGTGCCGGAGCCACGGCTGGAGAAGCCGGCGATGGCGCCGTTCGAGCCGTACGCCCCGACGGCGTACGAACTCTCGTAGTCCCCGGGGGAACCGGCGGTGCCGCAGTTCGGGCCGCTGTTGCCGTTGGAGAAGACCGGGAGGATCCCGGCGGCCCGCCACGCGTCGACGGTCTGCTGGTACCAGGGGTTGTTGCCGCCGCCGCCCCACGAGTTGTTGACGATGTCGGGGCGCAGCTCCGGGCGGGGGTTCTCGCCGTTGGCGTCGGTCGGGGCCAGGATCCACTGGCCGGAGGCGAGCAGCGCGGCGTCCGAGCAGGTCCTGGCCTCGCAGCCCTTCGCCGCTATCCAGCGGGCACCCGGTGCGACGCCGATCTGGTTGTCGGCCCCGTCGTCACCGACCATCGTGCCCATCGTGTGCGTGCCGTGGTCGTTGTTGTCGCAGGGCTCCGAGTCGGCGCAGACGCCCGTCGGGTCGAACCAGTTGTAGGCGTGGTCGAAGCTGCCGTCGCCGAGGTTGCCCCGGTAGGAGTTGACGAGCGCGGGGTGGTCGTACTGCACGCCGGTGTCGATGTTGGCGATCACGATGCCTTCGCCGCGGTCGCCGAACTCGTCCCACACCTGGGGCGCGCCGATTTCGGCGACGCCCCACTCGATGGCGTCGGTACGGGCCTCGGCCTCGGCGGGCGTCGGCGCGATCAGCTGGCGACTGCGGATCGGCTCGATTCGCTCGACCTCGGGCCGGCTCGCGATCTCGTCGATCAGGGCCCGGTCACCGTGGACCTGGATGGCGTTGGTGATCCAGTAGGAGGTGTGCTCCGCCTTCCGCGCCTCAAGTAGCCGCAGCAGGTCGGCTTGGGTGCGGTCGGCGGTGTTGGTCAGGAGTTGGTGGACCGCGCGGGCCCGGTCGTCGGGCGCTTGCAGGGTCGCGGTGCTGGCGAGCGGTGCGGTTTCCCGTAGGAAGACCAGGAAACTGGTGCTGTCGCTGGTGTCCAGCAGCTCGGACGCGACGGTTGCCCGCTCCGATGCGCCGGGCGACGACGCGGCGAGCGCGGGCTGGGAGCTCAACCCCAGCACCAGCGCCCCGAACGCGACGGCCAGACGCCCCAGGCGTGACCGCGCGGATGGTCGTACGAACACGTGTCCTCCCCACGTCCGCGGGCCCGGGCTGTTCCGAGCCCGCGCCAGCCATGCTCGTGAAAATACCGATGCTTATCAATGCATCGTCTCGGTCAGTACTCGATCAGTGACTGGGCGCGTCTCTGGCCGTACGCTGACTCGATGTTCGGCCCGACATCATCTCGACGGGGTGATGTTGGTCACGTGAACCTGGGTGCCTGGGGAGGCTGCGTGTCTGAGGGGAAAGGTCCGATCGTGGTCTGCGTGAGTTCCGACATGGCCGTGCGCGAGCGCGTGTTGCGTCGGCTCGACGGGGTGGGGCCGGTGCTGAGCTGTGCCGATCTCGCGGAGCTGCGGGCGATGCTCTTTCCTGAACCGTCCGTCACGCAGGAGCGGGGTACCGGTCCACCGGATGCCCCGGTCCGCTACGGCGAGCTGGTGGTTGACCCGCCGGGGCACCTGGTCACCTGGCGAGGGCATCCACTGGCGCTCACCCGGACCGAACGGCGGTTGTTGACCCGGTTGGTGACCCCGCCGGTCCGGCTCTGGAGCTACGAGCGACTCTTCGCCGCGGTCTGGGGCGGCGCCTACCTCGGCGACACCGCGATCCTGCACTCGGCGATCAAGCGGCTCCGGCGCAAGCTGCGCCTGCTCTCCGGTGGCCCACGGGTGCTGACCGTGCGCGGGGTCGGCTACCGGCTCGTCCTGGGCTCCGACGACTCGGGCGGATAGCGCGGCCCTCCCGGCGGCGGCTGACCCCGGTGGGGGCCATGGCACGATGACGCGGTGAGCGCCGTCCATCCGGGGTACGCCCCACCCTCCGGGCCTGGTCGCCCGCCGTCCCGGTCGTGGGCCCGACGCTTACTGATCGCGGGCACGGTGGCCTGGGCGGTGCTGCTGGCGGGGCTGGCCTGGTGGTCGGCCCGCACCGACGAGCCGACGGTGCGGGAGCAGCGCACGATGGAGCAGGCGACGCCGGTGGTCGGCGCGGCGGTCGGCCAACTCGTCGCGGCGCTCGACGGCACGGCGTGGGCGATGACTCCGTCCCGCCTGGAGCGGGGCTGCCGGGTCACCCCGGTCAGCACGGGCGCCGAACTGACCCGCGGGATCGACGTCCTGGTCGCCGAGGGAGGCGAGCGCGAGCTGCTCAGTCAGGTCGCCGAGGCGCTGCCGGCACGATGGCGGGCCGGCGTGCGGGATGCCGCCGAGGGCCCGCTGCTGCGCGCCGACGCGGGTGAGTTCGTCCTGGTCGAGGGGGAGTCAACGAGTCCGGGCCGGGTTCGGCTCGAGGTACTGACCGGCTGTCGCCCGACCGACGCCGGGTCCGGCGATCGGCTGCTTGGGAACCCGCCCGAACCGGCGCTGCGAGCCGCGTTGCAGGCGTTGGGCCGCCCGGTTCCCGAGCACTCGGACGAGGTCGCGGCCCCCTGCCCCGGAGGTGCGGAGGCGTGGACCCAGCGGGTAGCCGCCGGTGCCGGGCCGGCCTCGTTGAGCGCCCTGGCCCCGTTGGCGGCCGGCACCGTCGTGGTCGAGACATCCGAGGCGTACGCCTACCGGCGCGGCACCGACCTGATCGTCGCCGATGCCGCCGGCGACCAGCTGCACCTGGCGCTCTCGACCGGGTGCGCTGACTGACGAGGGAGACATCGTCACTATCTGATCCCGGCCGTCGTCCGACGAACTCCGGAAAGCCTGTGCCACAGGATGGCGTCGTGCGGGTAGGACGGTGTCGCGGAGCGCTAGTAGACGAGCGCGCGGGTCTCCTCGGCCATGATCTCTTCGACGAAGACCGCCGAGCCGGCGATCCGGACGCCGGGCAGCACGTCACCGGGCCCGATGTCCCGGCGGGCCGCGCACTGTGTGCAGGCGGTCACCCGGCCCGTCGTCAGGATCACGTGCAGTAGCTCGCCCAGCGGGGCCGAGTGCGGCAGCGCGAACTCCTGCGCCCGGCCGGGCAGCGCGAACCAGGTTGCCTCACCGGTCAGCCAGAGCGAGACGTCCACTCCGGCGGCGGCGGCGGTGGCGGCAACCGTGAAGGCCTGCGCGCACCGCTCCGGGGAATCCGCTCCGGCGGTGACCTTGACGACGAGGTTTCGGCCCACGAGCGCCAGCATAGGATAGTCGCCGATGGTCACCGAGATAGGGTTCGTAAGTTTGCTGGTCGCCGCGCTGGGCGGGCTCGCCGGCGGCTTGGTCTACCTCGCCGTACGCATTTCGAGAGGGCATTAGTGAGTGACGAGAATCCGCTTCAGCCGCCGTGGCTGAACGCGCCTCCGGTGGACCCGTACCCCTACGAGGAGAGCCACGACCTGCGTACCGGCCCGAAACTGCACCCCACTCTGGACGGCCTGCTGCCGTACATCGGGGTGTGGCGGGGTCGAGGCCGGGGCGGCTACCCCACCATCGAGGATTTCGACTACGCGCAGGAGATCCGGATCAGCCACGACGGCCGACCGTTCCTCTGCTATGAGTCGCGGGCGTGGCTGCTGGACGAGCAGAGCCGACCGGTCCGCCCGGCCGGGCGGGAGATGGGTTGGTGGCGGCCGGTGCTCGACGGTGACGACCGGGCGACCAACGAGTGGGAAGCGCTGATGAGCACGCCCACCGGCGTGATGGAGCTGCACCTCGGCAAGCGCACCGGCACCCAGCTCGAATTCGCGACCGACGCGGTGGTCCGCACCCCCACCGCGAAGGAGGTGACCGCCGGTCACCGCCTCTTCGGCATCGTGGAGGGCGCCCTGCTCTACGCGCAGGAGATGGCCGCGGTCGGGCACGGCCTCACCCCGCACCTGTCCGCTCGGCTGACCCGGGTGGGCGGCTGAGATCAGTCCGGCTGATCCGCGGCGGCGGAGGTCAGTCCGGTTGGTCGTCGTCGGGCGGAACGGGGAAGCCGAGTAGGGCCTGCAGCCGCCGGGTGTAGGCCGACCGCGGTCGGCCGATGCCGTCGAGGACACGGACCTCGACCAGGCCCCGGACCGACGAGCTGAACCAGACCGCGTCCGCGGCGTGCAACTCGGCCGGGGTCGCCAGCTGCTCGTATGCGGCCAGCCCCACCTGTTCGGCGTTGGCCAGCAGCCACGCGGCGGTGGTGCCGGGCAGGATGCCGGCCGTGGCGGGCACCGTGCGCAGCGCCCCGCCGGTGAGCCAGAGGACGTTGGCGGTCGGCCCCTCCAGGACGTACCCGTCGGTGGAGGTCCAGAGCGCGTCGGTGACGCCGTTGCGGGACGCCCACCGACGGGCGGCGTTGTGCACCGCGTACGACGTGGTCTTGCTGCCGGTGGGCAACCAGTCCAGGCCGGCGCGGCCGCGGGCCGGCACGCCCAGCGGCAATGTCGCCACGGTGATCCCGTCCCGGCGGGCGACCCGGGCCGACGGCGGCACCGGGGCCAGCGTGGCGTACGCGGTCGGGGCCTCGCCGTCGGCCACGCCGCGGGTGCAGACCAGCCGCAGCGCCCCCTCAACCTCGGTGGGCCAGTCGACGCAGATCTCCTCGAGCAGCGCGACCAGGGCGTCGGCCGGCGGCAGGGTCAGCCCCAGCACCGGGGCCGCCCTGGTCATCCGTTCCAGGTGTGCCTCCCGCAGCCAGGGCCGACCCGCCCGCAGGTGCATCGTTTCGAAGAGGCCGTCACCGTGTAGGACGCCCAGGTCGTCGCCGCGTAGCACTGGCTCGGTGACCGGCACCCGGCCCCGTCCGAGCACTGCGATCCTCGCCGTCGTCATGGCCGCTGAGCATAGGGCCCAGCCGGGCTGCGTCGGGTACCGTCCGGCCCGGCACCACCGACACGGGCGCCGGCAGAACGGGGCCGGTCGGACGGGAGAGTGCTGTTCGGCCCGCGCGAACTATGCTTGGACGGTGTCCGAATCCTCCCTCGCGGAACTGCTCCGGGCCCGTGGGCTGCGCCTGACGGCGCAGCGGCAGCTCGTCCTCCAGGCGGTGTTGGAGCTGGGGCACGCCACCCCGGAGCAGGTCCACACGGCTGTCCGGGAGGTGGCCGCAGGGGTCAACATCACTACCATCTATCGCACGCTGGAGCTGCTGGAGCGGCTCGGCCTGGTGACGCACACCCATCTCTCGCACGGCTCGCCGACCTTCCACGCGGCCGGCGAGGACCAGCACGTGCACCTGGTCTGCCGGGAGTGCGGCGCGATCGACGAGATCGATCCCGCCCTGCTGCGCCCCTTGGCTGACCAACTTGCCGAGCAGCGGGGGTTCCGGGTGGACGTCGGCCATGTCTCCCTCTTTGGCCGCTGTGATCGCTGTGAGAACGGGGTGCAGGAATGATCGATATTGCTGGGGCGGTCTCCGTCGAGAGCATCGACGAGGGCAGCCGGGATCAGCCGGAGCCGGCGCACGCCGCGGCGGGGGTCCGGTCGGTGGCGGCGCACTACGGGGATCCGCTGCGCGAGCAGCGCACCCTGGAGACGGGGGTCGGCCTGGTCGACCGCTCGCACCGGGGGGTGATCGCGGTGCCGGGCGAGGATCGCCTCGGCTGGCTGCACACGCTCACCACCCAGCACCTGGCGGACCTTCCCCCCGGGCAGGGCACCGAGTTGCTGGTGCTCTCCCCGCACGGGCACGTCGAGCAGCACGCGATGGTGGCCGAGGAGGGCGGTACGACCTGGCTGGACACCGAGCCGGGCGACACCGCCGGGCTGCTCGGGTATCTGGAGCGGATGCGCTTCTTCAGCAAGGTGGAACCGCGCGACGTGACGCCGGAGCACGCCCTGCTCTCGCTGGTCGGGCCGGGGGCGGTGGACGCCGTGGCGACGCTCGGCGTCTCCGACCTGGCCGACCCGGACCTGCTCGAGGTGCCCGGCCCGAAGTTCCGGGCCGGCTCGGTACCGCCCCGGTCGACGGTGCGCTACGACGTTCGTGCGCTACCGATCGGGGGCTGGGCCCGCCGCGGCCCGCTCGGCGTTGATCTGCTGGTGGCTCGGGAGGCCATGGGTCGGGTGGTGGCCGAGCTGCGCGACGCGGATGTGCCGGTCGCCGGGCTCTGGGCGTACGAGGCGGTGCGGGTGGCCGCCCGTCGGCCTCGGGTCGGGCTGGATACCGACCACCGGAGTATTCCGGCGGAGGTGGGCCTGGTCGGGCCGGCCGTACACCTGGAGAAGGGCTGCTATCGGGGGCAGGAGACGGTGGCCCGGGTGCACAACATGGGTCGACCGCCGCGTCGACTCGTCCTCCTGCATCTGGACGGGGTGACCACGGACCAGCCACCATCGGCCGGCACTCCGGTGACTCGGGACGGGCGGGCGGTCGGCTTCGTCGGCACCGCCGTGCACCACCACGAGCTGGGCCAGGTCGCCTTGGCGGTGGTCAAGCGCAACGTGCCTGACGACGCCCGGCTGCTGGTCGGGGAGACCGCCGCGATGATCGATAGCTAGGGAAGGAACCCGGTCTGAGGCTGCTGGCAGCGGAAGGGTTCAGGCCTGACAGCCGGCATGCCGGAAGACTTCCGGCCGTCGGTCGGGCGACTAGGATCCGGACATGACGACAGGGACGTTGATCACGGTTGCCCCGACCGGGGCCGAGTCGGCCAAGGTTGAGGTGCCGGCGCTGCCGGTCACCCTCGATGAGCTGCTGCTGACCGCGAAGGAGTGCGAGGCCCTGGGCGCCTCCGTGGTCCACGTCCACATCCGGGACGGTGCGGCGCAGCCGACCCTCGACCAGCGGCGGCTGCGCGAGACCGTTGCGGCGCTTCGCGAGAGCACCGACCTGGTCGTGCAGCTCTCCTCGGGTGGCGCGGTCAGTGACCCGGAGGCCGACCGGCTCGCCGTGCTCGATGCCGCCCCTGACATGGCCTCCTGCACGATGGGCACGGTCAACTTCGGCACCGACGTGTTTCTCAACCGGTGGGAGTTCATCGTCGAGCTGCACACCCGGATGCAGGAGCGCGGCATCGTCCCGGAGTACGAGATTTTCGACCTGGGGCACCTCACCGCCCTGCAACGCCTGCTCGGCAAGTACGGCCTGCCGGCCGGCGGGCATGTGCACGTCGACCTCGTCATGGGCGTGCCCGGCGGAATGCCCGGCACTCCCGGGGCCCTGGTGGCCGCCGCGCAGATGCTGCGGGACCTACCAGCCGGCACCACCTTTTCGGCGACCGGCGTCGGTCGTAGCACGATCCCGGTCCTGCTGGCTTCGCTCTCGGCGGGCGGACACCTCCGGGTGGGCATGGAGGACACGGTGACCTATGCCAAGGGGCAGCCGGTCGAGTCCAACATGCAGCTCGTGGCCCGCGCGGTCGGCTTTGCCCAGCTCGCTCAGCGCCCTCCGCTCACCACCGCCGAAGCCCGGGAACTGCTCGGCGTGCCCGCCCCTCGCCGGTAAGTGGTGCGGTGGGGGCCGCCCCCTGACGTGGTGTTCCCAATTCCCTGGTCACCCGTCGGCTGGACGTTCCCGAAGGGCGGTAACGTCCACGCCGTGGGAAAGACGTACGAGGGCGGTGTGCCGCTCGCTGAGGTGGTCCGGTCAGGTTTCGTTGAGGGCGTGCATCGTGGGTCGGTGGTGGCGCTCGACGCGACTGGCGCGGCGGTGGCGAAGGCGGGGGATGTGACGTCGCCGATCTTTCCCCGATCGTCGAACAAGCCGTTGCAGACGGTCGGGATGATCCGTGCGGGCCTGCGGTTGGCCGACTCGGCTGACCTCGCCCTGGTCTCGGCCAGCCACGAGGGGGAGGATTTCCACCGGGCCCGGGTCGGTGGGTTGCTGGCGCGGGCCGGGCTCGACGAGTCCGCGTTGCACTGCCCGCCGGACCTGCCGGCGGACGAGGAGGCGAGGGCGGCGGTGCTGCGCGCCGGCGGTGGCCCGACCCGGATCCAGATGAACTGCTCCGGAAAACACACCGGAATGCTGCTGACCTGCCAGGCGGCGGGCTGGCCCGGGGAGGGGTACTGGCGCAGCGAGCACCCGTTGCAGGAGCGGTTGCGGGCAGCGGTTGAGGAGTTCACCGACGAGCCGGCGGCGGCGGTCGGAATTGACGGCTGTGGCGCACCGGTGCTGGCCGTGTCGTTGTCTGGCCTGGCGCTGGCGTACCTGCGGCTGGTGCAGGCGGAGCCGGGCTCGCCGGAGCGGGCGGTGGCGGACTCGATGCGGGCCCACCCGGAGATTGTCGGCGGTACGCGGGCCGACGACAGCCGGATGATGCGGGCGGTGCCGGGGCTACTCGCGAAGATCGGGGTCGAGGGGGTCATCGCCGCGGCGGTCCCCGGTGTCGGCGCGATCGCGTTGAAGATCGACGATGGTGCCGGCCGGGCCCGGATGCCGGTGCTGGTCTCCGCGCTGCGCCGGCTCGGGGTGACCGCACCGGCGTTGGCGGTGTTCGCCGAGGTCCCACTCCTCGGCGGTGGGCGGCCGGTAGGCGCCGTCCGGTCGCTCTGGTAACTCGCTCCGACGCAAGGTGGTGTGGTGCTGGCTGCGGCTGGGTGGCCAGCACCCGGACGGCGGGGCGCACCGGCGCTAACTCTGGCTAGCATTTTGCTTGCAGGAGTTAGCACCGCGAGCTAGCGTGGAGTTATGGCCAGTGGTAAAGACCTTCCCAACATCGGCGGGTTCATTCGGGACCTGCGCCGGAGTGCGAAGATCTCCCTCCGGCAGCTGTCCGAGCAGGCGGGCGTCAGTAACCCGTATCTGAGTCAGATCGAGCGCGGGCTGCGCAAGCCCAGCGCGGAGGTGCTGCAGCAGCTCGCCAGCGCGCTGCGGGTCTCCACTCCGGCGATGTACCTGCGGGCCGGGCTGCTGGACGACCGCGAGGGACAGGGTGTTCTCGCCGCGATAGCCGCAGACCCCGACCTGACCATGGCACAGAAGCAGTCGCTCACCCAGATCTACGAGACGTTCCGTCGAGAGAACGCGCGGCTCGCGGAGGCCACCGCCGCCGCCGACGCGGCGTCGGCCGAGGCCGCGACCGGCTCGGACACCACCGAGACGGTTGCCGCCCCGTCCACCACCGAAGTCACGACCGGCACGGTCACCACCGAATCGGTCGCCGCCCCGCCCACCACCGAACCGGAGCCGGGCCCGGCCCGGCCGTCCGGGGCCTCCGCCGACCTGGCCAACATCGCGGTCACCGGCCCAACGACGACCGGGGGTGCGCCGACCGGCGGTGCGTGAGTCGCATCGTCATCGACCCCGGCTCTGTTCCCGTCCCGACGTCAGTGCAGCAGTCCGCCCGAAGGGCGACCGGCGAAGCCGCCGACGCGGTCGAAGAGGAGAAACGATGACTAGCCAGCCGAAAACCAGTCGTATCCCCGCTCCCATCTACGCCGCCGCCGGTGCCGGCGATCTGGCGTACCAGCAGCTGCGAAAGCTCCCCGCGGCCGTGACCGAGCTGCGCGACCGGGTCGCCGCCGACCTCAGCACGGTTAACGGGGCCGAGCTGCGCCAGAAGGCCACCGAGACGTTGCGTACGGCGACCGCTGCCGCTGAGAACCTGGGCCGGCGGGCCGCCAGTGACCTGGACCTCAGTCGGCTTCGGGAGACCGCCACCCGCAACGCCGCCGTCGTGGTCGCCAGTGCGCAGGCTGCCCAGGAGCGGGCAGTCACCACCTACGGCGCGCTCGTCGGCCACGGGGAGCGGGTTGTCGGTGCGGGCGTGCTCGAGGCCGCCGACACGGTGAACACCGATATCGAGACGACCGAGCAGGCGCCGGCGCCCACCCCGGCGCAGCTCGCCGAGGCCGCCGAGGTCAAGCCGGCCGCCGTCACGAAGCCTGCCACCAAGGCCGCCGGCAGGCCGGCCTCCTCGGCGACGAAGTCACCGCGCGCGACGAAGCGGACCCCGCCGGCCCGCGACTGACCCGCGGCGACGGATGAGTGCCCGGTGACGCTGAAGACCCCGGAAGCGGCCTGACGGACGCCTCCGGGGTCTTCGGCATATGCTTGCCGGCATGGCCATCGCCGCGCCGTTCGCTTTCGAGGTTCGCTACGTTATAGAGCTGATCCTGCTCGTCTTCGCGCTCATCGTGCAGGGAGTCGCCCTGGTCCACGTCATCACCCAGCGGTCCGACGCGTTCGCCGCGGTCGGCACCCTTCCGAAGGGTGCCTGGGCGGCGATCCTCGCCGTCTGTCTGGTGCTCACCCTGCTTGGCTTCGGCCCGATCAGCCTGTTTGGTCTGGTCGGCATCGCCGCTGGGCTGATCTATCTGCTTGACGTCCGGACGGGTCTGCGAGACCTCCGGGGTGGCCGGGGGAACTCCTGGTGAGAGGCTTCCGGTGGCCGCCCCCACCGGATGGCGGCCCCCGCACCTGGGGTCCCGGGCCGAGTGCTCCCCGTACCGGTCGGCCGGCCCTGCCGGAGCCGGAGACCGAGCTGGTCGCCACCCCGCACGGCGTCCACCTGGAGCAGTTGGTCACCGGCGCGGGTGACCCGGTCACCGTCTTCGCGCACGGTCTGGGCAGCGGCATCGCCACCACCCGTCCCTTCGGTAGTGGCGTTACCGGCCGCAGACTCTTCTTCCAGTTCCGTGGGCATGGTCGCTCCGCCGCCCCGACCGGGCCATGGACCTACGACGATCTCGCGCGCGACCTGCGGTCGGTCGCTGACCGGGGGCTCGCTACCCGGGCGTTCGGCGCGAGCCTCGGCGCGGGTGCGCTCTGCCGGCTACTCGCCGACAACCCGACGCGCTTCGACCGGCTGGTCTTCTATCTGCCGGCGGTGCTGGACCAGCCGCGGGGCGATGCCGCCCGTCGCCGGCTGACAGCGCTACTCAACGCGCTCGGCAGTGGTGATGTCGGTCAGCTCGCGGAGGTGGTCCAGCTGGAACTTCCACCGGCCATCCGGAACACGCCGGCCGGCTGGGCGTACCTCCGGCAGCGTCTTGATCAGCTCATGCGGGACGGTCTCGCCTCGGGATTGGTGGGCCTGCCCGAATCAGTGCCGGTCCGCGACGCCGCGGAACTGGCCGAGGTCACGGCGCCGGCTCTGGTGATCGGATGCATGGGCGATGAGCTGCATCCGGTTGCGGTCGCCGAGCGGCTCGCGGCCGCGTTGCCCCAGGCCACCCTGCACGTGTACGACCGGCCGGGGGTCCTCTGGGCCAAGCGCGCCGACCTGCGGGAGCGCATCTCCACCTTTCTCAACGAGTAGCCCGGGTGGGCTTCGGTAACCCGCGCGGTGCCGGTCCTGCCGGGGGAGGAGTCCCGGGTGTGGGTGTTTACATTGGATACCCTCTTGTGTCCCGTGCTGGAGTCATTTGACCGAACTTCACGTTGAGCCCACAATAGCCCTGCATCGTCATTGGTAGTTCCTTGTTGCCAGGGATCGGAGCTCATGACCGAATCGTCCAAACCCGGCGATACCCCTGCCGACGAGATCGGCGCTCGCCTGCCAGAGTGGCCACCGCCGGCAAGCTACGACGAGCCCACCGACGTGCCCAGACGCGCCACCTCGGAACTGGGCGGCTCCTCCCATCCCGACGGAGTACCTCAGCCGAACGGCGGATCTCCGCCGAACCGTCGATCGCCGCTGGAGGACGCCGATCGCGGACCGGACAGCTCCGGTCGCCGGCCCCTCCACCCGGTCACGGGGTCTGCGGCTGTTCGCCGTTCAATCCCGGCACGTCTGCGGAGTCAGGGCATCGTCGCTGCGAGCTTCTTAGGGATCATCCTGACCGCGGTCGCCTTGAACGCGCGCCAACGCTCACCGGCCGACCCATCGTCTCTCCTCACCACCGACTCTGTCGCCAGCACCGCAGCCAGTCCGGCAGCCGCGCCATCGGAGTCATCGCCGACCCAGTCCTTGCCCCTGCCCCCAACACCAACGCCGACCCACACCCCGACACAAGCTCCGACGTCGCCCCCCGTCGCGATGGCCGCGACCGCGCAGCCGACGCCTTCCGAGACGGCGACGCAGAACTCCACGCCACCGGCATCGTCGGCACCAGGTGAGCCGCCGGCGCTTCCGGCCCCACCGGCGGACTGCACAACGAACTATACGATCATCGAGTCGTGGTCGGGTGGCTTCAAGGGCGAAGTCAAGATCAAAAACAATTCCTCCGCCTCCTGGACCGGGTGGAGAGTCGAGTGGACCTGGCCCAGCGGACAGAAGATAACCGAGGTGTGGAACGGTTCGCCCAGCAGCTCGGGGGCCTCGGTGACGGTGACCAACATGTCGTACAACGGCACTCTGGCTCCGGATGGCACGACCACGTTTGGCTTCCTCGCCGACATCACCGGCACGAACCAGACGCCGACCATGACCTGCGCCGGCCGCTGACGCGACCTAGGCTCGGCGACCATGAACGCATCCCCCGCTCTCGCCGCGCCCCGGACCGGGGCGGCCGGCCGATTCTTCGCCGGTGTCGGCCTCTTCCTGCGTGGTATCGGCCTCTACCTCCGCAGCCCCGGCCTGATGCTGCTCGGCGTCCTACCGGCGCTGATCTCCGGAGCGTTCTTCGTCGCGGCGTTCGGCACGCTCGTCTACTTCGTGGACGAGCTGGCGGCGCTGATCACGCCGTTCGCCGACGACTGGTCCGCCCCCGGACGAGGTCTGGCGCGGGTGGCCGCGGGCTTGGCGCTGCTCGGGTTGGGTGGCCTGCTCACAGTGGTCGCGTTCACCGCCGTCACGCTGGTCATCGGGGACCCGTTCTACGAGAAGATCTCCGAACGGGTCGAGGAGGGCCTCGGCGGTACACCCCACGCGGTGGACGTGCCGTTCTGGTCGTCGCTGCGGCACAGCATCGTTGACTCACTGCGGCTGGTGGGGTTGGCGGTGCTGGTCGGCGTACCCCTCTTTGTCGCCGGCTTCATCCCGGTGGTCGGTCAGACCGTGGTGCCGGCACTCGGTGCGACCATCGGCGGCTGGCTCCTCGCGGTGGAGCTGGTCGGTGCCCCCTTCTACCGCCGTGGGCTGCGGTTGTCGGACCGGCGGGCCGCCCTGCGGTCCGACCGGCCGACCGCGCTCGGCTTCGGGGTGGCGGTGTTCGTCAGCTTCCTGATCCCACTCGGCGCCGTGCTGCTCATGCCGGCGGCCGTCGCGGGCGCCGCCCTACTGGCCCGCCGCGTGCTCGGCCAGCCCACCACCGTAGGGCCGACCGGGACCACTCAGGACGGCGCGTGACGCGCGGTCGCTCAGCTCAGCTTCCGGAGGCAACTCCACTGGGCGGCGACCGGCCGGTAGCCGAGCCGTTCGTTGATCGCGAGCATCGGCTTGTTCGCCTCGTCATTGCCGGTGTATGCGACCGTCACCCCACTGGCCGCGGCCCGGTGTAGGGCACCCAGCTTCGCCGCCAACGCGAGCCCTCGCCCCCGGAGTTCCGGCCGGGACGCGGTGTAGTCCGACCACATCCGTGAACCGTCCCGCTGGACCAGGCTGATTGCCGCCAGGACACCGTCGACCTCGACGCCGGTGCTGGCCTCCCGGTCCAGGCCGACGGTGTCCCAGGTATCGGCCCGCCAGTGCGGGTAGGTGAGGGCGTCGGAGGCGACGTCTCCCGGCTCGTCGGCGCTGGCGTCGCGCTCCACCTCGTACACGTGGTGGGGGTCAACCTCGGACAGCGGCACCAGCCGGGCGCCCGGGGGAACGGCCAGGGGCGGCAGGTCCGTCAGCTCGAGCGCGGAGAAGCGTTCCTCGCGGTTGGGGAGGAAGCCGCGCCGCCGCGCGTACGGCAACGACTCGGGTAGCACCCGCCCGCGCAGTAGCGGAAGCCGGAGCGGGGCGAGGTGGTCGAGGGCGGCGGTCAGCAGTCCGCTGCCAATGCCGTGTCCCCGATGGTCCGGGCGGACGTGCAGCAGCGAGATCTCGCCGACGCTTCGGGAGGAACTGGCGTTGCGGAAGGCCGAGACCCAACCGATGATCTCGTCGTCCACCTCGGCGACGAACGCGGTCCAGTGCCGCCGCCCTGGAGGTGGTTGGGAGATCATCTGGCGTGTCGTCGCCACCCCGCGAACCAGATGCGGAAGAACTCGGGTGCGGAGCGCCACCACGGCGGGCGCGTCGTCGGGCTGCGCGGCGCGGATCCTCACGCGACGCTCACGGCAGCGACCGCCTCGACCTCGACGAGCTGATCGGGGTAGCCAAGCACGGTCACCCCGAGCAGGGTGCTGGGCGGGTCATGGTCGCCGAAAGCGTCCCGGACGACCTGCCAGGCGGTCACCAGGTCGGGTTGGTGCGCCGAAGCCACGTACACCGTGGTTCTGACGACATCGGTGAGGTGGGCGCCCGCTGCGGTGAGGGCGGTCTCCAGATTGGCCATCGCCTGCCGGGCCTGGGCGGCATGGTCACCGGGGGCGACCGTACGGCCATCCCCGTCGAGCGGGCACGCCCCGGCGGTGAAGACGAGGCGCGTTGCCGGCTCGACGGTACTGACGTACGCGTACTCGGCCTCGGCGAGGGCGGAGACGTGGCGGAGCTGGGGCATGACGTGACGGTAGTGCAGTCCCGCAGGGTGCTCGATCTGTTTTCGGTGGCGGGCTCAACCAGAGTCGCGGAGGATCAGCTCGGTGGGGAGCACCAGCGCCGGTTCGATCGACTCACCGGCCGCGAGGCGCAGCAGCTGGCGGGTCATTCGCCGGCCGATCTCCTGGATCGGCTGGCGGACGGTGCTCAGGGGCGGGTCGGTGTACGCGGCGGTCTCGATGTCGTCGAAGCCGATCACCGCGACATCGTCGGGCACCCGTCGCCCCGTCGCGCGTAGCGTCCGCAGGGCGGCGTGTGCCATCAGGTCGGAGGCGGCGAAGATCGCGTCCAGGTCGGGGTGCGCGGCGAGGAGCTGCCAGGTCGCGGCCACCCCCGACTCGCGGGTGAAGTCGCCGTACGCCACCCATTCCGGCAGCCCGGCCGGGGCCATCGCGGCCCGGTAGCCGGTCAGTCGCTCGATTCCGCCCACCATGTCCTGTGGACCGGCGATGGTGGCGATGCGTCGTCGGCCGCCGTCGATCAGATGTTGGACGGCCCGGTTCACCCCGCCGATGTGGTCGACGTCGACGTAGGGGACCGGGGTGCCGCCGAGCGGCCGGCCGCTGCACACCACCGGAATGCCCAGCCGGGTCAGCCGGCCGGGGAGGGGGTCGGCGCCGTGCAGCGAGGCGAACAGCACCCCGTCGACGTGCCGGCCGGTGGTGTACCGCTCCACCCGCTCGTGCCCGGCCGGCGAGCCGGCCAGCATCAGCACCAACTGCTTGTCGGCCGCCTCCAACTCCTGGGCGGCGCCGCGGATGATGCCGGGGAAGTACTGGTCATCGGAGAAGACCCGGGCGGCCGCCTCCGGCATGATCAGCGCGACCGAGTCCGTTCGCTGGGTGACCAGGCTGCGCGCGGCCAGGTTCGGTACGTAGCCCAGCTCGTTGATGGCTCGGCGGACGGCCTCGCGGATCGGTTCGGCCACTGTGGTGGAGCCGTTCACCACCCGGGAGACGGTGGCTCGGGAGACACCGGCGCGGCGTGCCACCGCCTCGAGCGTCGGCCGTTGCGCCGTTGTCATCGCCCTCCCCCGGAGCCCGCTCCCGGTTCGCCCTCCCCCGCTCAGAGCCCGTTCCGGGAGATCACTTGGTGGTACCAGTGGGCACTGGCCTTCGGTGTGCGTCGCTGGGTCCGGTAGTCGACGTGGACGATCCCGAACCGTTTCCGATAGCCCTCGGCCCACTCGAAGTTGTCCAAGAACGACCATACGAGATAGCCGCGTAGCTCCACCCCCCGGGTGATGGCCTCGTGCGCGGCGCGGAGATGCCCCTCCAGGTAGGCGATCCGGTCGGTGTCCACCACCCCGCCGGCCCCCTCCGTCGCCGGCTGGTCCGGGTCGGCTGGCGACGCGTCGCGGTCCGGGAAGGCCGCCCCGTTTTCAGTGATCATCAAGGGTACGCCCGGGTAGTCGGTGGCGAGGCGTTCCAGCAGTCGGGTGAGCCCGGCCGGCTCGATCATCCAGCCCATGTCGGTCAGCGGTCCCGCAGGTGGCAGGAACTCCACCGCTCCGTCGGTGCCGGGGAACGCCCCGCCACCGCCGGCGCCGTCCGGCTTACCCGCGACGTAGAGGGGCGCGTAGTAGTTGACGCCGAGCAGGTCGATCGGGGTGGCGATCACTTTCTCGTCGCCGTTTCGGAGGAACGCCGGCGGCACGATTCGGGCGAGGTGCTCCAGCACATCCTCCGGGTACGCGGCCCGGAACAGCGGGTCCAGGAAGATCCGATTGTGGAGTCCGTCGACCAGGCGTACCGCGGCGGCGTCGGCGGCGCTGTCCGGGTCGGCGGGGCGGACGTCGGCCGGGTTGAGTGTGATCCCGACGCTCCCCGCGCCGGCCGCGTGCAGCGCCCGGGCTGCCAGGCCGTGCCCGAGCAGCAGGTGGTGCACGGCGGTGAAGGCGGCTCCCGGGTCCGTGATCCCGGGAGCGTGTACCCCGTTGCCGTAGCCCAGGTACGCCGCGCACCACGGCTCGTTGAGGGTGGTCCAGGAGTCCACCCGGTCACCGAGGCGACCGTGGACGGCGGCGGCGTACCCGGCGAAGTGCTCCGCGGTCTCCCGAGCGGTCCAGCCGCCGCGGTCCTGCAGGGTCTGCGGCAGGTCCCAGTGGTAGAGCGTCACCATCGGGTCGATCCCCCGGGCCAGCAGGGCGTCTACCAGGCGGTCGTAGAAGTCCAGCCCCCGCGGGTTGACCGGGCCGGTGCCGTCTGGCTGGACCCGGGGCCAGGACACCGAGAACCGGTACGTCTGGATTCCCAGCCCGGCCATCAGCTCCACGTCGTCGGCGTACCGGTGGTAGTGGTCGCAGGCGACGTCACCGGTGTGGCCCTGGTAGACCTTTCCCGGTGTGCGGCTGAAGGTGTCCCAGATCGACAGCCCCCGGCCGTCTTCGCGGGCCGCACCTTCGATCTGGTAGGCCGCTGTGGCCGTGCCCCAGCGGAAGTTCTCCGGAAATTGACGTGCGCTCATAGGACAGTTCCCTCCGTTTGCGCAGCGTCTCCCGACGTGTTACCCGATGTCAAGAGAGCGCTCTCCCTGGCTGGGCTCGGGTCCGTGCGGGCGGGTGGAGAGCCGGGGGCGGCTCGTGCGCGAACAGCCCCCGGCCGGGGGGTGGTGCCGGATGTGGCCGTCGGCGTCAGCCGGTCCGGAGACCAGCCAGGAGAGCGCGTTCGCCGGTCACCGCCAGGGTGTCGAAACTGACTCGGCCCCAGAGCGCGAGCAGCAGATCGCTGGCGGTACCGACGACCTGGACCCGGGCGTGATGATCGTGGTCATCGAAGATCGTGGCGGTGTCCAGTAGGGCGACCCCTTCGCCGCGCAACCGCAGGAACCACTCCTGCCCAACGTCGGAGGCCGACAGGTGTACGACGCCGTGCCACCGCCCATGATCCGGACGTCGTCCGGCCGGCAGGCAGGTGTCGAGCACCTCGCTCACCCCGTCAGCCGCGAGCTTCGTCTCGATCGGGTCGCCGGCGCCGATGGCGAGCTGGGCGTCCCAGCGGTGCAGCGCCGTCTCGTGTGCGATCCGGCGAAGCCAGAAGCCGGCCTTCTTCGGCTGCGGCGCCCAGTTCCATGCCGGCGCCTCCGGATCCAGCGTGTCGAAACGCACCAGCAGGTCGTCGTACGCCTGCTGCCACAGCTGGGGGTCGGTCTCGCCCGGATCCGGCTCCACCAGCTCGGAGCGGAGGGCCGGCGGGGTGACCGAATTGGCGGACACGGTCCCCTGCACCCAGCGGTAGACGCTTGCCAGGTGTCGGGTCAGGTCGGTCACTGTCCAGTCGGGACAGGAGAGCACCGGTGCGTCGGCCGGTGCTTCGGCGATCGCCGCGGCGAAGGCTGGCCCCTCCACCCGCAGCGCCCCGATCCAGAAGTCCTTCGTGCCGTGCGTTCTGTTCATCGCCATCCTCCCGGGGGTGACCGGGCCACCAATGGGTGCCGCGGCTATCCCTCAGCTTAGGGTGATGAGCGTGGCAGAGGTTCTCCAGTCGACATCCGGTGCCCAACGCGACGCCGAGTGTCATTTGTCGCGATACACGACACTTCGTCTCGGCGGCTGGGCCTCCCGCGTGGTCACCGCCACCAGCGCGGATGACCTCGTCCGTGGGGTGCGGGAGGCGGGAGAGCGCGGCGATCAGGTCCTGGTCCTCGCCGGGGGCAGCAACGTGGTGATCGGCGATGCGGGCTTCCCCGGGACAGTGGTGTTGGTCCGGTCCCGGGGCCTGCGGGTCGTTGACACCGACACCGACACCATCACGGTGCGGGTCGAGGCCGGTGAGCCCTGGGACGACCTGGTCGGCCACACCGTGGCCAGCGGCTGGTCCGGCCTGGAGTGCCTGTCCGGGATACCCGGCTCCACCGGCGCGACGCCGATCCAGAACGTCGGCGCGTACGGGCAGGATGTCGCCGAGACCATCACCGGGGTGCAGGTGTACGACCGGGTGGCCGGCACCACCGGTCGGATCGAGGCCCGTGACTGCGGGTTCACCTACCGGTCCAGCATCTTCAAGTACAGCGACCGGTGGGTGGTGCTGTCGGTCGACTTCCGTCTCGCCCGATCGCCGCTGTCCGGCCCGGTCCGCTACGCCGAACTCGCTCGGGCGCTCGACGTGGCGGTCGGTGACCGGGTGCCACTGGCGAAGGCCCGCGCCGCCGTGCTGCGGCTACGCGCGGGCAAGGGCATGGTGCTCGACCCCACCGACCCGGATACCTGGTCGGTGGGCTCGTTCTTCACCAATCCGGTGCTGGACCAGGCCGACCACGAGCGGCTGCGGGAACGGGCCGCCGAACTCGGCGAGCCACCGTCCTGGCCCGGCGCCGACGGCACGGTGAAGGTCAGTGCCGCTTGGTTGATCGACAAGGCCGGCTTCGGCAAGGGCCATCCGGGTCCGGAAGGCGTCGTCACCATCTCCACCAAGCACACCCTGGCGTTGACCCACCGTTCCGGCACCGCCCGGACCGAGGACCTGGTGCGCCTGGCCCGCGAGATTCGCCACGGGGTGCAGGCCCGCTTCGGTGTGACCCTGCACCCGGAACCAGTCCTGATCAACTGCGCCCTCTGACCCGGCCGGTCGACGGGTCAGCGGGGAGCCACCGCCGCCCAGTCGACGGTGACCAGGCCCTGGCGCCAGCGGCGGGGTTGGTACGCCAGCGGCCAGCCCCGGTCCCGAACAGCCGTCACCGTACGCAGCCAGCGGTGGCGGGGACCGAAGGGGGCGTAGGGGGCAGCTGCCTGCCAGGCGCGCTCCAGCGACTGGAGCAGGGCGTGGATCGGCTCCCCCTCGACGTTGCGGTGGATCAGGACTTTGGGGAGCCGTTCGGCCAGCCGGGCGGGGCTGTCCAGGGTGGCCAACCGGGCGCCCAGGGTCAGGGTGCGGGGGCCGCCCTCGTCGATCAGTACCCACCCGCCGAGCCGCCCCAACTCGTCGCAGGTCCCCTCGACCAGCACGCCGCCCGGGGCGAGCGCACCGGTCATCGTCGCCCAGGCGCCCGCCACCGCACCCTCGTCGTACTGGCGTAGCACGTTGAAGGCGCGGACCAGGACGGGGCGGAGACCGGCCAGCTCGAAACCACCCCGGGCGAAGGCGAGCCGGGGTGGGTCGGCGACCGGTTGGGCGGCGGCGACGCGGACCGGGTCGATCTCCAGCCCGACCACGCGTACGTCGGGGCGGACCGCGTGGGCCAATCGGGAGCGCAGCTCGACGGCGGTGACCCCGGTGGCGCCGTAGCCCAGGTCCACGACGAGCGGGTCCGCTGCCGCACGCAGCACGTCCCCACAGGTGGTGGCGATCCAGTTGTCCACCCGGCGCAGCCGGTTGGGGTTCGTCGTCCCGCGGGTCACGACGCCGAGCGGACGTCGTGCCGGCACCGCCATCACCCGGCTCAACCGGCCCGGTGGACCTTGTGCTGCGCGGCCTGCGCCAGCGGACGGACCACCAGCCGGTCCACGTTCACGTGCTGCGGGCGGGTCGCGCACCAGGCGACACAGTCCGCCACATCGTCGGCGACCAGGGGCTCGGACACCCCGGCGTAGACGGCGTCCGCCCGGTCGGCGTCCCCGCCGAAGCGGACCAGCGAGAACTCCTCGGTCCGTACCATCCCCGGGTCGATCTCGACGACCCGAACTGGCCGGCCGCACAGCTCCAGCCGCAGGGTGCCCGCGACCGCGGTCTGCGCGTGCTTGGCGGCGGCGTAGCCGCCCCCGCCCTCGTACACGGTGAAGCCGGCGGTAGACGACACGACGACGATCGTGCCGGCTCCGGAGGAGACCAACGCCGGCAGGAGCGCCTGGGTGACCCGCAGCGTGCCCAGGACATTGACGTCGTACATCCACTGCCAGTCACCGACCGCGCCGGTCTCCACCGGGTCCAGGCCACGTGCCCCCCCGGCGTTGTTGACCAGCAGGGTGACCGGGCCGGGCGCGGCTGCCGCCGCGGCGGCGAGGCGGGCCACCGACTCATCCGAGGTCACATCGCAGCCGACCGCGGTGGCCGACCCGCCGTTGGCTTCGACCTCTCGGACCAGGTCGGCGAGGCGATCGGTGCGCCGGGCAGCGGCCAGGACGTGGAACCCCTCGGCGGCGAGCCGACGGACGGTGGCCGCCCCGATCCCGCTGGATGCGCCGGTGACGACAGCGACGGAATTCATCCGCCCATTCTGGCCCCGAGTCCGAGAGCGGGGGCGATGAGGTCCGTCACGCCCGGGGATGGCCGGGAGGATTTACCGATCCCCGATCGGGAAGATGACACCCGGCGTGGAGGTTGACCGAGAAGCGCCGGTCGTGCGGGACGGCAACCGTGACAGAAGGAGCGGACGTGGCGGAACAGCACACCGGTGTCGGTCGTCAGCGAGGTGCCCGTCCGTGGCCCCGGCCCCGCCGTATCGCGACCCTCTCCGTGCACACTTCGCCGCTGCACCAGCCCGGCACGGGTGACGCGGGCGGGATGAACGTCTATATCCTGGAGGTCGCCCGGCGGTTGGCCGAGGCGAACGTCGAGGTCGAGATCTTCACCCGGGCGACCGCAGCCGACCTGCCGCCGGTGGTCGAGATGGTGCCGGGCGTGCACGTCCGGCACATCACCGCCGGACCGTTGGGTGGGCTGACTAAGGAGGAGTTGCCCGGCCAGCTCTGTGCGTTCACCGCGGGGGTGCTGCGGGCCGAGGCCGCTCGGGCGATGGGGCACTACGACCTCATCCACTCGCACTACTGGCTCTCCGGGCAGGTCGGCTGGCTGGCCAAGGAGCGTTGGGGGGTTCCGCTGGTGCATACCGCGCACACCCTCGCCAAGGTCAAGAACGCGCAGCTCGCCGCGGGGGACCGGCCGGAACCCAAGGCCCGGGTGATTGGCGAGGAGCAGGTGGTGGCCGAGGCCGACCGGCTGGTCGCCAACACGAAGACCGAGGCCGGTGACCTGATCGACCGGTACGACGCCGACCCGACCCGGGTTGAGGTGGTCGAGCCGGGGGTGGATCTGGCCCGGTTCCGCCCGCCAGCCGGTGATCGCGCCCGGGGGCAGGTCCTCGCCCGTCGTCGGCTGGGCCTGCCCGAGCGTGGGTACGTGGTGGCGTTTGTCGGCCGGATTCAGCCGCTCAAGGCCCCCGATGTGCTGATTCGCGCGGCGGCGGCGCTGCGCCGGCGGGATCCGGTGCTCGCCGACGACATGACGGTGGTGGTCTGCGGTGGCCCCAGCGGCAGCGGGCTTGAGCGGCCGACTCGCCTGATCGAACTGGCTGCCGGGTTGGGCGTCGCCGATCGGGTCCGGTTCCTGCCGCCGCAGACCGGCGACGACCTGCCCGCCCTGTACCGGGCGGCCGATCTGGTGGCGGTCCCGTCCTACAACGAGAGCTTCGGGCTCGTCGCGTTGGAGGCGCAGGCCTGCGGGACGCCGGTGGTGGCGGCCGCCGTGGGCGGTTTGCTCACCGCGGTACGCGACGACGTCAGCGGGATCCTCGTGGATGGCCACGACCCGGTCACGTGGGCCCGCGCGTTGGGCCGCCTGCTGCCGGACGCCGGCCGGCGCGAGGCCCTGGCCCACGGTGCGCAACGCCACGCCCGTAACTTCTCCTGGGATCGGACAGTGCGCGACCTCTTGGATGTCTATGGCGCCGCGGTCGTCGAGCACCGCAGCCGAGCGTCTGGCTTTGCTGCCTGTTCCCGGTGAGACCCGCCGACGATCGCCGGTGACCGAGGCCGGACCGGCGCGGGACGCGGCTGGGCGGGAGCGGTCGTAGAGTGGGGCGGTGAACGGGAGAGGCGAGCTCGGGGCGTTGATCGAAGCGGTCTGCGCGGAGCGGGACCTGGCCTGGGAGGCCACCGGCCCGAACTCGTACGCGGTGACCCTGCCGGGCACCCACAAGCTGCGGACGATCTGCAACCTGATCATCGGTGAGTACGCGCTGCGGGTCGAGGCGTTCGTGATGCGCCAGCCCGACGAGCGCCGCGAGGAGCTGTGGGCGTGGCTGCTGCAGCGCAACGCCCGGATGTACGGGGTGTCGTTCTCCATCGACGCCGTCGGTGACGTCTACCTGACCGGCCGGGTGAATTCGGCGGGCGTGGACGCCGACGAGTTGGATCGGCTCTTCGGATCGGTCCTCACCTATGCCGACGAGTCCTTCGACACGATGCTGGAGATCGGCTTCGGTAGTTCGATTCGGCGGGAATGGGAGTGGCGGGTCAAGCGGGGCGAGTCGACCGCCAACCTCGCGGCCTTCGCCCACCTGGTCGAGTCGGCTGACGGTGGGGCGGCCGCACCGTCAGCCGGGACGCCTGCCGCCGGGAACCCGACCGCTGCACCCGGGGATTCGACGCTGTCCTGACGGGTACGCCCCGGTGTGCGGTGCGGTATCTGGGGCCGGCCGCGCGCCGAGCACGGACTGGCGGAGGAGCGTTCCATGGCTCAGCGAAGCAGCGCAGGCCGCGGTGGTACGGCGACCCGGACCGCACGCCGGCCAGGTAACCAGACCCCGAACACGCCGGAGGTGTCCGAAGCCACGATCTCCCGGATGCGGGTGGACGAGATTCGGGGGCAGTTGCGCCAGCACGGCGTCACCGGCACCTCCGCGCTCCGTAAGCCGGAGCTGGTGCGGACGCTGGTGAAGACCCTGCGGGCGGAGCGCCGGTCGGGCGGGACGAAGGGGCCGGGCCGCCGGGCGACGTCCGGCGGACGGTCGGCGGGCGGTGGACGGTCGGCGGGCGGCGCCGCGGTACGCACCGGGCCCCGTACCTCGCGGTCGGTCCGGTCCTCGCAGGTTATCGCCGCCCTGACGGATCGGCCGGAGCGTCCGGGCCGGAGCCTGGTCACCACGAACCACGAGGTGATCCGGCGGTGGGCGCGGGAACGCAACGCGAAGCCGGCGACGATCCGGGGCACCGAGCGGGATGGTCGGGCCGGGGTGCTCACCTTCAACATGCCGGGGTACCGGCAGAGCCCGCGGGTGCGCGAAATCACATGGCGCGAGTGGTTCCGGACCTTCGACCTACGGAAGCTGAACTTGATCTATCAGGAGCGGCTGCGAGACGGCAGAATGAGCAACTTTTTCCGTACCGAGTCACCCGATCGGGAGGACGGATGAGCTGTTTGCCGGAGTTGCCCGCGGGTAGACCGCTGGTGGCCGGAGGGCGGACCGGACCGCGGGGCAGCCGGTTTGTGACCGGTCAGACAGCCGGTCAGTTTGTATCCGTATTCCGGGCGAACTAACTTTATTGCACCGTGCGACGCTCGGTTCCGTTCGGGGGAGCGGAGGATCGATCAGATCCGAGCACCGAGTGTGGCGCGGGGACGGGTGGAACAACACCGTTGGGGGACGGTGTCCACCTGTTGACCGGCGGCGTGAGCGGGCGCCGCTTACGGGGGTGAGTGTCGCCCGCCGCCGCCGGTCGTACGTGGCGAAGCGACCACCGTGACGAACTCACGGTGGTCGCACGCAGCGAACGCCCATCGTGACGAACTCACGGTGGGCGTTCGCTTACTCCGATGGCCGCGGCATCCGGCTGGGGGAGCTCACCCCACCTCGGTGGTCTGCTGTTGCCCGACCGGGGTCGGCGGCGGTTGGTTGACTGCCCGCAGCGCGGCGGCCCGGCGCTCCCGGGCCGGTCCGGAGATCAGATGTGCCGCCGCCACCAGTGCGCCGAGCAGGGCGCAGCCCAGCCAGAGTGTGGCGTTACCGGACCCCTCCCGGACGAGTCCGCCGAGCACCGGCGCCGCGGCGCCGGCGATCTGCCAGGAGAGCGAGAAGACCCCCTGGTAGCGACCACGTAGCTCGGTCGGGGAGAGCTCGGCGATCAGGGTGGCGTTGGACGGCGAGTTGAGCATCTCGCCGACGGTCCAGATCAGGACGGTCAGCCCGTAGAACCAGGCGGTCTCGGCGAACGCGGTCAGTCCGAACCCGGCCCCGAGCACCACCGCCGACAGTGCCAACACATGGGACCGGCTACGGCCCTTGATCAACCGTGGTACGAAGAGCTGGCCCACCACGATCAGCACCCCGTTGAGTGCGATCACCGAGCCGTAGGTGGCGGGGCTCAGCCCCGAGTCGGCCATCGCGATCGGCAGCATCGAGATGTGCTGGAGCATGACTATCGCGGCGAAGAGGTTCAACGCCACGAACCCGAGGTAGATCCGGTCGGTCAGGATGGTGCGCAGCGCCCCGGTGGGGGCCTTCGGCCCACCGGTGGCGACCAGCGGTTGGCGGGTTTCGCCCACCTTGAGAAAGATGACCAGCGTCATGATCAAAGTGGTGACCGCGTCCACCACGAAGAGCAGCAGGTAGCCGGCCCCGGTCGCGAACCCCGCGAGGATCGCGGCGCAGGCGAAGCCGAGATTGATCGCCCAGTAGTTCAGGCTGAAGGCACGCAATCGGTCCTTCGCCGGCACCACGTCGATCATCATGGCGCCGAAGGCGGGCCGGGCGGCCTCGGCGAAGAGCCCGAGCAGGAGAGCACCGAGTGCGATGGACCAGAGGCCCCGGGCGAAGCCGAGGGCGAGCATCATGCTCGCGGCACCGAGGTGCGCGGTGAGCAGGGTGGGCCGGCGGCCCCACCGGTCTGCGAGCGTGCCCCCGACGGTGGTGCCCACCGCGCCGCCGACCCCCCACAGCCCCAGGACCAGGCCGGCCTGGGCGGCGGAGAAGCCCCGCTCCTGGGTGAGGTAGATGGCGAGGAAGATGAGGACGAAGGAGCCGAGCCGGTTGATCAGGGTGCCGGTCCAGAGGTACCAGAAGGAACGGGGGAGGCCACCGGCCGTCTCGAGTAACCAACCTCGCATCGTTCGCACTCAACGCCCCGTTCCGTAATGATCAGTTTCCGCGCAAGGCCTTACAAACTAGTGCTGGAACGGAGCCCTCCGCCATCCGGTTTTCCCGGTGCTGGTCACCACCCCTTCCCGCGCAACGGGTAGCCGGTGAGGGAGGATGGCCGACATGACTGCAAGTGAAGGGCCCACCATCGGGACGCTGGTCCTGCTGCGACACGGCGAGAGCGACTGGAACGCCAAGAACCTCTTCACCGGCTGGGTCGACGTGGACCTGACCGCCAAGGGAGAGGCCGAGGCGCGTCGTGGCGGCGAGCTGTTGCGGGAGCACAACCTGTCACCGGACGTGGTGCACACCAGCCTGTTGCGCCGGGCGATCCGCACCGCGGAACTCGCGCTGGACACCGCCGACCGGCACTGGATCGCGGTGCGTCGGTCGTGGCGGCTCAACGAGCGCCACTACGGCGCGCTCCAGGGCAAGAACAAGAAGCAGACCCTCGACGAGTACGGCGAGGAGCAGTTCACGCGCTGGCGCCGCTCGTACGACACGCCGCCGCCGCCGATCGCGGACGGTGACGAGTGGTCGCAGGTCGGTGACCCGCGCTACCGGTTGCTGCCGACCGAGCTGATGCCGCGGACGGAGTGCCTCAAGGACGTCGTCGAACGGATGCTGCCGTACTGGTACGACTCGATCGTGCCGGACATCCTGGCTGGCCGTACCGTGCTGGTGGCCGCGCACGGCAACTCGCTGCGCGCGCTGGTCAAGCATCTGGACCAGATCAGCGACGAGGCGATCGCGAAGCTGAACATCCCCACCGGGATCCCGCTGCGGTACGACCTCGACCCGCAGCTGCGCCCGATGACGCTCGGCGGCACCTACCTGGACCCGGCGGCGGCGCAGGAGGCTGCTGCGGCGGTGGCGAACCAGGGTCGCTGACCCGGGCCGAGCGACCCCGACGGCACAGCGACCCCGACGGCACCGGGCGTCGGGGAAGCGCCCTGGTGAACGGGGTCGGACGGGGTGGTGAATACCCGCGGAAGTGAGGGTATCTCGTCCTGGTCTGTTCGGATGCTGGGTTAACCAGGACCTACGATCGCCCGGTGGAGTGGGTAGTGGTGGTCGCAGGGGCCGTGGGGCTGGCGGTCGGTGTCCTGCTGACCCGGCTCGTCCTGGCGCGACGACTCGGATCGACCTTGGTCGGGAGCCGCCAGCCCGGCTCCCCTCGGCCCGGGAGGAGGCCCGCGATAACCGACGGTTCGCAGTCCGGCCTTGGTCGCCGGACGATCGACTCCCTCCGGGTCGGCGTCGTGGTGCTCGCCGACGACGATGGGCCGGTCCTGGTCAACCCGGCAGCCCGCGCGATGGGGCTGCTCCGCGCTGGCGGCACTCCGGGCACGGTCGCCGCCCATCCGTTGATCCGGACCCTCGCGGGGCAGGTACGGCGGACCGGCGTACGGCGAGAGATCCAGCTGGACCTGCCCCGGGGACGCGACGGCGTCGCCGCGGAGAACCCGCTCGGCGTGCACCTGCGGGCGGTCGGTCTCGGCGGTGGGCACGTCGCCGTGGAAGCTGTCGACGTGACCGAGTCGCACCGGTTGGCCCGGGTCCGGCGCGACTTCGTGGCCAATGTGAGTCACGAGCTCAAGACCCCGATCGGGGCGCTTCAACTCCTCGCCGAGGCGCTGCTGGACGCCACCGAGCCGGTCGACGAGGAAGAGCCGGATCTCTCCGAGGATCTGGCCGCCACCCGCCGGTTCGCCGAACGGATCCGGCACGAGTCGACCCGGCTGGGTCGGTTGGTGCAGGAGTTGCTGGAGCTGACCCGGCTCCAGGGCGCCGACCCGCAGCCCGCGCCGGAGCCGGTCGCCGTGGACTGGGTGGTCGGCGAGGTGGTGGATCGGACCCGGACCGGTGCCAGCGCCCGCCGGATCGACGTGGTGGTTGACGGCGAGCGGGGCCTGACGGTATACGGCAGTGACACCCAGCTGGCCACCGCCGTGTCGAATCTGGTCGAGAACGCCATCAACTACTCGGGTGAGGACACTGCCGTCCGGATCACCGCCCGGCACGACGACGAACACGTCACGATCGCCGTCACCGACCAGGGCATCGGGATCGGCCCGAGCGACGTGGACCGGATCTTCGAGCGCTTCTACCGGGCCGACCAGGCCCGATCCCGCGCGACCGGCGGCACCGGTCTCGGGCTCGCCATCGTCAAGCACATCGCCAGCAATCACGGCGGACGGGTGGAGGTCGCAAGCACTCCCGACGAGGGCTCGACGTTCACCCTCCGGCTCCCCGCCCATCCCCCCAACGACCTCTTGGTGATACCGCCCTCGGCTGAGACCGAGGCCGAACCGGCCGAGTCCCAGCAGACGTGACAGTTGAAAGGAAACCTCCGTTGAGCCGCGTTCTGGTGGTCGAGGACGAGGAGTCGTTCTCCGATGCCCTGTCGTACATGCTCCGTAAGGAGGGCTTCGAGGTTTCGGTTGCCGCGACTGGCACCTCCGCCCTCACCGAGTTCGACCGGACCGGTGCCGACATTGTGCTGCTCGACCTGATGCTGCCCGAGATGTCGGGTACTGAGGTGTGTCGGCAGCTTCGGCAGCGGTCGCACGTGCCGATCATCATGGTCACCGCTCGGGACAGCGAGATTGACAAGGTGGTCGGGCTGGAGATCGGCGCCGACGACTACGTGACGAAGCCGTACTCGCCGCGGGAACTCGTGGCCCGGATCCGCGCGGTGTTGCGCCGCAAGAGCGTCGAGACGGTGGAGACCGGTGCGGCGACACTGGCCGCGGGCCCGGTTCGGATGGACATCGAGCGGCACGTGGTCACGGTCGTCGGCGCCCCGGTGCAACTGCCGCTGAAGGAGTTCGAGCTGCTGGAGTTGCTGCTGCGCAACGCCGGCCGGGTGCTCACGCGGGGCCAGCTGATCGATCGGGTCTGGGGGGCGGACTACGTCGGCGACACGAAGACGCTCGACGTACACGTCAAACGGCTGCGTTCCAAGGTCGAGCCGGAGCCATCCGCTCCCCGACACATCGTCACCGTGCGGGGCCTGGGCTACAAGTTCGAGCCGTGACCGGACGTCCGCACGGCCCACTGCGGCGCTGAACAGCCTCGCGCGGCCCGCCCTCTCCCGGCCTCGCCCCGGCCCCGTCCCGTGCCTGCCTCGCCCCGTTCCGCGCCTGCGTCGTGCGCGGTCAGTCCGGGTCGGCCGGGTCGGCCGGGTGCGGGGCGACCAGACCGCGCCGGGCGCGGGCGGCGCACAACGCGGCCAGCCTGGTGTACGCGGGCGCACCGATCAGCGCAGTCAGCTCGGGGGCGTACGAGACGTACATCGGTTCGGCCGCCACATGCGCGTCCCGGGACGAGGTGCACCACCAGTCCAGGTCGTGCCCGCCAGCGCCCCAGCCGCGCCGGTCGAACTCCCCGAGCGTGGAGAGCAGGACCTTGGTGCCGTCCGGGCGCTGGACCCACTCCTGTTCGCGGCGGACCGGCAGCTGCCAGCAGACATCCGGCTTGTACTCCAGCGGGTGGGTGCCGTCGCGGAGCGCCTGGGCGTGCAGGGCGCAGCCCGCCCCGCCGGGAAAGTCGGCGTCATTGAGGAAGACGCAGGGGCCGTCGGGTCGGGTGGCCGTCCGTCGGGCGGGCGTCTTCTCGTCAACCGTGTCGGTCTCGGTCCAGTTCTTGAAGCCCCGTCGGTGGTGCTGCCAGGTCCCCGGGGTCAGCCGCTTGACCGCCGATCGGACCCGCTGTTCGTCGTCGGAGTCGGTGAAGAACGCGCCGTGCGAGCAGCAGCCGTCGGCGGGGCGGTCGGCACTGATGCCGTGACAGCCGCGCCCGTAGACACAGGTCCACCGGGACAACAGCCAGGTCAGGTCGGCCCGGATCAGGTGGGTGTCGTCGGCCGGGTCGCCGAACTCGATCCACTCCCGGGGGAAGTCCAACGGGACCTCCCGGCCGCGTGGATCGTCGGGCCGCGTACGGAGCTCGATCTGCCCTCTCACCGGACCAGCGTACGCGCCCGGCGGAGGACTGGCCCGGTGCGCCGCGGCCGGGTGTTGCCTCTAGGGTTTGCCTCATGCGGCTGGGCGTCCTCGATGTCGGATCCAACACGGTGCACCTGCTGGTGGTGGACGCGCACCGGGGCGCACACCCCTGGCCGGCGCACTCGGAGAAGGCGGTGCTGCGACTGGCCGAAAGAATCGGCCCGGATGGCGCGCTCACCACCGCCGGCGCGGATTCGCTGGTGCGGGCGGTTGCCGCCGCGAAGGAGTCCGCAGCCGGGCTGGGCACCGACGATCTGATCGCGTTCGCCACCTCCGCGGTTCGGGACGCCACCAATTCGGTGGCGGTGTTGGCCCGGGTCCAGGCGGAGACCGGGGTTCGACTGGAGGTCCTCACCGGCGCCGACGAGGCCCGGATGACCTTCCTCGCGGTGCGCCGCTGGTTTGGCTGGTCGGCCGGGCGGCTGCTGGTGCTCGACATCGGTGGCGGCTCGCTGGAGATCGCGGCGGGCATCGACGAGGATCCGGACGCCGCGGTGTCATTGCCGCTGGGTGCTGGCCGGCTCACCCGCCGCCATCTCCGGGTCACCGCGGGCAGTACCACCCCGCCCGGGGCCGAGCAGGTGGAGAAGCTGCGAGCGTACGTGGACCGCCAGCTCGACGCGGTGGCCGGGGAGCTGAACAAGGTGGGCTGGGAGCGCCCGGTCGCCACCTCGAAGACCTTCCGGACCCTGGCCCGCCTCGCCGGGGCGGCCCCCTCCGGGGCGGGCGTCTGGGCCCGCCGTCGGCTCACCCGGGCCGGGCTGCGGCAGGTACTTGGGTTCATCCGGCACATTCCCCCAGCACAGCTCGTCGAGCTGGATGGGGTCAGCGTCGGCCGGGCGCATCAGCTGTTGGCCGGTGCGGTGGTCGCCGAGGCGGCGATGCGCCGGCTGGACATCGGCACCCTGGAGATCTGCCCCTGGGCGTTGCGGGAGGGAGTGATCCTGCGCCGGCTGGATCAGCTTGCGCCGATGTGACGCCCACGGCGGCTAGCGGTATTTGCCGGGACTCGTCCTGAAGATCCCTATCGGTGCGGGCTACTCTCGATGCTGTGCCTTCCCGAGTTCCGGTTCTCCTGTCCACCTCGTCGGTCTTCCCCGAGCGGACCGCGGCAGCGTTTCAGCTGGCGGCGACGCTCGGTTACGACGGTGTCGAGGTGATGGTCTGGACCGATGCCGTGAGCCAGGACGCTGGCGCGCTCGCTGGGCTCGCCAAGCACTACGGTGTGCCGGTGCTCTCCGTGCACGCCCCGTGTCTTCTGGTCACCCAGCGGGTGTGGAGCGCCGACCCGTGGGAGCGGTTGCGGCGCTCCGGTGAACTAGCGGAGCAGTTGGGCGCACCGACCGTGGTGGTGCACCCCCCGTTCACCTGGCAGCGGGACTACGCCCGCAACTTCGCCGAGGGCCTGGACGAGGTCACCGGGCGGTTCAGTGACATCAGGTTCCCGGTGGAGAACATGTATCCGGTGCGGATGGCGGGGCGGCAGTTCGTCCCGTACGCCCCGGGGTGGGACCCGACCGCGACGGGATACCCCTCCTACACCCTTGACCTGTCGCACTGCGCCGCGTCCCACACCGACGCGCTGGAGTTGGCCGACCGGATGGGCGCGGGCCTGGCCCACGTTCACCTCGGCGATGGCACGGGTGAGGGGCGCGACGAGCATCTTGTCCCTGGGCGAGGGACCCAACCCTGCGCCGAGCTACTGCGCTCGCTCGCCAGCCGAGGCTTCACCGGCTCGGTGGCGGTGGAGGTGTCAACCCGGCGGGCGAAGAGCCGCGCGGTCCGGGAGGCGGACCTACGGGCGGCGTTGGCCTTCGCTCGCCAGCACCTCGACCCTCCGGCCGCCACCCATGCCGGCCCGGAACCGGTGCGGCGGGGCGACCGGGAAGCCGACGAGTAGCCGGCGCTCAGCGCACCGTGGTCAGGTTGTCGGCCGGGCCGGTGGACTGCGCCGCCACCGCGACCCGGTCGCGGATCGCGGCTCGCTTGCGGGCCCGGTGCGCCGCCACGTGGGAGCGGGTGGCGCAGCGCTCCGAACAGAACCGCCGGCAGCAGTTCGACGAGGTGTCCAGATAGACGTTGCCGCACCGCTCGTCCGCGCAGACCCCGAAGCGGGCGCTGCCGTACTCGCAGAGCCACACCGACAGCCCCCAGACCGCGCCGGCCAGGTACTCCGCACTCACCGAGGCGCCGCGGCTGGTGACGTGCACGTGCCAGTCACTGGAGTCGTGCCCGGAGATGCGCGGCTGCACCGGGTACGCCTCCAGCAGTGCATTCAGCTCGGCGACCGCTTGCACATCCCGTCCGGACGTGCCGTATTCAAAGACATCGCGAAGTCGCTTCTGCGCCCGTCGAAAGATCGAAAGATCTCGCTCCGACACCTCGTCCCGCATCCACGAGATGTTGTCGGGGAAGAGCGAACGGAGGGCGTCGAGGTCGTCCAGCCGGATATTGATCAGATCAACTCCGGTCCGGGCGTACGCGTCGAAGTTCACGTCACCCACCGTAGACGACTTCCCGGGCACGTGGCGTGTCGATGTAGCGCGATGTGACGGCACCGCCGTTTTGCTGCTATGGGCGCTACTCTCGGCCCATGCTGCGTACCGTTATTCTCGCTGCGGCCCGGTCATCGCGGTGCGAGCGGCTCGTCGCGACCGCCCCCCTCACTCGGAACGTGGTGCACCGGTTCGTCGCCGGCCCCCGGCCCGAGGACGCGTTGCGGGTCACCCGCGCCCTCGTCGACGACGGGCTCACGGTCACCCTCGACAATCTCGGTGAGGACACCGTCACGCCGGAGCAGGCCAGCGCCGTTCGCGACGAGTACCTCGGCCTGTTGGAGTCGCTCGCCGCCGACGGGCTCACCCCCGCCGCCGAGGTGAGCGTCAAGCTCTCCGCGCTGGGGCAGACCTTCGACGAGCAGCTTGCCTACGACAACGCCCGGGCGATCTGCGCGGCGGCCGAGGCCGGGGGCACCACGGTCACCCTTGACATGGAGGACCACACCACCACCGACTCCACTCTGGATATTCTGGTCAAACTGCGCGCGGACTACCCGTCCACCGGGGCGGTGCTCCAGGCCTACCTGCGCCGGACCGAGTCCGACTGCCGGCAGCTGGCCGACGCCGGTTCCCGGGTCCGGCTCTGCAAGGGCGCGTACCGGGAGCCCGAATCGGTGGCCTACCAGTCCGCTCGGGACGTCGACCGGTCCTACGTGCGCTGCCTGAGCATTCTGATGGCCGGGGCCGGCTACCCGATGCTTGCCACGCACGACCCCCGCCTGATCGCGATCGGCGAGGACCGGGCTCGCTGGTTCGACCGGGGACCGGACCAGTTCGAGTTTCAGATGCTCTACGGCATCCGCTCCGCCGATCAGGCTCGCCTGATCGGCGACGGATGCACGGTACGCACCTACGTGCCGTACGGCGAGGAGTGGTTCGGCTATCTCATGCGTCGCCTAGCCGAGCGCCCCGCCAATCTGGGGTTCCTCGCTCACGCCCTGATGGGTCGCTAGCCGTGCCGGTGGCCGTGCCCGGTGGGGCTGGTGGCCGTGCCCGGTCGGGCCGTTGGCCGCGTCCCGGCGGCGGTCGTGATCTACCGGTGTCGGGCCCCGGCGGGCACCCTGACACACTGGTGCCGCTCCCAGCACGGAGCCCCGATCCGCGTCCGGAAGCGGCTCGGGGCGTTCGTCCGGTGGCACCGGTGGCGCCACCGGCGTCACCGGGCTCCGTGGGGGGTCGCGCGGGGGTGCCGTGCGGCTGAGGGCGGCCCTCGGTCGACATTGACAGCGGATGCACTCGCCAGGACTCCGCTGGTGTGAATCGTGGTGGTTTGTCCGAAGGGATCGCGCCGGTCACATTGGCCCCGCTACCGTACGGGTAACACGCGCGTCGCCGGTCCGGCGGAAGCCCCGTCGGGACAGCACGCGCCGGGCATGGGATGGGCGGTGAGCCATGGCCGGGTCGCGGTCCGACGGTCAGCTGGCGGAGGTCAGGTTCCTCACCGTCGCCGAGGTGGCGACGGTCATGCGGGTGTCGAAGATGACGGTCTACCGCCTGGTGCACGGCGGCGAGCTCGCCGCCGTCCGGGTCGGTCGGTCGTTTCGCGTCCCCGAGCACGCGGTGCACGAGTACCTGCGCGGCGCCTTCCAGGAAACCGCCTGAATCGCCCGTTCGCAGGCGGGAAACGGCCGCGGATGGCCGGCATTGAGGGGCCGCGTTGGTCCTGCTGAGGCTTCCCGGCTACCCTGGACCCGACCGTGACCACAGATGCGCTCCGCCGCCCGTCCCGCAGGTCCGGTCCGTTGTCCGCAAGCGGACGCCGGTGTCATCCGGTCCGCCCCGCACATTGCATCGAAAGGCTGTCGTATGGGCTCGGTGGTCAAGAAGCGCCGCAAGCGCATGGCTAAGAAGAAGCACCGCAAGCTGCTGCGCAAGACCCGCGTCCAGCGTCGCCGTCTCGGCAAGTGATCCGGCGCCGGGCTGGTCCCGGCACCGTCATCACGTGCCAGCTGTCGACCCTCGGAGGCTTAGGTGATCAAGCCGCGGATGTTCCGGCTCGATCTCTCCTGCCGAGGACGGTGTGCGGCATGACCCCCGGTGGCCCCTCTGGTGCCCCGGGGGTCGTCGTCGTGACCGGGGTCAGTCGCTACCTCGGCGCTCACGTCGCCGCGCGGCTCGCCGCCGACCCGCGGGTCGGGCGGGTTATCGGAGTCGACCCACCCGCGGCGGGTGGAGAGCTCACCGACGTGCTCAACGGGGTCGAGCGGGTCCGGGTGGACGCTGGTGCGATCGGTGGCCTCCTCGCCGACCTCGACGTTGACGCCGTCGTGCACCTGGCCCTGGTCAGTGCTCCCGACCCACAGCACGGGGGCCGCGCGGCCATGAAGGAACAGAACGTCATCGGCACGATGCAGTTGCTCGCCGCCGCGCAGCACGCGCCCCGGCTGCGCAAGCTCGTCGTCCGCTCCTCGACCGCCGCCTATGGCGCGTCCTTCCGTGACCCGGCGGTCTTCACCGAGGAGACCGAGCCGCGGGAGGCACCGCGCGGTGGCTTCGGCCGGGACATCCTGGACATCGAGGGGTACGTGCGAGGTTTTCGCCGCCGCCGCCCCGACGTGACCGCCACCGTGCTGCGGTTCGCGCCCTTCATCGGCTCGACCGCCGACACCACGCTCACCCGCTACTTCGCCCAACCGCTGGTGCCCACCGTGTTCGGCCGCGACCCGCGGCTGCAGTTCCTGCACTTCGAGGATGCGCTGGAGGTGCTGCACCGGTCGATCGTGCTGGACCATCCCGGCACCTACAACGTCGCCGGACCCGGGGTGCTGGCGCTCTCCCAGGCCATTCGCCGGGCCGGCCGGGTCGCGGTGCCGGTGCTGGAACCGGGCCTGTCCGGGGCGGCCGCGCTGGCCCGTACGCTCGGCTTCGGCCGCTACGGGCTGGACCAGGTCGACCTCTTCGTGCACGGTCGGGTCGTGGACACCAGCCGGCTCGAGCGGGAGTTTGGCTTCACCCCACGCTCGACCGCTGCCGCCTTCGACGATTTCATCCGCGCCCACCGCAACGGGGTCGTGGTGACCCGGGAACGCCTCGCCGCCGCTGAGCAGCTGGTGCGCGACGGGGTCCGGCAGGTCCGCTCCGCCGCCGCTGGGGAGCGGTCGTGACCGGCGAGATGGTCTCCGAACAGCCTGGCGATCACTGGGACCGGAAGGTGGCGAGCGGGCTGGCGTTTCTGCGTGGACGCCTCGCCGGCGACTACGAGGTCGACGAGTTCGGCTTCGACCCGCAGCTCACCAGTTCCGTGTTTCATCCGCTGGTGCGGCTGCTCTACCGCGACTGGTTCCGCACCGAGGTCACCGGGCTGGAGCATGTGCCCGACACGGGACCGGGCCTCGTGGTGGGCAACCACTCCGGCACGGTGGCCCTGGACGCGCTGATCCTCTCGGCGATGATCCACGACCAGCACCCGCAGCACCGGTTTCTCCGCCTGCTCGGCGCGGACCTCGTCTTCCGGATGCCGGTGGTGTCGGCGGTCGCCCGCAAGGGTGGCGGCACGGTCGCCTGCAACCCGGACGCCGAGCGGCTGCTCAACTCCGGTGAGTTGGTCGGCGTCTTCCCCGAGGGCTTCAAGGGCATCGGCAAGCTGTACGCGGAGCGCTACAAGCTACAACGATTCGGGCGGGGTGGCTTCGTCTCCGCGGCGTTGCGGACGGGAACCCCGATCGTGCCGGTAGCGATAGTCGGGGGCGAGGAGACCTACCCGATGCTCGCCGATGTGAAGCCGCTCGCCCGGCTGCTGAAGCTGCCATACTTCCCCGTCACGCCGACCTTCCCCTGGCTCGGGCCGTTGGGCATGGTGCCGCTGCCGAGCAAATGGCTGATCGCGTTCTGCCCGCCGATCGCCACCGAGCACCTGACCGACTCGGCCGATGACCCGCTGGTCGTGTTCAACCTCGCCGATCAGGTGCGGGAGACCATTCAGCAGACCCTGCACCGGCTGCTGGAGCAGCGGCCGGACCCGTTCGGCCCCTGACCGGGGGCACCACCAGCGGCGAGCCCGCGGGCGGGCAAATTCGGTTGCGGTCGACCGGTGCCCTCGTACGGTGCTCGTTGTGCGGAGAGTCGTTGAGGCGGTCGTACCAGCTCGGTTGGGCACCGGGTTCCGGTGGCTGTTGGCGTCGTCGTGGGCGACGAACCTGAGCGACGGGATCGCGGTGGCGGCCGGGCCGCTGCTGGTGGCGTCGCTGACCACCAACCCGCTCCTGGTCGCACTGGCGGCCCTGCTGCGGTGGGCGCCGCAGCTGGCGTTCGGCCTCTGGGCCGGCGTGCTCTCCGATCGTCTCGACCGGCGGCGCATCGTGCTGGTGGCGAACGCGGTCCGGGTCGGCGCTCTGGGCGTGCTGGTCGGGGCGTTGGTGACCGATCGGGTGTCGGTGCCGGTGGTGCTGCTGACGCTGGCGCTGCTCGCCACCGCCGAGGTGTTCGTGGACAACACGACGGAGACGCTGACGCCGATGGTGGTGCGTCGGGAGGACCTGGCGATCGCCAACGCCCGCCTCCTGGCCGGGGTCATCACGCTGAACAAACTGGTCGGCCCGGCGCTCGGGGCCGTGCTCTTCGCGGCCGGTCGGTCCTGGCCCTTCGCCACCAACACGGTTCTCCTCGCGGCCGGACTGCTGTTGGTGTCCCGGGTGTCGCTGCCGCCGCGGGAGCGGGAATCGGCGGTTCAGCACCGTGATCTGCGCGGTGACATCGGGGCGGGGTTTCGCTGGGCCGTCGGTCATCCGGCCGTTCGGACGCTCTGCCTGACCGCCCTGTTCTTCAACATCACCTACGGCGCCGCCTGGTCCATCCTGGTGCTCTACGCCGAGGCGCGGCTCGGCCTCGGTGCCGTCGGCTTCGGCCTGATCAGTACGGCGACGGCGGCCGGCGGGCTGCTCGCCACCGTCGGGTACGGCTGGCTCACCCGCCGGGTGAGCCTCGGGGGCATCATGCGGGCCGGGCTGATCATCGAGACCCTCACCCACCTCGGTCTCGCCGTCACCACCTCACCCTGGGTCGCCTCGGCTATCCTCTTCGGCTTCGGGGCACACGCGTTCGCCTGGGGCGCCACCGCTCTGACCATCCGGCAGCGGGCGGTTCCCATCTACTTCCAGGGCCGGGTCAACAGCATCTACGGCATCAGCGCGTACGGCGGACTGGTTGTCGGCGCGGCGCTTGGCGGCCCGCTGGTCACCCTGCTCGGGATGACCGGTCCATTCTGGTTCGCCTTCGCCGGCTCGGCGTTGCTCGTCGGGGGGTTGTGGCGCCAGTTCGCCGGCCTCGCCCACACCGACGACCCGACGCCGACACCGGTGCCGGCCGAAACCACCGCCCGGTGACGGCGGCGGGAGCGCGTCGGCGGGGAGCTCACGTCCGGACGGACGAGCGGCGGCGGTGCCGCGCCAGCCCCGCGGTGACCGCTCCGGCGACCAGCCCGACGGCGGCGGTGGAGGGAACGGCGATCTTGACCGCCCGACGCCCGGTGCGGAAGTCCCGAACCTCCCATCCGCGTCGGCGGGCCTCCCGCAGCAGCGCGGAATCCGGGTTGACGGCGACCCCGCGACCGGCCGCGGCGAGCATCGGCAGATCATTGGCGGAGTCGCTGTAGGCGGTGCAGCGGGAGAGGTCTAGCCCTTCCGCCGCGGCGAGCCGGGTCACCGCCTCCGCCTTCGCGGGCCCGTGCATCAGGTCGCCGACCAGCCGTCCGGTGTAGGCGCCGTCAACCACCTCGGCCACCGTTCCGATGGCGCCGGTGAGCCCCAGCCGGGTGGCGATCACCCGGCCGATCTCGACCGGGGCGGCGCTGATCAACCAGACCCGTTGCCCGGCGTCGAGGTGCCCCTGGGCGAGCCGTCGGGCGCCGGCCCAGATCCGGGGCGCCATCAGCTCGTCGAAGATCTCCTCGGCGAGGCGCTCCACGTCCTCCACCCGCCAGCCTTCGACGAAGGCGAGCGCGGCCTCCTTGATCTGCGACATGTCGCCGACATGCTCGGTGGCGAGTACCCGGAACCGCAGCTGTTGCCAGGCGAATCGGAGTAGGTCGCTGGTGGTGACGTAGTTGCGCGCGGCGAGTCCGCGGGCGAACCAGTAGATCGACGCACCCTGCATCATGGTGTTGTCCACGTCGAAGAAGGCGGCCGCGGCCCGGTCCGGCGGCGGGGTCGACACGCCGCTGGCCGATCTCCCCCCAGGGAGGTGACTACAGGTGTCGGTGTCGACGGGCACCTCTCGGCTGGCCACGCGTTCTCCCTCCGGACGACCGGCGCACCGTGCGCCACCTGGCGAGGGTAGCCGGGTGGCTGACCGAGGCGGGCCCGCAACCGGGCAAACGACCCAGGTGTGCGGCGGGCCGGCGGCTCCTCGCGGAGCGGGGCCGGCCCGCCGCGGGCGGTGTCAGCGGTCGGCGGGGCAGCTCGCCGGAGTGGGGCCGAGCGTGTCGCTGCCGCTCGGCGCGGGCAGCCCGCAACCGATGGCGGCGCGCAGCGCGTCCGAGCGCCCAAGAGCATCGTCGAGAAGCGCGAGTGAGCGCTGGGTGCGGTCGCGGTCAGCGCGGGTTCCGTCGCCCAGGAGTTCGCTGACCGCCGTACGCTGCGCGGTGACAAAGGTGTTGACCACGTCCAACGCCGTCAGGTCGGAGCCCTGTACCGCGGCGGTGGTGAGCAGGCGTACGCCCTGGCGGGTGTCGGCGTCCATGTCGTCCAGGACGCCGCTGTAGCCGACCCGGTCGCCGCGCAGGTGGGCTGCCTCGCTCAGCCGAGTTCGCGCGAAGTCCAGGAAGAGCTGCCCACGGCTGTGGTCCGAGCCGGTCAACGCGAGCTGAGCGCGCTCGGTTGACCGCTTCATTCCATACAGTGCGTCGCCCGGTACCGCGTTCTCACTGGCCGCGGAGATACCGGAGACGGCGACGGCTCCGGTCGCGATGCCGATCAGGATCGCACCGCGGGCCCGGGCCCGCCGTGCGGTGACGGCGGGGAGGAGGAAGGAGCGGTTCGGTGCCGGGTGGTGCTCCGTCCGATCGGCGGCGGCTGCCGAGGCGGGCCGACCAAGGCCCTCGCGTTCGGCGGTGGCCAGCAGCATCGCCCGTAGGCCGGTGCGGAACTCCGTACTGACCTCGGCGGTCGGGGCGGCGTCACCGAGCTGCTGCCCGACCGCGACGAGGTCCGTGAGCTTGTCGTCAACCCGAGATCGGACATGGTGTCGTCGGCCGCCGTTTGCTTCGTCGAGAAGTTGCGCGAAGCGCTCGGCGCGCCGACGGGAGACAAAGAGGTCGCTGTTCACCGCTGGCACCTCCCTCGCTGGGCGCGGCCGGTCGGCCGCGATCGTCACCGGCGACCGGGACGGGCAGGCACCACGGGAGGCTCGAGGCCGGCGGTGGGGCCGGACCCGAGACCCGGGGGACGCCGGGACTGTATCGGTCGCACCCGGATGAACGCGCCGCGCCGGGTCGGGGTTACGGGGCCAAGTGCGGAGAAAGCACGGGGAGTAATCGATATCACCGACGCTCGATCTACCCGGGCGTCAACGCCCTACCAGCGCGGCTATGCCCGGAAGCCGTCCGGGAGCAGCCGGGCCAGGGCCCGAACCGCCCGGTACTGCAGAGCCTTGATCGCGCCCTCGTTCTTGCCCATGGCCCGCGCCGTCTCCGCCACCGAGAAGCCCTGGAGGAAGCGGAGCACGATGCACTCCTGCTGTTCCGGGTTGAGCTGCTTGACGGCGCTGAGCAGGGTGACGTTGGTGATGTGCTCGACCACAGCCGCCTCTGGGCTGCCCTCCGGCCCCCGGTCTTCGCGTTCGGCGTCGAGGACATCACCCGTGGTCACCTCGAGCCGGTAGCGGCCGGATTTGAAGTGGTCGGCCACCAGGTTGCGGGCGATCGTTACCAGCCAGGCCCCGAGGTCGCGGCCCTGCCAGGTGAAGCTACCGATGCGTTTCAACGCCCGGAGGAAGGTGTCGGAGGTGAGGTCCTCTGCCAGTTGACGGTTGCCCACCCGGAAGTAGACGAAGCGAAAGACGGTGTCCACGTATCGGTCGTAGATCAGGCCGAAGGCCTCAGCCTCCCCGGCCTGTGCGCGCTCGACCAGGGCCCAGATTTCGGTTGCCGGGTCGGACGGGTCGGGACGGCTGGGGTAACCGGTGGCGGGTGCGCTGGCGGGCAGCGCGGGCAGCACCGCCGTGTCGGTGGCGGCGGAGTCGGTGGTGGTGGACGGTTCGGCGCTCCGGCGGCCCTGTACCGGCATCGTCGGCCGGGTTGGCGAGGCGACCCGGGCCCCGACCGGCTTGGCGTTCGCACCCGGTGTCCCGCTCCGGGCGGGGGCCTCGTTGGGGTGTGGACGGTTGCGTACCCCGTTCTCGCTCCGGGCGCCGAGCCGCCCGTCATCTCGGGGCCCGCGGGGCGTCAACCGTTCGTTCGTCGTTGCTCGGGAGGGCTGGTCACCCAGGCCGATCGGCCGCTGCGCATAGCCGAAGGTCGTCATCGGGGCACCTCCGTCGAGCGGCCCGAGTCCCCGGCGTGCGGTTGGGGTCGGTCGGGCACGCATGGTCTGGGTAGGGGACCTGCCGGCGCAGGGCGAATCCCCTTGAGGTGCTGGTCCAATGCGCTGTCGGGCACGGTGGGCCTCCTCGGGCTGAGGGGTTGTTGACTCACGAAAACGGGGTGAGCCAACCCGAGTGATGATAGGGGTCAACGTCACCCGCGCGTGGCAAGTCCGTTACACAGGGCCAAAGTATTTCCGGTCGGGTCGCACTTCTGCCGGACCAGTTGTCCGTCGTGTGCGGTTGACTTTCGGATTCCCCGGTGTTTTGAGGAGAATCCCAGGTGGATCGGGGTGTGGATGGTCGTGGCGAGGTGTGCGGCGGCTGGCCGGAGGGGTGCGATGGCGGCAACGGCCGGCTCCGGTGGCAGGTGGAGGGCGTCCTTGATCTCACGGCACGTGACCGCGCGGTCCCATGGAAAGGACTGCCTGAGGTGGGTCGCGATGCCCCGGCGTGTCGCTGGTCGGCGGCTGTCCTGTTCCTTGGCGTCGGTGCGGTCGTTCGTTCGCCGCTGTGCCAGACTCGACGGCTGTGCAGGAGGTGGCCGGCGATGGTGCGAACGCTTCTCCGCGCGCGGTGACGCTGGTGCCCGCCGGGTCACCCAGGTGTGGCGCCGGGCGGTACGGGCTGTGCCGCACCCCGCCAACGGCGAAACTGTCCACGCGTACGCGCCGCAAGACCCCCTGCTCCGGTCGTCGGGCCGGGGCCGTCCCGACGGAGGAGACCGATGCGTGAACCCCGCCTCACCCTGCTCACCCGGCCTGGTTGCCATCTCTGCGAAGACGCGAAGGCCGCGCTGGAGCGGGTGGTGTCGGTCACCAACGACCGGTGGGTGGAGAAGGACGTCACCGACGATGTGGAGCTGGAGCGTGAGTACGGGGACCGGCTGCCGGTGGTGCTGCTCGACGGCAAGGAGCACGGCTACTGGCGGGTCGAGGAGGAGCGGCTGCTCCGCGATCTGACCACTCCGCAGCTCTGAGGCTGCCAGGTAGGGTGCGGCGATGAGGTCTGCGCACCCGCACCTGGTCTGGGACTGGAACGGAACCCTGCTCAACGATCTGGACCTGATCGTGGCGGCAACCAATGTCGCCTTCGCCAGCGTCGGCGGGCCGACAGTGACCGCCGACGAGCATCGGGTTCGGTTTCGGCGACCGATCGCCGACTACTACGCCGACGTGCTCGGGCAGGCGGTGGACGAGGCGGCGTTCGGCCAGCTGGACAAGATCTTCCACGAGGCGTACCTGGACGGGCTGACCACCTGCGCATTGGCACACGACGCGGTGGACGCGATGTCGTCCTGGCCCGGGAGCCAGTCGTTGCTGTCCATGTGGTTCCACCAGGATCTGGTGCCAACCGTGCAGACCTACGGACTGACCAAGCACTTCCTGCGGGTGGACGGGCTCCGGACTGAGGTCGGTGGTGACCGGAAGGCCGAGTCGCTGGCCCGGCACCTGGCTGAGCTGGGGCTGGATGGCCAGGACGTGGTGCTGATCGGTGATTCGCTCGACGACGCCGAGGCGGCCCGATCGGTCGGTGGCCGCGCGGTCCTCTACACCGGCGGGCTCACCGACCCCGCCCGGCTGCGGGCCTCCGGCCATCCGGTCGCCGAGACCCTCACCGGGGCGGTCGCTCTGGCCCACGCGTATTGATCGTGCGCCCGTCTCAGCCGCGGAGGTAGGCCAGGACCGCGCGGACCCGGCGGTGCTGCTCGACGTCTGGTGGGAGGTCGAGCTTGGTGAAGATGTTGCGGACGTGCTTCTCGACCGCACCATCGGTCACCACCAGGGTTCGGGCGATCGCGGTGTTGGAGTGGCCTTCGGCCATCAAACTCAGGACCTCGCGTTCGCGTGGGGTCAGGGCCCGCAGTGGATCGTCGCGGCGTCGGCGGGCGAAGAGCTGGGTGATCACCTCGGGGTCGAGGACGGTGCCCCCGGCGGCGACCCGGTCCAGCGCGTCGAGGAACTCGTCGATCGCGGCCACCCGGTCCTTGAGCAGGTAGCCGACCCCGATCCCGGTGGCCAGGAGGTCGTCGGCGTAGGACGCCTCGACGTACTGGGAGAGCACCAGGATCGGCGCCGCTGGCACCAGAGCACGCGCCTGGACGGCGGCTCGGAGCCCCTCGTCGGTGTGGGACGGCGGCATGCGTACGTCAACGATCGACACGTCGGGGCGGTGGGCGACCACCGCCTGCACCAGGGCGTCGCCGTCACCGACGGCGGCCACCACCTGGTGGCCACGTTCGGTGAGGAGTCGGATCAGCCCTTCTCGGAGCAGAACAGCGTCATCAGCGATCACGATCTGCATGGCTGCGTGTCTACCACTTTCCGGTTGTGGTGGGGAGTTCGGCGCGGATCGCGGTGGGGCCGCCGGCGGGGCTGGTCACGAGGAGCTGCCCCCCGGCGGCCCGGACCCGGTCCGCGACGCCGACCAGCCCGTGCCCCTTGGCCAGGTGCGCGCCGCCCTGGCCGTCGTCGTCGATGCTGACCCGCAGTCGCTGGCCGGCCCGCTCCACGAAGACCCGGCACTCGGTGGCCCGGCTGTGTTTGGCGACGTTGGTGAGTGCCTCGGCGACCACGAAGTACGCGGTGCTCTCCACCGCGGGGTCGAGCCGGCCGCCGGGTTCGCCGAGCCCGGCGTCAACCTGTAGCTCGATCGGGATCAACCCGCGCCCGGCCAGCGCCGCGAGGGCGCTCGGTAGTCCGCGGTCAACCAGGATGGGCGGTGCGATGCCCCGGGACAGCGCACGCAGCTCGGTGAGGGTCTCCCGAGTCTGGTCAACCGCCTCGTCGAGCGTGTGCCCGGCCGCTACCGGGTTGCTGGTGAGCTGCTCGCGGGCCCGGCTGAGATCCATCGCGAGTCGGACCAGCCGTTGCTGCGGCCCGTCGTGGATGTCTCGCTCCAGCTTGCGCAGCGCATTCGCCTCGGCGGAGGCGAATGCGCGCTTCTGTTCTTCGAGGATGGTGATCTGGTTGCGTAACTCGGCCACGCCGGTCAGGAGCGAACGGGACAGGTTGCCCTCGATCCGTGCACATGCGCGAGCGATCAGCGGCAGGGTGAGCAGGGCGAACACCCCGATGGCGGTGTTCAGGAAGATCCGGGGGCCGGAGCCGTTGCCCATCCCGAGAAGTGTGCTCAGGCCCTGGTCGTTCGGACCGTACGGTATCGCCCGGTCGTAGGCCCCGTAGCTGATGCCGGCGATCGCCAGCACCCACCAGGTCAGCAGCACGGAGAAGGTCACTGTCGCCACCGGCATCTTGAAGAACGCGTGCAGCAGATCGAGCCACGACTGTAGGTCCCGGGCCGGTGTCAGGGTCCGGCGCCAGAAGCCGGCACCCGAGTCGGCTACTCGGTAGACCGGGCGGATCCGGGGCACGCCCAGCACGGCGGGCAGCCGGATCCGTTCGACGTCGGCCAGGGCCCGGACGGCATACAGTGTGCCGGCCAGGACCGGCAGGCCCAGAGCGGTCACCAGCAGACCGAGGCTGAGGGAGAATCCGGTGACGGCCACCACGAAGCCGACGATGGCCAGGGGCAGGCCCGACAGCACGTAGCCCGAGTCGCGCAGGAGCTGGCGGAGTAGCCCGCGCGGCGGGTGGGAAACGGGGGCGGCGGTTACGCGGGCAGCGGCCATGCCCCGAGGTTAGGCAGCGAAACCGAGCCGACCCATCCTGCCCGCCGCCGAATGTTGGGGGTGCTGGCGCTACCACGCTCGTCGGGAAGTGGGCGACGCGACCCCGTGTCATTGGTCAGAGAAGTCTTAATTGAGTAATAATCGCCGGACGGCGTGGGCGAAGTCGAGACATTGATCTTGTGGAACGGGGGGCCGGGTGGAGTCGCGTCGTGGGCGACCAAGATCGCGATTTGTGCGTGTCTTCACAAGCGCTTACTCTGTAGTTCCGACCCGCCCCGCTAGCACAGCCGGTCTTCTCGGTGGCCAGCGGGAGTCCCGACCCGGCCCGGCGGAGTTGGCCCAGGATCCCACCGCACGGAGTTTCATGAGTCAGCACCGTCCGCCCGGCGCGCCGCAACGCCCTGTCGCCGTGCCGGCGTTGCCGGATCTGCCGGAGGCGACCGTCGCCCGGCTTCCCGAATATCTCCGTGCCCTGCACAGCCTGGCCGAAAACGGTCACGAGACGGTCTCCAGTGAGTGGTTGGCCACGGCTGCGGGAGTCAATTCCGCCAAACTCCGCAAGGATCTGTCCCACCTTGGTTCCTATGGCACTCGGGGTGTCGGCTACGACGTAGCCCTCCTGATCGATCAGATCGAGTACGTCCTGGGGCTCACCCAGCGGCGGACGGTCGCCCTGGTCGGAGTGGGTAATCTCGGTCATGCCCTCGCTGGCTACGACGGGTTCGCCACCCGCGGCTTCCGCATCGCCGCGCTCTTCGACGCCGACCCCGTCCGGGTCGGTGAGGAGATCAACGGTCTGGTCGTTCGGCACGTGGACGAGCTGTCCCGGGTCGCCACCGAGGAGTCGATCGCGATCGGCGTGATCGCCACCCCGGCCGCCGCCGCCCAGCGGGTCGCCGACCGGCTGGTCGCCGGCGGAGTGACCAGCATTCTGAACTTTGCGCCCTGCGTGCTGACCGTGCCGGACGGGGTGGACGTACGTAAGGTCGACCTCGCCGTCGAGCTGCAGATCCTGTCCTTCCATGAGCACCGTAAGGCCTCCCGGACCGCGCTCCCCGGCGGCGAGGCCCCCCTCGCCCCATTGCCGGGTAACCTCGCCGCCACCGACCCCCAGGAGGCGATCGGCACGTGAAACTGCTAGTCGTCGGCGCGTCTTACCGCACTGCCCCGGTCGCCGTCCTGGAGCGACTCACGGTCGCCCCCGCCGACCTCTCCCACGTTCTGACCCGCCTGGTCGCACAGCCGTACGTGAGTGAGGCGGTGCTCGTCTCCACCTGCAACCGGGTGGAGGTATACGCCGTGGTGTCCGGTTTCCACGGCGGGCTCGGTGACATCTGCGCTGTCCTGGCCGAGTCGACCGGCTGCCAGCCGGCAGCCCTCGCCGACCACCTGTACGTGCACTTCGACGTCGCGGCGGTCAACCACGTCTTCCGGGTCGTCACCGGGCTGGACTCCATGGTGGTGGGTGAGGCCCAGATCCTCGGCCAGCTCCGCGACGCGTACCACCGGGCGGCGGAGGTCGACACCGTTGACCGTCTGCTGCACGAGCTGATGCAGCAGGCGCTACGGGTGGGGAAGCGGGCCCACTCCGAGACCGGGATCGACCGGGCCGGACAGAGCGTCGTCACCGCTGCGCTCGGCCTCGCTACCGAGCTGCTCGACAGCGACCTGGCCGGCCGTGCCGCGCTGGTGGTGGGGGCGGGAGCGATGGGCGCGCTGGGCGTGGCCACCCTCACTCGGTTGGGGGCCGGGCCGGTCACCGTGACCAACCGGAGCGCCGACCGCGCCGCCCGGCTGGCCGGGTCGTACGGCGCGACCGCCGTACCGATCGCCGACCTCACCGAGACGATTTCCACAGTGGATATTGTAGTGGCCGCCACGGCCGCCACCGAGGCGGTCCTCACCCGCGCGGTGGTGGCCCGAGCGCTCGCTGGTCGGGACCCATCCCGGGGGCCGCTGGTCCTGCTCGACCTGGCTGTCCCACGGGACGTCGAGCCGGGCGTGGCCGACCTGCCCGGCGTCCAGGTCATCGACATCGACCGGATGGCGGCGCTGGTCGCCGACGGCCCCGTCGCCGTTGACGCCGCCGCGGTGGAGCAGATCGTCGCGGCGGAGGTCAACGCCTTCCTCACCTGGCTGCGCGGAGCTGACGTCGCGCCGACCGTGGCCGCCCTGCGGGGCCGTGCTGACGACGTGGTCACGGCCGAGTTGGGCCGGCTCGCCCAGCGTTGTCCGGACCTGACCGACGCCCAGCGGGCCGAGGTCGCCCGGACGGTGCACCGCGTCGTCCAGCGGCTGCTGCACCAGCCGACCGTCCGGGTCCGCCAGCTCGCCGCCGAGCCCGGCGGCGACCAGTACGCGGTGCTGCTGCGCGACCTGTTTGACCTGGAGGTGCCGCAGACCTCCCCGGTCGGCACCGTCCCTGATGTGGTGGTGCCCGACGTCGACCCCCCGCTCGGCGGCGACGCCGAGGCCCCACCCACCGGAGGTGAGTGATGAAGGTCCCCCTACGCCTCGGTACTCGGGGCAGCGCCCTGGCGATGGCCCAGTCCGGGCAGGTCGCGAAGGCCCTCACCGAGGCCACCGGTACCCCGGTGGAGCTGGTCGAGGTGGTGACCACCGGCGACCGCTCCGCGGCCCCGGTGCACCAGCTCGGTGTCGGCGTGTTCGTCTCCGCGCTGCGGGACGCCCTCGCCACGGGCACCATCGACTTCGCGGTGCACTCGTACAAGGACCTGCCGAGCGCGGCGGCCCCCGGTCTGTACGTCGCGGCCGTTCCACCTCGGCAGGACCCACGGGACGCGCTCGTCGCCACCGGCGGCCGTACGCTCGCCGAACTGCCGCCCGGCGCCCGGGTCGGCACCGGTGCGCTGCGCCGCATCGCCCAGCTGCACGCGCTCGGGCTTCAACTCGAGGTCGAGCCGATCCGGGGTAACGTCGGTACCCGGTTGGCGCGGGTGCTTGGGCCGGAGGCCGACCTGGACGCGGTGGTCCTGGCGCGGGCCGGGCTGGCCCGCCTGGATCGTGCCGACACGATCACCGAGACGCTCGACCCGATGCTGATGCTGCCCGCTCCCGCCCAGGGGGCGCTGGCGGTGGAGTGCCGGTCCGACGATTCGGCTCTGGTCGAGCTGCTCGCGGTACTCGACCATGCACCGTCCCGCGCCACGGTCGTCGCGGAACGGGCGTTGCTCGCCACCCTGGAGGCCGGGTGCAGTGCCCCGGTCGCCGCCTACGCCGAACTCGCCGAAGGCGACGTCGGTGAAGAGATCTACCTGCGCGGGGCGGTGATCAGTCCGGACGGCACTCGTGACCTCCGGCTGTCCCGCACCGGAACGCCCGCCGACGCGGTGGAGATCGGAAAGGCCCTCGCCACTGATCTTCTCGACCTCGGCGCCGACTCGATCCTCGGCCAGCAACGGAACCTTGGCCCGGGGACCCAGCAATTTGGGAGCACAGTATGACCCGCACCCGTAAGCCCGTAGGCCGTATCGCGTTCGTCGGGGCCGGTCCCGGCGATCCGGGCCTGCTGACCCGCCGGGGATACGACGCCCTGGTCAGCGCCGACCAGGTGGTCTATGACCGGGGAGTCCCCGAGGCGCTGCTCGATGTCGTCCGCACTCAGGCGAAGCAGGAGGCTCAGCTGACCCTGGCCGAGGGCGGATCGGGCGATGTGGCGAAGGTCCTGATCTCGGCGGCCCGCTCCGGGTTGAACGCGGTGCACCTGGTCGCCGGTGACCCGTTCGGCCACGAGGCGGTGGTCCGGGAGGTGCAGGCGGTCGCCCGGACCGCCGGCCAGTTCGAGGTGGTCCCGGGCGTCGGCCAGGCCGAGGGGGTGGCGACCTACGCGGGTGTGCCGCTGCCCGGAGTCCGGACGGCGGCCGACATCGAGGATGTCACCACGCTTGACTTCGAGGCGCTGGCCGCCGCCGTCACCCGGGGCCCGCTGGCCCTCGCGGTGGACGCCGGGGATCTCGCCGCGATCCGGGACGGTTTGCTCGCCGCCGGAGTCGACGACGCGACCGCGGTCGGTGTGACCGGCGACGGCACCGGTGAGACCCAGTACACGACCACGTCGACGGTTGATTCCTTCGTCGCGGCGGCGCTCGGGTTCACCGGCCGGGTCGTGCTCACCCTCGGCGAGGGCGTCGGCCAGCGGGACAAGCTCAGCTGGTGGGAGAACCGCCCGCTGTACGGCTGGAAGGTGCTGGTCCCGCGGACCAAGGAGCAGGCGGGTGTGATGAGCGCCCGACTGCGCGCGTACGGCGCGATCCCCTGCGAGGTGCCGACCATCGCGGTCGAGCCGCCGCGTACCCCCGCGCAGATGGAGCGGGCGGTCAAGGGACTGGTCGACGGCCGGTACGCCTGGGTGATCTTCACTTCGGTGAATGCGGTCCGGGCGGTGTGGGAGAAGTTCGCCGAGCACGGCCTCGACGCCCGCCACTTCGGCGGTGTGAAGATCGCCTGCATTGGCGAAGCGACCGCCGACGCGGTGCGCGCCTTCGGGATCCGGCCGGAGCTGATCCCCGCCGGGGAGCAGTCCTCGGAGGGACTGCTGGCCGAGTTCTCGCCGCACGACGAGGTGCTCGACCCGGTCGGTCGGGTGCTGCTGCCGCGCGCCGACATCGCCACCGAGACGCTCGCCGCCGGGCTCACCGAGCGCGGCTGGGAGGTTGACGACGTGACCGCCTACCGGACGGTTCGGGCGGCGCCACCGCCGGCCGAGATCCGCGACGCGATCAAGTCGGGTGGGTTCGACGCGGTGCTCTTCACCTCGTCGTCCACGGTGCGGAATCTGGTCGGCATCGCCGGGAAGCCGCACGCGCGTACCGTTGTTGCGGTTATTGGGCCCAAGACGGCGGAGACCGCTACCGAGTTCGGCCTTCGGGTTGACGTGCAGCCACCGCACGCCTCGGTCCCTGACCTGGTGGAGGAGCTGGCCGGCTACGCCGTCGAGCTGCGCGAGAAGCTCGCCGCGATGCCGGCGAAGCAGCGGCGCGGCTCGAAGGTGCAGGGGCCGACCGCCCTCCGGTTCCGCTGACCCTGGAGGACCCGTGCCGTATCCCGAGCATCGACCCCGGCGGCTGCGTCGCAGCCCAGCCCTGCGGCGGTTGGTCGCCGAGACTCGGGTCGACCCGGCCGAGCTGGTCGTGCCGCTGTTCGTCAAGGAGGGGTTGACCGAGCCCCGGTCCGTGCCGTCCCTGCCGGGGGTGCTCCAGCACTCCCGGGAGTCGCTGCGCAAGGCCGCGGTCTCGGCGGTCCAGGCCGGGGTTGGCGGGATCATGCTCTTTGGGGTTCCGGCTGACCGGGACGAGCTCGGCTCCGGCGGGGCCAACCCGAACGGCATTCTCAACGCCGCCATCCGGGACGTTGTCTCCGAGGTGGGCGACGCCGCCGTGGTGATGAGCGACCTCTGTCTGGACGAGTTCACCTCGCACGGGCACTGCGGTGTGTTGGCCTCCGACGGGTCGGTCGCGAACGACGCCACCCTCGCCGCGTACGCGGAGATGGCGGTGGCGCAGGCGGCGGCCGGGGTGCACGTGGTCGGGCCGTCCGGGATGATGGATGGTCAGGTCGGCGTGGTCCGGCGGGCGTTGGACGCCGCCGGTCACCAGGACGTGGCCATCCTCGCCTACACGGCGAAGTACGCGTCCGCGTTCTTCGGCCCGTTCCGGGACGCGGTGGAGTCGACGCTGGACGGCGACCGTCGGACCTATCAGCAGGATCCGGCGAACCTGCGGGAGTCCCTGCGCGAGGTGGCGTTGGACGTGGCCGAGGGCGCCGACATGGTGATGGTCAAGCCGGCATTGCCGTACCTCGACGTGGTCGCGGCGGTCCGGGCCGCCGTTGACGTGCCGGTCGCCGCCTACCAGGTCTCCGGCGAGTACGCGATGGTCGAGGCGGCTGCCGCGAACGGCTGGATCGACCGCCAGCAGACGATGCTGGAGACGCTCACCTCGATTCGTCGGGCCGGAGCCGAGATCATCCTCACCTACTGGGCGGTCGAGGCCGCGCAGCTGCTGCGTCAGCGCTACTGACGCCGCCGCGCCCGGCCGGCCCACCGCCGGCAGCCGGGCCCACAGCAACGTCACGGCCCGCCGGCCCGGTCGAGTACCGGGCCGGCGGGCCGTGACGACTTCCCAGGTCGCCGGTGGCGAGGCCAGTGGGCGGTCAGTCGTCGTTGACGATGGTCCCGGTGCCGAGCGGATCGGCGATCTGGAGCCCAGGACCACCAACCACCAGCAGAGTCAGCCTCTCGTCGGTTTCTCGTTTCCGATCGCCACGCACCGACACCGGGAAGGTCAGCGTTGTCTGGCCCGCCGCCAGCGTCTGGCAACCGACGTACGACCGGTAGTCAACGCCCGGCCGTGCGCTTCGGCCCAGGGTCAGGGCGCAGATCAGGGTCGGCTCGGAGAGGGGACGCGAGACGGTGACGGTGAAGTCCAGCTCGCTGCTGCCCCGATCACCTTCGACCACCGAGGCGTCGGAGACGGTCAGCGTCGGGCGGGACCGGAACCGGGCCACCTGCGGGTCGTGGTCACTGGCGCCGCGTGACCCGTCCCCCGCGTACTCCGCCGGCCAGTCGGCGTTGACGTGCGCGGCCCGCATCTGCACCAGATCAGCGTGGAGCGCCGGGGTGACGAAGAGGTGGTCCAGCGTCTGGGCCTGGCCGGCGAAGCTGTACGAGTAGGCGGACGACGGCGCGTCGGCGAGCAGGTCATCCCAGAGGTTTCGCAGCCCCGCCTCGTAGAGGGGAGCGAGCTGATCCGACGGGGTCGGGTCGGCGGCCGTCGCGATGGGATCATCAGGGCGGGGGAAGACGTTCAGGTCCCCGCCGAACACCACTCGGGCGTCCGGGTCCGCCGCCTCGACCGCGGTGACAATCGCCGCGCCGTACGCCGCCTGCTCCCGGCGCTGCCCCACCCGGCGGTCGGGGCCGGACGAGTAGTGGTTGCTGGCCGCCCAGAGCGTCAGCCGTTCCCTCGAGCCGGGGGCGGCGGCGATGGTGAACCGGCCGAGCTGCGGCGCGCGGGTGAAGACGTTGTCGCCGTCCTTGCCGGTGCTGGTATCCACATCGGGCGGAAGGACCGCGTTGAGTGCTTTGGGGTTCTGCACGTCGGCGTTGGATGGCAGCCCGGGCGCGCGGTACTGGACGGTCGGGGCGGCGCCGAGCAGCGGATCGTCGGCGGTCGCCGCGGCCAGCGCGACCCGGTCGGTGCGGTAGAGGAAGGCCGAGGTGATGCCCCGGTTGTCAGCGCCGCTGCGGTCGTAGGCAGCCGCGTAGGCCGGGCCACCGTTGTCGGCGATGGTCAGCGCGAGCTCCTGGAGCGAGTCCGGTGCGCCGTCGGCGTCGTTGGTGTTACCGCAGACCAGCGTGCTGCCGTCGACCACACAGATGTCCTGGTCCTCGGTCTCCTGGACCAGGATCAGGTCGGGGGAGTGTAGGTCGTTGGTGATCTGGTCGGCCAGCGCGGCGAGCTGTTCCTGGTATTCCTGCTCGCTGCCCGGCACGTAGTCGAACGGGGGACGCACGCCGGTGCAGCCGTCGTTCCCGGCGAAGTCGCAGCCGTCGAAGGGGTCGTCGCGGAAGTCGTACAGGTTTTCCACGTTGTACGCGGCGACCGCGTACTCCGTCGACCGGTGGGCCGGCTGCGGCGGGTGGTTCGTTGCGGGGTCGGTTCCGGCCGCGAACGCCGCGGACTCGACCTGGACGCCGTACTTCTGGAACGAGTAGTAGAGGCCGCCCACCGCGTCGCCGGTCAGCGTGTCGAAGGTGCGTGCCGGGGGGAGCAGTGTGGTGTTGTCGCCGCTGGCGGCCTTGACGCCCATGCTGCCCAGCATGATCCGTTGGCCGTTGCCGTCGTCGAAGGTCTGGGTGGGGTCGTTGTCCAGCGGGTGGGCATCGCGGAACACCCGGCGGGTGTGCGGCTCGCTCCGGTCCAGGAGCGGGTCATCCCGGTCGACCAGCCAGGTCTCGGCGTCGGCGGAGGAGGCGAAGACGTTGCGCCCGCTCACCGTCTGACTATCCGCGCGCACCCGCAGCCGGGCCCCCTCGTGCCGTTCCCAGAAGCGCTGCGCGTCGGCCAGGTCGGCCGGGGGTACCGCGTCGGTCACCGTGACCACCCGGTCCACGTCCAGCCCGGTGGAGATCCGCCGGACCAGTGCGGCGCTGGAGAGCTGCGTCATGTGGTAGTACTCGGAGACCCGGGCGTGGAGCACCACCTCGTCGCCGACGGTCGGCACGTAACCGCCGATGAGCGACGTGTGCGAGCCCATGAAGACGAAGATGCCGTCGGAGCTGGTGGGGTCGCCGTCGGTCGCGTCGGCACGGCTCTGGAGGAAGAACCCGTGCTGGTCCCGGCCCGCGGAGTCGCGGGCCAGGGTGCGCTGGGTGACCACGCCCCGGATCTGGTATTGCGCGGTGCTGGCACCGTTGCCGCTGGCCGGCGCGAGCGGCGAGCGGTCGGTGGCGCCCTCCTCGGCATCGGTGGTCGGGCCCTGCACCTCGCCGACCGTCAGCTCCCGGGTGGCCTGCACCGGCAGGGTGCAGGTCGCGGTGGTGCCGTCGGCGTCGGTCGCCGTCAGGACCACCGAGTACGCCCCGGCGGCCAGGTCGGCGCTCGCGCTGACGGTGGCCCGGGCGGTGCCACCGACTGCTCCGGCCGGCGTGAACGCCGTCCGGCTGATCGTGCCGGTGGCCGGTGTCGGGCTGACTGACGTGACCGCCAGGTCGACGATCTCATCATCCGGGTCGGTCGCGGTGACCTCCCGGGACGCCGCGGTGCCCGCCGGCGTAACCAGGGGATCGCCGCAGGTGATGGTGGCGGGGGTGTCTACCGGGCCGCCGCCGGTGTGGTGCGCGCCGAGCCCGTCCACCGTGTCGGTGTCGAAGCCGGCCCACTCGGTGGCCGGGTCGAAGCTGTCGCCGGGGTCGGTGTCACCGGCGGTGATGCCGGCCAGCCGGCGGAGGGTGTGGTTGGCGGTGTCGGTCAGGCCGGTGCCCCACCCGGTGCCCGGATCGACGCCCACCTGGCCGATCGCGTCGAGCACGGTGCCGCCGCGGCGCAGCACGACCGCGTCGTCACCGTTGAAGAGTCCGGCACCGGTGACCTGGTCGGCCTGGGCGAGGATCGCCGCGTTCGCCGACGAGTGGGCGAAGACGAAGACGTCTCCCGCCGCAACCGAGCCGGTCAGGGTGAAGGTGGTCGGCGTGGTGGAGCCGTTGAAGTAGAGCAGCAGCTGATAGCCCCCGGTGGCGAGGTCAACCGGCGCGCCGGTGCCGTTGAAGAGCTCGACCGCCTTGTTGTTGGACGAGCCTTCGACATACTCGGAGATGAACAGGTCGGTTGGGGCGGCGGTGGCGGCGTGGGGCGTGACCCCGACGGCCGCGAGGCTCGCGGTAACGGTGACGGTGGCGAAGACGGCAAGTGCGCGACGCGGGCGCATGGAGCCTCCACGGTGGGGTGGATGGGAACGAGCGAAGGTTAGAGGTTGCGCCCTACCTCGCTGTATCCCCCGAAGGGCCCGATGGTGAAATCTTGGTGGTGGCGTCGAGCCGGTGGACCAACTCGGCAACGTCAACGCTGTACTCGTACCACTCCCGGTCGGGGCGGTAGCCCAGCTCGGCGTTGACCTTCAGCATCGCCTCGTTGTCCTGCGCGTTCCAGGTCTGCACCTCGGTGAGCGCCGGCTCGGCCGAGCGCAGCTCCAACAGCATGCGTGCCTTCATCGCCCGGTCGATGTCGTGCCCGCGGTGCGCCGGTACGACGATCGTGTCGTACTGGTCGGCCCGGGTTGGGTGCTGCGCCGGCACCACCACCTCGGTCAGCCCGGCCACCTCCCCGGTCTGCCGGTGCAGCGCGAGGACGATGTATGGGGTCATCCCCCGTCGGTGCAGGCAGGCGAGGCTGTCCTGGAGCCGCTGCGGGTCATAGGAGCTGGGACGGAGCTCGCCCTCCTCGACATCGCGCGCCTCCGCCTTGGCCCGCGCGTACGCGTCGATGAGGTGATCGGGCAGCCCACCGGGGTGGAACTGCACGTCGTATCCCGGGCGGATGCCGTCGGCCGTCTTGCCCAGCTCCGCCCAGTCCACTCCGGCCAGGTCAAGCACGCTGCGGGTTTCGACAAACTCTCGGGTGAAACCGAGCGACTGAAAGAAGGCGACCGCCGGGGTGTCACCGACCACCTCCACGCCGATCGTCTGGAACCCCTCCTGGTAGACCCGGCGGGCGGCGGTCAGGACCAGCTCGCGGCCGAGGCCGCGGCGGCGGGCCGACGGGTGCACCAACACCTCGAGTACGCCGATGCTGCCGAGTAGCAGCACGTTGACCATCCCCGGCGCGGCCACCTCGTCGTCCTGGCCCGGGTCGGGCTCAGCCACCCAGGAGATCCGCCGCTCGCCCGGCATCATTTCGCTCAGGTATTCCCGCAGGAAGCTCCCCTGCCAGGGCGGGTCCTGCGGCAGATCGGCGGCGAGGACCGCGTTCAACGTGTCCAGCAGGGACACCATCTCGGCGGACGACGCGGCCCGAAGATCACATTCGCGCATCATCACCCGTCTAGCTTGCCGCTTACCGCTGCTCGGGGGAAGTAGGGGATTTCCCGGAAACGTGGATGATCACGTCAACTTCGGCTTGCCTGCCCGTACTGGTTGGCCTTGTCGAAGACGTCCTGCGCGTACTGCCGCACATTGTTGTACGACAGAATGGCGTTCCACCAGTCGCCGGCGATGGTCAGGTTTCGGCCGCCCTTGCACAGGTAGTTGGCGGCGGCCAGGGCGGCGTCGTCGATGTCGTGCGGGTCCTTGCGGCCGTCGTTGTCCGCGTCGGCCCCGATCTCCTGCCAGGTGGTCGGAATGAACTGCATCGGCCCGATCGCCCGGTCATAGGTGGCGTCCTGGTCCAGCGTGCCGCGGTCGGTGTCGCGGATCAGCATCCGGCCGCCCTGCCCGTCCAGCGGCAGGCCGATGATCTCTGGAGCGGCCCGACCATTCGACCCGAGCTGAGCGTTGTTGGCCTGCCCGTGCGCCGACTCGACGTGCCCGATCGCGGCGAGCGTGGTCCAGCTCAGGCCGCAGCTGCGGTTGGTCTGGGCGAGGACCAGTTCGGCATAGCCGTAGGCCTGCAACGCGACCGGTGCGATGCCGACCTTCGGGGCGGTCTGGGCTGCCCAGCTTGCGAGCGTGTCGGCGGGTCGGCCGAGGCCGGGGGGCGGGGCGTCGGGTGGGGGCAGGGTGCCGGCGGGGGGCGGCCCGTCGGGCGCAAAGGTCGGTGCGGCTGTTACGCCGGCGGTGGCGGCAGCGACGGTTGGGCCGGAACGCGCCGTGGCGGGCACCAGCAGGGCACCGGCCGCCACGGTCGCCGCGACCAGGACCAGCAGGAAGCCGCCGGGGAGGGTGAGCTGGCCGCTGGGGCGCCGCGACCAGCGGTGGACCGCACGCGTCGCGCCGACCGCCACGCGGGTGGGGGAGACGCGGATGGCGTGCGCGAAGGGGACCCGGTGCCGCCGGGCTTTCGTGGCCCGCTCCGGCCCGGTCGGGTCGGTGGAGCCAGCCGGCGCGACCTCGTCGGCCCGATCCGCGTCGCCCGGGCCCGCTGGGGTGACCTCATTGACCGGGTCAGCGTCGGCGCTCCGCGTCGGCTTCGCGTCGGGGTTCTGCGTCGGCTTCGCGTCGGGGTTCTGCGTCAGCTTCGTGTCGGGGTCCCGCGTTGGCTTCGGGTCGGGGTTCTGCGTCGGCTTCGGGTCGGGGTCTTGTGTCGGCGGTCGCAGCCACGGTCGGCGCGGCCGGGGTACCGGCCCGGACCGCCGGCCAGCGGCCACGTCGGATCCACTCTGCGTTCCCCCGCCCGGTGCGGCCGGGCGCAGGGGCCCGAGGGTCTGGTTCTCCTTGCCGTCCACCACCTGTCGAGTATCACCCATGTCCGGTTGTGCGTCCGGGGCGGTCGTAGGCTGGACGGCATGCCCCGGTACGAGTTCCGTTGCCGCGCCTGCGGTAACACCTTTGAGGTCAATCGGCCCATGGCCCGAGCCGCCGAGCCGGCCCGCTGCCCGCAGGGGCACGACGACACAGTCAAACTCCTCTCCACGGTCGCGACAATCAGTCGTAGCGGATTTGGCGGGACCGCTCCCACCACAGGTGGCGGCTGCTGCGGCGGTGGTTGCGGCTGCTGAGTCGGTATTCGTTTCGTCGACCTCTCACCGCGCTTGCCGACGTCGGCGCGGAGTGGCACGTTGGAGCAGAACCGGGCCGTCATGCTCGCGATGCGTGACGGGCTGGATTCAGGCAGCATGAACCAGACGTCCTGGGCGGAGGTTCCACGCATGTCGCCACGGATCCACCTCCCGACCGGGTGGGTGACCTTTGTCTTCACCGACATCGAGGGGTCCACCCGGCTGGCCCAGTTGCTCGGGCCGGACTACCGGCCGGTGCTGCGGGAACACCGGCGCCTGCTGCGCCGGACCATCGTCGCCACCAAGGGGGCGGAGTTGCTCACCGAGGGTGACTCATTCTTCCTGGCCTTTGCGGACGCGTCCGCCGCACTGACCGCCTGTCTGGCCGCCCAACGTGCCCTGACCAGCCACGACTGGCCGACCCCGGATGCCACCCCGCGGGTGAGGATGGGGCTGCACACCGGGTGGGCGGAGCCCCGCGACGGCGAGTACGTGAGTGCCGAGGTGCACCGAGCCGCCCGGATCGCCGCCGCCGCGCATGGTGGACAGGTGCTCTGCTCCGCGGCGACCGCGCAGCGCGCCCACCCGTTGCCCGGCGGTGCCTCCCTGCTCGACCTGGGCCTGCACCGACTGCGTGGCTTCGACGACCGGGAACGGCTCTTCCAGCTGACCGCAGCCGGTCTGGAGCGGCAGTTCCCCCGTCCGCGTACCGCTGACGCGGTGGCGCACAACCTGCCCACCTCGGTCACCTCGTTCGTCGGCCGGCAGGCTGAGTGGGCCGAGCTGCGCCGGCTGGTGGAGAACTACCGCCTGGTCACGGTGGTCGGCGCGGGGGGCTCCGGCAAGACCCGGCTCGCGGTGGAGCTCGCCGCCGACCTGGTCGAGTCCCATCCGGACGGTGTCTGGTTCGTTGACCTCGCCACGGTGGCGGAGCCAGGGCTGGTGGCGAACGCGATCGCCGCCGTGCTCGGTCTCCGCCCGGAGCCGGGCCGCGCGATGGTGGACACCCTGGTGGAGTACGCCGCTGCCCGCCGGATGCTGATGTTGCTGGACACCGGTGACGCCCAGCTGTCGGCGTCCGCCCAGGTGATCTCCCAGCTGCTCGCCGGTGGGGTGCGGGTGCTCGCGACCAGTCGGGAGTCGTTCGGACTTCCCGGTGAGGTGGTGTGGCGCATCCCTCCGCTCTCGGTCGACCCACCGGTAGCCGGAGCGGAGAGCGACGCGGTTGCCCTGCTGCTCGACCGCGCCACGGCGGCGCGGGGCGGTCGGCGGCCCGACCCGGCGGAGTGGGTGGACCTGCGTCGGGTCGTACGCCGCTTGGATGGCCTGCCGCTCGCCATCGAACTGGCCGCGGCCCGGCTGCGGGTGCTTTCGGTCGGCCAGCTCGCCGACCGTCTCGACGACGTTCTGGGTGCCCTCGACGCCGGCCGGGGCGATTCCGAGACCGGGCTGGCCGCGCGGCACTACAGCATGCGGGCGAACCTCCGCTGGTCGTACCAACAGCTGGGCGCGGGGGCGGCCCGGCTGCTGCGCTGGCTGGCGGTGTTCGCCGGGCCGGTGGATCTGCCAACAGTGGAGTGGTTGTTGGACGGCGACCAGCTCGATTCGCTGTCGGTGCTGGTGGAGAAGTCGATGGTGTTGGCCGAGCCGGAGATCGGTGGTAGCACCTATCGAATGCTCGACCCGATTCGCGCCTACGCGGCTGGCCGGTTGGTGGCGGCGGGTGAGGAGCAGGCGGCGCGGAATCGACACGTGGCCTGGTCCGCACACGCGTTACAACGGTTGGGCTTGGGGCCGGACGGTCGGCCGGTAACGCTCTCGCTGCACGCGTTCGACCCACTCGCCGGGGAGCTGCGAACCGCGCTGCACTGGTGTGCGACGGGTGGTAGCGCCCGGGCGGGGCTCGCGCTCATCGTCGGGCTGGACCAATGGTGGCGGGAGCGGGGCCTGACCGGGAAGGGCCGGCTCTGGTTGTCCCGACTCTACGACCGGAGCGTCGAGACCGGGGAGTACATCCCGGATGTGGAGCTGGCGGCGGCGCACCACACGCATTCGTTGCATGCGGGGGCGGACGGCGACTTCGTCGAGGAGCTGCGCCTGTCGCGGCGGGCGGAGACGGTGGCCCGGCGGTCCGGTGACGCCGGCCTGCTGGCCCGGGTGCTGGCCAGCCGGGCGGCTCCCCTGGTCGACCTGGGCCAGCTCGCCGAGGCGGAACAGGTGTGCCGGAAGGTCATTGACTGGGCGCAGCGGCAGGAGGTGGTGGACGATGCCCTCTTCGCCGTCCTGAGCCTGGCGGAGTTGCTGTGGCATCGGGGCGCCTTGGAGGAGGCGGCGGAGCTGCTCGGCGCGGCCCGCCCGGTGGAGGCGGGACGCCCGGCGGAACGGGGCCGCCGGACCGTGGACATGCTGCTCGGCCTGGTGGCGCTCGCCCGCGGCGACCTGATCGCCGCGCACGAGCATCTGTTGGTCTCGCTGCGGTCCCGGATGGCGCACGGTTTTCACCGCCGTGCCTGTGACACGTTGCAGGCGATCGCGGTGCGCTGTGCCGCGGGGGATGATCCGTTGACCGCCGCCCGACTCTTCGGCGCGGCGCAGGCATGGGGGGCTGCCCTGGGCGCGGTGCCGGGTATCAACGGTGATTACTTTGCGCGGTGGCAGGCGCAGGTGCGCGCGGCGCTCGGCGATGTCGTCTTCGACCGGACGTACGGCGAGGGCACGGAGTTGGGCCTCCGGGAGGCGGCCGCGGTCGCCCTCGGCGTCGAACACCCGGACCTGGCCGCTGATTCGACCCGTTTCGCCGCAGGTGTCGCCCCATCCGCACTCGCCCGCCCCTTGGAGCGGCCACTTCGTGCCCCGACTACGCCGGACCCCACCCGGGTCGGTCCCGAGCCCGACTGAGCTCAGGCGAAGAAACGGGCCAGGTGGGCCTGCGTGGGGGCGGGCGCATCGGGCGGCAGGAGGGTCAGGTCGGCGAAGATGCTGGCCCCGTCACAGCCGGCGTGCAGGGGGTACCAGCGCGGAGCGTCTGGTGGGCGTTGGAGGCAGATGCCCTTGATGGTCTGGATGTCGAGCAGCCGTACGTGGGTCGGGTCGGCGACCGCGTTGACATGCCCCCACCAGGGGCTCATCACGTGCAGTACGCCACCGGGCCGGAGCACCCGGTGTGCCTCGTCCACCAACGGCAGGAAGTCGATCAGGTGCTCCAGAATGTGGACGGCGAAGAAGACGTCCACCGAGTTGTCGGCCAGGGGCAGGGTGCGCGACAGGTCGGCTACCGCGTCCACCCCGACGGCGGGGAAGATGTCCAGGCCCAGGTTGTCCGGCCACTGCTTGGTCCCCCCGCAGCCCAGGTCCACCACGACCGGATCCCGGCCGCTGACCCGGACCCGGGCCCAGATGGCCAGGACCCCGGCGAGCCGGCCAACCTGGTCGCGCACCAGGCGTAGGTCATCCGGCTCCTCGACCTCTCCGGTCAGGTGGGCTACTCCCCGGTCGAACTCCACCTCGACGGCGAGATCCCGCAGCCGGCTGTCGTGCCGCGCCTGGTCTGCCCAGGCCTCGGCGAGGAACTCGTCAACCGCCCGCAGCCGTTGGGCTGAGGGCGGGGTCAGTGTCAGCGCGACCATGGCCACCTCCGGCCGCCCGATACCCGAAAACCGCCCCGGTATGCCCCCTGGCTCGGCGGGCGGAGACCGGCCGTGGGTCGCTTCGGGTTCCCGCCCTCGGCCGGTGAACCTATCCTCAACCGGTAGGCCGGCGGGACTGCCGCCGGGTGGTCCGCAGGGTGCGCCACCGTGCTGGTGGCAGATGCCGGTGGCGGTGGCGGGGTGCCGACACGACGTGAGGGGGGTGGGTCGGATGGATTTGCTGGCCGAGTATCGACGGGCGACCCGGTGCTTCGAAGCTGGGGACCCGTCCGAAGCGGCTCGGCTGCTCGAGCCCATCCTCGCGGCGGAGCCCGGCAACACCGCCGTGCGTCAACTGCTGGCCCGGGCGTACTTCTCCTCGGCGCAGCTCGTCCGCGCCGAGGAGCAGCTACGCGAGCTGGTGGACCGGGACCCGAGTGACCACTACGCCCACCATGTGTTGGGCCGGACGCTGGAGCGGCTGAATCGGCCGGTGGACGCGTTGCGGCATCTGCGCATCGCGGCGGCGATGCACCACGGCAACGCCGACTATCAAGCGGCGCTGCGCCGGGTGCAGGCCCGGGTCGGTCGCTGACCCTTACCGGGCGGCCCTTCGCCCGCCCCGCCACCTACGATGGTGCTGGCAACGGAGTCGACGTGGCGGAGGCCCGGCGTGAAGCTGAAGCTGGACCTGCACGACATCTACAACCGGGGCACCGACATCGACCGCGCCCTGCGCGGAATCATCGACGAGGCGGTGGCGAAGAAGGCCACCCTGGTGGAGATCATCCCAGGCAAGGGGTCCGGCCAGCTCAAGAAGCGGGTGCTCCGGTTCCTTGATCAGAAGGACGTCAAGGCGCTCTACCACCGGGTGGAGAAGGACTCGAAAAACTTCGGCCGGGTCTTCGTGCACTTCCGCTGGAAGTAGGGCGTTCGGGTTCTGCCCGCCAGCACCAGTTGACAAACCTCTCCCTGAGGTCCGGCCTGGTGCCGTTGAGTCGGGATAGTTGATCAGTTGCCTCGGCCAGGAGGTTGCTCTGGTGGGCCAGTAGCGCTGACCTTCTGCCGCGATACTCCGCCAGCAACGTGAGCCGTGCGGGCTGGCAGGGCCAGTCGGCGCCGCAGGACCGGCACCGCCAGAGCGGGCGCATCGGGTCGTGCGCGCGTGTCACGGTCGGCTCCTGCCCGCGTGGTGGTCACGTAGGCAGCGCTTGAGGTCACCGCACCGGGGGCACCAACTGCTCGAACGGGTTTTGGTCACCAGGCCCAGGACCACGCCGACGGCGAGCCCAACGACCACGGCAGTAGCAACGACAACCATCGACGTCCCCTCAGTCTCGCCTGTCGACGCTTCGGACGGACGGCTGATGCGCGGTCACCAGCGGCCTCCGTTGGCTCGCCACTGCTGCGCCGGAGTAAGCCAGCCGACGCGGCCTACCTGGGGGCTGGCGAGGGTGGGTTGGGTCATCCACGTCGGCAGATTTGCCGGCCTAGCGCGCTGCTGCGCCAACGCATGGCGGTGAGAGTTGTTAGCGCAGCGCGCCAGTGCCGGTGGGTTACCCCTTCGACGGCGGAACCAGCGAATTCGCATTGGGTCTCCTTGATGGTGTTGGAGGATCACCCCTTCAGTTCCACTGAAGTGGGCGGGCCGACAGCGCATCCGGACTGATGGGCGTGGGGCTGTCGCTTCGCGGAGGGGTGGAACGAACCTGAGCCGGTCTACATCCGGGCTTGCGCCCGCAAGAACTCCGTTACGCGAGCGGCCGAATCGACAGCCTGCTCGACTGCGGTGCGCAACGGGGAGTACGTCAGATTTCTCAGATCCCGCGCGCTGTCGGCCTGGTCAAGACCAGCCAGCAGCACAGCGGTGTTGGCGAGTACGCGGTTAACGCCTTCCATCTCCCGGGAGAGTTCTCCCGCCTGGAGGTCGGCCGGCGTGACCTGCCCACCCTCACCGTCCATACCTGCTCCCTCGGTGACGATCGTCCGACTACCCGTAACGTTGGTTTCATACCAACGATTTCAGTGTCCTGGAGTGCAGTCAAGCCCATCCGGCCCATTCGGTTAAATTGGTTGGGACCAAACCAGGAGGGTGGGGAGCGTGGCGAAACCCAAGTACCGTCAGCTCGCAGACGACCTCCGAGCGCGCATCGTCTCCGGAGATCTTGAGGTGGGCGATTGGCTCCCGACCGAGGCCCGACTTCAGGAGCAGTACGGCGTTTCGCGCAATACGGTCCGTGACGCCACCGCGCTGCTCGTCAATGAGGGGCTGATCGAGCGGCTGCCGGGACGCACCGGCGGTATGCGGGTCCGCGAGAAGGTTACGCTGATCTTCCACGCGCACCGCGCGGAGATGCCCAGCCCATGGGCCGAGACGGACGCGTGGCGCTCGGAGGTGAAGCAGCAGGGATACGAGGCGACACAGGAGTTCCGGCTGACCATCGAGGTTCTGCCGCCGGACCTGGCCAGGCGTCTCCAGGTGGAATCCGAGTCCGCCGCAGCGCTGCGCCGATGCGTCCGGTACGTCAACGGCGAGCCGTCCTCGGTGCAGGACACCTACTACCCGATGGACTTGGTCGAGGCGGTACCGGAGTTGCTGTCGCCCCGAGACATCCCGCAGGGCACCACCAGGCTGTTATCCGAGCGCGGATACCCGCAGGTGGCCTACTACGACGAGTACGCCGCGCGGATGCCCACGCCGGAGGAGGCCACGCTGCTACGGCTGCAACCTGGCACGCCGGTGCTGCACTACATCCGTACTGGATACACCGCTGACCGGCCAATCCGTGTGTCCGTCACCCCGTTTGCCGGCGACCGAAACCGGGTCGTCAGTACCCACGGCGACGCCGACATCATCGCGCGTTTCCGACCGGAAGAAGCACACGAATGATCATCACTCCTGCCCGGCTGAGCGATGTCGATGCCATCATGAGCTGGCGACGCGAACGCGTGGCATGGCTTGCCGGACGAGGTGAGGAGCAGTGGTCGATCCCCCTACCACGGTCCGCCGTGGCGTCGACCGTCTCAGCCGGACAGACGTGGGTGGTCTGGGAGGGTGAAACTCCCGTGGCCACGATCACTCTGACCGCGTACGTGGACGTAGACGGCCTATGGAAGCCGGATCGGAACCCCGAGGCGCTGTGGTACCCGGAGGACGACCCCGCCGACGCGCTGTATGCCGCGAAAATGATGATTCCGCTGATCCACTCGGGTAACCACCTCGGCGGTGAAATGCTGGACTGGGCAGGCGGTCGGGCCTATGACGCCGGCCTGACGTGGCTACGGTTGGACGCTTGGACAACCAACATGCGGCTACACGACTACTACCGCAAGCAGGGATTCCGCCATGTCCGCACGATTTCCTCGCGAGTGTCGGGGGCCTGCTTCGAGCGGCCAGCCCAGCCCTACGTAAACGGCAAGCTCAAGACTGAGGACGCCTAATCGGTGCCGTAGCTGGAGGAATCGTAGCCAGCTAGCTTGGTTAGGGAATCGGGAGAAGGATTGGATCATGGTTCTAGTCGTCCTAACTGCTGGTCCGTACGAAACGGAGGAAGCGTGACCGCGATCGCTGACGCAGCAATTCCCTACCGTGCATCCAGCCTCGCTCTCACCCTTGGGATCTTAGTCGCAGCCGCGTCGTGTCTCGTCGCCCTCGCATCGTGGTTCAATTGGAAGAACTACTTCCCAGATGGGCACCAGGACAGAAGCGTGGCTGCGATTGCCTTGGCGTTTACCTTCGGCACGGCATTCATGGGGACAACCTGGATCGAGCCCACCGCCAGCCTGTCAACGAATCTGATCGACGTCGTCCAGAACGTACTGATAGCCCTCACATTGCTGTCGGCGGTCTCAGTCGCCACGATATATTGGTTCAATCGACCTCAATTCCTGGTCCCTGCCCGCTACCGCAACGACCGTGGCCGGTGGGCGGAACGCGCACGGCGTGGACGCTAGGTTCGATGGTCAGAGTTGAATCTTGTCACTACATTCCTTGCGCTTGCGTGACAGATGTCGAACTCATCACCCTCAAAGGCGCTGATGCAGAAGGCCATGCCCAGGCCCTGTCAGGGCCTAAGTGGATGCGGTGAGCTGCCCAGGCTTGGGCGGCCTCCGCTTCCAGGGCGGGATCTGATCTGCCCAGGACTCGGCTTGTGCTGGCGCGTGGCTCGCCGGCTCTCACGCTTCCCAGGATCATGCCGTTGTCGGGCCGCCTGGGGAGGGCTGACGTTGACCATCCATGCCAGATGTGGTTGCCGCTCAGGGTCGCGACCGTCCGGTTTGATCAGCTCCGTCCTAACTCGGATTAGTTTTCACTGGAAGTAGTGACGGAACACCTGGGCTGATCCGCCCCGGGGCTCTCGGTATTGACCGATCCGCTATTGTGCCTCCCGTCCTGCTCGTCGGCCCACGGGGGAGCCACGATGAAATTGAGCGCCGGACTGCTCGCCCTGGGTCTGACCGGTGGCCTGCTCCTTGCTGCCGGTTGCACTCAGGCGACGGAGCCCACGCGTACCGAGAGTTCGGCCCCGGCGGACTCCGTGGCTCCGTCTCCAACACCCGATGTCCGCGACGAGTTGGTCGCGTCGCTGGAGCGGTCTCAGGGGGTTGCCCACCGGTATGCGGTGCGCGGCAGCCTGCCCGAAGGGAAAAGCGTCGAGGCCAGCGGTGCCTTCGATTCGAAGCAGCAGCGCTTCCAGACCACCATCTCGGTCACCGGCGGGGAGGAGCCGTCGGTGGGGAGCCGGGTCGTCGTTGGCACCGACAGTTTCCAGCGGCGGTCCGACGACGATGAGTGGGTGCACGTCGATCTGACTCGGGTGAAGCCGGACGATATATTCGTGGGCTTCGACTGGGCCGACCCGACCGGCATAAAGGCGTTCACCGCGTCGATCGTCTCGGCGCAGCGCACCGGCACCCATACCTACACCGGCCGGTTCCGGCCCGACGGCAGAGACATCAAGCCGTTCGTCCCCGTGGGCGCTCCGAGCATCGTCACGATCGCGATGCCCCCGTCGCCCTTCACGATCACCACTGACGACCAGGGGTGGGTCACCTCGATCGAGGTGGAGCTGGCTCCCAGCGACGGCCCGAAGCTGACAACAACCACCACGATGAGTGACCATGGGAAGCCGTTGAAGATCAACGCTCCCGCCCGTTCCGTTGAGGCCTCTGACCACTACTACCGCGAGTGACAGCTCGACCGTAGCGGACCGGTCCGCCCGGCCGACTCCCTCGACCAGGGCAGAAAGACCCCATGGCTCCGGGGCCGGATGCCGCCGTCGGTCGGCGGGGGATTTCCTGGATGGGCCCGTCGAGCACCGGGAGGCGGTAGAACGGGGACATGAGGAAGGCCGTGGTCCGGGAGGCGGTCGAGATGCGATGTCCCGCCTGTGACTGAGGACCTGTTCGAGGAGGTCGGCGCGCTCCTGCGGACGGCGGCCGATCAGGTTGTGCTGCCGCTGTTCCGCCGGCTGGACGAGGCCGACATCGCAGAGAAGGCCCCCGGCGACCTCGTTACGGTCGCTGACCGGCGGGCAGAGGAGCTGATCTCGGCGGGTCTGCGTCGGCTGCGACCCGACTCGGTGGTGGTCGGGGAGGAGGCCGTCGCCGAGGACCCGGAGCTGCTGCGGCACCTGCGCCGCTCCGGCCCCGTGTGGGTGGTGGATCCGATCGACGGCACCGCCAACTTCGCGGCCGGTCGCCCACCGTTCGCGTTGATGGTGGCCCTGCTGCTCGACGGAGAACCGAGCGCCGCGTGGATCTTCGACCCGTTGGTCGACACACTTGCTGCCACGCGCCCCGGTCTGGGGGCGTACGTCAACGGGCGTGCGGTGCGTACGGCCGGAGCGCCGGCTGACCCGGGCCGGCTACGGGGCGCGGCGATGTCCCGCTACCTGCCGGCGGCCCTACGTCCGCGGGTGGAGGCGGCCGGTGCGCGGTTGGGCGAGCTCCTTCCCGGCCAGCACTGCGCCGGGCGGGAGTATCTGGACCTGCTCCTCGGGGTGCAGCAGTTCGTGCTCTACGGGCACACCCTGCCCTGGGATCACGTACCCGGCACCCATCTGGTCCGGGCCGCCGGTGGGGTCGCTCGGTGCTTCGACGGAGCTGAGTACCATCCGGGCGTCGAGGGGCAGGGCCTGCTCGTCGCGGCGGACGAGCGGGTCTGGGCGGCGGTCCGGGAGGCGTTCTTCGATGGCGCGTGACGGCGGGCGCCACCCCTGCGCGTCGGGCAGCGCGTGACGGCGTGTGCCATCCGGCGTCGCGCAGCGCGTAGCGGCGTGAGATACCCAGTGTGAGCCCGCGTCGCCTCGGCGGATTTGGGGTCCTCGCGGCGGTGGTCGGTCCGGTATCGTGGCCGACGGTCTCCGCCCGCTGGCCGCCGTGCGGCCCCGATGGGACCGCCGACCAGCGGGGTTCGTGGGGGCTGACGGCATTCGGGAAGGATCCACTGTGCGCACAGTCCTGCCCCGCGGGGGTTCCCGTCCACTGACTGTCCTCGCCGTGGCGGTGGCCGTGGCCGTGGCGGTGCTGCTCGGTGCCGTGCCCGCCCAGGCCGAGCCGGGTGAGGGCGGCAGCGAGAAGTTGCGGGACGCGCTGACGGCCGCCGCCAAAGCGCACATCGACGCCACGGCCAAGCTGAAGAACTCCAAGCGTCGGCAGGAGGAGCTGACCACGGAGCTGAAGACGGTCGAGGCGCGGCTGACTGACCTGACCGCCCAGGTGAGCGTGGTGGCCGCGCAGTCGTACCGGTTGGGTCGACTCACCCCGGTGGCGACGTTGTTGGAGAGCACCTCACCCGACGAGTTCCTGAATCGGGCGATGAATCTGGACGTGCTGGCCCAGCGGGACGGCCGTCGGGTGCGCGAGTTGACCGAGGTCCGGGAGACGGCGGAGAACGCCAAGATCGCGATCGACTCCGAGGTTCGCGAGCAGGAGAAGCAGCTCGACGTCCTGGCGAAGAACAAGAAGGCGGCGGAGGTGGCGCTCGCCGCGGTCAGCTCGGGTGGCGGGTCCGGGTTCGGTGGCGGTTCAGCCAGCGCCGCGTCCGCGCCCCGGAACTCGGACGGCTCCTGGCCGTCGGAGTCCTGCTCGGTCAACGACCCGACCACCTCGGGTTGCATCTCTCCGCGCACCCTGCACATGCTCAAGCAGTCCCAGGCAGACGGTTTCAAGCGGCACGTCTCCTGTTTCCGCAGCGGCGGCGGTGGTGAGCACCCGAAGGGGAAAGCCTGCGACTTCTCCGCCGCCTCCGGTGGGTTCGAGAACGTCTCGGCGACCGGCGGCGACAAGGCGTACGGTGACCAGCTGGCGAGCTACCTGAAGAACAATGCGAGTCGGCTCGGGGTGATGTACGTCATCTGGTACAGGCAGATATGGATGCCGAATACCGGATGGCGAGCATATAGCGGGGGTGGAAGCCCTGCCGCTGATCACACCAATCACGTTCATGTTTCGATGTACTGACTCGGCCGGCCCGCCTCGCTGCGTACTATCGCGCGGGTGAACTCCGCCTCGTCCCAGACTCCCATCCGGTCGGCCCGACCCGGGCCGGCGACCGGTCCGGCCCTGCCCAAGGGGCTGGCCGCGTTTCTGGTCTTCTTCTCCAGCGGCGCGGTTCTGGTGCTGGAGACGGCCGCGCTGCGCCTGGTCGGTCCGTACGTCGGGGTGACCCTCCAGGTGACCAGCTCGGTGATCGGCATCGCGTTGGCCGCGATCGCGTACGGGGCGTGGGCTGGCGGGTGGCTGGCGGACCGTCGGGACCCGCGTACCCTGCTGGCCCCGGCGCTGGTGCTGGCCGGTATCGCCACCGCGGTGACCCTGCCCGCGGTCCGGTACGCCGGGGAGGTGCTGCGGGGCGGGGCGGCGTCCGCGATTCTGCTGCTCGTCGCGCTGGCCGTCTTCGTGCCGGCGATGCTGCTGTCGGCGATCACCCCGATGGTGGTCAAACTGCAGCTGTCCGACCTGCGCCGCACCGGTCAGGTCGTCGGCCGGCTCTCCTCGATCGGCACCCTGGGCGCGGTCACCGCCACCCTGGTCACCGGCTTCGTGCTGGTGGCCGCGCTGCCCAGCACGGTGATCCTGCTCGGCCTGGCGGTCTCCCTGGGGCTGAGCGGGGTGATCCTCGGCGGGTGGCTCCGGCGGACGGCGGGCGAGCAGCTGACCGGTCCGGCCCGGGTGTCGGCCAGCCTGGCCGTGCTCGGCCTGCTCGGCGCCGGACTGACCACGGTCGCCCCGAACCCGTGTGACATCGAGACGGCCTACCACTGCGCCCGCGTCGAGACCGACCCGGGCCGGGCGAGCGGGCGTACGCTGCTGCTCAACTCGGCCCGGCACTCGTACGTGGACCTGGCCGACCCGACCCACCTGGAGTTCGCGTACACCCGGTGGATCGGGGCGGTCGCCGATGTCATCGCACCGGCGGGTCGTCGGCTGGACGCGCTGCACCTGGGCGGAGGTGGTTTCACCGTGCCGCGGTATCTGACCGCCACCCGGCCGGGCACCGGGAACGTGGTCTTCGAGATTGACGGCGGGCTGGTCGAGCTGGGCGAGGAGAAGCTCGGCGTGCGGCAGGGGCCGGAGCTGCGCGCGGTGGTGGGGGACGCCCGGATGCTGGTCGCCGCAGAGGCGGCGGGGAGCCAGGACCTGGTGGTGGGGGACGCGTTCGGGCATCTGGTGGTGCCGTGGCATCTCGCCACCCGGGAGATGGCCGCGGAGATCCGTCGGGTGATCCGCCCCGGCGGCGGGTACGTGCAGAACGTGATCGACTATCCGCCCCTGCGCTTCATCCGCAGTGAGGTGGCCACCGTCGCGGCCGAGTTCCGGCAGGTGGCCCTGATCGCCCCGCCGGCCGCGCTCGCCGGTGAGCAGGGATCCAACTTCGTCATCGTCGCCTCGGACGCGCCGTTGCCGCTGGCCGCGGTCCGGGAGCGGCTGAGTGAGGTCGACCCGGCCGCGGTCGTGCTGGACGGCGCGGCGCTGCAGGAGTTCGTCGGCGACGCGTTGGTGTTGACCGACGACTATGCCCCGGTGGACCAGTTGCTCGCGACCGCGTGATCGCCGCCGGCTGGTGGTCTCGCCGCCTCAGCTGAGCGCAGCGAACGACTGCACCTGTTCGATGCTGCCCTCCACGATCAGCATGCTCCCCGAGGTCAGTACGGTGTCGTCGGTGGCCGCCTGGAATCGCTTACCGGCCAGTTTCGCCGCCACCACCCGTACTCCGTGGCGCTCCTCCGGGTTCAGCTCCTGCAGTGGGCGGCCGGTGAGGCTCTCCGGGGTGCGGACCTTGGCGAGCGCGAAGTCGTCGCCGAACTCCATGAAGTCCAACATCCGGCTGACGATGAGATGGGCCAGCCGTTCGCCGGCCTCCGCCTCGGGGAAGATCACGTGGTGGGCCCCGACCGAGGTGAGGATCTGCGCGTGTTCCGGCGAGCGGGCCCGCGCCCAGATCTGGGGTATCCCCAGGTCAACGAGGGCTAGGACGGACAGGATGCTCGCCTCCATCGAGGCGCCGATGGAGACCACGGCGCGTTCGAGGTCGTCCGCGCCGAGCTGTTGCAGTGCCCCCTCTTCGGTGGCATCGGCCTGCACCACCCGGTCGATCCGGTCGGCCCAGCGCTGCACCCGCTCCGCATCGTGGTCGATGGCGAGTACCGGATGCTCGAGCTGTACGAGCGTGTCGGCGACCTGGGAGCCGAAGCGTCCGAGCCCCACCACGATGACCCCGCTGTGTTGGTCTCTCCTAGCCGACAAGGGGTTGCTCCTCCGGGTAGCGGTACAGCCGTCGTCGGGTGTTCAGCGCGAGTGCCGACCCCAGGGTCAGTGACCCGACCCGGCCGATATACATAAGGGCAATAAGTACACATTGTCCACCGTCGGGTAAGTCGGGGGTGGTGCCGAGGGAGAGGCCCGCCGTGCTGAAGGCCGAGGTCACCTCAAAGAGCGCCACGTGGTGCGGCATCCCCTCGGTCAGCAGGATCAACATCACCGTGCCGGCGACCACGATGGCCACGCCAAGCAGCGCAACCGTGACCGCCTGCCGCTGGCTGGCCGTGGCGACCCGGCGGTGGCGGATGGTGACATCGGGCTCGCCCCGCAGTTCGGCCCAGATCACGAAGGCGAGGAGGAAGAAGGTGCTGACCTTGATGCCGCCGGCGGTGCTGGCGCTCCCGCCGCCGATGAACATCAACGCGATGATCAACGGGATGCCCTCCTCGCCGAGTGCCTCAACGTTGATCACATTGAATCCACCGGTACGAAAGAACGCGTTCTGGGAGAACGCGGCGAGCAGCTTCTCCGGCCACGAGCGGATGCCCAGCGTGTACGGGTTGGACCACTCGGCGGCCAGGAGGGCGAGGAAACCCACCATCAGCAGGGTCACGCCGCCCCAGATGGTGAGCTTGGTGGAGATCGACCAGCCCGCCGGGTGCCGCCGACCACGGACGGCCTCGAACAGAGCCGGAAAGCCGAGCCCGCCGAGGACTGCCCCGAACGCCATCGGCAGGATGAGCCAGGCGTCGCTGGAGAGCCCGATCAGCCCGTCGCTGTAGAGGGTGAAGCCGCCGTTGTTGAAGGCCTGTACGGCATGGAAGAGGCTGACCCAGAGCGCCTCGCCGAAGGGGTGGTCGTACCGAGCCCACAGCCGCAGGGTCAGGATGATGGTGATGATCGCTTCGACGCTCAGTGAGATGACAGCGATCCGAAACAGCAGCCGGCGGACATCGCCGAGGCCGAACTGGGCGGTCTCGGCCTGCACGAGTAGCCGGTTACGCAGCCCGAGTCGGTGGGAAACCAGCAGGATGACCAGGGTGGCGCCGGTCACGATGCCGAGACCGCCGATCTGGGTGAGGATGGTGATCACCGCCAGGCCGAAGCCGTTCCAGTAGTTTGGCGTGTCCACCACGGCCAGGCCGGTCACCGAGACCGCGGAGGCCGAGGTGAAGAGAGCGGTGACGAATGGCGTGTACCGCTGCTGGCCGGTCGCCCACGGCAGCATCAGCACGAGGGTGCCGATGAGGATCGTGGTGCCGAACCCGATCGGCACCAGCCGAACGGGGCGCCGCAACAGCCATTTCACCCGACAATCTTCACTTTTCGCCGTCGGCGGTGGGGTAGAAACGGCAGTCAGGAGGGCTGGCCGACGACGATAAATCGGCCTTCTGTGGGCGTTTCAGGCTGACCGGTGGCCGGCGGCGCCCCGGCACGCGCGTACCCCGCTAATCTCCTCATCGACGGTGGCTTCGAAGGAGGACAGTGCATGGGCGAGCGGCTGGCCGTGATCAGTGGGGGTGGCACCGGGATCGGCGCGGCCACCGCGGAGGCGCTCGCCGTGGACGGCTTCGACGTGCTCGTCGTGGGCCGGCGGGAGGAGACGCTGCGGGCCACCACGGCTCGACTCTCCTGGGACCTCGCCCGGCCCGGCGCGGTGCGGTCGGTGGTGGCGGACCTGACCGACCCGCAGCAGGTTCCCCGCGTGGTCGAGGCGGTCGAGGGCCGGGCGGTGGACGCGATCGTCAACAACGCCGGAGGCTACCTCGGTGGGGAGGCCGAGACGCTGGTCGGGATCGCCGAGCAGTGGCGGGCCAACCTCGAGGCGAACGTTCTCACCGCCGTCCTGCTCACCGAGGCGCTGCGGCCGGCGCTGCGGCGCCCCGGTGGCCGGGTGATTCTGGTCAGCTCGATCGCGGCGCAGCGGGGCGGAGGTGGGCCGTACTCGGCGGCGAAGGCCGCGCTGCACGGCTGGGCGTACGACCTGGCGGTGCGGCTCGGGCCGGAGCAGATCACCGTCAACGTGGTCAGCCCCGGGTACGTCGCCGACACCGAGTTCTTCGGCGGCCGGATGACCCCAGAGGGGCACGCCCGCCGGGTCGCGGCCACGTTGGTCGGTCGGGCCGGCACCCCGGACGACATCGCCGCAGCGGTCCGCTACCTCGCCGGCCCCGCTGCCGGCTACGTCACCGGGCAGGTGCTCGGCGTCAATGGCGGGTCGGTCCTGGGACGGTGATGGGGGGTCGGTCCCGGGCCGGTGACGGCGGCGGCAACCGCCGCCGTCCGTTCGCTAGCCCCACAGCTCGTAAACCTCGTCGGACGCTGGCACCACGTCACCGGTGGGCGGAGTGATCGCCGGCACGTCGCCGTAGTCGAAGTACTTCACCATGTACTCGCCCGCCGGTAGCTCGCCGATGGCGGGAACTTCGGCGGACAGCGTCTCGAGGTTGCCGTCGGCTCCGACCACCGCGGTGAACGGAACCGGTGCCGCCGCCTCGTCCAGCGCCGTGATGTCCCCGTCAAGCAATGCCCGGGCAGCTATCGGCTTATCGGTCAGGTCAACCGTGCCGGTGTATGAGCCATCGGCATGCTGCTGCACATCGTCGGACGCATTCACGATCACCTTGGCATTGCCGACATCGGCCGTGTCATACGTCAGCGCGTCGTCGGTGAGCTTGCTCGGGTCAAGCTCCACCCACTGGTCCTGCTTAACCCCGAGGAGGTCGTACAGCTCGGTAGTCTCCCCGAAGTCCACCTGCATCCAGATGTCCTGGTCAATCGCTCGTATGGACATCGTCATGCTCAACTCGCCCCCGTCCACGTCCTCGGACATGGTGAGAACCATCTCCACGCCGCTGTTCGTCGGGTCAACGACGCCGGAGAGGGCCGTGCCGTCGGTGTCCGTGCCGGAGAAGCGGAACGCCGGCGTCTTCTCGTCCGGCACCGTGGCGAGGAGGGCTTCCTTCGGGTCAGCCGGGGGGCTGGGGGGCGATGACGACTCCTTATCCAGCACACCGCATCCCGCTAATAGCAGGCCGGCGGCCAGGAAGGCGGCCGATCCGACGGCGGTCCGCCGAATCACAGGGCTGGCGTGGGTGCTGCATTGATCCATGCGTTCTGCCTCGCAAAGGTTTGGGAAAAGCGCAGCCGATCATTGCATAGCCCGGCAAACCGACGGCCCCGCGCCACCGCAGGAGGCACTGGTAGAAATGCCTCATGGGCCTGGATCGAACGGCGGTACGCGAGCAGGCGGAGACGGTGCTGCGGCGACTGGCCGGAGAAGACGCCCGGCTCCGCGACGACCAGTGGCGGGCGATCGAGGCGTTGGTGGTCGACCGGCGGCGGGTGCTCTGCGTCCAGCGCACCGGTTGGGGTAAGTCAGCGGTCTACTTCGTGGCCACCGCGCTGCTGCGCACGGCCGGCGAGCACGGACCGACGGTGATCGTCTCCCCGTTGCTGGCGTTGATGCGGAACCAGGTCGACGCGGCCGCCCGGGCCGGGATCCGGGCCCGGACCATCAACTCCGCGAATCTCGACGAGTGGGACGAGATCACCGGGGAGATCCACGCCGGGGCGGTGGACGTGCTCCTGATCAGCCCGGAACGGCTCAACAATCCGGACTTCCGGGACACCGTACTGCCGAAGCTGGCCGCCACCACCGGGCTGTTGGTGGTGGATGAGGCGCACTGTGTCTCCGACTGGGGGCACGACTTCCGCCCCGACTATCGCCGACTGCGGACGTTTCTTGGCAACCTGCCGGCCGGCACGCCGGTGCTCGCCACCACGGCCACCGCCAACGCCCGGGTAACCCAGGATGTCGCCGAGCAGCTCGGTGCGACGTCCCGGCTCGGGGTGGAGCCCGAGACCCTGGTGCTGCGGGGCAGCCTGGACCGGGAGTCGCTGCGGCTCGGCGTGGTCGACCTGCCCGGCCCGGCGTACCGGCTGGCCTGGCTCGCCGACTACCTGGACGAACTCCCCGGCTCCGGCATCATCTACACGTTGACGGTCGCCGCGGCGGCGGAGACCGCCGAGTTCCTCCGGTCCCGGGGCTACCCCGTGGCCTCGTACACCGGCCAGACTGACGACGCGGACCGCCGCGCCGCCGAGCAGGATCTCCTCGACAACAAGATCAAGGCTTTGGTGGCCACGAGCGCGCTCGGGATGGGTTTCGACAAGCCTGACCTCGGGTTCGTGGTGCACCTCGGCGCGCCACCGTCGCCGATCGCGTACTACCAGCAGGTCGGCCGGGCCGGCCGGGCCGTCGCCCACGCCGAGGTGCTGCTCCTGCCCGGTGGCGCTGAGGACGCCGCGATCTGGCGATACTTCGCCGCACTGGCCTTCCCGCCAGAGGGCCAGGTGCGGTCGGTGCTGGCCGCGCTGTCCACGGACCGTCCCCGCTCCACGCCGGCGCTCGAGCCGATCGTGGACCTGCGGCGTACCCGGTTGGAGCTGATGCTCAAGGTTCTGGACGTTGACGGCGCGGTCCGCCGAGTACGCGGTGGCTGGATCGCCACCGGTGAACCCTGGACCTACGACGAGGCCCGGCTACGTCGGGTCGCCGCGGCCCGCACCGCCGAACAGGCGGCGATGCGGGAGTACGCGAGCACCCCCGGCTGCCGCCTTCGCTATCTGCGGGAGTGCCTGGACGACGCTGAAGCAGCCGACTGTGGTCGATGCGATCGGTGTGCCGCACCGACCTTCGCCGTGGAGCTGTCCGAGGACGCCCTGCGGGCGGCCGAGGCCTTCCTCGGTCGTCCCGGTGTCGGGATCACCCCCAAAAAGCTCTGGCCAACCGGCCTTGCCGCGGTGGATGTTCCCCACCGGGGGCGGATCGCCCCGGCCGAGCAGGCGCTGCCCGGTCGGGCCGTCGGCCGCCTATCTGACCTCGGTTGGGGCGGGCGGTTGCGCGAACTCGTCGGGCCCGACACGGCCGACGTGGAGGCGCCCGACGATGTCGTTGCCGCCGTGGTGGAGGTGCTCCGCGAGTGGGCGCACGGCACCGACCCCTGGCCGTGTCGTCCCGTCGGGGTGGTTGCGGTCGGCTCCCGCCACACCCGGCTGGTCGCCTCACTCGCCGGGCGGATCGCCGCGGTGGGGCGAATGCCACTGCTCGGCACCGTCGCGGTGTCCGCTGGGGGCGGAGCACGCGGCAACAGCGCCCAACGGGTACGCGCCCTGCACGGCTCGGTGACCCTGCCGTCGGAGCTGGCCGGTGCCCTGGCCGGAGTGGCCGGGCCGGTGCTGCTCGTTGACGACCTCGTCGACTCGGGGTGGACCATGACGATGGTGGCCCGGGAGCTGCGTCGGGCGGGAGCGCCCGAGGTGCTCCCGCTCGCCCTGGCGGTCGCCGGTTGAGAGCAGAGCACGCCATGGCCGCTTCAGAGAGTTCAGTCCGGCCGGCGGACCGGCCGCTGGGCCAGGTAGTGCAGCAGGTCCCGGATGTGGTGCTTCTCCTCGACCGACACCGCCGGGTCGGCCAGGTGTTCGAGGATCGCCCGCACATCCGCCTCGACTGCTCCCTCGTTGCCGAGCCGCGGCAGCGTGGAGCCGGCTTCCGGCAGGCCGAGAGCACGGAACGCGGCGGCGACGGGTAGGTCGAGCGCGACGCAGAAGCCCCGCACCTTGGCCAACTCGGGGTAGTCATGCCAGTCGCCGGCGAGCCAGCGAAAGACGGTGGAGCGGCCGATCCCGGTCTGGGTCGCCAGGTCGGTCACCGTCCAGCCGCGCTCTGCGCGGGCATTGTCAATGGCGCGCCGGACGAAGCGGGCGAACGCTGCCTGTGCGGTTCCCTTTCCCGAAGCCATCCCAGCTGATCTTCCTCCCCTCGGCCTGGTGCAGCCTTCGCGTCATCGATAATCGACTCTCGACGGTGCGTGGCTCGAGGGTAGTACGGCGACCCCGATCAGGTATCCACCACTGTGGACAAAAGAGTCAGCCGGTGGGGTCTGTGGTGGTGCCCGTCGGGCGGTTGGTCGCACCGGTGGCCGTCGCACTGGCTGGCTCGCCGAGCAGGGTCGCCAGCCGCGGCGTGACCCGCCACCGGTCAACCAGGGTCCGGTACTGCGCCCAGTGCTCAGCAGTCGGGGGTGCCCCGGTGCGGCGGGCCCGGATGAGCAGGTTGCGCGGCGTGTGACGGGAGTCGACGAACTCGACCACCTCGGCCCGGTAGCCGTGCCGCCGTAACAGTCCGGCCCGGACCGCATCGGTGAGCACGTCGGCGAATCGCTCGCGGAGGATGCCCTGCCGGGTCAGCAGCTCGTACGGCGGCGGGGTGGGCTGGGAGCGGAGCTGGGCGGCGAGGTCGTGGTGGCAACAGGGAGCCGCGAGCACCCAGCGAGATCCCCACCGCACAGCCCGCGCGAGCGCCTCGTCGGTGGCCGTGTCGCAGGCGTGCAGGGCCAGCACCAGATCGGGGTCGGGCCCGACCTCCGCATCGGTGATTGTTCCCGCCACGAAACGCACCTGATCGGCCCAACCCAGCCGCCGCGCCAGCTCCGTGTTTCGGTGGCGCTGGTCCTCGCGGATGTCAACGCCGACCAGGTGGACATCGAGGCCCTGTTGGGTCAACCAGCGGTACGCGGCGAAGGTCAGGTAAGCGTTCCCACAGCCCAGATCGACCACCCGGAGTGAGCCGTGGAGCCCGTCCGGGAGCGTCGCGGCGAGCGCTCGCAGAAAGGCGTCCACCTGCCGCCGCTTGGCGGCTGACCCACCGATCACGGTGAAGATCGGGTCGCCGGGATCGAGTAGATGGGCCTTCGTTCGGTCGTGGCCGACCGGTTCGGTCACCGGCGGGGCCGCCGTGCGGTGGACCTGTGCGGCGCCGGATTTTGTGACTCGGAGCTGCAGGGTCGTCGCAGTGGTCTCCACGTGCCAGTTGCCGAAGGGCTCAGCCAGCAGCGCGTCCACCGCCGCCTCCGCTTCCGCGCCGCGGGCGAGGTTGCGGGTGTGGGGTGAGCTCCCATCCGCGGTGATGACCTGGAGGCGGGGGCCGGCTTTGAGGGCGACCGGCCGTAGCTCCACACGGTGCACCGAGGGGCGAAGCCCACGGCGATGCCCGGCGGCCACCGCCCGGGTGAGCCCGGCGTCGAGCAGCAGCGTCCGCACCTCGGCGAGCGCGACGGGTAGGGGTTCCGGCATGGTGTCATCCTCCGCGATGGGGCGATGGGGCGCTCAGCTGGCCGAGCACGCGACGTCCCCCGCTGGTGCCAGCGAGGGACGTCGGTAGCGGCGCGGCGTGCTCAGTCCGCGGTGGGTTTGACCGCCGCGCCGGTGTCAGCAGTCTTAACCGCCACGCCGGTGTCCGTTGGCTTGGCCGCCGCGCTGATGTCGGAGCCACCGCTGCGGCGCCGCCGGCGGCGCCGTGGCTTCGGCGCCGCGGCGTTCGGCGAGTCTGCGGTGGCGGCGTCGCCGGTCTCGCCGGTTGACGCCGCGGTCTCACCGGCGGTGACCACCTCGCCGCCCCGACGGCGTCGCCGTCGGCGGGGGGTGCGCTCCGCGGTTTCGCCCCCGTCGCCCTGCTCACTGGTGGCGCTGGCGCCAGAGCCGGTGTCGCCGCCGCGGCCCCGGCGGCGGTCCCGGCCCGTGCCACGGCGGGGCCCGCGGCCATCGCCGCGGCGGGACCGTCCGCCGAGATCCTCCTCGACCTCGGCGGAGAGCCCGGCCCGGGTTCGCGCGCCGGTGGGCAGCGTGCCGGTGACCTCCGGGGAGATGTCCAGCTCGGCGTAGAGGTGCGGGGAGGTGTGGTACGTCTCCGGCGGCTCGGGCATCTCCAGGCCGAGGGTCTTGTCGATGATTCGCCAGCGGGGCATGTCGTCCCAGTCGACGAAGGTCACCGCGACGCCGCTCGCCCCCGCCCGGCCGGTCCGGCCGATCCGGTGGGTGTACGTGTCCTGGTCCTCCGGGCAGTCGTAGTTGAGGACGTGGGTGACGCCGCTGACATCAATGCCCCGGGCGGCCACGTCGGTCGCGACCAGAGTGTCGATCTTGCCGGTGCGGAAGGCCCGCAGCGCCCGCTCCCGGGCGCCCTGGCCGAGGTCGCCGTGGACGGCGGCCACGGCGAAGCCGCGGAAGTCCAGATCCGCGGCGACCCGGTCGGCCGCCCGCTTGGTACGGGTGAAGATCATGGTCAGCCCGCGCCCCTTGGCCTGGAGGATCCGCGCCACGATCTCGATCTTGTTGAGTGAGTGGGTGCGGTAGGCGAGCTGCTGGGTCTGCGGCGACGGGCCGGTCTCGGCGGTGTGCCCGGCGTGGATCGTCATGGGCCGGCGCAGGAAGCGCCGGGACAGCGCGACGATCGGGTCCGGCATCGTGGCCGAGAAGAGCATCGTCTGCCGTTCTTCCGGCAGCATCGCCAGGATCTTCTCGACATCGTCGAGGAAGCCCAGGTCGAGCATCCGGTCGGCCTCGTCCAGGACGAGCGCGCGGACCCGATCCAGCTGCAGCTGCTTCTGCTTGGCCAGGTCGAGCAGTCGGCCGGGGGTGCCGACCAGGATCTCCACACCCGTGCGGAGCGCCTCGATCTGCGGCTCATACGCCACTCCGCCGTAGATCGGCAGTACCCGGACGCCACGGGTGCTGCCCGCGGCGTGGAGGTCCTTGGCGACCTGGATGCCCAGCTCGCGGGTGGGTACGACGACCAGCGCCTGTGGGGTGCCGTCGCCGCCCTCGGCGGGAGCCAGGACCCGCTCCAGCAGCGGCACGCCGAAGCCGAGGGTCTTGCCGGTGCCGGTCGGGGCCTGGCCGATCAGGTCAACGCCGCGCAGCGCGATCGGCAGCGCGTACTCCTGGATGGCGAAGGCCCGGGTGATTCCGGCGGCGCTCAGCGCGTCGACGGTCTCTTGACGGGCGCCCAGTTCGGCGAAGGTGGGCGCTTCCGGGCTTACTGATGCGGTGGCGGTGAGTTCGGTGCCATCCATGAGGTTGTGGGTGAGTTCGCTCATTTCGATTGGGGGTGCCCTCTCGTGGGTGCGCCCCGTTGAGTCCTCGAGGCGCGGACGGTGTGGCGCGGGCCACACGGTCGGGTGGCGAATCGCCGAGCCGGACCGGGCCGCACGCGCGCCGCGGGCCGGCTGCGACCAGATCGAAACGGGAACTAATCGATCGTTGGACGAGATCGATTGTTGGACCAGATCGAGATCGAACGTCGGTCGGTGCCCACGGCAACTGTTCTATTCTACCTGAACCTTCCCGGCGCCGCGCAGATTCCGGCAGGTAGTGCCGGGGGAGCCGGCGTCTCGCACCTGCTCGAGGCGGTGCCACCGCAGGCTACCGCGGCAGGGCCGATACGGGTGGTTCCGCCCGCCGGCCGAGCTTTGGGCGCGGGGGGTGGCCCGTCGAGGGGTGGCCACGACTCGGCGAGGCGGCACCAACCGCCTGCCTCACCCCGCGGGCGGGCTGAGGGACCTTCCCCGGGTTGACTCGCCGCTGTCCCGCGCCCGGAGCGCGGAGGCATCGGTGTCGCGCGTGGCCGGCCCCGGCGCACGCCACGGCAAGTGCCGCAGCACCTGCCGTGGCGGAACGCTGGTCAGCGGACGGTAAATCCGACCGCCCGGGAGGACGCCTCGGCGATTTCGACGTAGGCGACCTTGTCGACCGGGACGATGACCCGCCGCCCCTTCTCGTCGGTGAGGGAGAGGGTGCCGCCGTCGCCGGCGATGGCGTCGGTCACGATCTGCTCGATCTCGGCCGGCGACTGTGCGCTCTCCAGAACCAGCTCGCGCGGCGCGTATTGCACGCCGATCTTGACCTCCACTGTGCCTCCTCCGCTGGGGGCGAGAATGCCGCCTTGCGAAGGCTATCCGATCACCGGGGCGGCGGTCAGGCTGACTCACCCTGCAGCGGGAAGCTCGCGATGCCTCGCCAGGAGAGCGCGGCGACCAACGCCTCCGCCTCCTCCTTCGCCACCTGCCGCCCTCTGGCCAGCCAGAACTGTGCCGCCGTCTCGGCCGCCCCAACCAGGCCGGACGCGAGCAACTCCGCGTGTGCCCGGCTCACGCCGGTGTCCGAGATGATCGTGTCGGTGATCGCCGCGATGCAGCCCTGTTCCACCCGCTCGACCCGCTGCCGGACCGCGGGGTCGTTGCGCAGGTCGGACTCGAAGACCAGGCGGAACGCCTCACTCTCATGGTCAACGAAGTCGAAGTACGCGCGGACGGAGGCGCTTACCCGCTCCTTGTTGTCGAGGGTGCCGCGCATCGCTTCCTGCACCTTCGCCACGAGCGTGTCGCAGTGGGTGTCAAGTAGCGCCAGGTAGAGCTCCATCTTGCCGGGGAAGTGCTGGTACAGCACCGGCTTGGAGACCCCTGCGCGTTCGGCGATGTCATCCATCGCGGCCGCGTGGTAGCCCTGTGCGACGAACACCTCCTGCGCCGCGGCGAGTAGCTGTCTGCGGCGGGCGGACCGGGGCAGGCGGGTGGGCCGGCCGGCGGTCTGGGTGCCGTTCCCCACAGCGTTCATGGGAGCCTCCGAGTTCTTCATACGAGCTGGCATATCACCCGAACCGGTCAAGGATCACCGCCTGTCCCGGAATTGGCCCGCCGCCGTAACTTATCGCCACTGTCACCACACGGTAGCCTCAGCGGGGGCGACCAAGGAGCGCGCGGTGAGTGATACAGGGCAACCCGGTGCCGCCACCCCGGGAGAGCACGGTGACAAGACCGGTCCAGAGCCGGCTCACTCCCGATCCGATCGTCGATGGTCGCCCCCCATCGGAGGCTGGGCGCCGGAATCAACCACACCGTGGCGCCGAGCTGACTTGTCCGTTGGTTGGGCCGACTCCTCTCCGCGTCACGGCGACCTACCCGCTCCGCCGCCCGGCGCGACCGAGAACAGTCCCCGGCCCCACCTCAATGGCTACCGGACAAATGGTCATGCATTCCCCACGTCGGGCGTGCCGGCGAGCCGGCCAGGTCCGGTGAGTGCCCCGCCGAGCCGTTTGGGCCAGCCGGCCCAGGAGGCCGACGGAGACCGGCCGACCGCGTCCGTGCCCGCCGTTGAGCAGCCGCCGGGAGCGTCCGAGGCCGTCCGGGACGACCGGCCGGAACCGCCGGCCAGGCCCGGCCCTCGGCCAGTGGCTGACCAGCCCACACCGGCGCCGGAGGACTGGTCTGGCCCGAGTTGGGGGGCCGAGTGGGTGCCCGGGCAGGCCGGCGCCGAATCGCTGCCGGTCGGGCGCCGGGCTCGGGTGGAGCCGGATCGCTGGGACGGACCGGAGCCGGCCGGTCACCGGGCTCGGGCCGAGCCGGATGGCTGGGACGGACCGGAGCCGGCCGGTCACCGGGCTCGGGCCGAGCCGGATGGCTGGGACGGACCGGAGCCGGCCGGTCACCGGGCTCGGGTGGAGCCGGACGGGTGGGACGAACCGGAGCCGGCCGGCCGGCGGTTGTGGAGCGGGACTCCACGGGACGCAGCGGGGGAGCGGCGAGAGGCCTCCGGCCGCCGGTTCCGTCCAGACCCCAACGAGACCGAGGCGGGCGAGGGGGGCCAGCCGAGCGTCGAGCGTCCCGCCTGGGCGGTCGAGCCGCAGCGGGCCTACGAGCCGGTCCAGGTCGAGCCGGCCTCGACGTTTCCCACCGAGCCGGGCCGTCGCTCCGGCACCCGGCCGGAGCGCCAGCCCGCCACCGAGTCGGACCACCAGCCGCCGGACGCCCCCGTGGCCTGGGCGCCGGAGCAGCCGGCCGGTTCGGCCAAGGCGAGCCCGCCGTTGACCGCGTCCGCACGCAGCGGCCCCGGTGAGTGGGACCGCACCCCGGCCGAGCCCATTCCGACGAGTACACCCCCCTACTCGGCCCGTCGGTCTGTCCCCGAACCGGCAGTGCCAGCGCCCGCGGCCGACGCCGACCGACAGCCGGAGTCGATGTCCGCGATGTTGCCGCAGCGTGTCCCCGCCGAACCGGATGTACCCGTGGTGCCAGGGCCGTCAGCTGCGGAGGTGCGCGCCAAGACCCCGGAACTTGCCCGTATCGCCACCCACCTCCGCCAGGCCGACGAGTCCGCTCCGCCGCGCGAACGTCCGGAGGGATTCGACGTGGACGCGATTCTCGGTGCGGTCCGTGGGGTGACGGGTGTCCGCGACGCGGCGTTGCGCCGTACCCAGTCCGGCGCACACAGCCTCCGGCTGGAGCTCGCCGACGGTGCCGACCCGGCCGAGGTGAGTCGGCACGTCGCCCGGCTCCTCCAGGAACGGTTGGGGCTCGCCGCGGCCCCGCAGCACATCCCCGAGGGGCTCGCCGATGTGATGTCGCCCGCCCACCGGCAGCCGGCGGCGCCGGCCCGATGGCCTTCAACCGGCCTACCGTCGCGTACCGAGCGGCAGGACGCGGCGCCGTCGGAGCCGCCGCGTCGCCGGCGGCACTCCGGCGGACCGCATCGGGTCCGGTCCGCCACCGTGGACGGGCCGGCCGCGGCGGTTGGCGGGGTCGGCGATGGCCCGGTGACAGCCGAGACGTCGTACGGCGGGGGGCAGGTCGGCATGACCGAGCTGGCCCCGTCCCGCCCGCTCAACACCGGGGGTCGGCCCGGACCTCGGGTAGTGCTCGACCACGTGCAGGTGAGCACCTTCGGGCTCGACGCGACCGTCGAGGTCCGCCTGCTCGCCGCCGGGTCACCCGCCGCCGGCTATGCGACCGGGCCGGCGGTGGACGGCTACATGCTGCGGCTCAGCGCAGCGGCCGCCGCCGCCGCGGTGGATCAGCTGCTGCGTGCGCCGGGGCCGCAGCCGGACCGAGGGCGCTGCTTCGTCGAGCACGCCACGTTGGTGCCACTGGGCAACTGCGAGGTCGCGACGGTCGTGGTGTTGCTGGTCTGCGACGGTTGGGTCGAGCAGCTGGCCGGCTCCGCGCTGGTCGCCGGCGACCCCCGCCAAGCGGTCGTCCGGGCCACGCTGGCTGCGGTGAATCGCCGTCTCGAGGCGTTGCTCGCGGACACCGGGGACGTCGGATAGCGCATTCGCTCCGGTGGTCGGTCCCGGCCGGCGGGCTATTCCCGTTCCCGCAGTTCGGGCGACGTGTCCCCGCTCATGGTCGTCGGCCGGCCCGGCGAGCGACAATGGCGCGGTTCGCCACTGCCGACCCACGGGGAGTTCACCGTGTCGCTGCCCCCGCTCGTCGAGCCCGCCGCCGAGCTGACCGTTGACGAGATCCGTCGCTACTCCCGCCACCTGATCATCCCGGACATTGGGGTCGAGGGGCAGAAGCGATTGAAAAACGCCCGGGTGCTCTGTGTCGGTGCCGGTGGTCTCGGTTCTCCGGCGTTGATGTACCTCGCCGCCGCCGGGGTGGGTACCCTCGGCATCGTCGACTTCGACACCGTTGACGAGTCCAACCTCCAACGTCAGATCATCCACGGCGTCTCCGATGTCGGCCGGGCGAAGGCCGAGTCCGCCTCCGCCAGCATCCGGGAGATCAACCCGCTGGTCGAAGTGAAGATCCACCACACCGCGTTGGACCGGGACAACGTTCGGGAGATCTTCGGCCAGTACGACCTGATCGTGGACGGCACCGACAACTTCGCCACCCGGTACCTGGTCAACGACGCGGCGGTGCTGCTCGGCAAGCCGTACGTGTGGGGGTCTATCTACCGGTTCGACGGGCAGGCGTCGGTGTTCTGGGCCGAGCACGGCCCCTGCTACCGCTGCCTCTACCCGGAGCCGCCCCCGCCCGGCATGGTGCCCTCCTGCGCGGAGGGCGGCGTGCTCGGTGTGCTCTGCGCGTCGATCGGCTCGATTCAGGTGAATGAGGCGATCAAGCTTCTCGCGGGTGTTGGCGAGCCGCTGGTCGGCCGACTCATGGTCTACGACGCCCTGGAGATGAGTTACCGCAAGATCAAGGTGCGGAAGGACCCGAACTGCGCGCTCTGCGGCGAGAACCCGACGGTCACCGACCTGCTGGCCGACTACGAGGACTTCTGCGGTGCGGTGTCGGCCGAGGCCCAGGAGGCCGCGGCGGACGCGACGATCACCGCGGGCGAGCTGAAGGCGTGGCAGGACGCCGGCAAGGAGATCTTCCTGGTTGACGTGCGGGAGCAGGCCGAGTTCGAGATTGTCCGGATCCCGGGCTCCACGCTGATCCCCAAGGGGGAGCTCATCTCTGGGCAGGCGCTGGCCAAGCTCCCGCAGGACCGACAGATCGTGCTGCACTGCAAGTCCGGCGTCCGGTCTGCGGAGGCGCTCGCCGCGCTGAAGTCCGCTGGTTTCCGGGACGCGGTGCACCTCCAGGGGGGTGTCCTCTCCTGGATCAAGCAGGTCGATCCGTCGCTGCCCGCGTACTGACCGGACCGAAGGTGGCCCGCGTGGGAACGCCCCGGTGCTCGACGGTGCGGCGAGCACCGGGCGGCGGAGGGCGGGGCGGCCGGTGGTCGATTCCCTGGAGCGGCCGCACATCTGCCCAGGTAGCGTGACCGCCGTGGTGGATATCGAGGCCGCGATCGGCTACGTGGTAGCGCGGGGAGACGTGGTGGAGCGTGCCCGGCTTGCCCGAATACGCACCGGCGGGGCGCCGGCCGAGGAGGTGCTTGCCATCGCCGAGGCCGGGCAGCTGCCGGCGGGCGGCTGGCCGGCATACGTCGAGGGGGAGACCGCCTCCGTTGACGCGACCTGTTTTCGCCTCGGCGAGCTTGACGACCTCGGTGCCCTCGGCCGGCCGGCGGCCCGGCGGGCACTGGACTGGCTCGCCGCGCGCCAGCTACCAGAGGGGGGCTGGGAAGAGGACGCCGCGCTGGCCGACACCGCCCCCGAGTGGGCCCGACCGGGGGACCCGGAGGCGGGTTTCTACCTGACGGCGAGCGCGGCGTTCTGGCTCAGCGTCGCCGGCCTGGACGCTCGGGCGGCCGGGCCGTTGGACGCTCGGGTCGGCGGGGCGTACGCGGGCGTCGTGCACGGCGCCGCGCTCTCCCTCGCGGCCCGCCTGAACCCGGACGGGACCTGGCCGTCGTTTCTCGCCGCCGGGTGGCTGGGTGCGGCGGTGCTGTTCCGGCAGGAGATGCACCAGGAGTCCGCCCGGATCCAGGTGGCGCTCGCCGAGCGGATCGGCGACATGGCCCCGACCAACGTCGCCTGGCTGGCCGCGACGTTGCGCCGGGTCGGCGTGAACCCGCAGGACTGGGTCCTGGTGCGCGCCCGCCGTCGGCTCGCTGAGACACAGCGCAGCGATGGGGGCTGGGAGAGTGAGGACGGGCACCAGTTCGACGTCCACGCGACGCTGACCGCGATCCGCGCCTGCCGTTGACCGCGATCCGCGCCTGCCGTTGACCGCCCAGCTCGGGCGCCGCCGGTGCTGCCCGGTCCGGATGTCGCGGCCGGGACACCGGCCTCGGGCCGGCGACGGTCAGCGGAGCTGACCGTCGCCGGTGACCACGTACTTTGTGCTGGTCAGCTCCGGCAACCCCATCGGCCCCCGGGCGTGCAGCTTCTGGGTGGAGATGCCGATCTCGGCACCGAAGCCGAACTCCCCACCGTCGGTGAACCGGGTGGAGGCGTTCACCATCACCGCCGCCGCGTCAACCCGGGCCACGAACTCGCGGGCGGCCGACTGGGAGTCGGTCACGATCGCCTCGGTATGGCCGGTCCCGTACCGCTGGATGTGGGCGACCGCCCCGTCCAGCGAGTCGACGACGGCGACTGAGATCTCCGCCGCCAGGTACTCGGTGGCGTAGTCCTCGTCGGTGGCCGGCAGTACGGCGGTGGAGTGCCGAGCGACCTGCGGGCAGCCGTGTACGGTCACCCCGGCCGCGGCGAACGCGGCCAGCACCGGGGGCAGAAAGGCGTCCGCGACCGCGGTGTGCACCAGCAGCGACTCGGCCGTGTTGCAGGTGGAGAGACGCTGCGTCTTCGCGTTCAGGGTGATCGCGACGGCCTTTTCCACGTCCGCGGCAGCATCGACGTAGACGTGACAGTTGCCCACCCCGGTCTCGATCACCGGGACGGTGGACTCCTCGACAACCGTGCGGATCAGCTCCGCACCGCCGCGCGGGATCAGGACGTCAACCAGCCCCCGGGCGCGCATCAGCTCCTTGACCGAGTCGCGGGTCGTGGCGTCGAGGAGCTGTACCGAGTCCGCTGGCAGGCCGGATTCGGCGACCGCGTCCCGCAGCACCGAGACCAGCGCGGCGTTCGACCGGGCGGCGGAGGAAGAACCCCGCAGTAGCACCGCGTTGCCGGATTTCAGGCAGATGCCGGCCGCGTCAACGGTGACGTTCGGCCGCGCCTCGTAAACGATCCCCACCACCCCGAACGGCACCCGAAGCTGCCGCAGTTGCAGGCCGTTGGGGAGGGTCGAACCCCGGACGACCTCGCCGACCGGGTCGGGGAGCGCGGCCATCTGGCGGAGCGCGTCGGCGATGCCGGCCACCCGCGCCGGGTCGAGGGCGAGCCGGTCCAAGCTGGCCGTGCTCAGCCCACAGGCCTCTCCGGCGCTGAGGTCCGCGCTGTTGGCGGCCAGGATCTCGGCGGTCCGCGCCACCAGCGCGTCAGCCATCGCGTGCAGCGCGGCATCCTTGCCAGCCCGCGTGGCGACGGCCAACTCGGCCGCCGCCGTCCGGGCTCGTCGTGCCTGCTCGACGACGCTCATCTGCACTCCTTGGGATCTGGGGGTAGGACTCGTGCCGGGCCGGTGTCGGCCGGAGACCGGCCTGACAACAGCACCAGCCTTACAACAGCACCAGGTCGTCGCAGTGGACGACCTCCCGTTCGTAGCCGGGGCCGAGGGCCGTGGCGAGCTCAGCGGTGGAGCGTCCGAGCAGGCCGGGCAACTCCACCGCGTCGTAGTTGACCAGCCCGCGGGCCACCGGCACCCCGCCGGCGTCAACCAGGTCAACCGGATCGCCGGCGGTGAAGGCGCCCCGCACCGCGGTGATCCCCGCGGGTAGCAGCGACTTGCGTCGGTTGACGACGGCCGCGACCGCGCCCGGGTCCAGCTGCAGCCGGCCACGCGGTGTGGTGGCGTGCGCCAGCCAGAACAGGCGGGCAGCCGGCCGGCGTTGACTGGGGTGGAAGAGCGTGCCGACCGGCTCGCCGTCCAGCGCCGCGGCCGCCTGGTCGGCGGAGGTCAGAACTACCGGGATGCCGAAGCCGGTGGCGATCCGGGCTGCCTCCACCTTGGTCACCATGCCTCCGGTGCCGACCCCGGCCCGGCCCGCACCGCCGATCGCCACCCCGGACAGGTCCCGCTCGTCCTGGACCTCGGCGATCCGGGTCGATCCGGGGCGGGCTGGATCCCCGGTCCAGAGCGCGTCCACATCCGAGAGCAGCAGCAGCAGATCGGCGTCGACCAGGGCAGCCACCAGGGCAGCGAGCCGATCGTTGTCGCCGAACCGGATCTCCTCGGTGGCGACCGTGTCGTTCTCGTTGACGATCGGCACCGCGCCCAGGTCGAGTAACTTGCGCAGGGTCCGGTACGCGTTGCGGTAGTGCGCTCGCCGGGTCAGGTCGTCCACGGTGAGCAGAACCTGACCGACGGTGCGCCGGTGCCGGGCGAAGGCGGCGGCATACCGCCGGATCAGCAGCCCCTGGCCGACGCTGGCGGCGGCCTGCTGGGTGGCCAGGTCCCGGGGGCGGCGGGTCAGCCCCAGGGGAGCCAGCCCCGCGGCGATCGCGCCGGAGGAGACCAGCACGACCTCCCGGCCCTGGGCGGCGAGCGCGCCGAGGGTGCCCACGAGCGCGTCCACCCGCCCGTCGTCCAGGCCCCCGGCGGCCGTGGTCAACGAGGAAGAACCGATCTTGACGACCACCCGCCGGGCCGCCGTCACCTTGTCACGCACCCGCCCATTCTGCGATGTCGGTCCGTCAACGCCCGGCCGGGTTCCCATATCGTGGCGCGTCGTGGAACCCGAGGAGTACGTCGAGGCGGTGCTGGAACTGGTCGAGCGCATCCCGCCCGGCCGGGCGATGTCGTACGGGGCGGTGGCCGACGCGCTCGCCGAACGTTCGGGGCGGGCGTCGCCCCGGCTGGTCGGGTCGATTCTGGCGCGCCACGGTGGGGGTGTGCCCTGGCATCGCGTGGTGAACTCGGCCGGCCGGCTTCCGCCCGGGCATGAGATCTCGGCCCGGGCCCGGCTGCTCGCCGAGGGGACACCGTTGCGCGGCGACCGGGTTGACCTGCGGGCCGCGGGCTGGTCACCGGAGTTGGGAGTGTGACCGCCGCCATACTTGTGAGTAATATTCGGCGCCATGGACGCGCCGCCGGCTGGAACCGGTCCACCTGCTGCTGGCTCCACCGCCCGCCCGGCGCCGGCCGGCGACCCCGCCGGTCTGCCCGGAGGTGAGGCGCTGCCCCGCCGGGTGCACCTCGGCTACGCCACCGGGTCGCTGGCCACCGGGGCCTTCGGCACCGTGCCCGGGCTGCTGCTACTGCCCTACCTGACCGACACGCTGGGCGTGACGGCGGGAATCGCCGCCCTGCTCGTACTGCTGCCGAAGGCGTGGGACGTGCTGGTCAACCCGGTCGCCGGCCGGATCTCCGACCGCACCCGCTCCCGGTGGGGAGCCCGCCGCCCGTACCTCCTCGGCGCCGGGACCGCGCTCGCCGTCTGCTTCGCCGCGATCTTCGCAGCGCCGTTCGGCACCGGGGCGGCGGCCGCCGGCTACGTGGCGTTGGCCTTCCTGGCCACCGCGACCGCGTTCGCCTTCTTCCAGGTTCCGTACGTGGCGATGCCGGCCGAGCTGACCACCGGCTACACCGAGCGCACCCGGTTGATGACCTGGCGGATCGCGGTGTTGGCGCTGGCCATCCTGGTCTCCGGCGCGGTGGCCCCGCTGGTGCGGGACGCGGGCGGCGGCGGTATCACCGGGCACCGCTGGATGGGGCTCTTCGTCGCCGGCCTGATCCTGCTGGGCGCGGTCGGGGCGTTCGTGGGCACCCGGTCCGCCCCGGTCGGCAATGTGCAGGAGAGTGAGCCGTCGTTGCGGGCCCAACTCGCGACTGCCGGACGCAATCGCGCGTTCCGGGCGCTCCTGGCCTGCTTTGTGATCCAGTCCGCCGGGGTGGCGACGATCCTGGCCGGGGTGAACTACTTCGCCACCCAGATCCTGCGCAACCCGGAGAGCGGGCCGACCGTCCTGTTCGCCTGCTTCGTCGGGCCGGCGCTGTTGGTCATGCCGTTGTGGAGCCGGTTCGGACAGCGGTTCGGCAAGCTCGCGGGGCTGGTCGCCGCCGCGCTCCTCTTCGCCGTCGGTGCGCTGGCCCTGGTCGCCGCCGAGGTGCTCCCCGCCGTCGGGATCTACCTGCTGGTCGCGCTGGTCGGCGTCGGGTACGCCGGCCAGCAGGTCTTCGCCCTCGCCATGTTGCCCGACTGCATCGCCTATGACGAGGCCCGCACCGGCCGGCGGCAGGCGGGCGTCTTCACCGGGGTGTGGACCGCCGGGGAGACCTTCGGGTTGGCGCTGGGGCCGGGCATCTTCGGGCTGGTGCTCCAGCTCTCCGGCTACCTCTCGTCGGACACCGGAGCCGCCGCGACCCAGCCGGATTCCGCCCGGCTCGGCATCCTCCTCGGCTTCACCGTCCTCCCCGCCATCATGGTCGGTGCCGCCACCCTGCTGCTGCGCCCCTACTCCCTCACCCCCGCTGATCTCGATGCCGCCACGGAGGAGCTACCTTCTCGCGAATCCGGACCTTCGGCGGCGACCACGGTCGCCGACACCCACGGAAAGGGCACCACTGAATGATCGACGAAGCGGGGCTGCCCGCCCACGGACTGCCGGCGGAGCGTGTTCTGGCCGGAATCCGGGCACTGCGCAGCGGGGACCGGCCTACCCACGGCGGGCGACTGTTCGCATACGTCTACGACCCGGCGGTTCCCGGGCTGGATGAGCTGACCGCCGCCGCGCACGCCGAGAGCGCCCACGTCAACGGGCTCGACCCGACCGCCTTCCCGTCCCTGCTCGCGATGGAGAACGCGTTGGTCGGTGCCGCCGCCCAGCTACTCGGGGGCGGGCCCGGCACCGCTGCGCCGGACGTGGTGGGCTCGGTCACCGGCGGGGGCACCGAATCGCTGATCCTGGCGGTGAAGGCGGCCCGAGACGCCCACCCCGAGATCACCGAACCGCGGATCGTGATTCCGGTCACCGCCCACGCCGCGTTCGCCAAAGCCGGCCACTACCTGCGGGTGGCCGTGGACATGGTGCCGGTGTCGGCGGAGACCCTGCGCCCGGACCCGGCCGCCATCGCCGCCGCGATCCGCCCCGAAACCGTGCTGGTCGTCGCCTCCGCCCCGGGATACGCGCACGGGGTCATCGACCCGGTCACCGAGATCGCGGCGGTCGCCGCCGACGCCGGGGTGCGCTGCCACGTGGACGCCTGCTTCGGTGGCTGGGCCCTGCCCTGGCTCCGCCGCCTCGGCGAACCGGTACCGGCGTTCGACTTCGCCGTACCCGGGGTCACCTCGATCTCGGTCGACCTGCACAAGTACGCGTACGCCCCGAAGGGCGTGTCGATCCTGCTGCACCGGGACCCGGAGCTGCGCAAGCCGCAGTACTTTGTGCACGCCGACTGGCCCGGCTACACGATGATCAACCCGGTGATCGCCTCCACCCGCTCCGGTGGGCCGATCGCCGCCGCCTACGCGACCCTGCGTCACCTGGGTGAGGACGGCTACCTACGGCTGGCGGCGGCGACCCGGGACGCGGTGCGGGAGCTGGCCGACGTCGTCCGGGCTGCGGGCGGGCTGCGGCTCGTGGCCGAGCCCGAGTCGACCGTGATCTGCTTCACCGCGACCGATCCGGAGCTGGACCTCTTCGTGCTGGTGGACGAACTGGCCGCGCGGGGTTGGCACACCCAACCGCAGCTCGCCCACGCCGGTCTGCCGCGCACCGTGCACCTGACGGTGACCGCGTCGGTGGCCCCGGCGGTGGCGACGTTCGGCGCTGACCTGGCCGACGCCGTCGCGGCGACCCAGGCGGCCGGGCCGGTCACGCTCCCGGCGGAACTGCTCGCCCTCGCCCGCTCACTGACCCCGGAAGGGCTCACCCCGGACCTGGTCGCCGGCCTGGCCGGCGGGCTCGGTCTCGGCTTGGGCGAGACGGCGGACGCCAGGTCGGCCGAGCCGGTGCCGGACCGGATGGCCGTGGTGAACACCCTGCTCGAGGCGGTGCCGGCGGCGCTGCAGGAGCGGCTGCTCATGGAGTTCGTCGGCCTGCTGCAACGACCCACCTGGTCCCACGACTGACGGCGGGGACACCCCCGAGCGCCGGCAGCCGGCGGCTACCGGGGCAACCGGGTCCGGTTGCGCCGGGCGCCGCCGCGGGCGCTGTGGTTGACTGTCGTACCGGGAACGGATGAGGGAGGCTGCGAGGTGCAGGTACCGGCTGTGCTGGGCGAGCCGATCCGATTCGTGCTGAACTGGGGCCGGCGCTACTCGCTCTGGGTCTTCAACTTCGGCCTCGCCTGCTGCGCCATCGAGTTCATCGCCACCAGCATGAGCCGGCACGACTTCATGCGCCTCGGGGTGATCCCGTTCGCGCACGGCCCCCGGCAGGCCGACCTCATGGTGGTGTCGGGCACGGTCACCGACAAGATGGCCCCCGCCATCAAGCGGCTCTACGACCAGATGCCGGAGCCGAAGTACGTGATCTCCTTCGGTGCCTGCTCGAACTGCGGCGGGCCGTACTGGGACTCGTACTCGGTGACCAAGGGCGTTGACCAGCTCATCCCGGTCGACGTGTACGTTCCGGGCTGCCCGCCCCGGCCGGAGGCGCTGCTGCACGGCATCCTGCGGCTGCAGGAAAAGATCGCTGCCGAGGAGGCCGGCGTCGGCGGGGTCTCCCGTCCGGACGCCCTGGCCACACCGGCCGACGCCCCCGTCCCCCGCTCCGCCGAGTCGCTGACCGCCCCGCCGGTCCGTCCGCCCGAGCCGTCCTGACCCCGTTCCGAGCCGTCCTGGCCCGCTGCCTGCTGACCCGTTCCTGAGCTGGGGCGTCCCCAGCTCAGGCGGTGAGGTCCAGGACCACCTTGATTTTTCCTTCGCTGACCTCGTACGCGGCCCTGAAGTCGGACATCGGTATCCGGTGGGTGATCAGGGAGTCCAGCCACGAGCGGTCGGCCTGGGCCAGCGCCGCCGCGGCCTGTTTCCAGTGCCGGCGGTTGGCGTTGACCGACCCGATGACCACGGTGTTCGCCAACACGAGCGTCCGGTTCAGCGCCCCGGCGTCGAAGTCGATGGTCCGACCACCGCTGGACACGCCGGTCAGGCAGACGATGCCGGTCGGGCCGACCTTGCACATCGAGTCCAGCACCACCGTCGGGTTGCCGGTGCACTCCACCAGCACATCCGGCTGGAGGTCCACCTCGTTGACCGACGCGGTGTGGTAGTTAGCACCGATCGCTCGGACCAGGTCCGGCTTCGGCCCCGTCGTGTTTCGATCCAGTACGTGCACGGTCAGTCCACGTTGGGTGGCGAACAGCGCGGCGAGCAGGCCGATCGGCCCGGCTCCGGTGACCAGGACGTTCCGTGGGTCCCAGCGGGCGCGGTGGCCGACCCGCTCGATCTGCTCCCACGCCTTGGCGACCACGCTGGCTGGTTCCAGCAGCACCCCCACCCGGGCGAGGGCGGCATCGAGCGGCACGGCGAACCTCGGCTGCACCCGCCACCGGTCCCGCGCGAAGCCGGGCAGCCCTTTGATGCCGTGCTCGGTGTACAGCCCATTGCGGCACATGTCCCACTCGTCCACGGCGCAGTTCCGGCAGGGCACCGGGTCGGGATGCCGTACGACCGCGGCCACCAGGTCGCCGCGACGCAGGGTGCCGGTCGGGTCCGCCAGCACCCGGCCCAGCGACTCGTGCCCGATAACCAGCCGCTCCTGGTCGGGGGGCGCCTCGCCGTACTGGCCGGCGATGATCTCCTGATCGGTGCCGCAGATCCCCACCGCCAGCGCCTCGACCAGGATCGCGCCCTCCGCGGCGGCCGGCTCGGGCCACTCCTCGACCAGGCGGAGCGAGCCGGGGACCTGGGGAGAGACCGTCACCGCGCGCATGATCCTCATCTTCGCCGAGGGCGGCGGGCGCTGGCGCCGAATGCCACCGCGGACCCCCGGTCGAGCCCCACCGGCCGGCAGAGCCCCGGCCGAGCCCGTCGGCCCGCTTGCCCGGGGTGGAGATTGGCCCCCGCTGGGCAACGCACACCGACCCCGGCGGGTCATAGGATCGGCGGCATGACTCTGGACGAGGTAGGCCAGCGGATGGCCGCGTTGCTCGCCCCGGTCGAGGTCACCACCTCGGTCTCCGGCGGTCAGGCCTACGCCCGTGCCACCGTTGACGTGCCCGCGGAGAGCTGGACCGACGCACTGCGCGCGGCCCGGGACGACGCTGAGCTGGCCTGTGACTTCTTCGACTGGCTCTCCGCGGTGGACGAGTTGGCCGCCGGGTTCGACGTGGTGGTGCACCTCTGGTCCAGTACGCGTCGGCACGGGCTGCTGCTGCGCACCCGGCTGCCCCGCACGGCGCCCCGGGTCGCCTCGGTGGTCGACATCTTTCCGGGCGCGGCCTGGCACGAGCGCGAGACACACGAGATGTTCGGCATCGACTTCGTCAACCACGTCGGCCTCAAGCCACTGCTGCTGCCCCCGGAGTTCGAGGGGCATCCGCTGCGTAAGGAGTTCGTCCTCGCCTCCCGGGTGGCCAAACCCTGGCCGGGGGCGAAGGAGCCGGGCGAGGCCAAGGCCGGTGGCGGCCGGCGGCCGATGCGCCCACCGGGCGTACCGGCGCCGGGGGAGTGGGGCCCGGCGCCGACTCCCCCCGAGACTGGGGGGACGGCCTGATGCCGCTCTGGGTGGAGCTGCTGCTCCGGGTCGGCGCGGTGCTGGTCGCCTTCCTCACCCTGCCGCTGCTGGTCGGCCAGGCCGAGCACAAGATCATGGCGCACATGCAGGGCCGGCTGGGCCCGATGTACGCCGGCGCCTTCCACGGCTGGGCGCAGCTGATCGCGGACGGCGTGAAGTTCGTCCAGAAGGAAGAGATCACCCCTGACGGGGCGGACCGCCCGGTGTTCCGGCTCGCCCCGGTGGTGGCCCTGGTGCCCTACCTGCTGGTGCTGCTGGTGATCCCACTCGGGCCCGGTGACCTGGTCGGGCAACCGCTGGACATCGGGCTCTTCTTCGTGCTCGCCGTGGTCGGGGTCGGCGTGGTCGCCGTGCTGATGTCGGCGTGGGCCTCCGCCAACAAGTACAGCCTCCTCGGCGGTCTGCGCGCCGCGGCCCAGCTACTCGGCTACGAGTTGCCGTTCGTGCTCGCCGCCGCGTCGGTCGCGATGGCGGCCGGCACCCTGAGCCTGCCGGGCATCGTCGAGGCGTGGCAGCCCTGGTGGCTGATCTGGCAGGCCCCCGCGATGATTGTCTTCTTCGTGGCGGGGCTCGCCGAGATCCGGCGGCCGCCGTTCGACATGCCGATCGCCGACTCGGAACTGGTGTTCGGCTACCTGACCGAGTACACCGGCCTGCGCTTCGCGTTCTTCCTGCTCGCCGAGTACGTGGGGGTCGTGGTGATCGCCGCGCTCACCACCGTGCTGTTCCTCGGCGGCTGGCAGGGGCCGTTCGCCGACGCGCAGCTCGGCTGGCTCTGGACCCTGCTCAAGGTCGCCGCGGTCAGCTTCGTGATCATCTGGTTCCGGGTCAGCTACCCACGTCTGCGTGCCGATCAGCTCCAGCGGCTCTGTTGGCTGGTGCTGGTCCCCGTGTCGCTGGCCCAGCTTGTCCTGACCGTCACCGTCCGCATCGCCCTGTAACGCGTGCCGTTCCTTACCGTTACCGACAAGCTCGGCTACCTGTACGGCATCGGCGCGTACGTGCTCTGGGGCTTCTTCCCGCTCTACATGAGACTGCTGCGGCCGGCGGACCCGCTGGAGATCCTGGCCCACCGGATCGTCTGGTCCGTGGTCTTCGTTGCGCTGGTGCTGGCAGCGATGCGCAACCACCGTTTCCTGCGCGCGCTGCTGCGCAGACCGCGGGCCCTGGCCGCGCTCGGTATCGCCGCCGCGCTGGTCGCCCTCAACTGGGGCACCTACATCTACGGGGTCAACTCCGAGCGGGTGGTGGAGACCTCCCTCGGATACTTCGTCAACCCGCTGGTGGTGGTGCTGCTCGGAGTGTTCGTACTGCGGGAGCGGCTGCGCCCCGCGCAGTGGGCGGCACTGGGCGTGGGTGGGGCGGCGGTCGTGGTGCTGACCGTCGACTACGGCCGCCCACCGTACCTGGCGCTGGTCCTCTCGTTCACTTTCGCCGGGTACGGGCTGGTCAAGAAGCGCCTCGGCCTACCCGCCGCCGAGGGGCTCTTCGTGGAGTCGGCGGTGCTCGCCCTACCCGCGCTCGTCTACCTGGCGTGGCTGGGTGGCACCGGCGGGGCCGCGTTCGGGGCGGTGTCGGCGGGACACACCGCCCTGTTGGTCTCGGCCGGAGCGGCAACCGCGATTCCCCTGCTGATGTTTGCTGGTGCGGCCAACCGACTACCGTTCACCAGCCTCGGGATGCTTCAGTATCTCGCCCCGATTCTCCAACTCGGCTGTGGCGTCATCATCTTCCGCGAGCCCATGCCCCCCGCTCGCCTGGCGGGCTTCGCCCTGGTCTGGCTCGCGCTCGCCGTCTTCACCGTCGATGCCGTCCGCGCCGCCCGCCGCCTCACCCCGCCACCTGCGGAAGGAGCTGTGGCCGCGGTTCAACCCGGAGCGGGTACCTCACCGTCCCTGCGTCGCTAACCCTATCGACGGTCACCATTGAAGCGGCTCCCGTCGGTAGAACAACTGTCCGGTGGGACCGGCGTCTGGCAGCGTCGCAAGCCAAGCGAAGGTGTCGGCCGCCTCGTCCGGAGTCTGCTCTGCTTCCCCGTAGGCCATTCGGGTGGCGACCTTGCCTGGTGAGGCAGCGTTCACCAGGATGTTCGCCGCATGGAGCTCCGCGGCCAGGACGCAGGTCAAGGCGTTCAACCCGGCCTTGGAGATTCGGTAGGCCACGCTGCCAGAACCCATCTGCCCGAAGGTGCTCATATGGGTAGTGACGTTTACGATGCGGCCATACCCGAGTTTGCGCATTTCGGGTATGGCGGCTGTGCAGCAACGCCAGGCTCCCATTAGGTTGGCATCAATGGTTGCTCGAACCTTCTCCATGTCTGCCGCACTTGCTTGCTGGCCTCGGTCGATGGCTACGGCGGCATTGTTTACCAGCACATCCAGCCGACCATAAGTGGCTCCGGTATCTGCCATCGCCCGGACGACGCTCGCCGGATCGGTCACATCGAGTTGGTGCGACGAAACCGACAGCCCTTCCTCGCGAAGCTTCGCCGCAGCCTGTTCGGCAGCCTGTTCACTTCGGGCCGTCAACACCGCATGTAAGCCCTGCTCGGCCAGTCGCCGCGCGATCGCGTAGCCGAGTCCTCGGTTGGCTCCCGTAACGACCGCGACGCGCTTACCAACGTTGTTCATCCGACTATGTGATCAAACCGTGGAGCTGATCGTCCAGAACGGTGTGCTCGGGAATGGAGGCGGGCGTCGTGCTTCACAGTGTGCTGGGGTGCGGCTACGGTCGGAAGGGTTTGGCTGTGTTGTGCGAGGGCCTTTGGGTGGGGCCGGGGTTGCGGGTGGCGCGGTACTGGAGTCGATCAACCGGTTCGTGGAGGGCGGTTGGAGATGGCGACTGGAGAGATGACCGCTGCGGCGTTTTTGGTGGCGGAGTTGCGGCGGGCGCGGGTTCGGCGGGGCTGGAGTCAGGAGGAGTTGGCCAAGGCCATCAACTACTCGCCGTCAATGGTCAGTGCGGTGGAGTTGGGGCAGGCACCGCCGACCAGCAAGTATCTCGAGCAGTTCGACAAGGTCCTTGACACCGGTGGTCTCTTCACCCGCATGCTGGCGAACCTGGTCCGTCTGGATCGTGCCCAACCGTGGCTACGCGGCGGCGGCGAGATTGTTTCGCAGGCGAGGGTGCTGCGGTGGTTCGAACCGCTCTACGTTCCCGGTCTGCTCCGGACCGAGGCGTATGCCCGCGCCGTCTTCGAGGCGGGCGGTCTGCTTGAGGCGGCGGAGGTGGAGGCGCGGCTCAACGAGCGGATGGAAGGCCAGTGCATCCTCGATCAACCGTCGGATCTCGGGCGGCTGCAACGGGTCTGGGAAGCTAGCCTTGGTGAGGCGTTGCCTCCGCAGAAGTCGATCGAACTGGTGAGGGAAGTGACGGAGTCATGGACTTGATGGGTGCTACCTGGCGGAAGAGCAGTCGCAGTGCTCAGACCAACGACTGTGTTGAGGTGGCCACGAACCTGGCCGGTGTGGTGGGGGTGCGGGACAGTAAGGATCCGGCGGGGCCGGCGCTGACGGTTGATCCGGGTTCCTGGCGGTCCTTCCTGGCGTCGCTGTAACGCTAGGGCCCCCGACCGGATCCGCGGGTGAACCGATTCTGGGCGGATCAAGGATCGCTGCTAGGAGGTTTACCCAATGACCACGCGCGCGACCGTGCCGGACGGTAGGGCCTACGAGGCTCTGATATTTGACTGGGATGGCACCCTTGTGGATTCCAGTAAGGTCTGTTTTGCGGCCCTGGTGCGTGCGATGGCAGATGTGGGAGTGAAGCTAGATCCGGATTGGTATTGGCCGCGGCAGGCGATTGCGTCGCCGGACCTGCTGCTCGTGTGGGAGCAGGAGTTTGGCCATCTGCCGGAACCGATTGACGAAATTATCGGCAGGTGCCGCAGGTACGTGCGGGCTGCCGCCCCTAATCTTAGGGTAATTGATGAAGTGGTACTGGTTGCGCGCACCGCACGGCAGCGTGGCCAGCGGCTCGGCATCGGCTCGAACTCGTCCGGAAACGTCGTGACTGCCGGGCTCGCAGCGACAGGCCTTTCAGCCCTGTTTGATGTCGTCGTCACCTGGAGTGATGTGCCGCGGGGCAGGGGCAAACCCGAGCCAGATATCTTCTTCCTGGCTGCCCAGCGGCTCGATGCCGAGCCGGCCGACTGCTTAGTCTATGAGGACACGGAGGCGGGTGTCGCGGCGGCCAATGCGGCAGGCATGACGGCGTTCAACGTGCAGACCGGCGTCTTGAGTGGGCCTACCGGAATGACGCCTCTGCCACGATAAGCCGCAGCGCGATCGTCTCGGGATTACCGCCACCACTGGTGGCGTCCAGTACCCGTGGCTCGATCACCGGCTCGACACCCAGGGCGGAGGCGGCCGTGGCGGTGTCTTCCGCTGGCCATTGCCCGGCCTGAGCTAGCGAGCCCGGGCCGCTCTCGCCAGCGGCCTCACCTGCTGCGTCCAAAACGCCCTGGCCGCCCGCGGTCCGTCAGCGCAGGGGGGTGTGTGCGGGGCCAACCCGCTCGGCCGGAGGGGGCGGCGGCGGGGCGGTACCGTCGCCGAAGGGGCGACCCCCCAGCTCCCCCCGATCGTGCGGGGTCAGCCAGTTCGCCAGGTCCGGGCCGAGCGGGACGATCGCGGTCGGGTTAACGTCCCCGTGCACCGCGTAGTAGTGCCGCTTGATGTGATCGAAGTCGATGGTGTCGCCGAATCCGGGGGTCTGGAAAAGGTCCCGGGCATACGCCCAGAGCACCGGCATCTCGGTCAACTTGCTGCGGTTGCACTTGAAGTGGCCGTGGTAGACCGGGTCGAAGCGGACCAGCGTGGTGAACAGCCGTACGTCCGCCTCGGTGATCGTCTCCCCGACCAGGTAGCGGCGTTCGGCGAGCCGGTCGCTCAGCCAGTCCAGCCGGTCGAACAGCCGCTGGTACGCCCGGTCGTACGCCGACTGGCTGCCGGCGAAGCCACACCGGTAGACCCCGTTGTTGACATCGGCGAAGACCACCGCGTTCACCTCGTCGATCTCGTCCCGGAGCCGCTGCGGATAGAGCTCCGGTGCGCCGTCGCGGTGGTACGCGGTCCACTCGGTGGACAGGTCGAGACTCATCTGCGCGAAGTCGTTGGTCACCACCTGCCCGGTCGGTACGTCGACGATCGCCGGTACCGTGATCCCGCGGTCGTACCCGGGAAAGCGCGCGAAGTAGGCGTCCGCCAGCCGTTCGATGCCGAGCACCGGATCCCGCCCGCCGGGGTCGAGGTCGAAGCTCCAGCTTCGCCGGTCGTGGGTCGGGCCGGCGATCGCCATCGAGAGGACGCCCTCCAGCCCGAGTAGCCGTCGGATGATGACCAGCCGGTTCGCCCACGGGCAGGCACGACTCACCGCCAGCCGGTACCGCCCCGGCTCCACCGGCCAGCCGTCCCCGCCGTCGGCGGTGATCCGGGTGGCGATGTAGCGCTGATCCCGGGTGAACTCGCCGCCCGGCTCGACGTACCTCCCGCCGGTGCGGCGCAGCGCCGCCTCGCCGCTGCTCGCCGTCGCGCCCTCGGTCACGCCGCCCCCTCTGGTCGTCGCGATGCGCCCACCACCCATCATCGCCGGAGCAGACGGCGCGCGAAGCGTCGCGCCGAAACCCAGCCGACACCACCCGCTCCCGGCCGGCGGCCGCAGCCCGCACCCGGGTGGTGGTCGCGCCCGCCGGGGGGCACAGGGCAGGATGGTCGGCATGACCGACCCCAGCGAGCGCAGCGACCCGGCCGACGGTGAGCGCGGCCTGCCCGGCGTGGGCCTGGTCAAGGGGCTCGCGGTCACGCTGAAGACGATGACCCGCCGCTCGGCCACCCAGCAGTACCCGGACGTCGCCCCGGCGTTGCCGCCGCGTTCGCGCGGCGTGATCGCGCTGGTCGAGGAGAACTGCACGGTCTGCATGCTCTGCGCCCGTGAGTGTCCGGACTGGTGCATCTACATCGACTCGCACAAGGAGGAGGTGGTGGTGCCCGGGGCAGCCCGTGCCCGTCAGCGCAATGTGCTGGACCGGTTCGACATCGACTTCTCGCTCTGCATGTACTGCGGGATCTGCATCGAGGTCTGTCCGTTCGACGCGCTCTACTGGTCCCCGGAGTTCGAGTACGCCGAGTACGACATCAAGGACCTCCTGCACGACAAGGAGCACCTCGGCGAGTGGATGGGCACCGTCCCGCCGCCGCCGGCACATGACCCGAACGGCGAGCCGGCCAAGGAAGAGACCGCCGCCGCGCGTAAGGCCGCGATCCCCGCGAACCCCGCCGAACGCCCGGCGGCCGCCCCGCCCCGCTCCGCCGAACGCCCCCCGCCCCGCCCCGGGGCCCGACCAGCCGGGGACAACACAACCGGGGAAGGCCCGACCCCGTGACCGGCACCGACGCGCTGCTGCTCGCCCTGGGCGCGCTGGCGGTCGGCTCCGGCGCCCTGGCGGTGGCCACCCGGCACCTGGTCCGGGCCGGCCTCTACCTGGTGCTCTGCCTCGCCGCGGTGGCCGGGATGTACCTGGTCCTCACCGCCGAGCTGGTCGCCTGGGTGCAGGTACTGATCTACGTGGGGGCGGTGGTGGTGCTGCTGCTCTTCGCGGTGATGCTCACCCGTGCCCCGATCGGCGCCTCCACCGACCTGGACCGACCGGGTTGGCCGGCCGCCCTGATCGGCGGCGGCACCGGGCTCGGGCTGGCCGCGCTGCTGGTGGACGCGTACCGGTGGTCGTCGGTGCCGCTGCCCACGGCGGGTAGCGCCGAACGGATCGGGGAGCAGATCTTCGGCAGTTGGGTGCTGCCCTTCGAGGTGCTCTCGGTGCTGCTGCTCGCCGCCCTGGTGGGGGCGATCATCCTGTCCCGCCCGGACATCGGACGGTCACCAGTGGACCAGGCCGGCGTCAGCGGGGCGGACGAGACCCCCGCCGCAACCCCCACCGGGACCTCCACCGAAGGCAGGCGGTCCCGGTGAGGCCGGTCATCCCCTACGTCACCGCCGCCCTGCTGTTCGGGCTCGGCACCTACGGGGTGCTGCGCCGGCGCAACGCCATCCTGGTGCTGATCGCGGTCGAGCTGATGCTGAACGCGGTGAACCTGATCCTGGTCACCGCCGACACCACGGTTCGGTCCCAGCTGCCGCACGGCGGCCAGGTCTTCGCGCTGTTCGTGATCGTGCTGGCCGCCGCCGAGGTGGGCGTCGGGCTGGCCATCGTGCTGCAGCTCTACCGGATGCGCGCCAGCGTGGCCGTGGACGAGGTGCCGCTGGCCGAGCCCCCGTCGCCGAACGCCGCGGCCGAGCCGTCAGCGCCTCCGCCCACCACGGCGCCCCCGCCCACCACAGCGGCCACCCCTGGGGAGGCAGACCGGTGAGCACGCCCGTCCTGCTCGGCACGCTGCTGCCGGCCGTACCCCTGGTGACCGGCCTGCTCGGGCTCCTGCTGCCGCCGGCGTCCCCGGAAGCCGGTGCCGTCCGGCGGCGGGCCCGCCGGGCGGCGATCAGCCTCGGGACGACCGGCGCGGCCCTGTCGTTACTCCTCGCCGTCGCCCTGCTGGCCACCCTCGACGCGCCGGCCGAGGCCACCCGGACCTGGATCGACTTCGGCGGCCTGACGGTTAGCCTCGGCGTCCGGCTGGACTCGACGGTGGCGCTGGTGGCGGTCGCCGTCGCCGCGGTGGCCCTCGCGGTGCAGGTCTACTCGATCGGCTACCTCCGGAACGGCCCGCACGACGAGGTGGACGTCGACCACCGCTACCCGCCGTACGCGGCCCAGATCAGCCTCTTCACCGCCGCGATGCTGCTGGTGGTGGTCGCCGGCGACCTCATTCTGCTGCTGGTCGGCTGGGAGGTGATGGGCCTCTGCTCGTACCTCCTGATCGCCCATGAGCGACGGCTGCCCGCAGCACCCGGCGCCGCGATGAAGGCCTTCCTGGTGACCCGGGTGGGTGACGTCGGCTTCCTGCTCGGGATCGCACTGCTCGGCGTCTCCGCGGGCAGCTTCCGGATCGCCGACGTGCTCAGCCACGACCACGCCACCGGCCTGCTCACCGCCGCCTGCCTGCTGTTGCTCGCCGGGGTGGCCGGCAAGAGCGCCCAGTTCCCGCTGCACACCTGGCTGCCCGACGCGATGGCCGGCCCCACCCCGATCTCCGCGCTGATCCACGCGGCGACCATGGTGGCCGCCGGGGTCTACGTCGTCGCCCGGCTGTTCCCCCTCTTCGGGCAGGTGCCGGTCGCCCTGGCGGTGCTCGGCGTGCTGGCCTCGATCACCCTGCTGCTCGGCGCGTTCGCCGCCATCGCCCAGGACGACCTCAAGCGGGTCCTCGCCTGGTCAACGGTCTCCCAGCTGGGCTACCTGACCGGCGCGCTGGCCGTGGGGGCGCCCGCGGCGGCCCTGTTCCACCTGCTCACCCACGCCGCCTTCAAGGCGCTGCTCTTCCTCGCTGCCGGGGCGGTGATCCACGCCGCGGGTACCGCGCTGATGTCCCAGCTCGGTGGCCTGCGCCGGACGATGCCGGTGACCTTCTGGTCCATGCTGGTCGGCCTCGGCGCGCTGGCCGGGCTGCCGCCGCTGTCCGGCTTCTTCAGCAAGGACTCCGTGCTGTACGCCGCCGAGGAAGCCGCCCGGCACGGCGGCCCCGCGCCGGCCTGGGTGGGCTGGTCGGTGTGGCTGGCCGGGCTGGTCGGGGTCGCCCTCACCGCCGCGTACGCCACCCGGCTGCTGCTGCGTACCTTCTTCGGCGCGCCCCGCAGCCCGCTGCATCAGCCGCACGACCCGCCCGCGGTGCTGCGCTGGCCGGTGCTGCTGCTGACCGTCCCGGCGGCGCTGCTCGGTCTGGCCGGGTTCTCCGGAACCTTCGCCCGGTGGCTCGAACCGTACGGGTCGGCCACCCGGGAGCGCTCCGCGCAGCTGCTGCCCGCCGATCCGCTGGTGCACGTCGGCCCGACCGTGCTGCTGCCGCTCGTCCTGCTGGCGCTCGGGGCGGGGCTCGCCTGGGCCCGCTGGCGGCGAGATCCGGGCGGTGACCCGGCCGTGCTGCTGGGTCCGCTGCGCCCGCTCTCCGCCCGCGCGTTCTGGCTCGACGACCTCCAGCACACCCTGGTGGTACGCCCGATCGTGCGGCTCGCCGCTGGTGCGCGCACCGCCGACGAGGTGGTGGTGGACGGCGCGGTCACCGGCAGCGGCCGGGCCGCCTGGTGGCTCGGGGGCGGGCTGGCGGCGTGGCACCGCGCCACGCTGCCCCGGGCCGCAGCTGGTGTGCTGGCCGGCGCGCTGCTGATCGGGCTGGCGGCCGTGTTGATCGGAGGCGACGCATGAGCGGGGTCGTGGGACAGGTCCTGCTGGTGGCGGTGCTGGCGGTCCCGGCGGCCGGCGCGGTGGTCGTCGCCGCGCTCCGGCACGACCGGGCCGCCCGCCTGGTCGGTACGGTGGCCGCCGGGCTGACCCTGCTCGCCGCGCTGCCGCTGGTCGCCGGCGGCGACGACGCCGGGGCGGGCCCCGACCCGAGCCCCGCGCTCCGCCCCTGGCATCAGGTGGACCTGCCCTGGGTGCCCAGCCTCGACCTTCGCCTCCACCTCGGAGTGGACGGCATCTCCTGGCCGCTGGTCGTGCTGACCGCGCTACTGACCCTGCTCTGCTGCGGCTACACCCTGTGGCGGGTCCCCAGTGGGGGGAGTGGCCGGGCCCTGGTGGCGTTGCTGCTGGTGGTCGAGGTGGGCATCCTCGGCACCTTCCTCGCCCTCGACCTGGTGCTCTTCTTCGTCTTCTTCGAGGTCGTCCTCCTGCCGATGTACGCGATCATCGTTGGCTGGGGTGGGCCGGACCGGCGCCGGGCGGCCCGCAAGTTCGCCCTCTACACCCTCTTCGGTTCAGTGCTGTTGCTGGTGGGCGTCCTGGTGGTGGTGACCGCCGCCGGCACCGCGGACATGGTGGCGCTGACCGGCGGTACGGGGCTCGCCCGTGGGCCGCAGCTCGCCGCGTTCACCCTGCTGGCGCTCGCCTTCGCGGTGAAGAGCCCGCTCTGGCCCCTGCACTCCTGGCTGCCCGACGCGCACACCCAGGCGCCCACCGTGGGCAGCGTGATCCTCGCCGGGGTGCTGCTCAAGATGGGCACCTACGGGTTGATCCGGGTCGCGGTCGGCGTCGCCCCCGAAGGCGCCGAATGGGCCGCGCCCGTACTCGGCGTGCTCGCGGTCACCGCGATCCTGGTCGGCTCCCTGGTCTGCCTGGCACAGACCGAGCTGAAACGGCTGATCGCGTACTCCAGCGTGGGGCACATGGGCTTCGTGCTCCTCGGTGTCGCCACGCTCACCGGTACCGGGCTGCGGGCAGCCCTGATCGGCAACATCGCGCACGGGATCATCACCGGCCTGCTGTTCTTCCTCGCCGGCGCCATCAAGGACCGGGCGCACACCGGTGACCTGGCGGACCTCTCCGGGTTGCGGGAGACCGCACCCCGGCTGGCCGGGCTGCTGGGCTTCGCCGCCGTCGCCTCGCTGGGCCTGCCCGGCCTGGCCGGCTTCTGGGGAGAGGCCTTCGCCGTGGTCGCCGCGGTCCGGGTCGGTGGTCCCCTCTGGCTGACCCTCGCCGTCCTCGCGGCGCTCGGCGGTGCGCTCACCGCCGCCTACCTCCTGCGGCTGCTCCGCCAGGTCACCCACGGCCGGGCCAGCTCGGCGGTGGCGCGGCTCGGGCCGGGCGTGGCGAGGGCGGAACTGCTGACCTGGGCGCCGCTGGTGTTGCTCACGCTCGCCGTGGGGTTGGCTCCGATCCTGGTCCTGGGCGTGGCCCAGGCGCCGGTGGACGCCCTGCTGCCGGGGCGCCCGTGAGCTGGCTGGAGGTACGGGCATGAGCATGGTGCAGACCGTCGACAACGTGGCGCTGCTGCCGGCGTACCTGGCCGCCGGGACGGCGGTGCTGGTGCTCCTCGCCGACCTGCTGGTGGCCCGGGCGCGGGTCACCGTCTCCGCCGCCGCGCTCGGTGCGCTCGCCACCGCCACCAGCGCGATCTTCGTCGGCGGAGGTGGCGAACGCCGTACGTTCTGTGTCGGCGCCGACTGCTCGTACGTCTTCGGTGGCCGGGCCGCCCTGGTCGCCGTACTCGTCGCGCTGCTCACCCTGGGAGTGCTGGTGCTCTCCGGGCCGCTGCTGCGGGCCGGGGCGACACCGGTGGGCGAGTACTGCTTCCTGCTCGCCGCGTCAATGACGGGTGGGGTGGCGCTCGGTGCGGCCGGTGACCTGATCACCCTGATCGTGGCGCTGGAGACCCTAACCCTGCCGCTGTACGTCCTGGTGGGCCTGCGCCGGGGCAGCCTGGCCAGCATCGAGGCGGCAGTGACCTTCTTCGTGGTCAGCGTGGTCGCCACGACGCTGAGCCTGCTCGGGGCGGCCCTGCTCTACGCGGCCACCGGCGCGCTGCACCTCGGCCGGCTCGGGGTGCTCTTCGCCGAGCGGCCGGAGCTGCTCGACATCCCGCTGACCACGGTCGCCGTGGCGCTGGTCGTGGTGGGGCTGACGGTCAAGGTCGCGGCGGTGCCCTTCCACGCCTGGGCGCCCACCACCTACGACGGCGCGCCGCTGCCGGTGGCCGCGTACCTCTCCACGGTCTCGAAGCTCGGCGGGGTGGTGGCCCTGCTCGCGGTGGTGCAGCACGCCCTGCCGGCCCGGATCACCGGCCCGGTGCTCGCGCTGCTCGCGGTGTTGACCATGACTGTCGGTAACCTGGTGGCGCTGCGTCAGCACCGCACCGTACGGCTGCTCGCCTGGTCCTCGGTGGCCCAGGCGGGCTACATCCTCGCGCCGCTCGGCGCGCTGGCCCTCGCCGCGGGCCGCACCGCCGACGCCCGCGCCGCCGCATACGCGGCAGCGGTGGCGTACACGGTCTTCTTCGTGGTCCTGGAGCTGGCGGCGTTCGCGGCCGTGGTCGCGCTGCGACCGGCGGGCGCGGACGGCGGAACCCTCGACGAGTTGCGGGGCGCGGCCCGGCGCCGGCCGTGGGCGGCGGTGGGGCTGGCGCTGGCACTGGTCGGCCTCGCCGGTCTGCCGCCCGGCCTCGCCGGGCTCTTCGCGAAGGTCACCGTGGTCCGGTCGTTGCTTGACGGCGGTGCCGGCTGGCTCGCCCTGGTGGTGGCGGTCAACGCGGTGCTCGGCCTGGCCTACTACCTGCGGGTTGTCGCCGGGCTCTGGTCCATCGACCGGCCGGCAGCGGTGCCGACCGACCCGACCACGGTGGTGGCGTCGACGGACGCGGCGGCGACTGACCCGGTGGCGACGGGTCCGGCGGTGGTGCCGGCCGATCCGACAGCGGTGCTGGTCCGGGCCAAGCCAGTCGCGGCGGTCCTGGCGGCGGCGACGGTCGTGGCGCTGGTGGTCGGCTTCGCCCCGCAGCTCGTGCTCGACCTCGCCGCCCGCTGAACCAGCGGGCCTACACCCCTCGTTACCAGGCATTTCACAGCCATATGACGGATGGTTGACGGGTACCGGTGGTGTTGAACCGGTCAGCGGACCAACGCGGTCCGCGCACCGAAGGAGTGACCGTGCACCATAACCGTCTGAAGACCGCCGCGCTGCTCGGCCTGCTCACCGCCCTGATTCTGGCGGTGGGCTACTGGTTCGGCGGCAGCGGCGGACTGGTCATCGCCGTCGTCATCTCGCTGGGGATGAACGGCGTCAGCTACTTCTACTCCGACAAGCTCGCGCTGCGCGCGATGCAGGCACAACCGGTCAGTGAGGCACAGTTCCCCGAGCTCTACCAGATGGTGCGGGAACTGGCCAGCGAGGCCCGGCAACCGATGCCCCGGCTCTACGTGAGCCCGACCAGACAGCCCAACGCGTTCGCCACCGGTCGAAACCCACAGAACGCGGCCGTCTGTGTCACCCAGGGCATTGTCGAGATCCTCGACTACCGCGAGCTGCGTGGAGTCATCGGGCACGAGCTGTCGCACGTCTACAACCGGGACATTCTCATCTCCAGCGTCGCCGCCGGCCTGGCTGGCATCATCACCGCCCTGGCCAACCTGGCGTTCTTCATCCGGCTTGGGGGTGACGACGAGGAGGGGCGCAACCCGCTGGTGCTGCTGTTGACCATCATCCTGGGGCCGATCGCGGCCACGCTGATCCAGCTTGCGATCGGCCGTAGCCGCGAATTCCAGGCGGACGCCTCCGGCGCCCAGCTCACCCGAGACCCGTTGGCGTTGGCCAGTGCCCTTCGGAAGATCCACAAGGGCACCCAGGCGCGACCGCTGCCGCCGCAGGGACAGCTCACCAGCGCCGCCCACCTGATGATCGACAACCCGTTCAAGGGCGGCGGCATCGCGGCGCTCTTCTCCACCCACCCCCGGATGGAGGATCGAGTCGCCCGGCTGGAGCAGATGGCCGGTAGCGCCGGCCCGATCCAGTACCGCTGACCCGGCCAGGTTCAGGCACCCTCCTCCCGGGTCGGTGCCTGAACCCCCTCACCGGTGGGTACCACGACCTCCGTGTTCGTCTTCTTCTCCAACCGACTCGGCTGCCTCAGCTCGGTGCTGATCAGCGCGATCCTCACGGTGATCCTGCTGCTCATCTTCGCCCGGTGAGCGCGCCGGCCGCTGGCGGCGGGACCGGCTGATGGCGATCGCGGTGGCCAGGACCGAGGCCACCAGCGCCGCGGCGAGCGCCGGCGCCCAGAGCGGCGCGACCCGCAGCACCAGCGCGCCGAGCACCGCGCCCCCGAGGAGCCCCAGCAGCCGAGTCACGCCGGCCGCACCCGCCGCGAACCGGTGCGGGTCGAAGACCACCCCCCGCACGATGGAGGTGAGCGAGCCGGTGAGGTAGGTCGTGGTGGCGTGCGGTATCCCGGAGCTGATCGTCACCACGCTTTGTATTCCGCTCGCCGTCGCGGCGGCGAAGAGCAGGGTCAGGGAAGCGGCGAACCCGGGGCGCCCCCCGGTGACCCACCAGCCACCCGCCACGCCTACCAGCAGCAGCACCTGAACCACCATGACCAGATGCGTACGGGAACGCCAGCCCAGCTCGGTGTGGCGTAGCGGCAGGGTGCCGCCGGCCACGCCGATCGCGTATCCGCCGACCGCTGCCAACCCGCCGCTGAGCAGGCGGGAGTCCGCGGCGACAATATGGTGGCCGAGCTGGACCAGGTTGCCGGTGATCACGCTGGCGAAGAACCCGCCGAGCTGGGTCACACAGAAAACGTCGAGGCAGCCGGAGGCGGTGGCGAGCACGACGAGCAGCCGGGCAACGGCCCGGTGGGACAGGTCCGGGCGGACGAACTCCGCATCCTGCGCCCCCACCCCCCGCATCCGGCTGCCTTTCCGGCCCATCGCTCTTCGCCGGCCGTCGCCCTGCCTGGCTGTCGTCCTGTCCGGCCGTCGTCTTGCCCGGCTGTCGCCCTGTCCGGCCCTCGCCGGGATCGCTTCTTCCCGTACCGCCGACTTTCATGCTCCAGGCCGGGCACCGAAGACCCGACGCGGTGCTGCCGGTGACCCACTTTGACCTCACGTCAGCTTCAACTGTTCTGATCTTGCAATGAATCTGGACGGACTACGGGTTGCTATTACCGGTGCCGGGCGCGACTCCGGGCGCCTCCTGGCGGTCGCCTTCGCGGCGCATGGTGCGCAGGTGTTTGTCTCCGCCCGCGACGAGGCGGCAGCCAGACGCACCACCGAATCGATCCGGCAGCGTGGGCGGGGGAGCGGCGAGGCCTTCGGCTGCGACCTGACCAGCCCCGACTCGGTACGCGGATTCGCGGCGGCGCTGGCCGACCGAACCGACTACCTCGACATCCTGGTCAACAACGCTGCAGGCTACCTGCCCGGTGCGGACCTCGGCGACGCTGAGGACGATCACATCATCGCCACGATCGGCGGCGCCGCGACCGGCACGGTCCTGCTCACCAAACACCTGCTGGCGCTGCTGCGAGGCTCAACGCGGCCGGACATCGTCAACATGGTCTCCGCCTGCGGCGAGGTCGGCCACCACCGGTCGGAGGCCCATCCCGCCTTCTACGCCGCCAAGCACGCCCAGGCCGGCTTCGCCGAGATCATGTCCCATCGACTACGAGCCGAAGGAATTCGCGTCATCTCCCTCTTCCCGCCGGACTTCGTGCAACACGGTCCACGGACGGCATCCGACGCCCTGACCGCACAATCTGTCGTGGACTGTGTGCTCTTCGCGGTCAGTCAGCCGCGGGACTGCTTCATCCGCGAGTTCCGCTTCGAGCAGGTCGTAGGACCGGAGCACTGACGATAGCGGGCGGCCAGGCCGTCGTCAGGCCCGTCCGACGGTGACCCGAGCACCTGGCCCATCTCTCGACGAAGTCGCCAAGAATGCCGGGGAGGCGGTAACCCCGGCGCATGACATGGAAACAGAAGAGGTATGGAAGACGACCGGGCAAGATTCGTGGAGTTGTTCCAGCGGCATTACGGCGCCGTCGTGCGGTACGCGGCACGCCGCGTGGGACAGGACCGGGCGTCTGATGTTGCCCGGACCCACCCGTATCACGGCTCCCGACCTGTCCGAGTAAGCCGGGACCTGGCTAAAGCCCTGGAGCCTGACGAGGCCAAGGGCTTGGGCGGGGGCTAGCAGGTCCCAGGTACATCGCGTGATCAACATGCGCCGGCCTGGTGGCCAGGCCGGCGCACCCCCTCACCGGTAGTTGGTGAACTGGAGTGCCACGCCGAAGTCCTCGCCCTTCAGCATGGCGATGATGGCCTGCAGGTCGTCCTTCTTCTTGCCGGTCACGCGGAGCTGGTCACCCTGGATCTGCGCCTGGACACCCTTCGGGCCCTCGTCGCGGATCTTCTTACTGATGGCCTTGGCCTTCTCCGTCTCGATGCCCTGGATCACCTTGCAGTCGACCTTGAATTCCTTACCCGACCCGCGCGGATCCCCTGCGTCCAGCGACTTCAGCGAGATGTTCCGCTTGACCAGCTTCTCCTTGAAGACATCGAGCGCGGCTCGAACCCGCTCCTCGGTCTCCGCCCGAAGGCTGATTGCCTCCTCGCCAGACCAGGAGATTTCGGCGCCGGTGCCCCGGAAGTCGAACCGCGTCGAGAGCTCCCGCTCCGTCTGGCGGAGGGCGTTGTCAACCTCCTGACGGTCGACCTTGCTCACGATGTCGAACGACGGGTTGGCTGCCATGCTGATACTCCTGGTGTCCTGGCGGTCTGTCCTGTTACGTGCACTACGGGCCAGCCGTGCGCCCCCTGACGGTACCCGGTTGCGGCCACGTCGAGGCGAGCCGCTATCCTTGCTCTCACCGCCGCGTCGCGACGCGGCGGGTGCCCTGGCGGGTTGCCCGAGCGGCCAATGGGAGCGGACTGTAAATCCGTCGCGAAAGCTACGAAGGTTCGAATCCTTCACCCGCCACCAGGTGCAGAAAGAGGCCCCTGACCAGCGCAGACGCCGGTCAGGGGCCTCTTTCGTGAGTCCCGCTCAGTCCCGCTCCAACTCGCTCAATCTCGCTGGCTGTGTCGTGTGCGTGTCGCGGAGATCATCGGTAGCGAAAGCCGCCAGGTGGGTTCCGTCAGGCGGTTTAGTCGGCCGATGGTGCGGTGGGGTTCGTCAGCGGCCGGTGGGGTTGCGTCAGCGGCCGGCCGAGCGCCGTCTCTACACAGCGTCGGGCCGCTTCCTCTTGGCCGTAGACGGATTTCGCGTAGACCCGCATGAGGACGTGCACGCTGGGCCCGGCCCACTCGGCGACCTGGGTAGCCGGTACCCGGCGTTGAGCCACAGCGACACAGCGGCGTGTCGCTGGTCGAACGGTCGCCGGGCCAGGCTCCGTACCGGTGTCGAGCAGCCTGGCCTGCACCGTGTGGAGTAAATCAATTGTCGAAACGTGCTGGTATGGGTTGCGACGGAATGTCGCCCGCCGACTCCATCACGTGGTGGTGGACTCCATGAGACCACCACCGACAGCTGCTACCACCCGCCCACGCGTGTTCCGGCGGTATGCTCCCAGGCTTACGCTGTGAATGTGACGGACGTGATCGTGCGCGCGACCGCTCTTCGGTGGGCCAGTGATTCACTCCTCGGCAGCCTGGAGGTGAGTATCGTGGACGCCGCTGGGCAGGAGCACCGAATTGTGGAGAAGGTGTCCGTGCTTACGATTCGCGAAGTCGCCAGCGCCGTACCACTGCCGACCGAGCTCTGGATTCCCGCAGAGATGGAACATATCGATGGTGGGCGAGTCGGCATCATCTTCAAGTACGGTACCGAGACACGCAGTGGCTTGAAGAGGCTGCTTCTTGAGGCTGACGATGTGCGCTGGCTCTGAGTCGACTGGGCCGGTAGAGGCAACAGCGGCCGCCTACACTGACGACGGCGTGCGACGATGTCATTTTTTATCATGGACTGCAAGGATGTCAATCATGGGGAAGACGCATGAGAGAATTTCTGGTCGGCTCCGGGAGTTTATTGAGGCACAGCCGATTTTCTTCACCGCGACGGCGCCGCTGTCCGAGTCAGGAACTGTCAACCTGTCGCCGAAGGGACTCGCTGGATCGTTCGCCGTCCTCGACGACTTTACGGTGGCCTACCTGGATTTCGCAGGAAGCAACGCGGAGACGATCGCGCATCTACGCGAGAACGGGCGTATCACCCTGATGTGGTGTGCGTTCCAGGGGCCACCCAACATTGTGCGCATCCATGGGCGCGGCGAGCCTGTCTTCCGGGATGACCCACGTTGGCATGATGTCATGTCCAACTTTCCCCACATCGACACCTCGCTGCACGGGCTACGCGCGATAATCATCGTGCACGCCGATCTTATCCGCGATACCTGCGGCTATGCCGTGCCGTTGATGACCTACGAAGTTGATCGGGATTTGCACGCCAAGCGCTTCTCCCGGGAGGATGACGCATCGCTGGGGCAGTACTTCGAGAAGAAGGAGTTCGTCGCCACCAGCATCGACGGACTTCCGGGTCTACCGTTGCCGCTGCCGTCCATGCCATGAGGTAACTCGGGCTCGGGCGAAGCCTAGTAGTGCTTTGTTAGGTTGGGATGAGTTGGTGGGAGAGGAGGCAGAACCCGAGCCAGGCACTGGTGGTGACGTCGTGGGTTGCTACGCGGTGTGAATGAGTTCGCGGGTGTCGTTGTGGAATCGTGCCACATTGGGGTGACTGCGGTACCGGCGAAGATCGTCGGCGAGGGCGCGAACGTGTTTGACGCAACGTGCCGATCTTACTTGGCCGGACAGGGCGGCCACGGCCTGGTCCCCCATCGCGACGGCCTTGTCGATGTCGGGCCCGTCTTGACGGGCGTAAGTCTGGGCTAATAGCGCGTTGCGTAGTGCCCCCTCGCGGGTGCAGTCGCCGTCTTGGATTCGTCGCGCCGACTTCAGGTGGGAGCGGGCGGCGGACCAATCCGCGAGCTTCAGGTAGCTGTAGCCGACCATGGCGTGTGCCTGGGCCTCGTCCAACCAGTAGGTCCAGTCGGGGTCGCCGCCGCCGGTGGTGATGTTGCCGAGCGCGTTGAATGCCACGTCGATCGCACGGCGGGTGTCGGTGATGGACTGCTCATTGGCATGCGCCTCGGCCGCGCGAAGGTGCAGGATGGCCGTGACCTTCGGACTGGCGGCGGGGTAGCCAGCGCATGCCGTCTCGGCGAGGGTGACGGCCTGGCGGACCTGGCCGAGGTCCTTGGCCTGGCAGGACATGAATCCCAGAATGTTCGCGCCGAGGGCCCGGTCGCCGGCGGCGTGTGCCTCGTGTAGAGCAGCGACCCAGTATCGCTGTGCGTGGGGGTGGTGGCCTGCGTCGAACGCGAGCCACCCGGCCAGGCGCAGAATCTCTGCGGCGCTGGAGTGCAGCCGGCGGCCGACTGTGTCGGTGTAGCGGCGCTGCGTCAGCAGCGTGGTGACGGTGCTCAAGTGGTTGCGGACCAGCCCGAGTGTCTGCCCGCCGCCGAGGTGGTCGTCCATGCGTCGCAGGTCCGCGGTGATGGCGTCGAGGTGGTCGACCACCTCGATGGTGAGCCGAAATCCGTGCGTCGTGGCCGGCGGCTCGGCCGGGCCCGCGACCAGCCATTCGTTGCCGGAGACGGTCATGGCAGATCCGAGTAGCGTCATGAAGGCCCGCCGCATGGTCCCACCCTCGTTGACGGCCTGGATCGCCTGCAAGGCCCCGGCCACGGTCCAGGGCAGGATCAGCCCTGTGGAGGCAGGCGCCGCGCTGCTGTTGTCCTCGGGCCAGCCGAGGTCAGCTACGGTGACCGTCCGGCCCAGCAGGTCCGACAGCAGTAGCGCGGTCAGGGTGGGCCAGGGGCGGCCCGGCCGCTCGCCCCGACGCCACTTGTAGGGCGTCTTGGGGTGAAGCCGATTGCGGCGGCCGTGACTGCCGGCGTACTCGGTGAGCTGGCGGGCGAATTCTTCGGGTGTCAGGCCGGAATCGCTCAATAGCCGGCCGAACGCCGTGTCACTCATGAGACCCCCGTGGTGTGTTCCTGCGCGCAGGGTAGTCGCCTCAGTGTGGAGATCACTACGCCTTGTGTGTCCGGCGCAGATATCCGACGAAGTCCTGTACAAAGAGGGCGTTCCGGGTTCGCGCACCGGTGCGCACTATCCGCACCACGCGCACCGGTTCCCTCACCAGTCGGGCGGGGGTGTACTGACTTTCGTCGTTGCCGTCTCCAGAAGGAGCGCTATGGGGCTGCATGTCCTCTCCGGCCGTCGAGCCATCCTTGCCGCCGCGTTGGCCACGCTGCTGGTCGCGTCGACTCTCACCGCACCGTCACTGTCCGCGGCGGCACTGCCTGACACCGATACCCAATCCACCGACAATCTTGATCCCGCTCTGCTCATGGAGATGCGCCGGCAAAGCAAACTAGAACCGGCCGTCCACGCCATCTGGGACGAGCAACTGAAAGCGCCCCAGTCCGGTTTCGCCGGGGTCGCCTTTGAAGGCAGGGGCTTGTCGGTCTACTGGAAAGGTGAGCTGACACAGGGTATGAGCGCAGCTATCGGTCGTGCGCGGGAGTGGGGGACCGTCACCGTGAAACCGGCGGCGTACTCCGATGCCGAGCTGCAAGCCGCCGGCAGGAAAGTCATGGCCGCCAGCCTGCGGCATCCCGACCACGACATCCAGTCGATTGGTGTCGAGCCCGACGGCAGCGGGCTGGAAGTCGCTCGTGGCCCGCAAACCGTGCACCCGGACTCGGTGGGAACAAGCGGGCCTACGGGGCCTGTCACACCGGTGTCCCAGATCCTCCAAGAGGCAGCGGTAGAGGTGCCGGTGACCGTCGTTGACGGCTCGGATCCGATGGAGCTGATGGTCAGCCGTTCGGATGACTCTCCTCCCTGGAACGGCGGTGGGCAGTGGGAGTCATGGCGAGGGATAGATCGGCGGGCCCAATGCACGACCGGGTTTGGCGTATGGGCCAGTGGCCGAACGTTCGTTCTCAGCGCGGGGCACTGCGGAACTCCACCCGACTACGCCTACCAGGGCTCCTTTGGTCAATCAGGCTTCGCTGAGATGGGGCCGGTCCACTCCGACAACTGGCGCTCGGACCTTCTACTGATCGACACCCCCGGGTGGTACAAGATCTTCGATGGCTCCGCGAATACCACCACCACGAAGGTTGTCAACAGTTGGGGATACTGGTCAGCGAACCAACTCGTTTGTCAGTCCGGTAGGACAAGCGGCACGGTTTGCGCCCTCAAGCAAATCCAATCGCAAAACTTCTATGTGAAGTGTTCTAAGCCGGATTCCGACGGGGACTGCAACTACTGGATCGAAGGCGTGATACGGGCGGACCAGGTCAACGGAGCCACAGCAGCCCGAGGGGGCGACAGCGGTGGCCCCGTGTTCACCCTTAACGGCTCCGGCGTCCGTGCCAAGGGCATTACGGTCGGCGGCACTGGTAGCAGCATGTGGTTCCAGGACTGGGCGGACGTGATCCGGGTCTACGGCGCCTACCCACGCACAGGCTAGCGGCGACAGCGGGCGGTGGGCTGCGCACGACTGACGCGGCTCACCGTATCCATCACCGTGCCGCGGAGGGTGACGTGACCTATCATGCCCTTAGCTGGGCATAAGGAGACGTGTCGATGAAAAGTCAGCAGACGCAGGGTCCCACGCCTACCCGCATGTCCCGGCGGATCATCGGTCTTGGCCTGGCCGCCGCGGTGCTACTCGGCCTTGTGGTGACCGTCGTACTGATCACAGGCGACACGAAGCCCGAACTCGGCCCAGTGCGGGCCGCGTCCATCACGAACACCGACGCGGGCCCGGCCCGCTGCCCCGAGGCGTGGCACGAGAGACTGCCGCCCACCCCATCAGCGCCGGATGTCATGGTCCCCACCGGGGCGACGGTGGCCCTGCTTTGCACCTACCCCACAGACGGTGAGGCCCCATGGGATCTCGAGGCCACCCGACGCAACACCAGCGACGTCACAGCGTTGACGGACTACTTCAACGGGCTACCCACCGTACCTCCCCAGGGGGATCAGGCGTGCCTGACGAGTATTCCGCCGGTGCGGCACGCCGTGGTGTTCGGCTACCCCGGTCAACGGTCGGCGGCGATCCATCTTGGCTGTGTCTGGGATCGCGATGGCACGACCCGATATGGCGGTGACCTAAGAGAGATCACCGCGCACTGGGGTGTGCGTTGGAACCAACACTGACCGCGTAGGCCACGTCCCGCTCGCTCTGGCGGGATGCGGCCCGCCCGAACTACACGACCCCCTGTTTAAGTCCGCGCCCGCGCCCGGCCTGGAGCCGAGTTTGCGGAGGGCGCGCGGTCGCGCGCGGCGACGGCGTCGGATTTCCGTCGGTCCGACTAGCTTCGGCCGCGTCTTCAGTCAGGGAGGGCCAAGGCGGCCTCGGTGAGGGCGGAGAGAGCCTCGCGGAGACGCCAGGCGTCGCGGTCGCGCGGCCCGACCGGATTGGAGATGGTGCGTAACTCGACGAAGGGCAGGCTGGCGTGCGCGGCGGCGACGGCCACCCCGTACCCCTCCATGGCCTCGGCCACCGCGTCGGGGTGCCGGCGGAGGAGCGCCTCGGTCCCGGCGACCGTTCCGGTGACCGTGCTGACGGTCAGTACCGGACCCACCGCGGCGGCCGGAAGCGCGGCCCGGAGGGTGGCGACCAGGTTCGGGTCCGCGGTGATGGTGGGGCCGGCGCCCAGCAACTCGGCCGGCATCCCGAGCTGGTCCACGGGGATGAAGCCGGTCGGGGAGTCGGCGCCCAGGTCGGCCGCGACCGCACTGGTGCCGACGACCGTGCCGCCGACCTCCACCCGATCGGGGAAGCCGCCCGCCACGCCCGCGCTGACGACCAGGCGGTACGGGTGGCCAGCGGCCTCCGCCAGGGCCAGCAGCCGGGCGGTGGCGGCCCCGGCCACCGCCGGACCGACCCCGACCGGCGCTACCGTGACCGCCGGTCCCCGCCCCGCACGGACCGCCTCGGCCTCGGCGGGAACCGCGGTGACGACCAGGACATCGGTCACCGGATCGACCCCGGGCGGGTCTCGTCATCGGCGCCGCCCGGCCCGCCCACCGCCGACGACGGGCGGTAGAGATGGAAACCCGGTGGCGCCGGGTCAACGTCGCCCCCGGTGCCCGGTCTCGGCGCGGGCGAGGTGGGGGTCGGGTCGTCAATGGCGGGCTGGGCCAGGGTCGACTCGTCCTCGGCGAGTTTGTCATCCGCCAACGGTCGGCCGGCCAGCCGCTCCGCCCGCAGCCGGCCGGCAACCAGGATGCCGCGGGCCGTGGCGAGCGTCGCGACCCCGGCGGAGACGGCGATGCCGAGCCGGCCGTCGAAGGGGACGAGACCCAGCCCGCCGCCGGCGACGAAGGCGAGCATGAGCGCCGTCTCCGAGTGGGCGAACGAACTGGCACGCAGCCGTTCGGGGATGCGCTCCTGGATCGAGGCGTCCACCGCGAGCTTGGCGATGCCGCTGGTCAATGCGGTGACCAGGCACAGTAGGGCGACCATCAGCAGCGAGAACCTGAGCGTGGCGAGGACGGCCACCCCAGCAATGACCACCATGCCGCTGGACTGCAGCGCTGCCGGGCGATGGATCCGCAGCCGGGTGCCGATCGCGGTGGCCAGGAAGCTGCCGATCGCCAGCGCCCCGCCGACCAGCCCGAGGGCGGCCTCGTCGCCCAGGTCGCGGCCGAGGACAACGGTGGTCAGGTCGCCAGCCTTGATCGCGAAGGCCAGGAAGAGCAGCAGGAAGCCGTAGACCGCGCGCAGCGTGGCGGCGCCGATCAGGGTGGCGATCACCAGCCGGCCATGTGGGCGCCCCCGGCCGAGGGGACGGTCGTCGGAGCTTCGGCGGAGCGCCCGCAGCGGGCGCGGTACCCGCTCGGGCGGCTCCGAGTCCGCCTTCGGTGGTAGTCGCAGGGCGATGACCATCCCGACCAGGAAGATCACCGAGGCGACCCGCAGCGGCCACTGCGGCCCGAACCAGAAGGCGGCCAGACCGATCGGTGCGAGTAGGGCGCCGGCAATCGTGCCGTACACGCTGGCTCTGGCCCCGACCTGGGAGAGCCCGAGCCCCTCCGGGAGGAGCCGGGGGACGGCGGCGGAGCGGGCCACCCCGTACGCGCGGGAGAGCGCCAACACTCCGAAGGCCGCCGGGTACAGGCCGAAGCCGTGGATGTAGTCAGAGATCAGCCACGCCAGGAACGCCCGCCCGAGCATGCTGGTGGCCAGTGCGTACCGCCGGCCGTGCCGAAAGTGGTCAAGCAGCGGGCCGACCACCGGGGCGAGTAGGGCGAACGGGATCATGGTTACCAGCAGGTAGAGCGCGACCTTGCTGCGCGCCTCCCCGAGCGGCACGTTGAAGAAGATCGTCCCAGCCAGGCCGATCGCGATCAGGGTGTCCCCGGCGCAGGAGAGTGCGTGCAGGTCGAAGAGGCGGACCATGCCGGTCTCCCGGCCGGCGCCCCGGGCGCGGGCCCGTCCCACCGACTGGGTCATCCAACGGCCGCCGCTGACCGAACCGCGCAGCAGTAGGCGGACGGCCTTGACCGCGGTGCCGACAGTCCACCCGAGGAAGGAGCGCTCGGAGCGGAGGGAGGACGGCATGTGCACCAGTCTCACCCATCGGCCCGGGGTGCGCGCCACCACTGCCACGTTTGGTTCGGGGAGTCCCTGTCAGGTGGTCCCACGCATGGGGAACAATGGTCGGGTGACCAGGTCCGCCTCCGCTCGTGCCCCCCGTCTCGACCAGGTCTGTGCTGCCGCCGTCGAGGTGGCTCGCGACGCTATCACCGAGGTCGACCCGGCGGATGTCGGCGATCATCTCCAGACTCTTGCCGAAGGTGATCGTCTCGTCACGCACTACTTCGAGTGCCGGCTCGCCGGTTATCGTGGCTGGCGGTGGGCCGTGACCGTCACCCGGGCGCCCCGCAGTCGCACGGTCACCGTGTGTGAGACCGTGTTGCTGCCCGGCCCGGATGCGTTGCTCGCCCCGGGCTGGCTGCCCTGGCAGGAGCGACTGCAGCCCGGTGACCTCGGCCCGGGTGACCTGCTGCCCAGCCCGCCCGACGACGACCGGCTCCAGCCCGGTTACCTGCTCTCCGACGACCCGGCGGTCGAGGAGGTCGCCTGGGAGCTGGGTCTCGGCCGGGCGCGGGTGATGTCCCGAGAAGGGCGTGGCGAAGCCGCCCAACGGTGGTACGACGGCGACCACGGGCCAACCGCGCCGATCGCCACCGCCGCTCCGGTGGCTGCCCGCTGCGGGACCTGTGGCTTCTATCTGCCGCTCGCCGGCGCGCTGTGCCAGTCCTTCGGCGCCTGCGGCAACCTCTTCGCTCCGGATGACGGCCGCGTGGTCAGCGCCGACCACGGTTGCGGTGCGCATTCGGAGATTCTGGCCGAGACCCCGGAGACCCCGGTCGAGGCGTTGCCGACTGTCTACGACGACAGCGCGGTGGAGGCTGTGTCGGTGCGCGAGGTCGATGCGTCTGCCGGAGCTGCCGAGGTGGCGGAGTCGAATGGCCAGTCGTGAGGTGATCGCCGGCGTGGGTCAGTGACCGGCGCGGCGGCGACGCCGGTGCGAGTCGTGCCGCATCATCACGGCGAGACCGGGCAGACCCCACAGGAACCCAGCCAGGCAGGTCCAGAGCCAGCCTTCACGGCCGGTTTCCACCAGCTGGTCGCGAAAAAACAGCAGCACGATTCCGGCGATCGCCCAGCCGGCCATCCCGGCGAGGGCGAACGGCACCATCGGCGGGTCGAGCGGTTCCGGCCGCGGTGGCGGCTGCGTCAGCACGAAGTAAGCGTACGGGATCAGTCCCCCGGCAGGCCGACCGTCTGCGACGATGCGGCCGACGAGACAAGAGAGCACCTGCGAGGACCCGATGGCAGTAGCCCCGCCCGACGATGCCACGCCGCCCGCGACACCGCGGAACGGTTTCGACCGGTACTTCGAGATCTCCGCCCGCGGTTCGACGCTGGGCCGGGAGGTGCGTGGTGGGTTCGCGACCTTCTTCACGATGGCCTACATCGTGGTGCTCAACCCGCTGATCCTCGGCTCCGCCGTTGATGGCGCCGGGGAGCGGCTGTCGATCCCGGCGCTCGCCGCGGCGACCGCGTTGGTCGCCGGCCTGGCGACGATCCTGATGGGCGTGGTGGGCCGGTTCCCGCTGGCGGTCGCCGCCGGTCTCGGCGTCAACGCGCTGGTCGCGTACGAGATCGCCCCGGAGATGACCTGGGCGGACGCGATGGGTCTGGTGGTGATCGAGGGCGTGATCATCGCGGTGCTGGTGTTGACCGGTTTGCGTACTGCGGTGTTCCGCTCGGTGCCCACCCAGATGAAGGCGGCGATCGGGGTCGGCATCGGGCTGTTCCTGACCATCATCGGTCTGGTTGACGCGGGTTTCGTCCGGCGGCTCCCGGACGCGGCGAACACCACCGTCCCGGTCGGCCTGGGCATCGGCGGCAAGCTGGTCAGCTGGCCGATGTTGGTCTTCGTGGTGGGTCTGCTGCTGACTCTGGTGCTGGTGGTGCGCCGGGTCAAGGGCGCGATCCTGATCGGCATTCTCGCCTCGACCGGGTTGGCGCTCGTCATCGAGGCGCTGGGCAACATCGGCCCGTCGGTGGTCAACGGGGTGTCGAATCCCCAGGGCTGGTCGCTGACCGTGCCCGAGTTGCCGAGCCGCATCCTGGACGTGCCGGATCTGTCGCTGCTCGGCCGGTTCAACGTGCTCGATTCGTGGAGCCGGGCCGGCTGGCTGGTCGTGCTGATGTTCATCTTCACGCTGATCATCACTGACTTCTTCGACACGATGGGCACGATGGTGGCGGTGGGCCAGGAGGGTGGGATGCTCGACGAGCAGGGCACCCCGCCCCGGGCGAAGGAGATCCTGCTGGTCGACTCGATCGCCGCGGCCGGCGGTGGCGCCGCGAGCGTGTCCAGTAACACGGCGTACATCGAGAGCGCGGCCGGTGTCGCGGAGGGTGCCCGGACGGGCGCGGCCAACCTGGTCACCGGGGCGCTCTTCCTGCTGGCGATGTTCCTCACGCCGCTGGTGCTGGTGGTGCCCTTCGAGGCCGCGTCAACCGCGCTCGTGGTGGTCGGGTTCCTGATGATGACCGCGGTGCGGACCATCGACTGGACCGACTTCGAGATCGCGATCCCGGCGTTCCTCACGATCGTGTTGATGCCGTTCACGTACTCGATCTCCAACGGCATCGGCGCCGGTGTGATCGTGTACGTGTTGATGAAGGTCGCTCGGGGTAAGACGCGGGAGGTCCACCCGCTGCTGTACGGCGTGGCGGCGCTCTTCGTGCTGTATTTCCTGCGCGGACCGATCGAGTCGGTACTGCTGTGACGCGGGGTGCGGGGTCGGGTAGCGGACCGGCCCCGCACCCCCGCGTGGTACTCCGCGTGAGCCTGGTCATAACGCATGTCGTTAGCTAGGCTTATTAGTTAGGCTAACTACAGTGACGGAGCAGACGGTGACGGCGAAGAGCGTGCCACCGGTGCAGCTGGCAGTCCAGCTGCGGGATGCGATCACCCGACTCAACCGGCGGGTCCGCCAGGCCAGACCGGTTGGTGACCTGACGGTCACCCAGCTCTCCGCGCTCACCAGCCTCCGGCTGGCGGGCGCGCTGACGCCCCGGGAACTCGCCGACGTCGAACGGGTCCAGCCGCCGACGATGACCAAGATCGTCGCGAAGCTGGAGGAGCGCGGCCTCGTGCAGCGCACCCCCCACCCGACCGACGGCCGGCAGGTGATCCTCGCCGCGACGGAGGGGGGCGGAGCGGTGCTGGACCAGTTTGAGCGCGTTCGGGACCAATGGCTGGCCCACCGGTTGGCCGAACTGAGTGCGGAGGAGCGGGAGACGCTGCGCCAGGCAGCAGAGATTCTGCAACAGCTCACCCGTACCTGAGCCTCCCGCCTCGCCTGCGCCGTCACGGCGACGACGCGTACGCGAGGGAGGCGCACCAAGAGTGCAGAAGAAGCTGAGCACCATATTCCAGTCCCTACAGGTCCGTAATTTCCGGCTATTCGCCTCCGGGCAGCTGATCAAGCTGATCGGCGTCTGGATGATGTTCATCGCCCAGGACTGGCTCGTCCTCGAGCTCAGCGACAACTCCGCCACCGCGCTCGGTATCGTCACCGCTCTCCAGTTCGCTCCCGTTCTGCTGCTCACGCTGATCTCCGGGCGCCTCGCCGACCGGTACGACAAGCGCGTCCTGCTCTTTGCCGCCAACCTGTTCTGGACGGTCCTCGCCCTGGCCATGAGCCTGTTGGTGATCACCGGCCGGGTGCAGCTCTGGCACGTCTTCGCCTTCGCCGCCCTCCTCGGCGTCGCCAACGCGGTGGAAACTCCGGTCCGGCATGCCTTCGTCTCCGAACTGGTCGGCACCCGGCTGTTGCCGAACGCCCTCTCCCTCAGCGCGGCCACCTTCAACTCCGCGCGGATCGTCGGACCCGCCCTCGCCGGCCTGGCCATCGCCGCCGTTGACGTGGGGCCGGTCTTCCTGGTCACCGCTCTCAGCTCAATCGCGCCGCTGGTGAACGTGATCCGGATTCGCCCGGCCGAGCTGCACCGCGAGGAGCTACCGCCGCGCGAGGAGCGGGCCTCGGCCCGGGTGGTGGACGGGCTGCGCTACGTCCGGGGTCGGCCGGACCTGCTGCTGCCGATGGTCCTGATCTCGGTCATCGCCACCTCACTCTTCAATTTCCAGCTGACCCTCGCCGCGTTGGCCAAGACCGTCTTCGACACCGGAGCCGCCTCGTTCGGTCTGTTCAGCAGCGCCCTCGCGGTGGGCGCACTGGCCGGGGCCCTGGCCGGCACCGGGCGGCGCAGTCGCCCCTCGGTGTGGCTGGTGCTCTCCGCGGCCATCGTCTGCGCCACCTTCGGCACCCTGGTCGGGCTGGCGCCCACGTACTGGCTGGTGGTGGCGCTGCTCCTGCCGACCGGCTTCTCCACGGTCTTCTTCGCCCAGGCCTGCAACCAGCGCATCCAACTGGGCACCGACGCCGCCTTCCGAGGCCGGGTCATGGCGCTGTGGGTGCTGGTCTTCCTGGGCACCAACCCAGTGGGTGCGCCGGTTATCGGCTGGCTCGCCGAGACGTACGGCGCTGGGGCCAGCATCTGGATGGGTGGGCTGGTCTCCCTCACCGCCGCTCTGCTCGCCCTGGCCTGGCAGCTGCGTCGCTCGGGAGCCCGACTGCGGTTCCGGGTGCTGCCGATGCCCCGCTTCTACGTCACCGAACGGGTGTGAGACCCCAAACACCGAGACGGACAAAAGAGCTTATTGTGGCAAATGGGTGGCAGGGTGATCACAGTCGGCCTAGCGTCGGGGCATGGAGGCGGGACGTGCGCTACTGGTGACCCTGATGGTCGCTGCCGTGGTGTGCCTACCCATGGTGATCGCCCTGCTCATCTGCGCCGACGAACTCGTTGACCGATTCGCCTGTCGGTGGGCGCGGTGGCGGAGCCGACGGCGGGAACGGCGGACAATCGCCCGCCTGGACCGCGCGGTCCAGGCGGACGCGCTCACCCGGAACATTAACCTGAGCCGGTTGGACCGGCCGGATCGGCAGCCGCTGGAGCAGCTCGCCACGGAGCTACACCAGCTTCGGGGTCATCGGGTCGGCGGCTCCGGGCGGGCCACGGTCTGGGATGAAGCGGCACTCGCCAGCTACGACAGTCGGCTTCGGTTGGCCTGTGCGGCCCTCGGAATACCGCAGCACCTGGACGAGCTGACCGGGGCGGACCGGGAAATTGAGCGGATACGGGTCGAGGGGTTGCTGCACCGGGCAGGTCTCGTCCTGCCTGGTGCCCGGCCAGAGCACCGTCAGCGCCGCCGTTGAGTGGTAGCTGGGGAAGCGACCGGCGGCCGGGTTGAGACTCTTCGTTGCCGTATACCCACCACCGGAGGCGGTGGAGCATCTCCGCGCGCGGATCACGGAGCTGCAGGTCGGCAGGGCCGCCGCCGCCGGCCTCCGGGTCCGCCTCGCCGACCCGGCCCAGGCGCACGTCACGCTCGCCTTCCTGGCAACGGTGGCAGCGGACCGGCTGGGGGCCGTGGAACACTCGCTCGACCAGGCGGCGCGGCGGTCCCGCGACTCGTGGCCGGCCCCGCCGCGGCTTCGCCTGGCCGGCGGTGGGAGGTTCGGGCAGGGCCGCTCCACCGTCATCTGGGTGGACCTGCGGGGTGAGGTGGCGGAGCTGCACCTGCTGGGCCGACTCGTCCGGTCCCGGCTGCGCGCCAACGACCTGCGCCACGACGAGAAACCGTTGCGCCCGCACCTGACCGTGGCCCGGCCCGGCGACCGACTGGCATCGGCCGAGGTTGCAGCCGACGTCGCCGCGCTACAGGACTACGCGGGCCCCCAGTGGCCGGCGCGGGAACTGGTGCTGACGCGAAGCCAACCGGGGACGCCCCGCAGCTATGACCGCCTGGCCGTCTGGCGGCTGTGAGTCAGGAGGACTCGCGGGCTGCCGGGGCACTGCCGAAGAGCACGTCGTCCCAGCTCGGAAGCCGCTTGCGCGGTTTGCTGCTGCTCTCGTTCGACTCGGTGCTGCCCGCCGTCGTGGCACCCGTGCGGCGCGGCCGAAGCACGGCCAGCGAGGGAACAGCCGGCACCTCCTTCGGTGTGTCCGAGTCGTCGTCGAAGGCCGACCCCGGGCCGCCGCCAAGCAGCGCCGCCGCGCCGCCAGCGACAGTCCGTGGCCGCGGTGTCTCCGGGCTGGCCGGGCTCCGGGGCTCGGGGCCACGGCCGGACGCGCCCCCGAGCGGGCGGTCCAGGGAGGCGAGCAGGGCGTCCCGGCCGGCGCGGATCGGATCGCGGCTGGGCCGGGTGGGCTCGACCGGACCCGGCAGGCCGTGCCCACCGCGGCCGGGCTCGGCCCGCGCCGGGCCGGGCAGCCCGTGGCCACCACGTTCGGACGTCGGTTCCTGCCCGAGGATCGGCATGGGACGCTCGGCGCAGAGGTACTGCGCCATGTCGTCGTGCGGCGTCACCGACTGCCGGGATTTCTCCAGCTCCCACACCGCCTGGGCGGTGGCCTTGCCGGAGGGCCAGGTGGCGACGATCCGCCAGGCTCCGTCGTCGCGCCGCCACGCATCCCACGAGATCTTCTCAGTGTCGATGCCGTGCTGGGACAGTCGACCGTTGACCACCTCGGCGAGCGGGGTCGGCTTCTCGGCCCCCCGCAGGCGGGTGCGGCGGGCATGCTGGGCGAGCATGGCCCGTTCCTGGAGGACCGGGCCGGCGTAGCGCAGCACCCGGTCCACGGGGACGCCAGCGATTCGGGCGACATCCTCGGCGGACTCGCCGGCCCGGATTCGGGCCTGGATGTCCCGTGGGGCGAGGGACGGGGTCGGGTCGGTGCCCGGCGTCGAGGCCACCGCCAGGGGCGTGGCCCCGGGCTCGGTGTGCAGGACGGTGGAGACGCGCTCGTCGATGGGGAGCGCGAGAAGTCGCCCGACCTCGTCGGTGAGGACCAGTGCCTGGCCGTCCTCGGAGAGGGCGACAAAGCGTACTGGGCGCATGGTCTGCCTCCGTCCCGCTTCGCTGGCCCCACGCCACAGGCGAGCCACCCGGGCGTTCGTACCACCGTACGCCCATCTGCCCGCAGGTGGGGGAACCGACACCCCGTGATTCCCGAGTGAGCTGCGACAACGATCACGGTGGGTGGCTGCCGCGGTGCGGAAGGCCACCCACCGTGACGGGAGGTCAGAGCTGTTCGACCACGTGGTCGATGGACGCGGTCAACGCCTCCACATCGGCTGGTTCAATCGCGGGGAAGAGGGCGATGCGCAGCTGGTTGCGACCGAGCTTACGGTACGGCTCGGTGTCCACGATCCCGTTCGCGCGCAGCGCCTTCGCGACGGCGGTGGCGTCCACCTCGTCGACGAAGTCGACGGTGGCGACCACGTTGGAGCGCAGCGCCGGATCGGTGACGAACGGCGTGGCGAACGGGGAGCGCTCCGCCCAGCCGTAGACGATGCCGGCGCTCTCCGCGGTGCGCTTGGCTGCCCAGGTCAGGCCCCCCTGCGCGTTCATCCAGTCGGTTTGCTCCGCGGCGAGGAGGATGGTGGCCAGGGCCGGAGTGTTGTAGGTCTGCTCCAGCCGCGAGTTGTCGATCGCCGTGCCCAGGTCGAGGAAGGCCGGGATGTAGCGGCCCGCGGCCTTGATCTCGGCTGCGCGCGCCAACGCCGCCGGGGACATCAGGGCGAGCCACAGGCCGCCGTCGGAGCCGAAGCACTTCTGCGGGGCGAAGTAGTAGACGTCGGTCTCGCCGACGTTGATCTCCAGGCCGCCGGCGCCGGAGGTGCCGTCAACCAGCAGCAGCGCGCCCTCGTCCGCCCCGGGCACCCGGCGGATCGGGACCGCGACACCGGTGGAGGTCTCGTTGTGCGGGGTGGCGTAGGCGTCCACGCCGGCCTCCGCCACCAGGCTCGGGGCACTACCGGCCGGCGACTGGCGAATGGTCGGCTCACCGAGGAACGGTGCGTCCCGCACCGACTTGGCGAACTTGGCGCCGAACTCGCCGAAGCTCGCGAACTGGGCCCGGTCCCGGATCAGGCCGAACGCGGCGACCTCCCAGAAGGCGGTGGTGCCGCCGTTGCCGATGATGACCTCGTACCCCTCGGGCAGGGTGAAAAACTCGGCGATCCCCCGGCGAAGTCGGGCGACCTGGTCGCGGACCGTGCTCTTGCGGTGCGAGGTGCCGAGGTAGCCGCTCGCCGCCGCCGCGAGCGCGGAGACCGCCGCCGGACGAACCTTGGACGGGCCGCAGCCGAATCGCCCGTCCGCGGGTGTGATGTCGTCGGGAATTCGGATGGTCGATGCGTCAGCCACGGTCTTGGAATCCTTCCGCAGGGGCGAGGGAGGGGCTGGGGAGGTGCCGGGCGACCGACGGCGCGCGATGTAGGGCGCGCACGGCCGATTCTCCGACCGGCGGCGCTGCCAGTTCTCATCCTTGCACCCATCGCCACCCGGATGGCCGCCGGTCTCACCGGTGGGGCTGAGGCGTACGCCACAGCCCCACCGGTGAGACCGGCTCAGCCCGGGCGACGGTCAGACGCCGTGCGGGACCTGGTCCCAGCCCTCGACCTCGTGCGGTCGGCGGGGGCCGGGCCCGATGTAGCGGGCGGAGGGGCGGACGAGCCGCTGGAGCTTCTTCTGCTCCAGAATGTGGGCGCTCCAGCCGCCCATCCTGGCGCAGGTGAACATCGAGGTGAACATGTGGGCGGGCACCTCGGCGAAGTCCAGTACGACCGCGGACCAGAACTCGACGTTGGTGGCGAGAACCCGGTCCGGCTTGCGACTGTGCAGCTCTGCCAGGGCGGCCTTCTCCAGGGCCTCGGCGACCTCGAAGCGGGGGGCCCCCAACTCCTTGGCGGTGCGGCGGAGCACCCGGGCTCGCGGATCCTCGGCCCGGTAGACCCGATGACCGAAGCCCATCAGCCGTTCACCGCGGTCGAGCACGCCCCGGACGTACCCCTCGGCGTCACCACTGCGCTCCACCGCCTCGAGCATGTTCAGCACCCGGGAGGGTGCACCGCCGTGCAGCGGCCCGGAGAGCGCACCGATGCCGGAGGAGATGCAGGCCGCCGCGTCGGCGCCGGTGGAGGCGACGATGCGGGCGGTGAAGGTGGAGGCGTTCAGACCGTGCTCGGCGGCCGAGATGAAGTACGCGTCCACCGCCTTGACGTGCCGCGGGTCCGGCTCGCCCCGCCAGCGCTTCATGAAGCGTTCGACGATGGTGGAGGCCTTGTCGATCTCCTTCTGCGGTACGGCCGGCAGGCCCAGGCCCCGCGCGGATTGGGCGACGAAGGAGAGCGCGGTCACCGATACCCGGGCCAGGTCCTCGCGGGCCTGCTCGTCGGAGATGTCGAGCAACTGGTGTAGACCCCAGTAGGGGGCGAGCATCGCCACCGCGGACTGCACGTCCACCCGGATGTCACCGGAGTGCACCGGGACCGGGAACGGCTCGGCCGGCGGCAGGCCTGGGCCGAACCGTCCATCCACCAACAGGGCCCAGACGTTGCCGAACGAGACCTGACCGATGAGATTTTCGATGTCCACGCCGCGATAGCGCAGCGAGCCACCCTCCCGGTCGGGTTCGGCGATCTCGGTCTCGAAGGCTATGACGCCCTCGAGTCCCGGTTTGAAGTCGGCCATGTCGTCTCCTGGATCTGGCTCGGTGCGCCCGGGACGGGCCCTCGTTGGGCCCAGCACCTTAGGCGACCCTCAGGGATGTGTTCGTGACATCTTGCCTGCTGACCACGGGACTTTCGACCCGTCACGGCTGTGCCTCACGCGACATCCCCGGACGGAGTGGCCGTCGGGGGATCGGTGACACTGGGGTGTACGGGCAGGCTGCCAGCGCCACGATGGGTCTGCCCGCCATCTGGGAGGGGAGTGGATGTGACGGGCGACACAGTGCCGCCGGCGAACCTGCGTAACGAGTACGCCGCGGACCTGGGCCTGACCGAGACGAACCTGGCCAGTGACTGGTACACCCAGTTCGACCGCTGGTTCACCGAGGCGGTGGCCGCCGGTCTGCCCGAGCCGAACGCGATGGTGCTCGGCACCGCCGACGCGGCTGGCCGGCCGAGCGCCCGTACGGTGCTGCTGAAGGGGTACGGGCCGGACGGCTTCGTCCTGTTCACCAACTACGGGTCGCGCAAGGGCACCGAGCTGGCCGCCAGTCCGTACGCGAGTCTGGTCTTCCCCTGGTTTGTGCTGGAGCGCCAGGTGGTGGTGACCGGTCGGGTGGAGCGGCTCGACCGGGCCGAGACCGAGGCGTACTTCGCCAGCCGGCCGCGTGGCTCCCAGCTCGGGGCGTGGGCGAGTGAGCAGTCGCGGGTGCTCCCGGACCGGGCTGCGCTGGACGCCGCCTACCGGGCCGCGACGGAGCGCTTCGTCGATGGCGCGCCGATCCCGGCGCCGCCGCACTGGGGTGGCTTTCGGGTCCGCCCCGACCAGGTGGAGTTCTGGCAGGGCCAGGCGAGTCGGCTGCACGACCGGCTGCGGTTCCGTGTCACCGACGGGGACGGCTGGGTCGTCGAGCGGCTGGCGCCGTGACCGCGGTGCGGGCGGCCCGGCGGCGAAGTAGCCGGTGGGCGATCGACCTGCGTCCGCTGGCGGTGCCGGCGTTTCGCCGGATGTGGCTCGGCAACGCGATGGCGATGTTCGGCTTCCAACTCACCTCGGTCGCCGTCCCGGTGGAGATGTACGCCCTGACCGGACAGTCCTCCTGGGTCGGCCTGCTCGGCCTCGCCGGCTTTGCGCCCCTGCTGCTCTTTGGGCTCTGGGGCGGCGCGGTGGCCGACGCGCGGGACCGGCGCCGGGTGCTGCTCGCCGGTTCGGCGTTGCTCTGGGTCACGATGCTCGGTCTGCTGGCGCAGGCCTTGCTCGGTGCGGGTAGCCCGGTGCTGCTGCTGGGGCTGGTTGCCGTCCACTCGGCCGGCTTCGCGATCAGCGCACCGGCGCGAACCGCGGCCCTGCCCCGACTGCTGCCACCGGGGCTGGTCCCGGCGGCGGCCACCCTGAACTACACCACCTTCACCGCGGCCTCGGTGGTCGGCCCGCTCGCGGCTGGTCTGATCTTCGCGGTCGCGGGCACCGAGGGTGGACTGCCGATCGCATACGCGGCGGACGCGCTCCTGTTCACCGGGTTGGTGGTGGCCGCGCTGCGGCTGCCGGCGATGCCGCCGGAGCCGCTCGGCGACGGCGAGGTACGGCGCGGTGGGCTGGCGGGGATCAGGGACGGACTTCGGTATTTGACCACCACACCGGTGCTGCTGCTGTCGTTCGCCATCGACCTGGTCGCGATGGTGCTGGCGCTGCCGCGGGCGTTGTTTCCGGAGATCGCCGAGGAGCGGTTCGGTGGTGGGGCGGCGGTCGGCTGGCTCTTCAGCGCCATCGCGATCGGCGCCATGCTGGCCGGCCTCACCTCCGGCTGGATCAGCCGGCTGCACCGGCAGGGGCTTGGGCTGGTCGTGGTGGTGGTCGGCTGGGGTCTGGCGGTCGCGGCGGCGGGGTTGGCCCAGCAGCTCTGGCTGATGGTCCTGCTGCTCGCGGTGGCCGGAGCGGCCGACCTGGTCAGCGCGGTGATACGCCAGTCGATGCTGCTGGTCTACGCGCCGGACCGGATGCGGGGCCGGCTTCAGGGGGTGAACACGGTGGTAGTCGCCGGCGGGCCGCGCCTCGGTGACCTGCGGGCCGGTGCGATGGCGGGCGGCTTCGGCAGCGGTGTCGCCTGGGTCGGCGGTGGGCTGCTCTCGGCCGTACTCGCGCTCGGGCTGGCGGTGGCCTTCCCGGCCCTGATCCGCTACCGGGCTGCGGCTTTGGCCAGTGAGCAGCGGGTCTGACCGGTGCTGTCGGCAGCGAGCAGCGGTTCTACCGGCTAGGGTCCGGGGATGGACTTCCCCGGGCAGTGGGCCCCCTCGGGGGCACAGTGGAGCATCGCGGCTGCCGGCCACGAGGCGGTGATCGTCGAGGTTGGTGGCGGAATCCGGACCTACCGCTCCGACGGGGTGGCGCACCTGGACGGGTACACCGCAGCCGAGTTGTGCCCGGACTCCGCCGGCCAGGTGCTCGCCCCCTGGCCGAATCGACTTCGGGACGGTAGCTACCACTTCGAGGGCCGCGATCTCCAGCTGGCGATCAGCGATCCGGAACACGAGGCGGCCTTCCACGGGCTGGTCAACTGGGTGCCCTGGCAGTTGCTGGAGCGATCGGCCGACGCGGTGACGCTCGGCTATGAGTTGGCCGCCACCCCCGGCTATCCCTGGTCGCTGCGGCTGCGAAGTCGGTGGGCTGTCGGCCCGGACGGGCTGCGTGCCGAGCATGCGGTGACCAACAGCGGTAGCGAACCGGCGCCCTTCGGCTTCGCGGCGCACCCGTACCTGCGGGTGCCGGGCGACTCGGTGGACGACGTGGTGCTGCGATTGCCGGCGCGGAGCCGGTTGCAGGTGGACGGGCGGCTGCTACCGATTGCCCAGTCCTCGGTCGTCGGCACCGAGTACGACTGGACCGTGCCGCGTCGGATCGGCCGGGCGGTGCTTGACGACACCTTCGGTGACCTGGTCCGGGACGACGATGGTGGTTCGGCAGTCGAGCTGGCCGCCCCGGACGGCGGGTCCCGGATCCGGGTCTGGGCGGACCGGCGGTTTGGCTGGTGGCAGGTCTTCACCGGGGACACCCGCTCCGGGTCGCGGCGCCGGCGTTCGGTGGCGCTGGAGCCGATGACCTGCCCACCGGATGCGTTCCGCTCCGGCCGGGATCTGGTGACGTTGCGGCCGGGCGACACCTGGCGGGGCGCCTGGGGCATCCGGCCGGCGTAGTCGAGGAGATGCGATGGAGTTCGGTGAGGTGGTCCGGCGTCGTCGGATGGTCCGTAACTACGATCCGGATCGGCCGGTGCCACCGGAGGTGGTGGACCGCCTGTTGGCGCACGCGATCCGGGCGCCGTCGGCGGGCTTTTCCCAGGGGTGGGGTTTCCTGGTGCTGGAGGCCGCCGAGGATCGGGATCGGTTCTGGGCGGCGACGACGCCGGGCACGGGCGGCCGGGAACGCTGGCTGGCCGGAATGCGGCGGGCCCCATTGATCATCGTGCCGCACGCCAACCGTTCGGCGTACCTGGACCGGTACGCCGAACCGGACAAGGGGTGGGCGGATCGGTCAACGGAGCGCTGGTCGATGCCCTACTGGTACATCGATACCGGCTTCGCCGCGTTGTTGATGCTGCTTACCGCCGTTGACGAGGGGCTGGGGGGTTGCTTCTTCGGTATTCCGCCGCAGCGGCTGGCGGACTATCGGGCGGCTTTTGGAGTGCCGCCGGAGTATGAACCGGTTGGCGCGGTCACCATCGGTTACCGTGCGGTGGATCAACGATCGCCGTCGCTTCGCCGCGGGCGCCGTCCGGTGGATGAGGTGGTCCGACGTGGTCGGTGGAGTTAGTCCTGGAAGAAGCGGTTTGTCCGTTTGATAAAGCGATCTGTCAGGGCGAAACTGGCATAAAGCAGTAGAACGGGGCGTGACGTGGCCGGTTACGCTGACACGGTCATTGGCGCCGCCGCTGGCGGCGTCGCACGCAGCGGTGCCGGGTCGGGCGCGGCCGGTCGCGGGGAGGGGAGCTTACTGTCGTGATCTTCAGAGCGGTCCGGGATGGGCGTCCATACCCCGAGCACAGCCTGACGCTCAAGCAGTGGGCCGAGATCCCGCCGCGTCCGCTGCGACTGGATCAGTTGATCACCACGAAACGTGAGTTGGCGCTGGACAAACTCCTCGCCGAGGATTCGACCTTCTACGGCGACCTGTTTCCGCACGTGGTGCAGTGGAACGGCGGGCTTTACCTGGAAGACGGGCTACATCGGGCGCTGCGCGCCGCGCTGCAGCAGCGCAACCAGATCCATGCCCGGGTATTCGCCTTTTCCGCGGCGGTCGACTGAGTAGCACGGGGTGAATCTTCGTTAAGGTGTCTCCATGAGCCCTCTCGACCTGCTGGATGTCGATTCGTCACTGAGCGCCGAGGAGCGGCAGATTCGCACCGTCGTCCGTCAGCTGGTGGACGAGCAGGTGCGGCCTCACGTCGCCGGCTGGTATGAGGAGGGCCGCGTGCCCGCCCGGGAGTTGGCCCGGGAGTTTGGCAAGCTGGGCCTGCTCGGCATGCACCTGACCGGGTACGGCTGTGCCGGCTCCTCGGCCGTCGCCTACGGTCTGGCGTGCCTGGAGCTGGAGGCGGGTGACTCGGGCGTCCGCTCCCTGGTTTCGGTGCAGGGGGCGCTGGCGATGTACGCCATCTGGCGCTACGGCAGTGCGGAACAGAAGCAGCGTTGGTTGCCCGCGATGGCTGCCGGGGAGACGATCGGCTGTTTCGCGCTGACCGAGCCGGACCACGGTTCCGACCCGGCGTCAATGACCACTCGGGCCCGCCGCGACGGCGACGACTGGGTGCTACACGGCACCAAGATGTGGATCACCAACGCGACGATCGCGGACGTCGCGGTGATCTGGGCCCGCACCGACGAGGGGATCCGCGGCTTCGCCGTGCCGACCAGGACGCCCGGAGTGACGGTGCGCGAGATACGGCGCAAAATGTCGTTGCGGGCGTCAGTGACCGGGGAGATCTCCCTTGATGAGGTGCGGCTGCCGGCAGCGGCCCGACTGCCCGAGGCCGTCGGGCTGAAGGCGCCGCTGGGCTGCCTCACCGAGGCGCGGCTCGGGATCGTCTGGGGAGCGCTCGGCGCGGCCCGGGACTGCCTGGAGGCAGCGCTGGCGTACGCGAGCAGCCGCACCCAGTTCGGCCGCCCTCTCGCCGCGTTTCAACTAACCCAGGCGAAACTCGCCGACATGGCGGTGGAGTGGAGCAAGGGCTACCTGCTGGCGTTGCAGCTCGGTCGGCTCGCCGACGCCGACCGGCTGCGCCCCGACCAGGTCAGCGTGGGCAAGCTCAACAACGTTCGGGAGGCGCTGGCGATCGCCCGGCAGTGCCGCACGATTCTGGGGGCCAACGGCGTCTCCGGCGAGTACCCGGTGCTGCGGCACGCCAACAACCTGGAGAGCGTGCTCACCTACGAGGGCACCTCGGAGATTCACCAGCTCGTCATCGGGCAGCGGCTGACTGGCCTGTCCGCTTTCGCCTGACCACTCCCGATACGGGCTGTCCGCTTTCGCCTGACCGCTCCCGATGCGGGCTGCGGCATCGGGTGGGTGTCGGGGGCGGGGCGGGTAGGCTGGCCGGCTGGCCCGACAGTTTCCGGGCACCCGGGAAGACCTGCCATGACGGCGGTCACCCCGGGCCGGTGACCCGCGTGGTGGTAGGACGGCGAGGAAGTGCAGCCATGATCAGCATTTTCGATCTCTTCAGTGTCGGTATCGGGCCGTCCAGCTCGCACACCGTCGGGCCGATGCGTGCCGCCCGGACGTTCGTCGCTGGACTCAAGGCAGCCGGGCTACTCAGCGAGACGGTACGGATTCGCGCCGAGCTGTTCGGCTCGTTGGGGGCGACCGGTCGCGGCCACGGCAGTGATCGGGCGGTCCTGCTCGGGCTCGCCGGTGCGGAGCCGGAGACGGTCGACACCGACGCCGTCGAGGGTTGGATCGACCGGGTCCGCGCCGAGCAGCGGATCTCCTTGCTCTCCGCACACGAGATTGACTTCGACTCGGCTCGGGACCTTGTGCTGCACCGCCGCCGGTCGCTGCCGTACCACCCGAACGGGATGACCTTCGCCGCCTACGACTCGGCTGGTGCCGAGCTTCGGGCCCGTACCTACTACTCGGTCGGGGGTGGGTTCGTCGTGGACGAGGCGGCGGCGGGGGCGGACCGGATCAGCTCGGACACCACCCCGGTGCGCTACCCCTTCTCGACCGGTGCGCAGCTGCTGGCCGTGACCCGGGAGACCGGGCTGTCGATCAGCGAGGTGATGCTCGCCAACGAGCTCTCCTGGCGCAGCGAGCGGGAGGTGCGCACCGGCCTGCTGGAGATCTGGCGGGTGATGCGGGAGTGCGTGGCGCGGGGCTGTGAACGCGACGGTGTTCTCCCCGGCCGGTTGCGGGTCCGGCGGCGGGCCGCCGAGCTGTACCGCGGCCTGATGATGGACGCGGACCCGATGCGGTCGACGGCGGGCCGGGGAGCGGTGGATCCGCTGCGCGCGATGGACTGGGTGACCCTCTTCGCCCTCGCGGTCAACGAGGAGAACGCCGGCGGTGGCCGGGTGGTGACGGCACCGACCAACGGTGCGGCCGGCATCATTCCGGCGGTCCTGCACTACTACGACCGGTTCGGGCCGGGCGCCACCGCGGATGGTGTGGTGCGGTTCCTGCTCGCGGCCGGTGCCATCGGTGTGCTCTTCAAGGAGAACGCCTCCATCTCCGGCGCCGAGGTGGGTTGCCAGGGCGAGGTGGGTTCGGCCTGCTCGATGGCGGCGGCCGGGCTGGCCGAGGCGCTGGGGGGCAGCCCGGAGCAGGTGGAGAACGCCGCCGAGATCGGCATGGAACACAACCTGGGGCTGACCTGTGATCCGGTCGGCGGCCTCGTGCAGATCCCCTGCATCGAACGGAACGCGGTGGCTAGCATCAAGGCGATCACGGCTGCCCGGCTCGCGTTGCGGGGCGACGGCGTGCACCACGTCTCGCTCGACAAGGTGATCAAGACGATGCGGGAGACCGGAGCGGACATGAAGGTCAAATACAAGGAGACGGCACGGGGCGGCCTCGCCGTCAACGTGATCGAGTGCTGAGTGCCACCGGCCCGCCGGGCGGGGGTGTGGTGCGGACCGGGCAGGAGGCGACGCGGTGGCCGCTGGCGTCGGGACGCTCTGGTCGAATCGCGGCGCGCTGCGCATCCTCGTTCGGCGGGACCTCGCGGTCAAGTACCAGCAGTCCGCGTTGGGTTATCTCTGGTCCCTGATCGAACCGTTGGGCTTCGGCGCCATCTACTGGTTCGTCTTTGGTGTGCTGTACGAGCGGGACACCGGTCGGTATCTGGGTGAGGCGGCAGACTCGTACCCGCTGTTCCTGTTCACCGGAATCTTCGCCTGGATGTGGGCCAGCTCCGCGCTGGGCGAGGCGACCAACGCGCTGACCGGCCAGGCCAGGCTGATCACCACGATGAACCTTCCCCGCCAGTTCTTCCCGATCGGGCGGGTCGCCGGGCGGGTCGCCGAGTACCTGGCCGGCCTGCCCCTCCTGGTGGCGGCCGCGGCGGCGTACGCGGTGGCGGGGCGGATCCACCCGGGTTGGTCGGTGCTCGCCCTCCCGCTGGCCATCAGCCTCCAGGGCGTTCTGCTGGTCGGCCTGGCGCTGGTGCTCTCCGCGGCGAACGTCCTGATGCGCGATGTCGAGCGGATCATGCGGTTGGTCGTCCGGGTGCTCTTCTACGCCACGCCGATCATCTACCCCTTCGGCCTGGTTCGGGACTCCAGCCTGCCCGACTGGCTCAAGGCCGGGTACGAGCTGAACCCCCTGGTCGGGATCTTCCAACTACACCACGCGGTCTGGTACCCCGACGAGTTCCCCGACGCCCGGCTGCTCGGCACCACAATCGCCGGCTGTCTGCTGGTGCTCGTTGTCGGTTGGTGGACGTTCCGCCGCCTCGAACCGGCGGTCCTCAAGGAGCTGTGAGATGGCCGATCCGATCATTGAAGCGGCGGGGCTCGGCATCCGGTTCGTCCGGAACCGCCGCCGACAACTGCGGTTGCGGGACCTCGCCCTGCACCGGGGACGTCGCGCTGGTCACGCCGATGGGCGGTTCTGGCCGCTACGGGATCTCTCCTTCTCGATCGCGGCCGGCGAGACGGTCGGTGTGATCGGCCGCAACGGCACCGGCAAGAGCACCCTGCTGCGGCTCATCGCCGGCGTGCTGATCCCCGACGAGGGTGGGATCACCGTGCGCGGCGCGGTCGCCCCGCTGCTGGAGCTCTCCGCCGGCTTCTCCGCCGAGCTGACCGGCCGGGAGAACCTCTACCTGGTGGGTGGCCTACACGGTCTCTCGCCGAGCTACCTGCGTCGCCGAGTGGATGAGATCGTGTCGTTCGCGGGGAAGCAGGTGGAGCAGGCCCTCGACACGTCGGTGCGGCACTACTCGTCCGGCATGAAGGTCCGGCTCGGATTTGCGATCATCTCGCACCTGCCGCACCCCGTCCTGCTGATGGACGAGGTTACGGCGGTTGGGGACGCCGAATTCCGCCAGCGGTGCTATGCGACGATCGATCGTCTGCTCGGAGAGGGGCGCACTCTGGTGCTGGTATCACATAACGAACAGGACCTGACCCGGTTCTGCCGGCGCGGCTTCTACCTCGATGCCGGTCGAATGATGGTGGACGGGACGATGGCCGAGGCGCTGGCCGCGTACCACGGGGCGGTGGCCCGGTGACGCTCGCGCTCGTGTTGACCGCCGACGGATCAGCGGACCTCGCCGACCGGCTGGCCGGACAGTGTCGCCACGCGGGGATCGACGAGGTGCGGCTGGTCAGTGACCTCGCCGCCGTGGCTGACCTGGCGGAGTCGGCCGCCGGCCCGGTCCTCGTCACCGGCGCTGATCTGGTCGCGCACACGGCCGTCCTGCGGCACCTGGTCACCAGCCCGGCTGAGCCGACGGTGGCGCTGGTACTCGCGGGTCCGCCGGTGCCCGGTCGGACGGCGGTTCGCGAGGATCGGGGGCAGGTGGTCGCCGCTGGCCCCCCGGCGGCACTGGACGGCGACGCCACCGGTGTCTTCGGCGGTGCGCTGCGGGTCGATCCGGCCAACCTGCCGGTCCTGGTCGCCGCCGCGCGTGCGCTCGCTGCTGAGGTCGTACCGGTGGGAGCCGCTGCGGCCCACGGTGTCGTGGACGACGAGCCCGCCGTTGACCGGCTCTTCGCTGACCTGGTGGCCCGCGACGCGGTGACCTTCGCCCACCGGGTACGGCTACTCGTCGCGCGTCGGGTCGCCGCCGCCGACGACCGGGTCGCGGCCGAGGCGGCCGTCGCCGCCGTTGACCCGGACCGGGCCGAGTTGCGGCTGTCGGTGAAGGAGCGAGATGACTTCTTCACCACTTTCTTCGTCAGTACCTGGTCGCCGTACGTGACGAAGGCGGCGGCCCGGCTCCGGCTCAGCCCCACCACGGTCACGATGATCTCGGTGGCGTTCGCGGTGGTGGCCGCGCTGCTGTTCGGCGCCGGGGGGCGGCCCGCCCTGGTCGCCGGCGCGGTGCTGCTCTACCTGGGTTTCGTGCTGGACTGCGTGGATGGGCAGCTCGCCCGCTACACCCGTACGTTCAGCGCCTGGGGCGGGTGGCTCGACACCATGGCCGACCGGGCCAAGGAGTTCATCGTCTACGCCGGGCTTGGCTACGGCGCCACCCAGGCCGGATTCCGCCACGGGTGGGCCCTGGCAATCGCCGCGATGGCCGTGCAGACCGTCCGCCACATGAGTGACACCTGGTATGGCGCGATGCACGACGAGGCAGCCCGCCGGCCGCGGGTGACCCCGGGGGGTGGGTTCGGTGACCGGCTCAGTGCCGCCTCGAACCGGGTGCAGGCCGACGTCGGGTCGGTGACCTACTGGCTGAAGCGGACGGTGGTCTTCCCCATCGGTGAGCGTTGGGCGTTGATCGCCCTGGCGGCAGCCTTGTTCGACCAGCGGGTCGCCCTGTTCGCGGTGCTGACCGGGATGGTGCTGGCGCTCGGCTACACCGCGGCACTGCGGCTGCTGCGGGCCCGCTCGATGCGGGTCGGAGTGTTGCACACGGTGGACACCTCCCTGCATCGGGACGACGGCCCATTGGCCCGCGCCCTGCCGACGCCGCGCTGGCCGGGCCCGCTGGGGCTGGCGGTGTCGGCGGTGTTGGTGTCGGTGGTGCTGCTCGGGCTCGCACTCCTCGGCTCGGATTCCCTCCCGCGGTGGACGGCGTTGGTCGGGCTCGGTGGGCTGCTGCTGGCGGCCGCGGGGGCGCGGGCCGGTCACGGCGGGGCGCTGGACTGGCTGGTGCCGGCGGCGCTACGCGCGGCGGAGTATCTCTTCGCGATCGCGGTCGGCGTGCTCGGGGGTGTCCCCGCCTGGTTGGTCTTTGGGTACGTCTTCGTGCTGACCCTGCACCACTATGACCTGACCGCGCGGCTGGAGAAGCGGAAGCTGGCCCCGCCGCTGCACGAAGCCACGCTGGGCTGGGAAGGGCGGTCAGCGGTGCTGGCGCTCTCCGCGATCACCGGAATTGCTGCTATTGGCATGGCTACACTCGGTATATACCTTTTTGTGGTCTTCGTGGGGAGCGTGGCCCTCGCCTGGGTGATTCGGCCTGCCCGCGCCGTAGGGGCGGCGGGATCGACAGGTGCTGTTGGCGGTCGCCCACCGGGTTAGGGGGGCCGGGTGGCACTGATCAGCTTCGTGATCCCGGCCTACCGGGTGCAGGGCTACCTGCGCGAATGCCTGGACTCGATCCTTGGGCAGCCGGTGGCCGAAGTCGAGGTGATCGGTGTCGATGACTGCTCGCCGGACAGCAGCGGCGAGATCCTGGCCGAGTACGCGGCCCGCGACCAACGGGTACGGACGATCACGCTGCCGGCGAATCGGGGACTCGGTCCAGCCCGCAACGTCGGCCTGGACCAGGCCGGCGGGGAGTACGTGTGGTTCGTTGACGGCGACGACTGGTTGGCGCCGGAGTGCCTCGTCGAGGTCGTCGAGCGGCTGCGCGCCACCGCACCGGATGTCCTCGTCGTTGACCACGTCCGGGCCTGGTGGAACGGGGGCGCCACCCAGAGCGGGATGCGCGAGGTCTTTCCGTCCTCGCCCGGGGCGGCGACGTTCCGGCTACGTGAGCGCCCGGAGACGATCCGCCTGCTGCACACCGCGTGGAACAAGGTGCTGCGCCGCGAGTTCCTGCTCGAGCACGGGCTGCGCTTCGCCCCCGGCTGGTACGAGGATGTCTCGTTCACCTACCCGGTGCTCCTCCGCGCCCAGCGGATCGGGGTGCTGGATCGGGTCTGCGTGAACTATCGGCAGCGCCGGGCCGGCGCCATCACCCGGACCCGGGGGGACCGGCACTTCGAGGTCTTCGCGCAGTGGCACCGGGTGTTCGCGCTCCTGGACGAGGCGGGAGCGGGCGAGGACGACCTCCGCCCGGCCCTCTTCGAGCGGATGATCTGGCACTACCTGGCCGTGCTCGGCACCGGGGAGCGGATCCCGGCGGACCTGCGGCCCGCCTTCTTCGTCCGGATCGCCGCCGACCACGCCCGCTGGCGTCCGGCGCAGGGCGAGCCGACCCAGCCCGGGGTCGAAGGGCTGAAGCGCCGCCTGGTCGCCACCGGCCGGTGGCGGACGTACAACACACTGCGCGGTGCCGCTCGGGTACGGGGTATCGCTGCCCACGCCACCCGACGGGCCCGGCGCGGGGCCGTGCCGCTCCTCCGGCGGGTTCGCGACGCCGGGTTGCGCGAGTACTACCGCGCCGAGCTACTGCGGCCGGTCGACCCGCGGCTGGCGGTGTACGCCGCCTACTGGTACCGCGGCTACGCCTGCAATCCGGCGGCGATCTACGAGGCGGCCCGGCGACTCGCCCCGCACGTGCGAGGGGTGTGGATCGTGCGGCGGGACCGGGTGGATTCGCTGCCGGCGGGCGTGGACTACGTGGTCGCCGGCACCCCCGCGGGCTACCGGGCGTTGGCGCAGGCCCGCTGGCTGGTCAACAACGTCAATTTTCCCAACTTCGTCCGGAAACGACCCGGCACCGTGCATGTGCAGACCCATCACGGCACGCCAATCAAGGTGATGGGCCTGGACCAGCAGTGCTACCCGGTCGGGGCCCTGATGGACTTCGCGGGGCTGCTACACCGGGTGGACCGGTGGGACTACAGCATCACCGCGAACAGCTTCTCCACCCAGATGTGGGAGCGGGCCTACCCGGCCGCGTACACCACGCTGGAGGTGGGGTATCCGCGCAACGATCGGCTGGCCACCGCCACCACCGAGGAGGTGCTGCGGATCCGGGCCGAGTTGGGCCTGGGGATCGGCGAGCAGGTGGTTCTCTACCTACCGACGCACCGGGAGCACCTGCCGGGGTACCGGCCGCCGTTCGACCCGGGCCGCTTCCTCGCCGCGTTGGGGCCCGCTGGTCGGTTGCTGATGCGCAGTCACTACTTCGACGACCGAGCCGCCCCGACTCCGGACGCGGCCGGCCCGGACCGATTGCGCGACGTGAGCGGCTATCCCCGGGTGGAGGACCTCTATCTCGCCGCCGACGTGCTGGTCACCGACTACTCGTCGGCGATGTTCGACTACGCCGTCCTGGATCGGCCGATCGTCGTGTACGCACCGGACTGGGCGGCATACCGGTTGACCCGCGGCGTCTACCTGGATGTGGTCGCCGAGCCGCCGGGGGCGGTGGCGACGGACTTCGCCGGTCTGCTTGACCTCTTCCGCTCCGGTGCGCTGCGTGATCCGTCGGCGGAGGTGGCGCGGCGTCGGTTCCGGGACCGGTTCTGCCGGCTCGACGACGGCCACGCCGCCGACCGGGTGGTCCGGCGGATCTTCGGTATGGATGACGCCGAAGCCGGTCCGGCCAGCTGAGCGCTCCGCGGCGGCGCGGCGCGGTGTGGCGGCGAAGATTGAACGTTCATCCGATGTGCAGGTCGGGTGGGGCTCGTCACAGTCGTTCAGGTCCGAGTTGGTCAGGTGGGGAGGAACGGGTGGCCACCGTCGCGCTCAAGGATGTGACCAAGGTCTTCCGGACCGGCGCCCGCGCCGTTGATCGCGTGAACCTTGACGTCAACCATGGTGAGTTCATGGTGCTGCTCGGCCCCTCCGGCTGTGGCAAGTCGACGGTGCTGCGCATGGTCGCCGGCCTGGAGGAGCCGACCTCCGGTGCGGTCTTCCTCAACGGCGAGTTCGCCAACGACCTGCCGCCCCGGGATCGGTCGGTGGCGATGGTCTTTCAGGACTTCGCCCTCTATCCGCACCTGAGCGTCGGCGACAACATCGCCTTTCCGTTGCGGCTGGCTGGCCTGGCGGCGGAGCGGCGCGGCGAACGGGTCGCCGGTGTCGCGGCGGCGTTGGGAATCGCCGATATTCTCGACCGCCGGCCCGGGCGGCTCTCCGGTGGTCAGCGGCAGCGGGTCGCCATGGGGCGGGCGATCGTGCGTCGGCCGGAGCTCTTTCTGATGGACGAGCCCCTATCCAATCTCGACAGCGGGCTCCGCTCCGAGCTGCGTGCGGAGATTTCTGGACTGACCCGGGAACTGGGGGTCACCACCCTCTACGTGACCCACGACCAGACCGAGGCGCTGACCATGGCCGACCGGGTGGCGATCATGCGCAAAGGGGTCCTGCAGGACGTCGGCACCCCGACTCAGGTCTACGGCCGCCCGGCCACCCTCTACGTCGCCACGTTTCTCGGCGCCCCGCGGATGAACCTGCTGGAGGCCGCGGTCCACGTGCACCTGGATCAATACGTCGCGCTCCACCTCGGAGAACAGACGTTGCACCTCCCGTGGGACGACATGCGCACCCGCGCGGTGGGCCACTATCACGGCGAGCGGATCGTGGTCGGCATCCGGGCCGAGGCGCTGACCCCGACCGCCCCGAACACGCCCGGCCCGGTGTTGCACGGGCAGCTTCGTCACCTGGAACATCACGGGCATGAATCGCTCGCCTTTCTCGACATCGGCGCTACCGCCGTCGTCGTGGACGAGGTGGCGGTGCCAGCGGACGGGGGCGTGGTCGGGCAACGAGGCCTGCGTCAGTTCGGCCGGGTGATGCGGCGGATCACCGGGCGGTTCGGTACGGCGGACGAGGAGCAGCAGGCCGCGACGAGCCGTACGCCAGCCAGCGTTCTTCCCGATCCGGGTCGCCACCACCGCCGGCCGGCGGAGGTGGCGGTGCGGCTGGCGCCCTATCCCGCGGTATGCCCGGGGCAGAAGCTGGCGATCCAGGTCCGGATGGACGCGCTGCACTTCTTTGACGAGCGCGGTGACCGGATCGATGTCGGTTGGCGCTGACGCGGGAGCCCCGCGTGGGTCGAGCGCTGAGCGGCGCCTTGTCGCCCTGGTTACCGATCGGTAACATGTCCGGGTATGAGCATCGATGCGAGCCAGGTGGCCGCCAGCATGCTGGCGGCCGTGCCCTTCGCCCGTACGCTGGGCTTCGAATTCGTCGAGGTGGCCCCCGAGGCCGACGGCGGGATCCGGGCGGTGGTCCGGCTGCCCGACACGCCGGCCACCCACAACCATGTCGGTGGGCCGCACGCCGGCGCCATGTTCACCCTCGGTGAGACGGCCTCCGGCGCGGTCGTGGTGGCCGCGTTCGCGCCGGTGCTCGACCGGGCGACACCGCTCGCCGTCAGTGCGGAGATCGCCTACCGCAAGCTCGCCATGGGGCCGGTGCGGGCGACCGCGCGGCTCGATCGGCCGGTCGCCGACGTGATCGCGGAGCTGGAGGCCGGAGAGCGACCCGAGTTTCGGGTCGGCGTGGAGATCGCCACCGAGGAGGGCAAACCCACCGGGGAGATGACCATCGTCTGGACGCTTCGCCCGCACTGATCGGCGCGTTGACCGCCGAAACGGTTTGCGCCACGACCAGGCTGGATAGATTCGAACGATGCTGGGTCTGCCTGCGCACGTGACCGCCTGCCTGTTCGACCTGGACGGGGTTCTCACCCAGACCGCTCGCGTCCACAACGCCGCGTGGCGGGTGACGTTCGACGAGTTCCTGCGTCGTCGCGCCGCAGACAACAACGAGCCCTTCACCCCCTTCGACCCGGATGAGGACTACCGGCGATACGTTGACGGCCGGCCCCGCTATGACGGGGTCCGCCGCTTTCTCTCCTCACGCGACATCGTGCTTCCCGAGGGAACACCGGACGACCCGCCCGAGGCCGAGACGGTCCACGGCCTCGGCAACTGCAAGAACGTCCGGCTGCTCCAGGAGTTGCGCACGCACGGGGTGGACGCCTACCCCGGCTCGGTGCGGTACCTCAGGGCGGTGACCGACGCCGGGCTGCGCCGAGCGGTGGTAACCGCCAGCGCCAACGGCCGCGAGGTGGTCGCCGCCGCCGGGCTGGAGGAGCTGCTGGAGGTGCGGGTTGACGGTCTCGTCGCCCGTGCCGACACGTTACGCGGCAAACCAGAACCGGACACCTTCCTGGCCGGGGCCGAGCGGCTCGGGGTAGCTCCGGGCAACGCGGCCGTCTTCGAGGACGCCCTCGCCGGAGTCGCCGCCGGTCGAGCGGGGGACTTCGGGTACGTGGTGGGCGTGGACCGGGTCGGGCAGGCCGATGCCCTCGTGGCGCACGGCGCGGACATCGTCGTGCGGGACCTCGCGGAGCTGATCGAGAATCGGGAGCCGGGGGCATGATCCGAGAACGTGCATACCCGGTCGAGCCGTGGCATGTCCGAGAAACCAGGCTGGACATGGACGTATTGGCTCAGTCCGAGTCGGTGTTCGCCCTCTCCAACGGGCACATCGGTCTGCGCGGCAACCTCGACGAAGGCGAGCCGTACGGCTTGCCGGGAACGTACCTGAACTCCTTCTACGAGCTACGCCCCCTGCCGCACGCGGAGGCGGGGTTCGGATTCCCCGAGTCCGGACAGACCCTCGTCAACGTGACCAACGGGAAGATTATTCGGCTGCTGGTCGACGATGAGCCGCTCGACGTGCGATACGGCGAACTCCTCGCCCACGAGCGGGTGCTCGACCTGCGCGACGGCACGCTGCACCGGACCGTGCACTGGCGCTCGCCGGCCGGGCGGGAGGTCTGCGTCCGCAGCACCCGGCTGGTCTCGTTCCGTCAGCGCTCCGCCGCCGCCATCAACTACGAGGTCGAGGTCGTGGACGGCAAACCGCTGCGGCTGATCGTCCAGTCGGAGTTGGTGGCCAACGAAACCCTGCCGGCCCAGAGCAAGGATCCGCGGGTGGCGGCGGTGCTGGAGTCGCCGCTGTATGCCGAGGAGGAGCTGACCACTCATGACGGTGGCCTGCTGATCCACCGCACGAAGGTCTCCGGCCTGCGCCTGGCCGCCGCGATGGAGCACGAGGTGCAGACCACCGCGCGGACCAACATCGAGTCCGAGGGGTACGAGGACTGGGTGCGGACCACCATCGCCTGCGTGCTCAAGCCCGGTGAGACGCTGCGGGTCGTGAAACACCTGTCGTACGGGTGGTCCAGCCGGCGGTCGCTGCCGGCACTGCGGGACCAGGTCGGCGCCGCGCTGGCCGCCGCCCAACTGGACGGGTGGGACGGGTTGCTGCGGGAACAGCGGGAGTACCTGGAGGAGTTCTGGGACTCCGCCGACGTACTGGTGGAGGGCGACCCCGAGGTGCAGCAGGCGGTACGCTTCGGGCTCTTTCACGTGCTCCAGGCAGGCACCAGGGCCGAGCGCCGGCCGATCTCGGCGAAGGGCCTCACCGGCCCGGGGTACGACGGCCACGCCTTCTGGGACACCGAGATGTTTGTGCTGCCGGTGCTCACCTACACCCACCCCACCGCGGTGCGCGATGCCCTGCACTGGCGGCATCACACCCTGTCGATCGCGCGGGAACGGGCCCGGGTGCTCAACCTGAAGGGCGCGGCCTTTCCCTGGCGCACCATTGAGGGACCAGAATCCTCCGGCTACTGGCCAGCCGGTACCGCCGGCTTTCACATCGCCGCCGGCATCGCCGACGCGGTGCGTCGCTACGTGCAGGCCACCCAGGACACCGACCTGGAGCGGGAGATCGGCCTGGAGTTGTTGGTGGAGACCGCGCGGCTGTGGCGGTCGCTGGGCCACCACGACCGGCACGGGCAGTTCCACATCGACGGGGTGACCGGCCCGGACGAGTACACCGCCATCAAGAACGACAACGTCTACACCAATCTGATGGCGCAACGGAATCTGACCACCGCCGCGGAGACGGCGATGCGGTACCGGGAGGAAGCCGGGCATCTGGGTGTCACCGACGAGGAGACGGCGGCGTGGCGGGACGCCGCCGCCTCCATGCATATCCCCTATGACCAGGAGATCGACGTACACGAGCAGGTGGAGGGCTTCACCCGGTTCCAGGAGTGGGACTTCCTCCACACCCCACCGGAGAAGTATCCGTTGCTGCTGCACTATCCGTACTTCGATCTGTACCGCAGGCAGGTGATCAAGCAGGCCGATCTGGTGCTGGCGATGCACTGGCGGGGGGATGCGTTCACCCCCGAGGAGAAGCTGCGCAACTTCCTCTACTACGAGCGCCGCACCGTCCGCGACTCGTCGTTGTCGGCCTGTACCCAGGCTGTCCTCGCAGCTGAGGTGGGGTATCCGGAGCTAGCCCACACCTACCTGCGGGAGGCCGCGTTGATGGACCTGCACGACCTGAACGAGAACACCCGCGACGGCGTCCACATCGCCTCCCTGGCCGGTGCGTGGATCGCCCTGGTCGCCGGGTTCGGTGGGTTACGTGAGCACGACGGAACGCTCTGTTTCACGCCCCGGCTCTCCAGCCGCCTGGGCCGGCTGGAGTTCTCCCTGCACTGGCGTCACATCCAGCTTCGGGTGGATATCCAGCCGCACCAGACCACCTACGCGTTGCAGCACAGCGACCCGAAGGAGACGCTGGAGTTGCTGCACCACGGCGAGCGAGTCGAGGTCACCGGCGCCGAACCGGTGACCCGGCCGACCCCACCAGTGAGTGAGCCGCGCCCGACCCCGGAGCAGCCACCCGGCCGCGACCCGCTGATCCGCCTCCCGGAGCGGGAGCCGTAGGGTCGGGGCCCGCCCGGCCGGGCCGGACCGGTCCCCGACCGAGGTCAACACCTCACAGTTGCCTGCCCTGGGAAGGGCGGCCGGCGGCGTCCCGTGGCGCCATCGCTCGGGGATCATCGGCGGTACGCGCCTGCGCCGCCTCGTCCGCCCAGTCCCGGGTCCGGTTCGCGTCGCGCTTTCGTTGTTCCCGCTCAGCGGCCTGCTGCCGGGACTCCCGCTGCTGTGCCATGGCGACCCTCACGATCCATCGGGGCGCTGCCTGCGCCGGTACGGTCTGCCTCACCTGGCCGGGTACCCGAAGCCCACCCGGGCGAAACGGGACCGGACCGGCCCCGAGGCGTACGCATGGCGGGCGAGCGGGCGGGAAGGACCGGGGCGTGGACGCACGGAGTGAGGTGCCGGTTCCGGCGGGCGACGTCCAGCTCACGGCTGATCTTCGGGTGCCGCCGGAGCCGGCCGGAGTGGTGCTCTTCGCACATGGCAGCGGCAGCTCGCGGCGGAGTCCCCGCAATGTCGCGGTGGCGCAGGTCCTCAACCGCAGCGCGCTCGGCACCGTCCTGGTGGACCTGCTCACCCCGGATGAGGCGGTGGCCGACGCGCGCACCGCGCAGCTGCGGTTCGATATCGGCCGGTTGGCCGGCAGGCTGTCCGCGATCGTCGACTGGCTGGCCACCGGAGAGCCGGTGGGCGCGGTGCCGATCGGGCTCTTCGGGGCCAGCACCGGGGCCGCCGCCGCCCTGGTGGCCGCTGCCGACCGCCCGGACGAGGTCGGCGCGGTGGTCTCCCGAGGCGGCCGGCCGGACCTTGCCGGCCCGGCGCTGGGCCGGGTGCGAGCACCGACCCTACTGGTGGTGGGCGGCCTCGACGACCAGGTGCTCACCCTGAATGAGCAGGCTCGGGCGGCGGTGCCGGAGCCGGTGGAGCTGACGGTGGTCCCCGGCGCCGGGCACCTGTTCGAGGAGCCCGGTGCGCTGGAACAGGTGGCTCGAGCGGCGGCGACCTGGTTCACCGATCACCTTGGGTGATCCGCCGGTGCACGCTGTCCCGGCGCGGTCGGTGTTTGTGCCCCCGGGCCCTGGGGAATGCCCCACGTGCAACACCCCGACCCTAGGAGGGATCACATGAAGAAATTCATGGACCAGGCCAGGGAGTACGTCGAGAAGCAGGACGAGCAGGTCGACCAGGGCATAGAGAAGGCCGGTGACATGGTCAACGAGCGCACCGGCGGCCGGTACAAGGAGCACGTCGATCGCGGCGTGGAGATGATGCGGTCCCGGACCGGTGAGGGTGACCAGAACCGCTGACGGATCCGAGCTTCGGCGCGGGACGCGCCGAACGGGCCGGTCTCCTGTAGGGGAGACCGGCCCGTAGGCGGTCAGGACGAGTAGCCGCGTTCGGCGATCCAGTTGGCGACCTTCGGCACGGCCATCCAGTATGCGCGCTTCGGTGCGGCCGGGTCGGCGATCCGGAGGAGGTCGTCCTCGGCGCGGTAACCCACCAGCGTCAGGTAGTGGCCCCCCTCGTACGAGTGCGGGGTGCCGTCGGTGTCGACCGTGGTTCCCCGGACGTTGGCCACGACCGCGCGTCCCTGCGCCAGAGCGCGCCGGGTGTCCTCGCGTAGCCGGTGAACCTCATCCGGTTTGGCTGTCGTGTCCGATATCTCGGTGGTGCGGTACGCGTCACCGGTCAGCTCGTTGAGGACGCGGGTGATGTCCCGGGCCGAGTCCGTGCCGGCCTGGGTGGTGCCGAGCCGCTGGGCGACCTCCGTCTGCGAGAGCGGCCTACCCAGCGCGGAGAGAGCCATCCGGGTCGCCGCCGGCCCGCAGTAGTAGAAGTTGGGCTGCGCCTGATAATCGACGGTGACCAGCAGTCCGGCGGCGGAGCGGCCGTCGGTGGGGGTGATCGTGCTCATGGTCGGGCTCCTTCGGGGGTCTGACGTCCGGAGGGGGACGGCAAGCACCACGCGGCGCTCGGCACGGATGGCGGGCCCGGGTCGCGACGGTCGGTCGCTGCCCGGGCTACCGGAGCTTCAACAGGCCGGAGGCGGTGGGCATTCCTCGGCGCATCCGGGGCGTCCGCAGCCAACATATGAAGCGCAGATCACGCATGCCTTGACGTGCTTTCTGCTTCATGTGAGCGTGGAGAAGGCCCGGGTCGGCGTATACGCCGGGCCGTCAGTTTGGGGCTTCCACAGGGATGAGGTAAGGGCATGAATCCCCCCGAAACGCCCGTTGTGTTGCAGTCGGGCGTAGATCAGCTGTCGGTCGGTGGGTCCGGCGATCTCCGGAGTCAGCCGGTCGGCTCCCGAGCGGCGGTCGCCGAGCTGCACGCCGGCAACCGGCGGTTCGCCGCCGGCGCTCCGGACCGCCCGCACCAGGATGTCGGCCGCCGGGTCGCGCTGGCGGAGGGGCAGCAGCCCTTCGCGGTGATCCTCGGTTGTTCCGACTCGCGGCTCGCGGTGGAGCTCATCTTCGACCGGGGTCTGGGCGACCTGTTCGTGGTACGCACGGCTGGCCACGCTGTTGGGCCGGAGGTGCTCGGCAGCATCGAGTACGCCGTCACCGCGTTGAGTGCTCCGCTGGTGGTGGTGCTCGGGCACGACTCCTGTGGCGCGGTGCAGGCGGCCAGGTCAGCGGAGGCCACCGGCGCACCGGTACCCGGGCATCTGGGTGCGGTGGTGGAGGCGGTGCTGCCGAGTATCCGTCGGGCCGAGGCCGCCGGGACTACCGACCTGGACCAGATAATCGATCACCATGTCCGGCAGACCGTTTCCGTGCTGTTGGACCGCTCGGCGGCGGTCGCTGCCGCTGTGGCCGCCGGCACCTGCGCGGTCGTGGGGATGTCGTACCAGCTCACGACCGGCGTCGTCCGGACCGTTACCGAGGTTGGGCTCCCGGCCTCGGGCACACCCTGAGGTCGGCGACGCCGGGATGGGAGCCGCCCGCTCCCGCCTGAGCCGCGTCGTTGACGGGTGGTGCGACCGGGCTGGCCCCGAGAACGACAGCGGGCCGGCGCCGCGAAAGCGTGGCGCCGGCCCCGGTGCGTCGGCGGCTACAGCAACGACACGTGGACGTGGTCGGTGTGGTTCGATGGGCCGCTGTACGACTTCCAGCCGGTGGCCGGGAACCAGATCTGCCGGTTCCAGATCACGTAGTAGATGCCGAGCTGGTCGGCGTTACGCACCAGGAACGCAGTCAGGTTGTTGCCGTAGATGCGCATGTCGTTGTTGTACCAGGATTGGAAACCGCTGTCCTGGAGCGACCAGTCGCAGGCCCGGCCCTTGGGGTGCTCGTACGGCCCGCCGGAGCGGTAGCATCCGACGAATTTGTCAAAGCCGGCTCGTTTGACCTCGTTGTACATGTGCAGCGTCCGCGCGGTGATGCAGCCACCGGTGGTCGGGTCGTCCTCGGTGCACCCAAGCGACTGCCAGCTGCCATCCGAGTTGCGCCCCGGGGCGACCCGGGCGACCGGCGACTCGGCGTCGACCAGGCCGCCGGTGAGGCCGTTGCCGCCGACCAGGCGGAGGGCCTTCTCCGCTTCGAGCTTTCCGCGTTCGAGGTCGCTCTCGAGCTTCTGTTGCTTGCGGACCTCTTCGTCAACCCCCACCTTCGCCTGCTCGGCACGGGTCTTGATCGTGTTGACCGCCTTGATGCGCTGATCGTTGACGCGGTTCAGCTCATCCAGGGCGGTAGCCCGGGCGATGAACGAGTCGGGGGTGTCTGCTTCCAGCAACGCCGATATCGCGCCGACCCGTCCCGTCCGGTATGACTGAGTCGCGATCTCTGCCACCTGGGGGCCGAGCTTGTCCAGCTCGGCCTGCGCCTTCTCGATCTCCTTCTCGAGGGTGGCCTGACGCTTCTCGGACTCCGCCAGCTGCGCCTTGGCCTTCACGTACTCGCGGTTGCGGACCTCGATGAGATCGCCGAGTAGCTCCGGCTCCTCGTCGTGCCCCGAGGGCTGCGGGGGGGAGGTGGGGGTGGCGGACACCGGGATCGGCCCGGCGAGCACGGCCAGCGCGGTGAGCACAGCCGCCACGGGCGTCAACCAGCGGCGAGGGGGTGCCGTCACAATGATCCCTTCCGTTGACCGCCGGCTGGGCGAGCTGACGGGTTGGGGCGGTACGTGCTCCCTGAGCGGGCAGCCGCACTTCGGCTGCCCGTTCCCCCGGCTCGCCTCGCGGCGATTGGGCGGTGGTCCCGCAGGTGCCGGTACGCGCCTTCGGCGGTGACCGGCAGCGAGGTTACCTGACGCTCATCCGGTCGAGCCACGCCCCATATTCGACCAATCGCACGAATTCGCCGATACGTTGGGTGATTAGTGCCCTGATGGCCCGCCCAGCGGGTCCGGTTCATTACGCTGAGTACTTTTACCATGGGTCTTCCGTGTTCTGGCCCCGGTCGCTCCGTCGATCGGCGGCGGAGGCGCCCGGGCCGGAGCGGGGAGTGCTGAGCGCCTCCAGTACCTCGACGCGGGCGGCCCGCGGTCGCGGTGGTGATGCGGCAGCGGTGCTCCCACCCGACTCGCCGCCAGCGGTGCGACCGGCGGCGGTCACGACGGCGGCGAGCCCGGTGGTGAGGGGGACCGCGGCGATCAATCCCAGCGTGGCCACCGCGCTGCGGACGATCTCCTGGGCGAGGAATTCGCTGGTCAGGATCTGGCTCACCGGGCGCGAGTCGGCGGTCAGCAGGAGCAGCACCGGCAGTGAGGCTCCGGCGTACGCCAGCACGATGGTGTTCACCGTGGAGGCGATGTGGGCCCGACCGACCCGGGTCGCGGAGCGATAGAGCTGGCGGCGGGACAATCCCGGGTTGGCCGTTGCCAGCTCGGTCACCGTGGCGGCCTGGGTCACGGTGACATCGTCCAGTACCCCGAGCGAGCCGATGATGATGCCGGCCAGCAGCAGACCGTGCAGGTCGACGTTGGTCTGGAACATCGACAGCGTGATCGCCTCCTCGCTGCCGTACCCGGTCAGCCGGGCGGCGGCGGTGGCGAGTGTGCCGAGGAGGCCGGTGAGGATCAGGCTGCCCAGGGTGCCGAGAACCGCCACCGATGTCTGCGCGGTCACGCCGTGGGTGAGGTAGAGGACCACGAACATGATCAGTGCGGCGCCGACCACCGCGACCAGTAGCGGCGACCGGCCGGCGCTGATCCCCGGCAGGACGAACGTCAGGAGGACGGCGAAGCTCGCCGCCAGGCCGGCGAGGGCGGCGAGACCGCGCCAGCGGCCGAACGCCACGATCGCGGCGGCGAAGAGCGCCACCAGCCACAGCAGGGGCTTGCCCCGCTGGTGCTCCGCGATGGTGTACATGCTCGTGGTCGGGTCGGTGGGGTCGGTCAGCTCGACCAGGATGATCTCGTCGTCAACGGCGACATCGGGGGCACCCGGTCCAGCGGGAATCGGGGTGCCGACCTGCCGCCCGGCGTCCGGCCCCTGCTCGACCCGGACGGTCACCTCGCCACAGGGGCCGTCATCGGTGGTCAGCCCGGGGTCGGACGGCGCCGGGGTGGGGGGACAGGGCTCGGTGACCACCTTCGTCACGGTGCCGTGGTACCGGGGTGGCTCGGTGCCCGGCTCGGCCGTACGGGTGTCGCGCGGCCAGAGGGCCACCGCGGTGACCAGGGTGGCGAGGAGCAGGGGGACCACCGTCGCCACGAGGATCCGTCGCACCCGGGGTGGGGTGGACGGAGCGGGTCGGGTGTGGTCGGCGCCCATTTGTTCTCCCAACGACTACCGGGCGAAGAACGGGACGGTCAGCCGCGTTTCATCAGTCGGCCGACGGCAGCCATCATCTCGGTCGCCATCTCGTCGGCCCGTCCCTCGGCCGCCCCCTCGTGCAGGCAGTGCCGGGCGTGCCCGTCCAGCAACCCGAGCGCCACCTTGTCCAGTGCGGCCTGGATCGCGGAGATCTGGGTGAGGACGTCGATGCAGTATCGATCCTCCTCGACCATCTTCTCGATTCCCCGGACCTGCCCCTCGACCCGGCGCAGCCGGGTGAGTAGCTGGTCCTTGCTGGCGGTGTAACCGCGGACCGGGGCGGGGTCGGGTCTGGTCATGCGGATCAGGATAGCGTACCCCTCGGGGGTATGTTAAAGTCGCGGACAGTTACCCCTGGGGGGTATTGCCTCGGGGGGTTGGACTGGCAACAGGGGAGGTTCCCATGGTCACCACCACGTACCAGGTGCAGGGCATGACCTGCGGGCACTGCGTAGCCGCGGTCAGCGCCGAGGTGGGTGAGCTGCCGGGGGTGGAGCAGGTCGAGGTCGACCTGGCAGCTGGCCGGTTGACCGTCACCAGTCAGCACCCGATGAAGGTCGAGACCGTACGCGCCGCCGTTGACGAGGCCGGCTACGACCTCGTCAACGCCTGACCACGTCGAGGCCGAGGCCCGCATGACAACGGCGACGAAGCTCACCGCCTTCCTGCTCGGTCTCGCGGCGGTGTTCGGCGCGGCGTACGGGGTCGGTCAGGTGACCGGCCCCGGCACCCCAACCCCAGCCGTCGAGACCCATCACGACGACCCCGAGCACGCAAATCCCGGGCATGACGACCCCGGCGCCGGGTCCCGCCCCGACCGGTAGGGAGCGCGATGACCACCACGAGCAGCCCGAAGCCGCGGGCCGCCAACCAGATTGAGTTGTCGATCGGCGGGATGACCTGCGCCTCCTGCGCCGCCCGCATCGAGAAGAAGCTGAACCGGATGCCCGGCGTGGCCGCCACGGTGAACTACGCCACCGAGAAGGCTCGGGTCGGGTACGCCGACGGGGTGACCCCCGATGACCTGATCGCCACGGTCGAGAAGACCGGCTACACCGCCGTCGTACCGCCGCCACCGGCAGCCGCAGCGGCGCCCGCCGCCGAGCCGGCTGACGAACTGCGCGGGCTTGCTACCCGGCTCTGGGTCTCGGCCGCGCTCACCGTGCCGGTGATCCTGCTGGCGATGGTGCCGCCCTGGCAGTTCACCTACTGGCAGTGGCTGTCGTTGACGCTGGCCGCCCCGGTGGTGGTCTGGGGTGGCCTACCGTTTCACCGGGCCGCGTGGGTCAACCTCCGGCACGCCGCGGCGACCATGGACACGTTGGTGTCGCTGGGCACCCTCGCCGCGTTCGGTTGGTCGCTCTGGGCGCTCTTCCTCGGCACGGCTGGCGTTCCCGGCGTGACCCACCCGTTCAGCTTCGCCATCGTCTCCGGCGGCGGTGCGGGCCACATCTACCTGGAGGCGGCGGCCGGCGTCACCACCTTCATCCTCGCCGGCCGCTACTTCGAGGCGCGCGCGAAGCGCACCGCCGGCGCGGCCCTGCGCACCCTGCTGGAGCTGGGTGCGAAGGACGTGGCGGTGCTGCGCGGTGACGCGGAGACCCGCATCCCGATCGACCAGCTTGTGGTGGGGGACCGGTTCGTGGTGCGCCCCGGTGAGAAGATCGCCACCGACGGGGTGGTGGTGGCGGGAAGCTCGGCGGTCGATGCCAGCATGCTCACCGGTGAATCCGTGCCGGTCGAGGTCAAGGCCGGTGACGCTGTGGTGGGCGCTACCGTCAACGCAGGTGGACGGCTGGTCGTGAAGGCCACCCGAGTCGGCAGCGACACGCAGCTCGCCCAGATGGCCCGACTGGTGGAGGCCGCGCAGTCCGGCAAGGCGGCCGTGCAGCGTCTCGCCGACCGGATCTCGGGGGTCTTCGTTCCCGTCGTGATCGCCCTCGCCGCCGCCACCCTGGGCTGGTGGCTGGGGAGCGGCGCCGGCCCGACCGCCGCCTTCACCGCCACCGTAGCTGTGTTGATCATTGCCTGCCCCTGTGCCCTGGGCCTGGCTACCCCCACCGCGCTGTTGGTCGGCACCGGTCGGGGTGCGCAGCTCGGCATCCTGATCAAGGGGCCGGAGGTACTGGAGTCCACCCGGACGGTGGACACGGTCGTGCTGGACAAGACCGGGACCGTCACCGCCGGTCGGATGACCCTGGTGGACGTGGTCGCGGCGAGCGGTGTGGAGCGGGCCGAACTGCTCCGGCTCGCCGGCGCCCTGGAGGCCGCCTCGGAGCATCCGATCGCCCAGGCGGTCGCAGCGGGCGCGGCCGAGGCGGGTCCCCTGCCGCCGGTAGCCGACTTCGCCAACCTCGAAGGGCTGGGCGTCGAGGGCACGGTGGCGGGCCACCGCGTGCTGGTCGGCCGGCTCCGACTGCTGCGGGACCGGGGACTGGACGTACCGGAGGAACTGGTGACGGCCGGTGCCACGGTGCAGGCCACCGGTGCGACGGTGGTGCTGGTGGCCTGGGACGGGCGGGCCCGCGGGCTGCTCGCGGTCGCCGACGTGGTCCGGCCGACCAGCGCGCTCGCGCTCCGACAACTGCGGGAGCTGGGCCTGAAGCCGGTGCTGCTCACCGGCGACAACGAGACCGTCGCCCGGGCGGTCGCGGCCGAGGTCGGGATCGACGAGGTGGTCGCGGAGGTGCTGCCCGCCGAGAAGGTGGCGGTGGTCCAGCGGCTTCAGCAGGAGGGCCGGGTGGTGGCGATGGTCGGTGACGGGGTCAACGACGCCGCGGCGCTGGCTCAGGCCGACCTCGGGCTGGCGATGGGTACCGGTACGGATGTGGCGATCGAAGCGTCCGACCTGACCCTGGTCCGGGGCGACCTGACCGCCGCCGCCGATGCCATCCGGTTGTCCCGGCGGACCCTAACGATCATCAAGGGCAACCTGTTCTGGGCGTTCGCCTACAACGTGGCGGCACTCCCCCTGGCCGCGGCCGGTCTGCTCAATCCAATGATCGCCGGAGCCGCGATGGCCTTCTCCTCGGTCTTCGTGGTCGTCAACAGTCTCCGACTGCGGGGTTTTCGCCCACTGACTCAGCTTTCGGCCGGACACCGGTCTTTCGGCCGCCCCCGGTAACGAGGAGTTACCCAAGCCCGCCCGGCCCGCGCGTTTTGCGCAGCTGCCGGGCGGGTACGCATCCTGCCGGGACTGCTGTGTCGCAAAGAGCCGTCGTCGCCGGGCCCGCCCCCGCCGTGGGGGCGGGACGTGTCCCACCGTCGAGTCCACTCGTTGCCAGGACAGCGCCGTACGGCGGCGTTGCCGGCAACTGGGGAGGTCGCGGTGCGAAACGGGGGTGAGTCGGGGTGTCGAGGTGCGTGGTGATCGCGCGGCGCGCCGCCGCGGTGGCGGCACTGGTCGTGCTGGTACTGACCGGTCACGGCGAGCAGCGCGACACGGGCAGCCCAGCCACTCCACCTCCGCCGGTTCCGACGAGCCGCTGACCCGCACCGTGCATCCGGGCCGGATCCACCGGACGGCACACCGTCGCCCACCGCGGACGAGCTTCGTTCGGGATCCTGGGCTTGGTCAGGTGGCCAGGATGATGGTCATCGCCGCGTAGCTGGTCAGCAACAGGATGCCCTCGAAGCCGAGCCGCCCCCAGCCGTACGCCTGTCGGACCAGCAGGCCGCCCAACAGGATCGCGGTCATGAACAGCGCGCTGGTGGTCACGAAGAGTTGGGCGTCGCCCGCGGCGTGGTAGATCGAGCCGCCGCGGTAGGCCACGTCGCCGACCACGAGGTTGAGGGCGTCCAGACTGTTGCCGCCGAGGACGGCGGCGATGGCCAGGGTCGGGGCGCCTCGGCGGACCGCCGCGACGGCGGTAACCGTCTCCGGGAGTGCGTTCACCGCGCCCATCAGGATCGCCCCGACGAAGCCCGCGCTCAAGCCAGTGCCCAGCACCAGGCTCTCGGCGGCCCGGGCGATCGCCCATCCTCCCATCGCGACCAGCAGGCCCACCGCCGCGAAGCGCACCCAGAGTCGGCTGGAGCTGGTCCGATCGAGGCTGCCGTGCTCGTGGGTGATGTCCGGCAGGGTCTCGGTGGTGGCGACGGCTCGCCACAGTGGACTCGCTCCGGAACGGCGGACCAGGTGTAGGCCGCCGAGGTAGGCGGCGACCATGGCGAGCGAGGCGGGGTGCAGACCGGCCACGGTGACGTCGGGTGCGTAGCGGCCGAGCAGGGCCAGCGAGAGCAGCACGATGAGCAGGACCCCGAAGAGTACGTTCGACAGCGACGCCGAGGCGTGCTCCAGGTTGGCCCGGCGGTGGAAGGCGTCGGCCACGGCGACCGCGGTGGTCTGGGCGGCGATCCCGCCGACCGCGTTGCTGTAGCCGAGCTGCGGCTGCTCCGCGGCCGCGGTGACAGCGGTCATCACGATGCCGGACAGCGATGTCGCCAGCCCGATGAAGACCGCGCCGAAGAACGCCTCACCCCAGCCGGTGCGGTCGGCGAGCGTGTCGCCGAGGGCGACCAGGCGAATGCTGCCCAGCACGGTGAGGATCCCCGCCACTCCGAATACGGCGATGCTGGGCCCGGTTGGCCACGGCAGGCTGGTCAGTACGTCCGGCACCGGCCGGGAATTCCCCGATCTGCCCGATCGAATCCCGCGGTGGCGGATGTCCGTATCGCAGCCCCCGGCGGGGCGGGCCGGAGCGGGTTGGCGCGTTTCGCCGCTCCCGGAACAGCCCCATGCCTATGGTTTTTACGTCATTTGCCGTGAGGAGTCAGTTATGAGCATATTCCATGGAACTGTCGGTTTCTACCGACAGTTCCGGCCGGACATACCGACGGCGGTGGCCGATGTCCTGGACGACGCGGTCCCCGCCGGATCGCCACGGCGGCTGCTCGACATCGGCACCGGCACCGGCCTCGTGGTGGAAGCGCTGCGGGACCGGTTCGACGACATCATCGGCATCGACCCGGACGCCGAGATGCTCACCGCGGCCGAGAACGCACTCCGCCCGCGGCTACCCGCCGACGCCCAGCTGCGCCTCCAGGAGGCCAACGCGGAGGAGTTCACCCCACCAGCCGGGTGGCAGGCCGACCTGGTGACGATCTGCCGAACGTTCCACTGGCTCGATCAGGCGAGGGTCCTGCACCAACTGGACGCACAGGTCAGCGCGGACGGTGTCGTCGCGATCTTCGCCGACAAGAGCTTCTGGGTCGCCAACAACGAGTGGGAACTGGCGGTCCGGGCGGTCATCCAAGAATTTCTCGGCGATCAACGTCGGGCGGGTAGTGGCACGTTCCACGGGCAGCGCCGCCCAGACCTTCAGGCCCTACGCGACTCGCCGTTCAACCAGGTCGAGGAGACCGTCGTACCGGTGCACCGGACCTGGTCGGCCAACAGCATCCTCGGCTACCTGCACTCCACCACGTTCGCCGAGCCGGAACTCTTTGGCGACCGACTCCATGAGTTCGACGACGCGGTTCGTGCCGTCCTGGCCCGGTACAGCGACACCGACACCTTCATCGAGGAGAACGAGTTCCTCATCCATCTCGGCCGGCGGCCGAGCGTGAGTCGGTAAGCCGGACCAGGTGACCTCAGTTCGGCCGTGCCACCACGTTCACCCGACCCCCAGGGTGGTGGAACATCCACCGGGTCGAGGCGGTGGGCCAAGCGCGGGCACCACCGCATGCGCAGCACCGCGATCACCGCGGTCCTGGCCGTGGCCGAGGTGGACGCCCAGGCCCGGGCGCTACGGCTGGCGTACGCGCAGTTGGTCCCGCGGACCCGGCTGGCGCTCGAGCGCACCGTCGCGGAGGCGGACTCGCTCGACGAGGATCGGTACACCAGGAAAACCTGGGCGGCGCTGACCCACGCCCTCGACAAGGCCGAGGCCACCCTGACCGACGCGGCGGCGAGCGACGCGAAGCTGACCAAGGCCGAGGCGGCGCTGGCGCAGGCACTGGCCGGGCTGAAGGTGAAGCCAGCCTAGGTCCTGGATCGTCCTTGCCCACCCAGCTCGTCGGCGAGGTGGGCGAGGACGGTGGCCGGGTCCGCTGCCCGGGTCAACGACCGGCCGGTGATGCCGTGGCTCGCGCCCGCCGGGGTGCTGCCGTACCTCGCTCATGCCGGCGACTCCGGTGGCTCTCCCCGCGCCGCCGGCGAAGCCCGGACCAGGTAGACGACGTCCGGTGCGCCGGCGGCGGTCGGCGTCTCCAGCAGCTCCAGGTCACCGAAGCGTTCCCGGAGCCGCTGCGCGAAGGCGTCGTCCCGGCTGGCGCTCCAGATCGCCAGAACACCCCCCGGCCGGAGTCGGCCGGCCACCAGGTCCAGCCCGCGCTGGGCGTACAACTCGGCGTTGGCCTCGAAGACCAGCCAGTTCGGGCCGTTGTCGGTGTCCAGGCAGATGGCGTCGTACTGCTCGTCGGTGTTGGCCAGCCAGGCGAGGATGTCCGCCTCGATGATCCGTACCCGGGGGTCGGTCTGCGCGGCGCCGGTGAGGTGGCGTAGGTGGTGGGCGTGCCAGCCGATCACGGTGGCCTCGATCTCGACCACGTCAACGGCGGCGAGCCGCGCGTGCTCGATCGCGCGCAGCAGCGAGAACCCGACGCCGAGCCCGCCGATGAGCAGCCGGGGCGCCGATGCCGTGCACCTGCTCATCGCCGCGTCAACCAGCAGCCGCTCGGACCGGCCGTCCGCGGTGTCCATCAGGAAGACGCCGTTGCTGATGACCTCGTAGCGGCCGTTCGACTCGCGGAGCACCAGCTCACCTCGACTGGTCGTCACCCGGTCCAGGGTGATCGGTGGCGGCCGGAAATCGTTCACGATAGGTACCCCCCGCGGGACGGGAAAGACGGGACGGGTCAGGCGGGCCAACGCGTCGCATCACTATAGGCGCCGGTCAGCGAACCACCCCGGGGAGTTTCGCGTCCCCACCTCTCCTGGTCGTGCTTGCGGCGGTGTGGGCCTGGCCGGTCCAGCCCTCCACCGTTGCCGCCTCGTGGTGGGCCGCCGGCGGAGTGCGCGCCTCGGCCTCGGCGGCGACGCGTACCGTGGTTCTACCGTCGGTCGCCGCCCTCGCCCTAGTCAGTAACTGTATGAAGTGGATCGGTTACCAACGTTCACAAGGTCCATATTGGTCGGTAGGGTGTCCTGAATGCGTCACTTTGGGATGCTCCTGCGGCAGGTCCGTTGGGGCTCCCAGTGGTAGAAGACGGAGGACGGATCGTGACGGTTCCGCAGGAGGCTGGCGTACCAGTCGCCCGCATGACGTTCGAGGAGTTCCAGGCGCTCGGCCCCGGCGGCCTCTTCAGGGCCGACGTGCCGACGGTGATCTCACTGCCGGAGAGCGTGCGCGGGCTCGGGCGCGAGGGGGTGGCGGCTCGGCTGGCCGACATGACCGTCACCCTCTTCACCGAACCGGGCGACAAGCACCACCCCGGACGCTGGGAGACCCGGGACATCACCCTGCGGGACTTCTTCGCCGACGAGCGCCACCTGACCGAGTCCGACACCTGGCACCGAGTGGTGTCGAACATCCGGAACAGCCCGGCCGACGTCAACGCCGTGATCGGCTTCGACGCCGAGGGGTTCTTCGGCTACGGCAGCTCGTTGTACGCGGCCAACCTCTGGATCAGCCACCGTGGTGTCTTCACCAAGAATCACTTCGACGAGTTTGAGAACTTCAACATCGCGCTGGAGGGCCGCAAGCGGTTCGTCATCGCACCGCCCGGGTCCCGCGACTACTACCCCCGGTCGGTGCTGCGCGGGTTCGGGGACAAGTCCCACGTGTTCGACCTCGACAACGTCGACCTGGGGCGCTTTCCGAGAGTGGCGCCGAAGCTCGCCCAGCGCCGCGACTTCGTCCTCGAACCCGGCCACATGCTCTACCTACCGCTCGGCTGGTGGCACCAGGCCGAATCCCTCGACCCCATCAACATCAATGTCAACTTCTGGTTGAAGTCGAAGAAGATTCTGCGCCGGCCACATGTGCTGGGCGTCGCCCTCTACACGTACGCCTACCGGCGATTCAAGGGCGTCTACAGCTACCAGCCCACCGAGGTGAACTCGTGAGCGACCGCAAGACCATCACCCCCACGCACCGCTACCGCAACAACGACAAGCTCATCGGCATCGGCAACACCTTCTGGAACATGTCCGAGGCGAACGGGGTCGCCGGCATCGTCGGTGACCTCGCCGACGGGATGTTCACCATGGCCGACGGCCACCAGTTCGTGAACTTCACCGTCTGCTCCTATCTGGACCTCGACACCCACCCGAAGGTCATCGACGGCGCGGTCGCAGCGCTCCGCCGGTTCAACGTGCTGGACCACTGCATTCCGCGCACCCGGGTGCAGACGCCGGTGCTGCTGGAGCTGGAGGAGTCACTCGGTGAACTCTTCGGCGCTATGGTGATCAGCGCGGTCTCCACCGCGGCGGCGAGCACCGGCCTGCTACCGCTGATCGCCTCCGGTCACCTCGGCAACGGCACCCGGCCGCTGATGGTCTTCGACAAGAACGCCCACGTGTCGCTGGCCAACGCCAAGCCGAGCTGCGCCGACGAGTCCGAGGTGGTTACCTGCAAACACCACGACCTCGACTACCTCGAAGACATGTGCCGCACCTACGAGCGGGTCTGCTACGTGGTGGACGGCGCCGACAGCCTCGGCGGCTACGCCCCGGTCAAGGAGCTCGCCGACCTGCAGGACAAATACAACATGCTGGTCTTCTACGACGACTCGCACTCGCTGTCGGCATACGGGCAGCGGGGGATCGGCTACGTGCGGACCCACGCGCCCCTCCTCGACCAGCGCACCATCACCGTCGCCACGCTGAGCAAGGGCTTCGGCGCGGGCGGCACGGCGGTCCTGCTCGACGGCTACCCACACGAGACGCGTCGGCTCGTCGAACGCTTCGCCGGCCCGCTGGGCTACTCGCAGAAGATGAACGCCGCCGCCGTCGGCGCCGCGCTCGCCTCCGCGGAGATTCACCGCACCGAGGAGCTGAACCAGCTCCAGGGGCGGCTCCGCGCCAACATCGCGTTGTTCGACTCGCTGCTCGACACCGCGCAGTCCGGCGAGTCGTACCCGATCCGGTTGGTGCCGATGAGCGACGACACGGTCGTTGCCGCCGCCCAGCAGGTCTTCACCGCCGGCTTCTACACCTCGCCGGTGTTCTTCCCGATCGTTGCCCGGGGCACCGCCGGGCTGCGGGTGATGCTGCGCGCCGGCCAGACAGAGGAGCAGATCCGGCGGCTCTGCGCGGTCCTGGTGCAGGCCGGGGCGCGTCCGGCCGCCCCGCTCGACGGACCGGTCGTCCGATGAGCGCCACCGTGCGCGCCATCCCGCGCAGCATCCTCTACACCCCGGCGCTGTCCCTGGACCGGGTCGTGAACGCCTGGTCGTACGACGCGGACGTGCACCTGATCGACCTGGAGGACTCCGTCCCGCCGACGGAGAAACCGGCCGCGCGGGTGGTCTGCCGGGACGCGTTGGACAAGGCCCCCCGGCCGACCAACGTCGCCGTCCGCATCAACGAGCTGGGCAGCGTCGAGGCCGTACACGACCTGCTGCTGCTCGCGGAGAGCCCGGTGCGGCCCGGAATCGTCGTGATGACCATGGTTACCTCCGCGGCCGAGGTCACCCTGCTGCGGCGGATCCTGGCCTCGGCCGGCGCCCAGCCGGAGATCTATGTGACGGTGGAGACCGTCGAGGCGGTCACCGAGATCGACGCCATCGCCGAGGCGGCCGATGGGCTGGTGCTGGGCTCGGCCGATCTGGCCGCCACGCTCAACGTCGAAATCACCTGGGCGGCGATGCTCGCCGCCCGGCAGGCCATGGCGATGGCCTGCGCGCGGCACGGTACGGCCTGTGTCGACACCGCCAACTTCCGGCTCTCCGAGCCGGCCGTGTTGGCGGAGGAGACCGTGCGGGTGCGGGCTCTCGGCTTTCACGGCAAGGCGACGGTGCACCCCAGCGAACTGGCCACGATCAACCAGGCCCTGCGTCCCCAGGACAACGAGGTGCGGCTGGCCCGTCGGGTGGTCTCGGCGGTCGGCAGTGCCAACGGCGGCATCGCCGTACTGGACGGCAGCATGGTGGGCCCACCGTTCGCCCGGATGGCCCACGCCACCGTGGCGCGTCAGGATGCGTGGGAAGCCCGATTCGGTGGCGCCGGATGACCGCGACGGCGATGGTCACCGGCGCCGACATGGCGGGCGCACGGCGGATGACCCAGGTGATCGACGTACTCGGCGAGATGTTCGTGGACCTGGCCACCGGCCGGACCCGCTCCCCGGCCCGTACGGTGGTGGAGCACGGCGAGCAGCGGGTGCTGCTGGTGAGTCCGGCGGTCTGGGAACGGCGTGGGGTCGGCAGTGTCAAGGTCACCACCCTGACCCCCGACAACCCCGGTCGGGGGCTGCCGCTGATCCACGGAGTCGTCGCCCTCACCGACCTGGAGACCGGGCGGATCACCGCGCTGCTGGACGGCGCCGAGCTGACCGCTGTACGGACCGGGGCGGTGGCGGCCCTGGCCACTCGTTTCTGCACCGCGGCGACCGCCGACGACCTCGCCGTGGTCGGTGCCGGAGTGCAGGCCCGCGCCCTCATCCGAGCGGTGGCGGCGGTACGTCCGATCAAGACCCTGCGGATCTTCTCGCGCACCCGGGCCGGTGCGGAGAAGCTCGCCGAGGAGGTGCGGGCGACGACGTCGATCCGGGTGCGGGTCTGCGACAGCGCGCAGACCGCCGTCGCGGACGCGCCGATCATCTGCACGGCTACCTCCACCAGCGACAGCACGCCGGTGGTGGCGGCGGACTGGGTGGCGCGCGGGGCGCACCTGAACGTGGTCGGCGGCACCCACCCGGACGCGATCGAGGTGGACCCGGCCCTGCTGGGAGACGCGGTGATCGTGGTCGAGGACCAGGCCGCCGCGGTGGACGGTGCGGGCGAGGTTCGGGCCGCCCTCGCCGCTGGTCTGCTCGTCGCCGACGAACTGCGGGAACTGGGCCGTCTGATCGGCGGCGAGGTCGAGTTCGGTGGCCGGAACTCGGTGCTACGCACGGTCGGTATGGCCATTGAGGACACCGCTGCGGCCCTCGCGCTCCACGAAGCGATGCCGCTGCCGGACGCGGTGGGGGAGTCGGATGCGCGGGGTTGAACCGGTCGCCACGACGGGACACCCGTGGTTCGGCGATCAACGGCTGGCGCCGGCCGCGCCGGCGGAGCTGCTCCGGTACCGGCTGCGCCGCGTGCTGCAGGACACCGGCTGGCCGTACCAGCCGGTGCTGCCGGCCGCGCCGATCACCATCCCTCGGGCTTCGTACGCGGAGCTGTTCCGGGTGTCCGGTGTCCTGGTGGGGCTGCTGCGCCGGACCGCCCTGGAGACCGCGCCCACCTTTCGGGAGCGGCTGGGGGTCTACCGGATGCCGGCCAGCGAGGACCAGCTCTGGCTGCGCGACCCCCTCCTCGACGAGCGGTACGCGGACTGGGTGGCCCGGCCGGACGCGGTAGTCGGCCCGGACGGGCTGCGATTCGTGGAGTTCAACGTCAGTGGCGCGCTCGCCGGTGCGGTGGAGACGCAGCGCCGCCTGGACGTGTGGCGTGAGCTCTACGCCGACGGGGACGGCCGCCTGCCGTACCACTCGCCGGACCCGTTCGCCGTGCGCGCCGAGATGTTTCGCTCGCTCGGCGCGGAGCTGGGGGTGGCGCCCCGGGTGGCCCTCGTCGGCAGTGCCCGGGTCCCGGGAGTTACCAGCTACTACTTCGAGGTTGAGGCCGAGTATCACCGCAGCCGGGGGCTTTCCACCCGGTTCTTCGAGCCGGAGGAGCTGCACGAGGCGTGGGACTGCCCGCCGGGGCGGCGTTACCCGATCGGGCTGCGCAACTTCACCATCCCGGACTGGATTGACGCCGGCGTCCCCACGGCCGAGGTGCAGGAGGCCCTGGACCACGGCACCCTGCTGGTGGGTACCCAGACCGCCACCTTCCTGCACAGCAAACTGACCATGGGCCTGCTCTCGGAGGGGCGGCCCTGGATGACCACGGCCGAGCGGTCTCTGGTCAGCCGGTACTTGCCCTGGACCCGGGTGCTCTCCGAGCGACGGACCGAACGCGCGGGCGAGCAGGTTGACCTGCTGCCGTACGTGTTGCGCAACCGCGAGCGGCTGGTGCTCAAGGAGGCGCTGGGGGACTGCGGCAAGCAGGTGGTGATCGGACCAGAGGTGACTGCCGCGGAGTGGGAGACCGCGGTGGCGGCCGGGGCCGACGGCACCAGCATCGTGCAGGAGTTCGTGCCGCCCCAGACCTGCCGGGTGGCGCTGCTGGCAGATGGCACCGACGAACCCCACGACGCCGATGTCGCCCCGGTGCTGGGGCCGCTGCTGTTCGGTGGTCGGCCGGCGGGGCTGTGGTGCCGCTACCGCACCGATGGCGCGGCCGGAATCGTCAACGCCCGGGGCTCGGCCGCCGGGGCGGACAACGCCATGGTGGCGTTCTGACCCTATCCACCCGAGACGTCGGAGACAGCAGATGACGCTACGCCGAGTCAATGACCACGAGTACGTCGAAGAGCACGGTGGGGACTACGAGGACTTCGCACCCGGGATGGTGATCCGGCACTGGCCGGGACGCACCCTCTCCGAAGCCGACAACACCTGGTTGACGCTGTTGACGATGAACCAGCATCCGCTGCACTTCGATCAGCACTACGCCGCCGGCGCCGAGTACGGCCGGGTCCTGGTCAACAGCGGCATCACCCTCTGCCTGATCGGCGGGATGACCGTGCAGGCGCTCTCCGCGCGCGCCGTGGCCAATCTGGGCTGGGACAAGGTGCGGCTCAAGGAGCCCGTCTTCGTCGGGGACACCCTCTACGCGACGAGCCGGATCCTGCAGAAGCGACTGTCGCGGTCCCGTCCCGGCAACGGGATCGTGACGGTGGAGACAACGGGCACGAAAGCGACCGGAGAGCCGGTGATCGTTTTTGAGCGATCCTTCCTGGTCCGCTGCCGGGAGGCGGGCTGAGTCCGTTGCTGCGAGGCGGCCGAATTCGGTGCCGGGAGGCCGGCACCGCCGACGGGCACGGCACCTGGAAAGGTGCCACAGCCCATCGACCACTTACCACGTGCGGCAAACCGTGGGTCGGTGCCGATGACCCGATCTGGCAGGATGTGTCGGCATGACGAGCGAGAAGCAGGCGAAGGCCAGCCACCGCGGCATTCCCAGCAGCAACGAGTTCCGTGAATTCATCGGCTCCGGATGGGCCAACCCCGACCGGGAGCCCACCCCCCGCGCCGCCGTGGCCGACCACGCCGCCCGGCGCCGGAGCGCGCTGTCGCAGCAGTTCCCCGGCGAGCGGCTCGTCATCCCGGCCGGCGGTCTGAAGGTGCGCAGCAACGACACCGACTACCCGTTCCGGCCGCACACCGCCTTCGCCCACCTCTCCGGCCTCGGCGCGCACACCGACCCGGACAGCGTCCTGGTGCTCGACCCGAAGCCGGGCGGTGGCCACCACGCCATCCTCTACTTCCGGCCGCTGGCCCCGCGAGACAGCGAGGAGTTCTACGCCGACTCCCGTCGTGGCGAGTTCTGGGTGGGTCCGCGCCCGAGCATCGCCGACCGGGAGTCGGAGCTGGGCATCACCGCGCGGCACATCGACTCGCTCGCCGACGACCTCGCCAAGGACGACGCCGCCGCCCGGCTGCGGGTGGTCCGGGACGTCGATTCGCACCTCACCGAGCTGGTGGAGAACGTCCGCGCCCAGGGTGGCGCGACCGGCTCGGAGCAGGAACGGGCGGAGGCGGACGTGGAGTTCGCCCGGCACCTCTCCACCATGCGCCTGATCAAGGATGAGTGGGAGGTGGGCGAGATGCGCAAGGCCGTCGCCGCCACCCACAAGGGCTTCGACGCGATGATCGCCTCGCTGCCCGAGGCGGTCCGCAGGGGCCGGGGCGAGCGCTGGGTCGAGGGCGTCTTCGGCCTCTACTCCCGGCACGAGGGCAACGGCGTCGGCTACGAGTCGATCTGCGCCTCCGGTGACCACGCCAACACGATCCACTGGACGAAGAACACCGGCGAGGTTCGTGAAGGCGACCTGATCCTGATCGACTGCGGGATCGAGATCGACTCGCTCTTCACCGCCGACATCACCCGTACCCTGCCGGTTACCGGTCGCTTCACCGATGTGCAGCGCCGGATCTACGACGCCGTCTACGAGGCGCAGCAGGCCGGGCTGGCCGCGGTGAAGCCGGGCAACAAGTTCAGCGACATCCACGCCGCGGCGAACGCGGTGATCGCCCGAATCCTGCACGAGTGGGGGCTGCTGCCCGAGGGGGTCACCCTGGAGCAGACCCTGGACCGCGAGAAGGGTGGCTGGCACCGCCGCTGGATGGTCCACGGCACCTCGCACCACCTGGGCTTGGACGTGCACGACTGCCAGCTGATGCTGCGCGAGAAGTACATGGACAGCGAGTTGCAGCCGGGCATGATCCTCACCGTGGAGCCGGGCCTCTACTTCAAGTCCGACGACCTGCGGGTGCCGGCGGAGTTCCGCGGCAACGGCGTGCGGATCGAGGACGACGTGCTGGTGACCGAGGACGGCTGCGAAAACCTCTCCGCGGCGATGCCGCGGACCTCCCACGAGGTGGAGGAGTGGATGGCGCGGGTCTGGGCGAACGCCTGACCCACCCGAACACCTGCCCCACCCGTCCTACCGGATCCACCCGGTAGGAGGCCCGCCACGGCCCGTACGACGTGGCCCGCGACCGGCGCACCGGTCGCGGGCCACGCTCAGGTGCTCCGCGCACGCAGCTGGCGCCAGGACACGAAGGCGCTCGCGGCCGTCGCCAGGGCCAGGGTGCTGAGGACCGCCCCGGCCGCCGCCGCGCCACCGAGCTGCACGGACACGCGGGTCGCGGTCTCGGCGCCGAGGCCCGAGGCGACACCGGCCAGCGGCAGCACGGTGGCGAGCAGACCCAGCACCGAGCCGATGATCATCAGTAGCCCGGTCTCGCCGACCGCTACCCCGAGCAGCTGTCGCCGGGTGCCCCCGGCCGACCTCAGTACGGCGAGGTCGCCGCGCCGCCCCACCGCCGCCAGGGCCATGCTGTTGGCCACCGCCAGCCCGCTGTAGCCGACCGCGACCACCGTGAGCACGCCCGCCAGGCTGTCGGTCAGTTCGGCGTCGGTGAGGTAGTCCTGCCGCGCGAACTCTTCGGCGTCGATGTGCCTCTTCGTGGTGGCGGTCAGCGTCGGCCTCCTCACCGTCGTCGTGGTCGTCGGGGCCGCACTGCTGCTGGCCGCCGCGTTGATGGGGCTGCCCTTCGCCCGCCTGGAACGCTGGCGGCTGCAGCTGGTCGACCTGGACGGACTCCCAAACCCCGCACCGACCACCGGCGGGCCAGGGGCCGCGCGCCTGGCTACGTACCCGGCTGACGGAGCCGGCGACCTGGCGGGAGCTGGCCCTGATGGTGATCCGTCAGCTGATGGGCCGCCGCTCCGATTCAAGGCGCCGGGTGACCGCCCGTGAGCTCGAGGTGCTCGCGTTGATGGCACAGGGCCGCTCCAATGACATGATCGGCCGGCAGCTACACGTCACGGACGCAGCGGTCAACAAGCACATCGGCAACATCTTCTGCAAACTTGACCTGCCGGTCGCCACCGACGGCCACCGGCGGGTACTCGCGGTGCCGGCCTACCTGCGCCGCTGAAACGCCGGGGCGCCGAGGTGGACGGCCGGACGGTCAGGCACCGCCGCGGGCCACCGACCCGATCAACTGGCGCTCGGTGTGGGTCATACTCAGCATGACCCACTGCACCTTGCCCCTGGTGATCAGGCCAACCATCTCCGGGTGCAACTGGGTGAACCAGCTCTGCACGCTCACCAGCCCCAGCGCGCTCGCCGCCGTCGCCGCCTCCGCCGCCGTCAGCCGCTGGAGCAGCACGATGTCGCTGCGTACCAGGGCGGCGGAGTCCCAGCCGGCCAGGTCGTCGCGGACCACCAGGGTGGCTCGCCACGGCGCGCTGAGCCCCGGGTCGGGGCCGGCGACCGGGCCGGTGTCGACCACGACGAGCTGTGGTTCGGTCGGGTTGGCCGCGGCCGGTGGCGGGATACCCGGCGGCAGGAACGAGGCGATTTCCCGGCCGATGACGCAGCGCCGCAGGAAGGTATCCCACTCCCGCTCGCGTCGGGTCTGGATGAAGAGCCGGGCGCCGAGTGCGATGGCGCGGAAGGCGATCAGCTGGGCGCTGCGGACGCCGCCGGTCAGCATCAGCCGGGTCGGTTCGGCCCGGAAGAGGCGCAGCCCCACCGGCTCCTGCTGTCGGTTGCGACCGACGACCAGGCCACCGCCGCCAGCGACCAGGCGCAGGCCGCCAACGGATGCGGCGTCGGTGCGGTGCAACCCCATCCGACTGTCCGGGAAAGCGACACTCTTCACCGCAGGAAACCTCCGAGCGGGAGCGTGGCGGCCACCCCGTGGGCGTGCTCGCCGTCGAGTCGTTGCAGCCGACCGCCGTGGCGGCGGATCGCCTCGTGCAGGGCCTGGTCGGAGGCGGCCAGACCGTCCGGCCCGCTGCTCAACAGCCGGAAGGCCGCCTCCATGGCGAGGTCGTCGCCGTCCGCCCGGCTGACGGCGATCGACACCACGCCCCCGGCGGCGGGGAGTCCCCGCAGCAGCGCGTCGATCTCCCATTGCCGGCTGGGCCAGTCCAGCAGCCGGTGGCAGCTCTGCCGGGCGCCCGCGGTCGACCAGGCCCGCCAAGACTCGCGGGCGAGTGGTTGCTCGCCGGCGCCCGGCGCTACGCGGGCCAGGTGGGTGAGGGTGGTGACGGCGGCGAGCACCTCGTCCCGGTTGAGCATCCGCGCCGCCACCCGCTCCTGCCGCAGCAGCCGTCGGGTCCGCCGAATCACCCCGGTCAGCGTCGGGAGTAGGTCGCGATCGGCGTGGAAGTCGGGGGTTCGCGCCGCCTGGAGCACCACCCACGCCTGCCGACTGGCCGGCACGTCCCCATTGGTCAGTTCTCGGTACGCCCGGTCCACCGCCGCCGCGCCGGGGCGGGCACGCGGTGTCGGGGTCACCTGGATGAGCAGCTGCACCACCACCGGCGGTGCCTTCGCATCTGCCGGTGGCAGGAGCGCAGCGGGGGAGGGCAGGGCCTGCGGAGCGCTCATCAGCAGGGCACCCTCGGTGGGGTCGACATCGAAGACGACGCTCAGCCCAGCCGGGTGGGTCAGCAACACCGCCGGCTGGTCGTCGATCTCGACGCTCTCCAGCTCCACGCCGCACCCCAGTTGGGCCAGGAGCTGCCGGGCCGGGTCCGGGTCGCCCGCGGTCAGCTGCCGGTGTCGCCTCCGGAAACCCCACCAGACCGAGACCCACTGGTGCAGCCAGCGGCCACGGAACCGGATCGCTGTCGGGGCGAGCACCACCACCGCCACGACGGCGATCACGGCGGTCAGCGCTGCACTGTGCTGTGTGGCGGCGAGTACCGCCGCGACCCCGAACTGCCACGCGACCAGCTGGAAAACGGTGATCCCACCGATCCGAAGTGGAAGCCGATATGGTCGCACCCGCATGGCGGCCGGGACGTCGGCCGTGGGTGGTGCCCCGGTGGCGGTGGCGGACGAGGCGGGGGCTGCCGGCGACGCGGCCGTCATGGCGGCCTCCGACGGTGCCGCCGCAGTGGCCTGTGCCGCCGCGGTGGCCTGCGCCGCCGGGTTGGCCTGCGCTGTCGGGTTGGGTGGTGATGTCTCTGTTCCCCGTGCGCCGTAGACGGTGCTGGTCGCCGCCCGACCCTGTGCACGCTGCGCGGCCCAGGCGTGACCGGGCCCACTGTCCGCCTGGCTCAGCGGCCGCGCGGGCGCCGGCCCACCGGCCTGCTGCCCTGCAGCACCCCGTTGCTCGGGTGGCGCTTGCTGGGCCGGCTGGGCGGCCGCATCCGGGTGGTGCTGCCAACCCGGTTCACCCGGCCGTGCCGCACCCGGATGAGTCACCTCACGTCCTCCTCAGCTGGGCCGCTACCACTCAGTTACCGATCGCGACGCGGATGTCGGCCACCGTCACCGTACGCAGCTCGTCCAGGTCGGGGCGCTGACCAGACTGGCGCAGCCGCTGCGCCTGGGCCTTGCGTACGCGTTCGAAGAGTGTGCGGGCCTCGCGGGCGTTGCCGAAGTTCTGGTCTCGTTCGATGGTGGCGAAATGCGCCCGGACCAGCTCGGCGGCGCCCTCGGCGAGCAGGTACTCGTCACCGCCGGCGATCCGCTCCACGATGACGGCCAGCTGCTCCGGGCTGTAGTTGCCGAACTCGATGGTCTTGGCGAAGCGGGAGGCGAGACCCGGGTTCGCGTCGAGGAACTGGCGCATCTCCCCGGTGTAGCCGGCGGCGATGACAGCCACCTGTTCGCGGTGGTCCTCCATTAGCTTGACCAGCGTGTCGATGGCTTCCTGGCCGAAGTCACCGCCGCTGCCGAAGGAGCGGGAAAGGGTGTAGGCCTCGTCGATGAAGAGCACCCCGCCCCGGGCTGCCTCGAACGCCGCGGCAGTCTTCTCCGCCGTGTGGCCCAGGTACTGGCCGACGAGGTCCCGCCGGGACACCTCCCGGAAGGCCCCGCCCGGCAGCGTGCCGAGCGCCGCCAGCAGCTCGCCGTAGATGCGGGCCACTGTGGTCTTACCGGTGCCCGGCGTGCCCGCGAAAATAAGGTGGTGGCTGGCCGTGCCGACCGGTAGCCCAGCGGCGCGTCGCCACCCGTTCACCTGAATCTCGTCGATCAGCGCGTGTACCTGCTCCTTCACCGCCTCCAGACCGACCATGGCCTCCAGTTCAGCCAGGAGCTGCTCGGTGCGTTCGGTGTCCGGCGCCTGCCCGGCCTGCGCCGCCTCCGCCCCGAAGGTCGTACGCCGGCTGGTGGAGCCCTCCACGATGGTGGGCGTGGCGTCGGCCCCCACCTCGATCGCCGGTAGCGCGGTGTTCTCGGTGGTGCACTCCTCCACCATGCCCTGGCAGCCGCGGCCGAAGGAGACAGCTGGCCCCCGGGTGTCCCGAATTCGACAGCGCCGTAGCACCGGAGCGCACTGGTGCGCCACGGCGACGCCGGCGTGACCGGTCTGGGAGATGTCGCAGGCCTCGATGGTCGGACGGCCATACTGGTAGACATAGATGCCGCGGTTGCCGCAGCGGGTGATCGTGCTGGCGCGGATCGTCGGCGATGCCCCGATCCGAACGATGATGCCGTCCTCGCTCAGGTCGCTGAACTCACACCCCTCCACAGTGCCGTCAGCGTCGTCAATGACGAGGCCGTAGCGGGCGCCATTGACCCGACAGCCGGTCACGCTGAACTCCGACCCGCGGGACACCGAGATCGCCGGGCCGAAACCGGCGCTCAGCTCGCAGTTGGTCAGCACAAGCTGCGCCCGTTCGACCGCGACGCCCGGAGCGTCGCCGGCCTTGAGGACCAGATCCCGCAGCTCCAGGCGACCCGAGTTGGCCGAGACCGTGGGGTACTCCCCGCAGGACGCGTCAACGGTCACGGTGCCGGCGCCCTGCGCGGCGACGATGGTGACGGCATAGTCGTTGATGAACAACGCCTCGTGGTAGGTGCCCTGGCTGACGGAGATCACGGCGTCGGTGTCCACCGCCGCGAGCGCGTCCCCGATGGATGGATACGCGCCGGGCTGATCCGGGGAGACGAGAAGGGCACGCGTCATGGCTCCGGGCTTCGTGCATCGGCAGAAGGGGTTACGTCGAACGATATCCCAGGCGCTCGACCTGGCGGGGCCCCGTGGCGAAGGGCGGAAGGCGCCTCCTGCCCGGTAGTGGGTGTCGGTGCAGCGAGACCGGGGTGCCGCCCACGCGACGAGTGGCGAGTGCTCAGGAACGGCAGGGCACGCCGCGATCGGGTTGGCCGCTAGGCTCGGTGCCGCACCAAGACGCCTCGGTGTCGCACCAAGAAGCAAGGAGCGGGAGGAACGATGGCCACACTTCGCATGTTGCCGCTCACCGCGGGCGCACTGCTGTTCAATGGGACCATCCACACGCATACCTCGGTTCGCGGTGACCTTGAGCCCCACCTGCACCCGATGATCCGGCGGTTCCTGGACGAGCTGCCGAGCAGTCAGCGGGAACGCTTCGCCGGCTCCTGCGCCGAGGCCGTGCTCCTCTCCGACCGGCTCTACGAGGCCGAGGCCGAAGGTGGGTCGATCAGCCCGACCCAGGCCCGATCCCTGCTGCGGGGGGCGAACATATGGGTTACCCGCATCCGGGAGGAGGGCGACCCCCGCGACGACGAGCAACAGCCCCCCTGCCGGTCGTGCGCGGCCCTGCTTGACTGGTTCGGAGTGGAAGGGCTGGCATGAACGACCGCTTCCCACCCCTGGTCGCCGAGGTGCTGCAGGCCGCCGGCTGGGTTCCGGGCCGCCGGGATGACGACCGGGCTCAGCAGTGGGCGCTGCGGCTTGCCGCCGACGCCATGCCGGACGGCCGGCAACACACCATCGTCCGGTCCGCGGTCGAGGCGTACGCCGAGTTCGGTGGCCTGCTGGTCCGCCCGCAGGGCGACGGAGAACAGATCGCGCCCAGCACCTTCCACCTGGATCCGTTTCTGGTCGGCCGCTCGGTGGGCACCCTCGCCGAGGTTGCCGCAGTGATCGGGGCGCCGCTCACCCCGCTCGGCGAGGAGGGCGACGGCACCGGCATCCTGGCGGTTGACGAACCCGGGCGGGTGTTCGTGCTGGACCACTGCGGCGACTGGTTCCTCGGCGCGAACCTCGACGAGGCGATCACCACGCTGGTGCTGGGTCGACAGCCCCACCGGGTACGTGCGGACGGCACGTGGTAGCCGACTGGCGACCGGCGACGTCGCTGGAGGAGCGGCTGCTGGCCGCCGCCGAGGCCGGAGAGCGGGAGACGTTCCTGGTGGCACTGGCTGCCGGCCCACTACTGCTGCCGGTGTCGCCGCAGGCGACCGCCGGCGCGGCACCGATGGTGTGGCCGACGGGCCGCTATGACGGGGAAACCCACGTCATCGCGTTCACCTCCCCCGAGGCGGTCGCCGCCTGCCTGCCCGGCCAATCAGTGAACTATCGCGCCCTCAGCCTTCAAGACCTGGCCACCGACTGGCCGGACGACAGCTGGCTACTCGCGGTCAACGCCGGTCTGCCGATCGGGGTTCACGTCACCGCGGACGAGCTGCGGGTAACCGCGGGACCCGCCCTGGAGGCGGAGCGGGAGCTGCGCCACGCGATCGACCAGCAGAATCCGGACACCCTGACGGCGGCGCTGCTCCGCGTGGAACTGCTGCTACCGATCCGGCCGGGCGGGTCCGAGTCACGGGACCTGTCCGACCCCGGATTTCCGTGGTGGTGCCTCCCGGACGAGCAGGGGAAACTCAACCTGCCGGTCTTCACCAGCGAGGCGCGGCTGCGCCAGGCGCTCGGCGACCAGGACCTGATCACCGTGAGCAGTCTCCGGCTGGCCGAGCAGTGGCCGGACCCGTCGTGGCAGCTCCTGTTGAACCCGGGCACGCCGCTGGTGGCGACACTACCCGGTGCGGCCCTGCGGACCCTGCACGACTGGCTCGGCCAGCTTCGGCAGGTGGTTACCGATGCCACCGAGGAGGAGCGTCAGCGGCGGGAGCCCCCCGTCACGACTCCGGCAGCACCGGGTGTGCCGGCGCCGCGGAACGCGCCGGACGCGGACGACGCTGTTGCTGAACCCGACCAGGACCTACCGATCCGCCTGCAGCTGGTGATTCCACACCGGTACTTGTCTTCCTATCTGGAAGACGGCTACCAGCGGGCCGCCGGTCTGGTACATGCCTGGGCCGGGCCGGGCCGGGATACCCCGGCCCGGCTCTACCGCCGGCTCGGTCTGCTGGGCGAGAATTCGCCGTTCGTGGAGTCCGACGAGTGGGCGGCTGTGCTGCGGTGGGATCCGGATGAGGCGACGCCCGAAGCGTGGGGGCGGGGCCAGCCGCGGATGGAGTCGCTGGTCGTTCCGGACGGGACGGGTCTGCACTGCCTGCACCGGGATGGCCGCGACGAGCTGTTGGCGTGTTTCGACGCGGCTTCCGGGCGTTGGCTTCCGGCTGGTTCCTGATCCCGGGTTAGTCGGGGCGGCGCCAGTGGGCGTCGTCCGTGGGCTGGGCCGGTGGTGTGGCGGCGGGTGCCTGGGGTGCCGCTGCGGTCTCCATCACTGGTGTTTCGGCCTGTCGCCGCCGTCGGCGTCGGTATCGCAGCAGGAGCAGCACCGGCGTCGTGATCAGCCCGAGGGCAACGAGAACGATCACGATCGAGAGCACCATCTCGAGAGTTTTGTTCATCGGTTCTGGGTCGTACGCGCGGGCGCGGGCGAGGGTCGGGTTGATTTCGGGTTCTCGGGGGGCCTCGGTGCGGGTGGCGCGGCCGTCTGGTTCGCCGGTGAGGGCCGCGCGTAGGTCGAGCTGGCCCCAGCCGTAGTCGAGGTCCTTGCCGGGTTTGCCAGCGTCGCGGGTGGTCTCGACCATTCGTTTGAACAGGTCCAGTGAGCTGAGGTTTGGGTATTTCGACTTCACCAGGGCGACGGCGCCGGAGACGAGGGCGGTGGCGCCGCTGTTTCCGGTGACCGTTGCGTATCCCCCGCCGGGTACTGCTTGGTAGAGGTCTTGGGCGGGTGCGGCGAGGTGGATCTCCCCGGCTGGGAGTGAGCCTTCGCGGCTGGGTTCGCCGTCGCGGTCGGTGCCGGCGACCGCGAGCGAGGCCTCGTGTCGGGCCGGGTTGCCGATGACCGCGTTTTGCCGGTTACCGATGCCGGCGACGACGACCACGTCGTTCTGATAGGCCCGCTCCACCGCCTGGTTGAGCGCGTCGCTGTGCGTGCCATGCAGGGAGACGTTGATGACGTCTGCGCCCTGGTCGACCGCCCAGTTGATTGCGGTCGCGACCCCGCCCGGCTCGATGAACGGCACACTTCCGCTTCTTTGCCCCATGCTCGCCACGGTGACGGGCAGGATTTTGGCTTTGGGAGCGACGCCGAGAACTCCGTCGCGGCCGTCGGGGCCGTGTCCGTGGCCGGCGATGAGGGAGGCCATCGCGGTGCCGTGCCCGGTGCGGTCCTCGTGTCCTTTGGACTCGTCGTCGTAGACATCTTCGCCGGGTAGCACGTTGTTTTTCAGGTCTGGGTGGCTGGCGTCTACGCCAGAGTCGATGACCGCGACGGTGATTCCCTCGCCCTGGGCTATTTTGTGCAGCTCGGTTAGCTCGAGGGCATCGAGGTGCCAGGCGTCTTTCCGGTCAGCGGCGGATGCCGGTAGGACTGATGCGCCGAGGGCCACCATGGCACCGAGTGCCGCGGTGGCGATCGTGGCTACCGGGCGGGGGGCGAGGCGCATTCGCGTTACCTCCTCTGTGGCTGTTCCGCGGCCGGTTTGGTGGTTGTCACATGGTATGGGCCGGTCACCCGTGGTGGGGTGATCAGCCCGTTCCGGGTTAGCTCTGGCCGAGAGTTCTTCCGTGGTGGCGTGGCCGTTGCTCGGTCGGCGTGGCGATGGTGCCGGCCGGGGGTGGCTCCGTGGTCCAGAGCTCGTTGTCACCTTCGCCGTATCGCCAGTTTTGGGTCTCGTCCCCGGCTTGTCGTGCCCCGGTGCGGTGGGGCGGGGTGCCCCGACGGCCGCCCAGTGATGGTGCGGGTACGGTGCTGGGCGCCGTTCGGGGACCGCCGGCTGCCTTCCGGCCGGTGAGGGGTCCGCCGCCCCGGGTGCCGCTGCCGGTTGACGGGGTGGGGCGGTTGGTGGCTGGTGGGATGGGCTGACCGACGCTTGGCAGGCTGCTGTGTGGGCTGGCGCCGTGCTTGCCGTTGAGAGTGGGCGACGGTGGCGGTGTCGGTTTAGCGGATTGTGTGCGGGACTGTCCGGGGTGGGGGCTGTGCGGTCCCGGGGTGCCGGTGTTGCCGGGCAGAGTGGGGCGGGACCCTGCGGGACCCCGATGGGTCGGGTTGGGGGTACTGGTGCTGGGAGGAGTGGGCCGTTGGGGTGCGGGGCCGTGGGCACCGGGGTTGCTGGCTCCCGGCAGCGTGGGGCGGGGAGTGCTGGGTCGGTTGGTGGTGGTCGGCATGGTCGGTCGAGGGTTCGTCGGGCCGCTCACGCCCGGTATTACCGTTGGGGGGGCAGGTGTAGGCGGGGTGGAGAGCGGTGGTGTGGCCGGCGGGGGCCCGAGCGTCGGAGGTGGCGCGGTCACGGTGCCGCCGGCGAGCCCGACGCCGTCGGACAACTCGGGTGGGGAGGGCTGTGTCACGTCGAGGTGGTCGGGTAGCTCCGGCTGGCCACCGGGCAAGGTCGGTGCGGGCGCCTGCAGCCCGGTCGGTGCGTTCGGCCGAGCGGGCAGCGAAAGCTGCCCGAGGTTGATCTCGGCTATAGCTGTTGGTCCTCGGTACTGGCCGCCGCGATAGATGTTTGCATAGGAAACGTCCATATACAGCTCAGCCAGCGGCTTGACGACGTTCTTGGCGCGTTCATGGAAATCCCGCCGCACCTCCTCGAACGACTTACCGTTGTTCAAGCCAAAGATGTCGCTGACCTGAACTCCTTCGTCGGCCTTGCGTTTATGAGTTTGGTGCTGCTGCTCGTCCTGGTATTCCAGCCAGAGCACGCGCATGTCTTTCTGCGTCTGTTCGATCTTATTCGCGATCTGCTCCAAGCCGTTGACGTGCCGGTCGGCAACCTCCCTCCACTCGTCCAACGAGTGGAGGGCCGCACCCACCTTGGTCATAAAGTAGTGACCCGCGGGCGACTGCCACTTCGCCGCCAGCCCATCGGCGTGCCGTTTCAGACTTTCCCGCGTGGCCTGCAGTAGGACGCTGGCGCGGCGCCAAGCCTCAGCCAGAGCGACGGTGTGCTCATCGCTCTCGTGGCGGACATATTCCCACATCTGCTCGATGTCGAGCCTGTCCCACTGGGTGGGCGAATAGGATGGGCTCGGGTCCTTGACGTAGTCGTCGGTGCCTCCGGCAAAAAACCCATGGGTCATGGTGGGAGTTGGCTCATACCCGAAATACTGGTCTCTCATCCCCGCTCCCTCAATACTCCCATCCCAGCCCGTCAGTCCCGTAGGTCGATGTCGGCTGGAGCCACCTCGTCGCCGTGCATCCCCTCATCGTCGCCCTGGATCTGGTATGCGGCAGAACCCACGCCGACCGTCTCTGGCTGGCCTAGTGTCGAAGTTCCCTCACTGCCGTCACTGCCTCCTTCGATAGCGGTTTCGTTCTCAAGGTCGGCGGCCACCGATTTAAAGCGAGCCTCCGCGCGCGGGTCAGTCGAGTCTGCCTGCTCGTTGTGGCCCGGCTGCGAGGCCTGGTCAAGAGGCTTCCATGAATCCAGATTTGAGAATGTTCTCAAAACATCGTCGTTGGTCGCCTCGGCGAGGGCGTCTTCGGTGAGGTAGCCAGCGGAGATCGATTTGGCGGCAACGCTGAGGGAGGCCAGACCTGTCCCCACCTCTGTGAGTAAAGCCGTTATCGCCGTGCGGCTTTGTTCATGACTGTCCCGGAAGTACACGCCCTCGTTCATTCCGCCCGTGCCGAACGGTGCCCTTACTTGGAGCATCGGAACCACACCATGCTGATAGCTGGGAGTAAAGTTTGCGTTAAGTTCGTCCATGAGGGCAGCCGCGAAGTCGTCGAGCTGCTGGATGTCGACGTCGATGTTCTCCCCGGCGAGCCAGTCGTCGCCCATGTGTCTCCCCCGATCGCTCACCCGTCAGCGGCGCACGTGACCAACCAGGAAACTCACTTTATTCACCGTATGTCCTAATTGGGCATCCATGCAGCGGTAGGCTGAGTATCCACTCTGGTAGAGTATAGCGTCATTGCGCAACCCCGTCGGGTGCTCACGCCTGCGACGGAAGATTCACCAGTTGCACCAATCGGGTGCCCTCCCGCCGGGTGACGAGCCAGCCCCGACCCGGTGGCAGTGGCCCGGGGCGAACGTTACCGAGCAGCACCCCCTCGTCCCGGTTGCCGGACATCACGATGCCCGGGGTGCTGATCTCCCGCAGTCGCATCAGTACCGGCTCGTAGAGGGCCCGGCTCGCGCCGCCGGTGCGGCGAGCGATGATCACATGCAGACCGATGTCCCGGGCCTGCGGCAGGAACTCCAGCAGCGGCATCAGTGGATTGCTGCCCGCCCCTGCCACCAGGTCATAGTCGTCAACCAGGAGGTAGAGATCGGGCCCCTTCCACCAGCTGCGTGCCCGCAACTCGTCGGGCTGGATGTCGTTGGGAGGCAGCCGGTCCCGCATCACGGCGGCGACCTCGGCGACGATGTTTTCGGTGAGCTGCGCCGACGATCCGTACCCGACCAGGTGATCGGTGGTGATGTCGCCGAGCATGCTGCGGCGATAGTCGACGAGGATCAGTCGTGCCTCGTTCGGCTCGTTGCGGTCGACGATCGACTGGGCCAGTGCCCGTAGGAAGGTGCTCTTGCCGGCCTCCCCGTCGCCGAAGAGCAGGAAGTGCGGGTCGGCGGCGAGGTCCAGGTGTACCGGCTGGAGGTCCACCTCGGCGATGCCGATCGGCACGCCGGGCCGTCCGGTGGAGGGCAGGCTGCCGTACGGGACCACCGGCGGGAGCAAACGGATCGGCGGGGCTCCCGGTCCCTCCCAGGCGGTGGCGAGATCGTTGATCAGCTTCCGAGACCCCTCGGGCAGGCTCTCCGGCTCCTGAGCGCCGTCGGCGCGGGGCAGCGCGGCGAGAAAGTGCTGACCATCGGGGTTGATTCCCCGGCCGGGTGACTTCTCCGGCACGTTGATCGCCGCACGACGATCCAGCATGGAGTCACCAGCGTCCGCCAACCAGAGCTCCAGCCGGGTGCCGAAAACATCCCGGACAGCCGGGCGCAGGTCCATCCAGCGTCCGGCGGTGACGATCAGGTGAATGCCGAAGGAGAGCCCGCGGTTGGCGATGTCGCTGATCGCCGGCTCAAGGTCCTCGAACTCGGTACGAATGGTGGACCAGCCGTCGATGACGAGGAAGACATCGCCGAACGGGTCGTCGGTGTGCTGGCCGTGTCGGCGAGCGCGCCGGTACGCGGCCATCGAGTCCACCCCGCGCTCACCGAACCGCCGCTCCCGCACACCCATCAGCAGCTGCAACTCGGCGATCGTTCGCCGGACCAGACCGGCGTCGAGCCGGGTCGCCACCGCGCCGACGTGCGGCAGGTCGCGCAGAGAGGAGAGCGCGTTGCTGGTCAGGTCGAGGCAGTAGACCTGCGCCTCACGTGGCGTGTGGGTCAGCGCCAGGGAGGTAACGATTGTCCGCAGCAGGGTGCTCTTGCCGCTCTGTGGACCGCCCACGATCACCGCATGGCCGGCGGCGCCCGCCAGGTCAAACCAGAGCACGTCCCGACGCTGCTCGAAGGGCTTGTCGATGATGCCGGTGGCCACCTGGAGCTCGCCGACCAGGCCGGCGTGCGCCACCGTCACCCCCCGGTCCGGGTCCGCGGTCAGCGGTGGCAGGAGCTGGTCCAGCGTCGGCGGCTCCGCGAGCGGGGGCAGCCACACCTGGTGGGCCGGTGTACCCCGGCCGGTGAGCTGGCCGACCAAAATATCCAGCAGGCTTTCGCCGCTACCGGCGGCGACGTCGGGTTCCGGTGTCACCCTCTTCTCGGTCGGTGTCACCGGCGGCGCGACATAGCTGGTGCTGTACTCCAGCACCCGCGTCTCGCTGTCACCGGCGGCGACCGCCGTCGCCGTCTCGCTGCGGTAGACGCCGGAGACGTACGAGGCCCTGAACCGGACCAGCGGTTCGGTACCAAAGCGGAGGTAGCCGTGGCCCGGCGAATTGGGCAGCTCGTACGCGTCGGTGGCGCCGAGCACCGCCCGGCTCTCCATGGCGGAAAAGGTCCGCAGCCCGATCCGGTACGACAGGTGGGTGTCCAGGCCGCGCAGCCGACCCTCCTCCAGTTTCTGGGTGGCCAGCAGCAGGTGGACACCGAGCGACCGGCCAACGCGACCGATCTGCACGAACATTTCAATGAAGTCTGGCTTGTCCCGAAGTAGCTCGGAGAACTCGTCGCAGATGATGAGCAGGCTCGGCAGGGGAGCCAGGGGTGCCCCCGCAGCCCGAGCCTTTTCATAGTCGCGCTGCGAGGCGTAGTTGCCAGCCGCGCGCAGCAACTCCTGCCGGCGCACCAGCTCACCGTTGATCGCGTCGGCCATCCGGTCCACCAGCGGCAACTCGTCAACGAGGTTGGTAATGACCGCGCTGCTGTGTGGGAGGGCGTCTAACCGGGTGAAGGTCGCGCCACCCTTGAAGTCGATCAAAACGAAGTTCAGGTTCTCCGAGTTGTGCGTGGCGGCGAGCGCCAGCACCAGCGTCCGCAGCAGCTCCGACTTACCGGAGCCGGTCGCGCCAATCAGCAGGCCGTGTGGGCCCATGCCGTCCTGTGCGGACTCTTTGAGGTCGAGTTCGATCGGAGCGCCGTCGGCGCTGGTACCGATCGGCACCCGCAGCCGGTCCCGGTTCGGCCGTGGCTGCCAGGCTGCCTCGAGGTCGAACTCGTGCGGGTTACCGATGTTGAGCAGGTCGACCAGGCCCATATCGGCACTGAGGGAGCTGTCACCACCACGGGACGAGGTCGACAGCCGCAACGGGGTCAGCTGCATGGCGAGCGCCTCGATCTCTGTGATCCCGCAGTGGTCAGCCCGCCCGATCTCCGTCGTGCCATCCACAGTGGTGCTTGCGAGCTTGTCGTCCGCGGTCACCTCGAGCACCAGTCGAGTTCGATCCAGCAGCCGCGGCGCCGGGTTGGAGAGGTCGAGCAGGGTGACGCCCTCCACGCCGCCCTCGGTCATCAGGTGATCTGAGGCAGCGGTGTCGCCGCCGTCAATGACGACCAGGACGTGCGGCCCGTTCACCTGGGAGGTGCTGCCGGTGGGGTTGTAGCGAGGCCGGCTGGCCAGCACGTCGTCGAGCATCGCCTCCAGCCCGGCGGCCGAAGGCGCGACGAGCCTCAGCTGCCCGAGCGCGTCGGTGCGACTCGGGTGCAGCCCATGCGGCAGCCACTTCGTCCACTCCCACGCGGACCGCTGATCCGGGGCGACGCAGATCGCCACGAGTAGGTCGTCCGGGGCGTGGAAGGCGGTGGCCTGGGCGAGCATCGAACGGACCAGGCCTCGTACCGCCTTGTCGTCCCCGCGCAGGTGCACCCGGGCGAAGCCGTTGAGGGCCATCGTCAACGGCAGGTCCGGCACCTCTCCGTAGGTGGTCAGGAAGCGGCGCAGGGCCAGGGCACACATCGGCTCGAGCTTTTCCAACGTCGTCCCCGGTGGCGGGACCAGTGGGGTGGAGAGTTCCTGCGACCCAAGCCCGATCCGAACGGTCGCGAAATCGACATCTCCCCGTCGGCGCTCCCACAACCGTGGGCCGACCGGAACGGACCAGAGCGCACTCGGCTCCGGGTGCCGGTAGAACGCGGCTTCCCGTTGTTTCTGAACGGTTTTGAGAACCCGACGGCGCTGCCGTGACAGGTGTGTCATGTACTCGCGTCGTTGTTGCAGCATTTCCTGCTTGTTCGGCCCACCGGAGTTGTTGGCGATCTGCGAGGCGAGCATTCCGATCGCGGAGAGGCCGAAAAGGCCCCCGGCGACGTAGCGAATGGTGTTGCCGCTCTGGCCGGCGAACATCAGCGCCATCGCGAACGAACCGGCGAGCATCGGCAGCATCATCAGCATCTGCCCCCAGCTGCGTCCACCCGGCGGTGGCACCTCGGGCGGCGCCTCCAGCAAGACCTCGCCGGACGGGTACTCCGGTTCCGGTTGCCGGGCCGGGCGTTTCACCACGATGGTGCTCACTTATCAGACCTCCCCGCTGATGCCTGGACTCGATCGAAAGAAACCGGTGCCCACGCCACGGCACATGGTAGGTAGCCTCTTCTCGTCATGACAGCCGCGGGCCTGGGTTGGTCCGCTCCTCGTCGGAGGGGGCGTCAGTGGTTACCCAGGCCGGAACCGGACTCGCGCGCATCGCGATCGTCGCCCCAGACCGGCGACTCGATCTAGCCCTACCAGAGCACCTGCCGCTGGTGGGAATGCTGCCTGCCGTGTTACGCCAGGCAGCGGAGCACCCATCAGACGGGACGGCTCACGGCGGCTGGATGCTACGCCGTACCGACGGCACTACCATCGATCTCACCCGTACGTTGGCGGCGCAGAACATCCGAGATGGGGAGACGCTACACCTGGCACCGCGTCGTACCGAGTGGCCGGAGCTGGCGTACGACGACCTGATGCAAGCTGTCGCGGCCGGCGCGCGTCGCCGCGGGATCGCTTGGAATCCACTCGCGACTCGCCTGACAGGCCTGATTGTCGCCAGTGTGCTGCTGCTGACCGGCCTGGCGGTCATCCTCGGATCGGAGGAGCCCGGTTGGCTCGGCGGCGTGATCGCCCTCAGCGCCGCCGCCGGCCTACTACTGGGCGGGATCGTGCTCTCCAGGGCGATGGCCGACTCGCTCGCCGGGGCGGTGCTGGCCGCCGCCGGACTGCCCTACGCCTTCGTCGGCGGGATCCTGGTGATCGGGACCGGGGAGTCCGTCTGGGCGCTCGGCGCGCCACACATACTGCTCGGCTCTGCCGTCCTGCTCCTCACCGGCCTACTCGGCATCCTCGGGGTGGGGGACGCTGTTCGGGTCTTCGTCGCGGCGGTCTACGCCGGAATTTGGGGCATGCTTGGCGGGTTGTTCGCCCTTGGCTCGCTTGACGCCGCTCAGGGCGCGGCGATCGTGGTCAGCGCGGTGACCCTGCTGCTGCCGGCGATGCCGCTGCTCGCGGTGCGGCTGGGTAAGGTGCCGATGCCGGCGCTGCCCCGGACCGTCGAGGACCTGCTGCGCGACGAGCCGCAGCCGCGGCGGGAGGCGGTCTACCAGGCGACTGCCCGGGCTGACGAGGTGCTCACCGGCATGATCTTCGGCGCGATCGTGGTCACCGTCGGTTGTCTGATCGTGTTGACCGCGGCGGGGTCGGTCTCCGCTCTGGTGTTGACCGGAGTCGTCTCCCTCGGCTACCTGCTGCGGGCCCGACTGGTGTCGACCGTCCGGCACCGGGTGCCCATGCTCGTCGGAGGGCTCGTCGGGCTGGCCCTGCTGCCCCTGGTCGGCGCGGCCGATGCCGAGACGGTGGTGCGCGTGTTGGCGGTGCTGCCGGTGGCGATGGTCGCGGCCGGGATCTCGGTCAGCGCCGGGCTCGCCTACAGCCAACGGGCCCCGTCACCACGCCTGGCCCGGTTCGGGGACTTCCTCGACATTCTGCTGCAGCTCGCAGTGGTGCCGGTGGCGTGCGGTGTGCTGGGCCTGTACACGTTCATGCGTGCGTTGAACGGCTGAGCCGCCGGGGTTAGTCGTCGGTGCGCCAGGTGAGGTCACTCGCCTCGGGGACATCGTCGCCGCGGATCAGGGTGATGAGGGCGCTGTCGATGTCCGGACCGATGAAGAAGTCGTCGGCCCAGTGCAGTTGGAACACCCGTCCCTGAACGTCGATGACCAGGTCGGAGGGGCCGTCGGCGTTGTTGCCAATCGGAAAAACAGGATTGTTGAACTCCTCAGCGAAAACGTGGGAGTCCTCGGAAAGCACCTTCCCACGGGTCGGTTGGATATAGCTCCAGAACCCGCCTCCCGGTTCCCCATGTCCACCGAACTGGGGCAGCCGCAGCCCGCCGAACTCGACCAGGGCGGCCCGGGCGGCGGGAAAGCACTCCAGGCCCGCGAGTTCGTCGGCGAAGCGCCTCAGCCACTGGTCGACGGCGGCAGTCATGTCCCGGCCAGGGAACCACCCGGCTTGGTCCAGGATCTCGCGTACGTCTGGCGGGAAACGGCCCTCGGCGGCGCGGTACCGCGCATATTTGTCGGCGACAACCGCGCCGGGCAGCGATGGCCACTGGGTCACCTCCCCGGTCTCTCGGTCGACGACCACGACGAGGTGCCCGGTTTCCGCTCGGGGCAGGGGCGTTCCGTCCGCCGCTCTCTTCAGAGGTTCGGAGTGGGAGATGACAAAGCCGAGGTCGAACTCGTAGAGGTTGAGCAACGGCAGCGGGCCGGGCAGGGCGACGGCGGCCCATTGTCGGAACCGGGTCATCGCCTCGCTACGACTGATCAATTGAACTCCTCGGGCAGTTGAGGTGATCTGAAGGTGGCGCCGGCCGGGTGCCGGGCCCACGGTTGTCGTCGCGGTGCCTATCGTAGGCGTCGCGGTCCGACTCCATCTGTGCCGACCGCGCAAGGGGAGGTGCCATGCCATCGCGGCGGGACCAGGTCCAGTCGTACCAATTCTTCGTCCAGCGGATGACCTCCGCGCTCGTGGCCCGGGAGCCCGATCCGGAGAATGCCGCGCCGTTTCGGCGGCTCGGTGGTGCTGGCTTCGCGAGCCTCATGGTGGCGGTGCTCTGCCTCGCCGCGGTGGGCGTCTACGGGTTGCTGCGCCCCGGCGGCGCCACCAAGTGGAAGGAGCAGGCGGCCGTCATCCTGGAGAAGGAAACCGGTACTCGGTTCATCTACCGAGAGGGCCGCCTGTACCCGGTGGTCAACTACTCGTCGGCGCTGCTGGCGTTGGGCACGGCGGCGCCCACCGTCTCTGTTTCCCGTAACTCGTTGGTCGGCACGCCGCGCGGCACCCCGATTGGCATTCGTGACGCACCGGACGCGCTGCCCGACCCGAAGCGGCTCCGCTCCGGTCCGTGGACGCTTTGCACCCAGCTGTCCCGCGACCCGGCGGGTGGGATCGTCGCCACCACGGTGCTGATGGTCGGTACGGCATCCGACGGTGGGCGGGAGATGGGTGACACCGCGCTCTTGGTCCGCGACACCACGACGAACCGACTGCATTTGATCTGGCATGACCACCGGTACGAAATCGGCGACGAAAACGTGGTCCTTGAGGGACTCACCATGACCACGGAGCCCGTGGTTGAGGTGGGCGGAGCGTGGCTGAACGCCCTACCCGCTGGTGAACCGATCGAGATTCCGGAGGTAGCCGACCGAGGTCAGCGATCCGATGCATTGCGGGAAGCTCGAATCGGTCAGGTCTTCGTCGTGGAAAGCCAGAACGGTGGCCGTCAGTACTACCTCGCCGAGCGCGGTCAGCTGCGGCCGCTGACCCAGCTTCAGGCCGAGGTGCTGTTGGCAGACCCGGCGGCCACGCGGGCCTATCCGGATGGGGCGTTACCGGAGCCGATCTCGCTCTCCGCCGGCGCCGCGGCGGCGGCACCCAAGGCGTCACCGCCAGCTGGGAGGCCTCACCGCGCGCCTGGCGAGCGTCCCGAAATCGCCCAGGAGGCCGACGATGGACCAGCCGTCTGTGCGGTCTACCAGCCGGGGCAAAGCGATCCGACCCTCCTGCTAGGAGGTCAGCTACAGCCGGTGCAGGATCCGGTGCGCACTGCCGAGCAGAGCGGCACGGGCATCCCTCTCGCTGACCGGGTGGTTATCGAACCCGGCCACGGCGTCCTGGTTGCGGCCATGCCGGCGCCGGAGGCTTCGACGGGAGCGCTGAGCCTGGTTACCGATCTCGGCTACCGGTATCCACTGGCCTCGGAGGAGGTGGCGGAAATGCTCGGCTATCGGGATGTGCGTACCGTTGAACTACCAGCGAGTCTGGTCGACCGGCTACCCGCTGGTCCCGCACTCGATCCGGCCGCCGCAAAGCAGGCTTCAGGACCGGATCAGCCGGGACTACCACAGTAGAATCTGCCGCTTCAGAAAGGTTGGCTGACCTAGCGCAGGCTGCACAGAACCCGTTACGGTTTGTATGGCAAGCGGTGCGAGCGCGCCGCAACGAGGCCGCCTCCGCCACAGCGAGGCGATCGATGAGGACGGGGGTGACTCCACCATGACGATGCGTACCGACACCGGCTTGATGGTGAAGACCGAGGGTGAGGTAAACGCCGTCGCCGACCGGCTTACCGGCAATCTGAACCAGCTGATGGACCAGCTCGCACCGCTGTACGACCAGTGGAAGGGCGCCGGTGCGGGCTCCTTCCAGCAGGTGCGCCAGCGCTTTGACCAGGACATGGCGCGGCTGAACGTGGCACTGCGAGCGATCGCCGAGGCGGTTGGCTCTGCCGGTAAGGATTACGACATCGCGGACCAAGCAATTAAGTCCGACATGGATTCCGCGGGCGCTACCGCCGGGCAGATTACCGCGGCGCTGAAGCTCTGACGGGAAAGAAGGTTCCGAGATGGAGATTCGGTACAACTTCGGTGCGCTGAACGCCGCGGCAGACAGCTGTGGCAGCAGCATGAAAAACATGAACGGCGAGCTCGAAGGGCTCAAGTCCAGCATCGCACCCATGCTCGCCACCTGGGATGGTGACGCACGCGAGGCGTATTTTCGCCGGCAGAGCGAATGGGAGTCGGCGGCGAACGACCTGCGTGACCTGCTCGGCCGGATTGAGCGAGCGGTGCGTGAGTCGGCTGCCAACATGCAGGCCCGCGAGGCGGCAAACCGGGCGAAGTTCGGCGGCTGAGCCGCTGCGAATGATCCGATGGCCTGGCCTTGTGCCGGGCCGTCGGCATTTGCGGTCCAGCCGGACTCCTGGCCTACCCGACAGTGCGGAGGCTGCGTCGAACGGCCGTCAGTCGCGGGGCAGCGAGCTGGGCACCCGGAAGAACGCCTCTTCGGGCTCGTCGATTTCCGGACCCGAGGGCGATGGCTCCCCAGGGCGGGTCGGGCGCCAGCGGAGTCGCCGTCCCCGCGGTAGCAACGAAACGATTGCGCCGACTACGAGCGCAATTGCCGCGACTAACAATCCACCCCAGAGCGCCGATCGGCGGAAGTCCTCCCACCGCTGCGTCCGCTCCTGAACCGCTGCGTTGTAGGACGGCTCGGGCAACGGGGCCGCGGCCACCGGCGCTGCGCTGCGTAACCGCTCAGTAACCGCTCGATAGGGGCTGAGTACACCCTGCCCGTAGCCCTGCTCCGGACCTCCCCGGGCCGGGTCCGCCGTACCTAGTAGCTGGCGCGAAACCTGCGAGGCGGACAACTGTGGCTCGGCGGCACGGATCAGGGCTGCTGTCGCGCTCACCAGCGGGGTCGCGAAGCTGGTGCCGCTCCAGACATCATGGCCCTTCACGCGGGTGGCCGCGACCACCGCACCACCGGGGGCCACCACATCGACATAGGGCCCGACCTGTGACTGCTTCACCCGCGTGCCCTGCTCGTCGATCGCGCCGACACCGATCACGCCGTCGTAGGCAGCCGGATACGGCACCGGGTCGGGGTACTCGCCGTTGCGATGGAGGTTTCCGGCGGCGGCGACCAAGACCACGTCCTTCGCCTGGGCGTAGCGGATCGCGCTCTCGACAGCGGGGTAGGGGCGGTAGAGCGTCACCGACATGTTAATCACATCTGCGCCGTTGTCGGTAGCCCGACGGATGGCCTGTGCGAAGACCTCGGGGGAGACGCTCTCGCCCTGGGCCTCGTCGCCCTTGTTACCGGCCTGTTCGCTAACACGGAACGGGACGATAGTGGCTTCCGGGGCCATTCCATGAAAGCCGATACCCTCCTGTGGGCGGGCGGCAATCAGGCTGGCAACCGCAGTGCCGTGAGAAACACAGTCGAAGTCGGCGCCGCTGGACCCCCGGAGGGCGTCGAACCCGGGGGCTACCTGACCATCCAGCTGCGGATGACTGCCGTCGGAACCAGAGTCCACAACGGCCACGGAAACACCGGCTCCGGTGCTGAAAGGCCATACCCGTCGGGGGGATAGCCACTGCTGGTGCCAAGGGGTGTCACTGATGATCTGACCCGGCTCGCTCGGGTTGGCGCAGGACCCCGGAGCGGCCGTGGCTGGCACGTGGGGGATCAGGATAGTCGAGCTGACCAGCGCTAACAGGAGTGCAACAACAGGCTGATGGCGGTTGCGGAGCATGTCGTGCTCACCTCTCCTTCGCACAAGGCCGCTGCATCCTAGCGATTTCCGGACAGTCGCCGCGCCCCGGCATCGCGACGGGTTCAGTATCGTGGGCTGTGCCAAGTGCCGACCGCTGGTGACGCCAGGTAGACGTGCGGGGGAGAAGACGTCGTGGACATTGAGGCCTTGCGCGCTCGCGCTGACGAGTTAATGGCCCAGTTCGAGCGGATGCGGTCCGGCGTGGACGATCTCCAGCAGCAGCTGAAGGCGGTAGATGCCACTGTGGTCTCGGAAGACGGGTTCGTGACGGTGACGGTTGGTCCTAGCGGTCGTGTCACCAAAGTGGAGTTCGATCCGCGCATCTATCGGCGGCCAGACTCGAGAGAGCTGTCCACCACAGTCACAGAGACGATCCAGCGGGCGACGGAGACGGCGCTGGCGGAGGTTGAGGAGCTACTTCAGCCGTTCGTGCCGGACGGTCAGTTTCAGGCATACCTGGATCATGATCTGGCGGGTGTCTTTGGTCAGCTTGATCGCGACATCTCCGGGAGGGGGGCTGATGAACGGTCCGAATGACACGTTTGTCGACCCGGACGGTGCGCGTGATGGTGCCCGTCAACTCGATGCGGCAGGCGCTGCGCTGGCTCGCGGCTGGGCGGAGCATGCGGCCATCATTTCCACGCTCAATGCGGCTTCGCCGTGGGGCACTGACGATTACGGCAAGGAATTCAACAAAAACTACCTGGAGGGCGAGGCGCCTGCTGCTGATGTTCTTGAGGGTGGTCAGGTGATTGTGGGGCGGGTTCAGGTGCTTGGTGCGATTGCTTTGGCGGCCTTGGCGGGGACTGTTGCGGTGGATGAGGCGGTCGCGGAGTCTTTCGGTACCGGTGACGCCTGACATCCCGGTGGGATCGGGTGTGTGGGGGAACGGGGGCGTGACGGGATGGCGGTACCTTTTCCCGAGGGTTTGATTGCCGAATATCCGACGGTGTGGGAAGCCATCTGTTGGGTGAGTGCTGGTGAGGCGTGGCCGAAGGGTGACGAAGATCGGTTGCGGGAGCTTGCTGAGGCCTGGCGGGGGCTTGCTGAGGCGGTGAATGGTGCCCGCTTTGACGCTGATGTAGCGGCTTTGAGGCTTCTTCAGAGTTGGGGTGGGGGTACGGGGGAGGCGTTTAGTCAGGTCTGGAACCAACTGGGTGTTGATCCGGATATGGGGTTGCCGCTGATTCAGGAGGTGGCTGCCGAATTCGCGTTTCGTGCTGATGATGCCGCGATGGAGATCGAGTATGCAAAGCTGACGATTGTCATCGCTTTCTACGTCACGGTGATCGCTGTTTTCGTGTCGATGATGATGGCCTTCCTGGGCGGGGTGTCGGCGGTGGGTATTCCCGCGGCTCTGGCGGCGGGTCGGCAGGCGGTTACGGTCGCGGCTCGCCGGCTGGTCGCGCAGTTGGGGCGGCATGTTGCTACTCGGGCCGGGCGGCAGGCGGCGCTGCGTGGTCTTGGTGGTCAGATTGGTCAGCGACTCACTCGGGAGGGGCTGCGGGGGGCCGGGCGGCGGTTTGCCTTGGAGTTGGCTGAGGAGGTTGGTGAGGAACTCCTGATTGATCTGGCTGCGCAGGCGTATCAGATGAATGCGGGTACGCGGACGCAGTGGGATGTGAGTCGTACTACCACGGCGGGTTTGGGCGGTGCTTTTGGTGCGGTTCTTGGTACTGGGCTGAGCGCTGGTACTCGTTTCGCTCGTCATAACGTGGCGCCACGGTTGCCGGTGTCGTTCAGTCCGCCGTTGATGAATTTTCGTGGTGCGGGGGTTGTTCGGTGGGGCGGTAGGACGCTTGCTGCTGGGGTGCAGAACGCGATTATTTCGCCGGCAGCCAGCGTTTTGGCTCATCGGGTGGTTGCGTCGGAGTGGAGCGTGCCGGGTGGGGACGCGCTGCTGGGTGGGTTTGCCAGTGGTGCTGGTCGTGGTGGTGCCACGATGGCAGCCAGTAGTGGTGGTAGCGCGTTGGCGGACCTGCAGAACGGATTGACGGGCTTCGATCCCGGGAAGCTCAAGGGTGCTGGACCGGATGCCGGTTTGGATAGCGTGCCGACTACCGGACTCGGGTCGATCTCACTGGCCCCACCACCGGCCATGGACCCGGCAGCCTCCGGCGGCATCGGCCAGGGACAGACCCCCACCGGCACCGGTCAGGGACATACTCCCACCACTGGTAGCGCCGGGTCTGCTGCCTCGCCCACGGGCGACACCGCCAACGCCCGCCTCAGCACCGATCAAGCTACCGCTGACGCCTTCGCCGCCGCCCCCGGTGCCGATCCGGGCACCCACACCAGCGCGGGCACCAGCACCCACAGCAGCTCGAGTGCCGGCCCTGGTTCGGCGGCCGGCACTGGTCGGGGTGGCGCCGATGCGGGCTTCGAGGCCGGCTCCGGAGGGTGGTCAGACCCGGCCTCTGTGGCTACCGGCGGAGGCAGGGACGGTGGGTCCAAGGGCGACACAATCAACTTGGCGGGGCACTCTGCTGCCTCCACCATTCAGAGCGCTCTGTCGCCGTCCACCGAAGGAAACGCCCGGGGGCACTTCCCACCGGCACCACAATCCTCAACCCCAAACCCGGCCTCGGCGCCTGCAGTCGCCCCCACCGGCACGACGAGCACCTCCACCACCAGCGCCTCCGTCCCCGGCCCTGGTCCCGCGCTTGCGGCCCCCCACAGCGGTGCCACCACAAACCCGACAACGACCGGGACACCCACACCATCACCTAGGCAACCAACACCCACCCCCACCGTTCCGACCGCCAGCCCTCCCACCACCGGCGCTTCGGGCACGAGTACTTCCCCAGCCAGCGTGAGTAGCCGGAGCGGGACATCCCACATCCCGGCGGCAGCAGCCGCCTCGCCCGCCACGAACCCTTCGGCGACCAACAGCCAATCGACATCAACCAGCAACCCAAAAGCGACACACACAGCCCGCCCCACTCCGCTCACCCCCAACAACCCCACACCGGCCCCGACACCGACCGTGCCGACAGCAACCGGCACCAACCCGTCGGCCACACCTGACCCAGCAAACCGCATTCCCCACCAACGGACACCGACCAATAGCCCGACGACCACCGCACCAACGCGCACTGGAGCGCCGGCTACTGACACGGTTACTGGGGCCAGCGGCAGCATCGAAGCAGACGGCCCGACCGGGATTGCCCGCTCCACGCGCCCGACCGGGGGCGGTACCCACAGTTGGCAGGGCAAGTCGTTCACCGTTAGCGGCGATCCGAACGGTCCGGAGGCCAAGCGGACGCTTATCGAGGCGTCTCGGAGAATGGCCGAAGCCGTTCGAAAAGCGGTCAAGGGTAAGGATATATCCAAGGCCAAGATGCCGGGTGTGGCGGGCGCGTTGATGATGCCGAACGGCGGGATCACGACCCACACCAGCATGGCTGCCAACAAGAGCACGAAGCCGTCGACCCGGCCGGCGGTGCATCCGCTGGTGCAGGCCACCCTCGATCGAATCAAGGCCGCGCTCGATGCGAAGCCGGGCAAGGGGCCTGGCACGGGGGCCGGGCACGGCAAGTGCGCTGAGGTCGCCCTGGTTTCTGACCAGCTCTACCGGCTGGAAGGAGAGTGGAGGCAAGCGGGCGAGCCCGGAACGCTGGAGCAGTACGCCCTAGACGCGCTCAGCGGCGCCCAGATCGTCACCCATCAGATCAAGTCAGCAGTCGAGGACGATGTCCACTATGACCTTGGCCATTACCGACCACCGTGTCGCTCATGCCGGCACCTCTTGCCCCAGTTCGGTATCGAGCCGATTTCTGATCCCGAGCGGTCACCGACTGTATACCAGCCGCCGGCGCCAGAGGTGGTGGGCAACGGGCCACTCCTGAGTGACAGGCGTCCTTACGGTGAGCCCGGGGGGCTGGTTCCACCGGAGTCGGCCCATCAGCAGACACTGGTAGAAGCTGTGCCTTGTGATCCGGAGAACGGCCGGCCCAAAGTGCGCCCGGACCCGAGGCAGCAAGGCTGGGTGGGCAGGCATGGGGACGCTGAGGTTCGGATACTTCCTCCTGAGGCGACCGGAGGACCCGACTGGTCCGGCGGAACGGGAGGTGCTCCACTTCACGACGGTTTCACTGCCGACGGAGGCGGAGTTGACGGAGATCTGCCGCGAGGCGCTACCGAGGTGGCTGCGGGACGCCCAGAAGTAGCCGAACCCGAGGTCCTGTCGGTACCCGAAACGAATCACGGGATGCCCGCTACGCGATCCGTTGGGCCGGGGAAACTGGCTCCACTGGAGGATCCGCGCTATCAGCAGGATGTCGAACTGAGCCTGCGGACGGCCGAGGGCTTTGCCTACCTGGCTGACCCGTCCACCCATCCCTACGGTCAATTGATTAATGACGGTGGACCAGCTGAGCAGGGCCGCAGCAACAACTGTCTGGACTGTTCTCTGTCCGCGTTGTCCAGCTTTTACGGTGACCCACAGGTGTCCCAGCCGCGCTGGCCGGACCTCCGTCCTGACGGCTCCATCGATAGGGAGTCGGGGGAGCGCAGTGGGCTGGACCGGGCCAAAGCCTGGCTCGGCGGTGACATTTTGGCTGCCTGGACGGGGGAGTTGCCCGGCACGCCCACGGAACGGGCGGCAGCCGTCGCGCAGCAGTACGCGCAACTGCACCAGTGGATAGCGGACGCTGGTCCCGGCGCCTCGGCGTTGGTGGTGGCCCAGTGGCTCAAGGTCGACCGGGGTACCGGTGAGCTGGCGCTGGATGAGCACGGCAACGTCCAGAGCGAGGACTCTCACGCGTTCGTGGTGGTGCACCCATACGGCGCGGCTGGGCCCGTCTGGTGGGACCCGCAGGACGGTATGACATCGCCGGAACCATCCGCCGACAATGTCGCGTACACCTACGCGCTACGGTCGCTCAACCTATCGATAGAGGGGACATCCAGTGACCGAGAACGAGGCGATGGCCCTGATCAGGCGTCTGCTGGGAACCACCAACGACATCGATCTTCATCCGTTCGAGTTCGGTTGGCTGGCCAAGGAGCAGCTGTCGGCGGAGGAGCAGGCGGCCGGGATGCACGTCGGTCATGGGAGCTTCATCATCGACCAGACGGGGATCGTGACCGCGCACATGAGCCTGCCGGTGCCGGTAATCATCAAGCGCTACATCGCGGCGCGGCGGGAGGGCCGGATCGCGGGCCGACAGGTCTGGCCGAGGGCCAACCAGCCGGGCTGAGTCCAACCGGCGCCGGGCCGACCGCAGCAAGCACGGTCGCGGACCGGTCCGCCGACTCGAGGGCTGATCAAGGGGCGGCGCAGGAGCGTTCGGGCCAGGGGCCGTCACCGGCCGCGGGCATTTCGGTCGTGCCGCCGCTGACCCCCGCTGACGTGGCCGAGCTGGCGACGATCACCCATCAGGTGCGGACGGCGAACAACTTCTCCCGTGCGGCTAACCGGCGCGAGCTCGCTGCCACTGTGGACCGCCTTGGGCTGCGCGACGGCATGCTCGGCGCGGAGCAGCGGATGGCCACCCTGCCCGCCGAGGTGCGGACTGCGCTGGCTGATGTGATCAGCCAAGCTTCGGGCCCACCGAGCGAACGTTCCCGGCTACGCCCCGATCGCCGTACCGCCGAGGCAGAGGGGCGTCCCGTCGGCCTGCCGCGGATGCGGACGTACCTCGGCACGCATTTCACCGTGAACTCGCTCCTGCTCGGCCTGGCAACGACGTTCACCCTCAACGCCGGCGGTCCCCCCGAGCTGGCCCTGATGCTGGGTGCCGGCGCGTTCGTGGGCGCCGGCACCACCGGTCCGGCGATGTGGTTGGCCAAGCGAGCGGGGCTGGCGGCCCAGGACCGTCGGGCCCGGTACGACGCCCGCCAGGAGGCCCGGACCGTGGCGGAGGAGGACGCCACCACCGCGGCGGCGCTCGCCGCCGGTACCGCCGACGTGACCTCGGCGGCTCAGGAGCTGGGTACGGCGGCCACCGGGCTCGATGGACAGGTATCGGCGGTTCAGGGGCAGCTACGCCGGGACGAGCGTAGGCATCGGCTGATGGGCTCTCCTCGCCGATTCCCGTCGACGGGCAAGGACGCATCGGCGGTGTCCGATGACAGCCCCGGAACCGGTACGACCTCGGCTGGCGTCCCGGGTGGTTCGACCGACACCGGGCTGACCCCGCGCGAGCAGGAGCGCCTTGCCGAGCTGCGTGGCCTCGCCGCACGTCACGACGGGGCGCGGCCATGGGCTCGGTTCGGCACCGGCCGGGAGATCCGGGCAGTGCTGGACAGCCTCGGGTTGCGGCAGGGAACGCCCGGCGTGGACCAGCGCCGGGACCTGGTGCCGGCAGACGTACGACCGTTCGTTGACCGCTTTGGCGACTCGCGTACGGCTGCCGTGCGGGATCGGGTCCGGGCCGCCGTTGACCGCTACCCGGCTGACGGGCAGCGTCCGAGCGCGGTGGCGCCGTGGTGGTCGTCGGTGGTGGAGAACGTGCCGAACCTGCTGACAGCCGCCACCGTGGCGGGAGTCGGTGATCTCCTCGGCCAGTTGAGACTCGGCTGGTTCGGGATCACGGGCGCGCTCGCCGCGGCGGCGACGGGGGTGGCGGTTGACCCGGTGGTCGCCCGGCGGGAGGCCGCCGCCAGGGATGCCCGGGACAGCTGGGATATCGCAAACCCCGCGATGCCGGCAGCGGCGCTGTTGTCCCAGGCCGCCGAAGCAGTCGCCGATCCGATCAGCGCGGTGACCGACCGCGCCGCCACCGCCGTGCGCCGCACTGCCGAGCTGGAGCAGCGCCTCGCCGACCTGGAGCGCCGGGTCGCCGCCTCGCAGCGGCGCGGCGGCCTCGTTGACTCGTTCCGCCGCCTGCTCTTCGGCGACCCGGCCTGGGCCGGACTGCCCGCGTCGAAGGGCACCACGCCCGGGTCAACTGGCGCCACCCCCAGGTCGACGGGTGCTACTTCCGAGTCGCGGGTGTCCACCGGCTCGGAAACATCGACGGTTCCGGCCGCCGTGCCGTCGGTCGACCCACGTGACCAGGCGTTGCTGCGACAGCTTGCTGAGCTCGCCATACGGCATGAATCCGTCGGCCCGTTGGCACGCCCGTCGGTGGCCCGGCACCTGCGGGTCCTGGTCGACCAGCTCGGTCTGCGCGAGGGGACACCGGGTGCGGAGCAGCGGCGTGAGCAGGTACCGGCCAAGCTGCGGCCGGTGGTGGAGCGGCACGGGCGGCTGAGCGTGCACAGCCGGGTGATCGAGCGGTTCAGTAGCCCGCCGACCCCGGCGACGGACAGCGCCCAACGGCCGAGCAGCGTGCGGAGCCTCCGGGTGCACGCGGTCGAGCAGACCCTCGGACCACTGGTGCAAGCCGGCACGTGGGTCGGGGTGGCCAAGGCCGTCCAGGTCGCCGCGGGGGCCGGGCCCAGCAAGATCCTGGCGGGGGGACTCCTCGGCCCGCTCCGCGACCTGCTGCTCAATCGCGCCGAGGCCCGGGTCACGGACGCCCGACGGGCCTGGGATCTGGCCAACCCGAATCCGGCGATGGAGCCGCAGGCGCGGGCGGCGAGGCTGACCGATCCGTCGGTGACGGTCGTGACCAACGCCGCCGGGCAGCTCGACGTGACATCCCGGCGCCTCGACGAGATCAACGCGACGCTGGGCCGGCTGGCGCACGAACGCGCCCCCGCCGCCGCCCCGTCCGACCCGGCCGCCGCCCCGTCCGACCCGGCCGCCACCGCGGGCACCGGGGGGACGGTGGCCGCAGCCGGTCCGGCCTTGCTGAGCAGGGCGGATGCCTGGGAGTTACAGACGGCCGCACACCAGGTGCGCACGGCGGACACGCTCTCGTTGCGGCCGGCCCTACGCGAACTGCACGCGGTGATTGACCGGCTGGGCCTGCGGGTGGGCATGCTCGGGGCAACGGACCGGATCGCGCAGCTGCCGGACGCGGCCCGGCAGGTGGTCACCGAGTTCGGCGGTGACCGTGCCGGTCGTGGGCGACAGCTCCGCACCCTCCGGGCCGAGTGGCAGACCGCCGAGAACGCGCGCCCCCCGGGCGTACCGCGCCTTCGGACCTACCTCGTCTCGAGCGCGCTGACCACCGCTGCTACCGGCGGAGTGGCCACTGCGGTAGCCATCGCGGTGGGGAGCCAACTGGCACCGGTGATCCCGATCGCCGCAGCCGCCGCCGCTCCGGTGATCGGGGCCGCGAAGTGGCACGCCATGCGGCAGGGCCTCGCCGTTGACGACCGGCGCAGCCGGTTTGACGCGCGCGGCGACGCCCGGGACGCCGCTGATCAGGTGGACCAGGTCGTTGACCGGTTGAACGAGCCCTTCGCCGAGCTGGGGCAGGCGGCCAACCGGCTCGAGGGTCAGCTCGGCGCTGCCGAGGCGGCCACCGACCAGCTGGCCGAGCGGTTGGCGGAAACCCATCGCCGGGTGGGCCTGCTCGCTCGCCTCTTCGACATCGTCGGCCTTGGGCCGGCAGCCCCGACGGGGACCCGCCCGGAAACCGGCGCGGTCCGGGAGCACAGCGGCAGCCCAGAAGGTTCTCCCGACTCCGGGCGGATCACGGCGGCGGCCGTACCGAAATCGGACTTCCACGGTCTGGGGCGACCCGTCGCCGACCCGGCTGCGGTGCTGGCCACCGCCCAGGCCGCACTGCCGCGAGTGGGTCCCTACGCGGGGGTGGACCACATCGGCCAAACCGGTCCGAGTCGCTTCGAGATCTACGCGGCCGGACGGTTTTCGTTCCGGGTGTTGCTGACCGCCGGCCCACTGGCCGATGGGGTGGTGGCCCAGACGACGCGTAACTCGGACGGGTCGTTCACGGTGACCGTCTCGGACCGGGCGGTGGACCGTGTGGTCACCCGGGCGCTCGCGCACGAGATCGCGGAGCTGGCGGCGCTGTACGATTCCCGGCAGATCTATGCCGGACCCCTCGACCCGGGGAACGTCGACGGGCTGATCGACCCGGCCGGGCTCACCCCACACGACCACGGGCGGATGGCCGAGGTGCGGCTACTCGCCGCCGAGTACGAGTCGGCCGACGCGGGTACCCGACTAGCCCTGCGCACCGAGATCGATGCCCTCGCCGATCATCTTGGCCTGCGAGCGGGGGATCCGGCGGCACCTGCCCGGTGGGCCGTCGTCCCACGGGACGTAGGCGCACAGCTGATGCGCCTGAGTACGGCCTCGGTGACGCAGGAGTCGGTAGCCAAGGTCGTGCGTGGTATCCCGGCGACAGAGGTCGAAAAGTATCGGTGGATCGATTATCGAGCCCGACTCGCCCCGGACTTCCAGGTGCCGTCGAGCGCCGAACTCCAGGCCCAGCTGCATGGACTGATGATCCAGGGCGAACAGGAGCAGGCCAGCCTGCCCCGAATGCCGGCCTACGCCGGACAGATCATCGGCCTGCCGCCGGCTCAGTTGAGCCTGATCCGGGACGTGGACCCGGAGCTCGCCGACCGGGTCGCCGCCGAAGGCGTCTACGTCAACCTGGCGGGCCGGTTTGACCTGCGCCCGTACGTGCTCGCCCACGCCCCGGAGTTCTCGCTGGCAGACTCGCGGTCCGCCTTCGACCTGGGCGCGGAGGCGGGGCGGCAGTCGCTGCTCGCGGAAGACCGGACCCGAAGCTACGTCGCGATCCGCGCCACCTTCGGCGCGCGCCCCGACGCCATGGCGCAGCTGAACGCGAATGAACTTCACTACCTGACCAACGCCCGAGCACTGGCACTGGTGCCGGGCGTCCTCGCTCGGGCACTGCACGCGCTGGTGTCCGGTGCGTTGCCGCTGGACCTGGAGGTGACCCCGACTGCCGCCGCTGGCGAGGTCACTGTGATCGCCGACCGGGTCGCCCTGCCGGCTGAGGAGCCGGATAGGCCCGCGCCGGAGTATGGCCGGGCGCGCGACCTCCGGACCGGCCGACCGGCCCCGCTCTTCGACGGGACGCCCGAGCGGGAGCAGGTGCGGCAGGGAGTTCTTGGCGACTGCGGGATGCTGGCCAGCATGGCCGCTGTCGCGGGCCACCGTCCGGAAGCGATCGCGCAGCTCTTCCAGTCAAACCCGGACGGCACCGTGGACGTGCTGCTGCACGAGAGCACCCTGCTCGCCGATTCGATCGAGCCGACCGGCCGTCGGCTACGGATCACCGTGCACCCCGACGTGCCGGTACGAGATCCGGTGAGCGGCCGGTCGGCGTACGCCGACCAGAGCGAGAACGGCAGCTCGTGGGCGTCGCTGCTGGAGAAGGCGCTCGCGGCGGTGGACCGGACCTGGAGCCTCGAACGTCACCTGCAGTGGCAACGGACCTGGACCGGATGGAAGAGCCCGAACGACCCGCTCGTGGCCGCACCGACCGGGTATGCCCGATTGAATGTCGGCAGCCATCGGCAGATGCAGGCCGAGCTTCTCACCCAGCTCACCGGAGTGCCGAGCCGCGCTGCATCCTTCGACCCGACCCCGGGGCGGGAAGTCGCCGTTGAAGCCCGGCTGGCCGCACTGCTGGCCGCCGGCAGCCCGGTGCTCACCGGTACCCGAGCGAGAGAGCGTTACCCGACAGCGATCCGCGAGAAGCTTCCGCACCGGCTCGTCCCCGGACACGCCTACGAGGTGGTGGCGGTCGGCGACGGCTTGGTGCAGTTGCGTAATCCCTGGAATACGAGGCACCCGACGCCGATGACGGTGCGGGAGTTCCTTGATCTGATGAGTGAGGATGTCGCGTACCTGGAGCCGCCACCGACCCCGGCGACTCCGCCCACCGCGCTGGTCCAGTCCTCCCACCCGCACACCCTCGGGCGGACCTTGGTGGAGGAGCTGGGGTATGCCTTCGCCTACTACGCCCTGTCCGCCGCCGACGGTACGGTGATTGGCTTGGCGGTGTCGGAGTCGTCTGCGCGGGGGGAACGCACCCGGCGCTGGACGGTGCCGGGGGCGCCACCCGTTGTGGGCAGCGTGCTGCCGGTCGGCCGGGTCGAGGCCGAGCGGATCGCGTCGGAGGTGCTCGGTTTCACGCTGCCTGACGAGGCGGCACTGCACGACATGCTGGAGGGGTGATCGTGCCGACACAACAGCGGGGAGGAGAGCCGTTGCGCTCCTTTACGGACAGGACGTACATCCAAAACAACACACCGTCGGACATCGGGCCGGCCCGGCTCGGCGTCGGGTGGCTCAACGAGGGTCCTCCGGTCCGCGCGGAGATCATCGTGATGCCCCTCTGGTCTGAGGAGTCACCTGGATACGAGGTGGTCCTGGGCGAGACCTTCCCGGTGGGGGAGGAGACCTGGCGCTTCGCGGACGTCGACATGAAGAACGCGGACGAGTGGCACGTCATCGTCCGGCGGGTCGACGAGCACGAGGTGATGACGCCACCGACTGGCCGGGTCTGGAAATCCGCCCGGCTGCGCCCCTACGGGCAGCTCGACGAGGCGCAGCTTCAGGCGGTGGAGGCCGAGCTCGGCACGGCATTGCCGGCGGACTACCGCGGTTGGCTGAGGGAGAGCAACGGGGCGCAGCCCGAAATGGAACATCACATCCCCGGTCGGCCGTTTCTGCTCATCCCGGAACGCCCCCTGCTCGGTGTGCATCCGCAGCATCCGTCACTGGACCTGGTGCGCGCCCAGCGTGAACATCGGGATCCCTGGCTGTCGTCGGACTGGTTGGTGATCGCGAACCTGGTCGGGGGCCTCCTGGTGCTCTCGCTGCGGGCGCACCCCGTGCCGGGTGAGGGCATCTACTTCCTGCCCGACACCGGATTGAGTGGACCGATTGGTCCCGAGGGTGCCGTAGGGCGGGAACAGCACCTCGTTCCGTTGGCTCGCTCGATGGGATACTTCCTCGGCCGGATCACTCCGGTCGATGTCTCCGACCTGTCGCCGGCCGAGATCATCTGGCCGGGACAGCCCGGCCACTCCGCACAGGAGGCGCAGTCGCCACGGGCCCTCCGCCCGGAGGACTATCCCCCGCCGGTGACCCTCCGCCCGGAAAGGCAACCGCCGTCGGTGGATCGGCCGCAGGAGCACGCGCCGTTGGCCGTCCTGCCGGACAGCCGACCGCAGGCCGCGGAGACTCCGCCCGGGCCGGCCCAGCTGCTGCCGGTGGGGCAGTTCTTCGGCACCTTCTACCCGACAGCCGGTTCGCCCGAACGCATCCACCGGGTCCGTCTCGGCGCGGAGGTGTGGGAGTTGGACGACCAGCGCTTCACTCTCTGGGCGCTGGCGCACGGAGCTGGTGCCCAACCGGCCGAGCAGCCCCGGACCGTCTCGGCGGTACGCGACGCGGCGGCCGGCCAACTGCCCGGCGTCGACACCGGGCCACTGCTGGACGGGCTGATGGCCGAAGGGCTCCTCGTCGAGGTCGCCCCGGTGGAAGCGGTGGAGTTCGCGCGCCGGCACCGGGTTGGCGCCCGTCTACTCGGGCTGGGTAACAGCGCCGAGGAGCCCTGGCTCTGGTCGATCGGCTTCTTCGAACACCCGATGGTGAAGGTGACGCGCCCCGTTTTCAACCTGTGGGAGCGGGCCCCGTCAGGGGAGAGCCTCTGGGCGATGTGCCAGGCGCTCGCCGCCGAAGAACGGGAGGCCAACGCCACCGAGCCAGACCTGTTCGACCCGGAACGGATGCTCACCGCGTTCCTGCAGGACATCCACCAGCTGCTCGTGGCCAGCGTCATCTACCTGGAGCCGCTGCCGTGACCGACACGACGAGGAACCCCACGATGGTCGAGCCGTTGATCCTGCCGGTGGGGCGCTACACCGGGGAGTTCTTCCCGAGCGTCGGCGCCCCGATGAAGTACAACGCCCTGAGCATCGGCCGGTTCTCGATAACCATGCCCGACCCGGAAGCCTTCGGGGTGTGGGCCGCGGCGCACTGCCCGGTGGACCGGCCCGGCGAGACCTGGAATCGGGCCGCGGTGATCGAGGCCGCCGAGCAGATCGGTGTGGTCGACCCGAATCGATTCGTCACGGAGTTCCTGGAGGAGGGCCTCCTGCTGGAGGTCGACCTGGACGCCCCGGATCTGGAGGACTTCGCTCGCGCGTACCGGGTGCTGCCGCTCATGGTGTCGTTGGGTAACACCCCGGAGGACCCGCTGAACTACGGCATCGGAATCTTCGGTGCCGCCCCGGTGCTGCGGCTACCGGCGTTGGCCCACGACGTGTGGCAGTGGAGCAGCACCGGCGCCAACCTCTGGGAGGTCTGCACGGCGTTCGCCGACGCCGGCGCTCGAGCGGAGGTGGCGGATGCTCGCGAACACAACCCCCGGCATGTGCTGCGTGAGTTCCTGACCACCCTGCCCCTGCTGGTCGGGGCGTTCGCCGCCTGCCTGGACGAGGCCCGCCGCGAACCGGCTCAGCCGATCGGTGGCAGCATCCCGGTGTAGGTGTCGCGAACCGGCTCAACCGACCGGCGGCAGCATCCCGGTGTAGGCGTCGCGAACCGCGGCCAACCGGTCGCGCCGGAAGCGGCCCGGGTCCCGTCGGTGTAGGTCTCGTCCCCGTTCGCTGGTGAAAGCGCTGGCCGGCACGGACTCCGCGCCGGGTGGGACGAACTTGAGCACCTCGTCAAGGGCCGCTACGGCCCGGAACAGCGTCGCCTGGGCCCGCTGCCCCGCCTCCGCGGTCGCCCGGCCCGCCGGCACCAACCTGGCGTACGCGTCGGCCGCCCAGAGCCACTCGCCGGGGTCGAGGAGCTGCGACGGCTCGGCCGCCCCGTAGTGGAACCCGCCGGACGGGGCCAGAGTGGGCTCGGCGGGCAGTCGGAAGGTGAACTCGCGGGCTCGGCCGCAGGCAGGGCAGGGGCCGCTGTAGCGGGCCGCCAGGTCGCCGTCCTCGAGCGCCACGACCGCGCTCTGCCGGTCGAACCGTGCCTCCCCGCAGGTGCAGGGCCGTAGGTCCATGTAGAGGTGCGCCTCCGCGTTCGTGCGACTCGCAGGCAGGATCATGCGCTACACCGTACCGATGCTGGTGCTCAAGAGAGCCCCGCGCCAGGTGGCGGTCGTCGCGGACCGGTGCCACCTGGCGCGTTCCCGGGTCGGTTACGGGGTGGTGGGACGGCGGGGTTGGTGTCGGGGCGGCATTGGCTGCTGCCCCGACACGCGCTCAGCTTCCGGCGGTGCGCCGTCGCCGGTGTGCGAGACCGAGCGTGAGGAGGAGGGCGGTGCCTGTCAGCACGGCCAGGCCGCCGGTGAAGAGCATGGACCCGCTGGACGAGCCGGTGATGGGTAGGCCGGTCCCGGTCGGGCTTGGCGTGACGGTCGGGGTCATCGTCGGATCGGCGGTCGGCGTGCCGGTCGGCGTCACCGTCGGGCTGGCCGTCGGGGAACTGCTGTCGCAGGCGAGCGTCGTGCTGAAGGGGAAGTCGTGGATTTCCCCGCCGCGGTGCTCCAGGGTGCGCGCGATGATGCTGCCCTCGGTGTTGCTCTGGTCAAGATCGGTGAAGTCGGCGCGGGGTGCGTAGATCGTTCCTTCGACCGTGGCGCCGCCGGGCGCCAGGGTGAGGGCGGCGGCGGTGGGGAAGTTGAACAGGATGAATCGTGCTTCGGGCCCGCCGATGCCGGCGAAGTTCGGTGCGGTCCAGGCGAAGGTGTCCCCCGCGTCGGTGGTGCTGACGTTGACCAACAACGGGCTGCTCGCGGTCGGCTGGTCGGCGAAGGTCAGGATGCCGATGTTGTCCAGATCGGCCGAGGTGATGTTGAGTACGTTGGTGGTGTTCGCGTTCAGGTTGATGACGGCGTTGGTCCCGGGCGGGATGGGGGAGGAGATCGGGTCGCCGTTCGGGGCCCGCAGCACGACGGTGTTCTGGCATGTTGCGAGCTCGGTGGAGTTTGACCGGAAGGTCTGGAACGCCTCCGCGAAGTCGATCACCGAGACCGGCCCGACACTCGGTACCGACTGGTTGGTGACGAGTTCGATCCGGGGCGAGGCGTCGTAGTCGTTGGCCGGCAGGATTCGGGTATTGGCCGGTACGTTGTTGTTGTCAAAATCCCGGACGAAGGTGTCGTTCAGGTTTCCGATCTTCGCGTACCCGTTCTGCAGGACTTGGAGGCGGGTGGCGGGCTGACTGTTCACGAAGTCCACCTGCCCGTCCACCACGAGCGCCGTCGGGTTGTTCTCGCCGGGGGCGAAGAAGTTTCCCGCGCTCACCGTGGCCAACTGGTACTGCGAGAATACGAGGTTCCCGCCGACGGCGAGCGTCCCCTCGTTCTCCGTACCGACCACATTCGCGTTTCCCTCCGTCATGACCAGGAATCCTTGGGTGGCCTGGACGGGGTCGATCGGGCCGACGGGCGCGGCACTGACCACGTTGCCCATCATCACGAGTGCGGTGGCGGCGGCGACCGCGGCGGTCGCGGCGGCGCGGGTAGTAACCACCTTTGCGCTCTTGTTCATGATTTCCCATCACATTGACGACTATTTGCCCTACTCGGAGATAATAGGCGGCAAATGGTCGATTCATGTGTCTTGACCTGCCCGGGCCTGTCGAGCCGGGACCGCGTGGCACCAAGCCGCGAGCAGCGCGCCCGACCGCGCCCACCGGGGCTGCATGCCCGTGCGAGAGTGCGCCGGCTCCGACTAGGTGCTTGTCGAGGTTGGTGCTGGCAACCAGATATGACGCCGGATCGAATTAGCCCGCAAACGGCGTGAGTGACGACTTAGCGCACGGTGCGGGTCGCCTTTGCCTCGGGGTGTGCACGGAACTCCTGCAACTGGAGGGGATCTACAGCCGTGAGGCGTAAGTACATACCGGCGCTCGGCGCCGTTGGGTTGTCGGCAGCCCTCGTTGCCGCGACGGGCTGTCAGGCGGCGGAGGACGACACCGCCGGTAGCAGTGACTGCGGTGGCAAGATCGCCATGTTCGGTGCCTACAGTGGCCCGAACTCGGGTCTGGCGCTACCGGCGCTCAAGAGTGCCCAGCTTGCGGTGAAGCAGCACAACGAGGCGAACCCGGGCTGCGACGTGACCCTGCAGGAGTTCGACGCCAAGGGGGACCCGACCGAAGCCACGCCGGTCGCGAACTGGGTCGCCGGCGACGATGGCGGTCTACGAGGCGGCCGAGATGGTGGTCGATTGGTGGCTGACCTGCGCGCCAACACCTTGGGCAGCGATCCAACGGCGCGGGTCACAGTCACCGTCACGTATGGCGGCGGTGGCGATCGGGTACTTGCCCCTGATCGTGCTCGGTCGAGGAAGGGGGTTCGCTGGGCGTGAGTGAAATGATCGATGCCGTCGAGCGGGGCAGGATCTTTCGTGGTGAGCGCCTGTGGCGGCACAACACTGCACAGGTCAATCGGTCAACGCCGGAATCCATCCGCTGCTCAGGTCGCGCTTAAGCTGACCTTCGAGGTACCCCCGGCAGGAATCGAACCTGCGACACACGGTGTAGGAAACGAGTAAAGAAGGGCTCGCCACAGGGCTTCTGACCTGCACAGGTGGGGCGATCTCGGCCACTCCTGCTCATGATCAGTCCACGTATAGTCCGTGGCGGCGGCAGTGTGCCGTCGGGCCGGTAGTCGCGGGCCCGTCGCCAGGCAGCGCCTGACCGAGGGGCCGGTGGCGTGACAGGGGCTCGCCCCCGGTCGCCTCCCACGGGGATGGAGACGCGCCGGGGCGAGCGGCTACAGGGGGCGGGTCAGCTCCGGCCGGGGGCGTGGCCCTTGCGTGCCGCGGTGAGCCGCCCACGCCTGGGCGGCCTCCGCCAGTTGCCTTCGGTGGGGGACTGGGTTTTCGCGTCGGCGTTGCTCCCACAGGTCCGCGAGCGAGGACGCGAAGACTTCGACGGCCTCGGGGGATGCCTGCTTCCAGGGCGGGATCTGATCTGCCCAGGATTCGGCTTGTGCTGGCGTGTGGCCTGCCCGGATGAGTCGGACGATCATCAGGGCAGTGTCGGTCCACGCCGCACCCCTGATGGGCATGGACCAGTCAACGAGACGCACCACGCCTCGACCGACAAGGAAGTTGAACGGCGTGACATCGGTGTGGCAGAGGGTATCGCCGTCAACGAGGTGGGGGGCGATTCTGCCCTGCCATCGGACGGTGGCGGGCTGGACGCGAACTGGCGGGCAGGGCGTCAGCGCATGGGACAGCCCTGTCAGAGCATCGGCGATAGCCGGTAGGTCGGCCGAGCCGGGCGATAGGTCCGGGTGTCGGCCCTCCGCGTGGTCGAATCCGAGGGCCAGCCAGCCCTCGGATTCGACGACCCACCGTAGTCGCGGTGCCGTGTCCGGGAGGCACGGATTGACACGCGCTTCCATGCGATGCATCCGGGACATGGGGTGAGCGGTCCGGATGGCCTTGCAGAACACCGGCCCACAGTCGGTGCGCAGGGTGGCGGCGACCTCCGAGGTGGCGCCGGTTGTGGCGGAGCGTGCTGCTCGGACCGGGCCAGTATGGGCCTCGATGCTACGTCGCACCGAGGGGGGGTAGATCGCTCCAGTGGTGGTCGGGCAACCCGCTCCCGTGCTGACTGCGGTGGCTTGAGTTCCTTGGAGCGTAGGCCGTGGTAATCAGCACGGGCGTGTGCGATCAGCGTGTCGGGCTATCGTGGCATCCCGCGTGGCACTGCGTGCAGTCGGCGGCAGTGGCGCTGGCGTTGACGCGCCACAGCGCCGCATCTACCTGGTAACCAGCGGCGGTGATGGCGGCGACTGCGCGGGACAGGGGCACTGGTCCATCGGTCGGGTTGGTCGGCCATCCGCTGCCATCCTCCGAAGTCGCCGCGCGAGCTGGGCACTCCGTAGATGTGCTGCTCAAGGTGTACGCCAAGTGCATCGATGGCCAGGAGGCCAGAGTCAACCAGCGCATCGAGGAGGCGTTGGACGACGACTCGGATGGGTAGGCTCGGCCGGACCCCGGAGAATCCACGTGGCGTCCACCGCGGCCCGTCTGAGCTGCGGAAACGGCTTCAAGATCAATCCACAAATAGTCCACGGGCAGCGACAAACAGCGGCTTTCAGTGACCTACGCCTGCACACGTGTGCTAATAGAGGGGCGTATGTATTGCCAGCTCAGATAGCGTTTCGGCTGGTCTTCGAGGTGCCCCCGGCAGGAATCGAACCTGCGACACACGGTTTAGGAAACCGTTGCTCTATCCCCTGAGCTACGAGGGCGCGGGCGCCCAGTCTAGCGACCCGGGGGATCACGTGGGGTGGCAGGGAGTGGCCCACGTTCACCCACGTCACCCGGACCCCTGTTGTTGCAGCCCAGGAGCGCACCCCGGAGTCTCTACGCGGGTTGGCACGCCGCCGCCTCTGCTGATCTTGGTTGTTTGGGCTGTAGGGGGTCTGGTCGCGGATGCAGGCCCAGAGGACGTTGAGGCGTTGTCTGGACAGGGCGGCGGTGGCTTGCCGGTGGGTCTTTCCTTCGGCTCGTTTCTTGTCGTAGTAGGCGCGTGACCGTGGGCAGTGGGTCAGGGCGGTGAAGCTGGACATGCTGAACACCCGACGCAGACCCCGGTGGTAGCGATGGGGCCGAACCTGATGCCCCTGCCTGCGGCCGGAGTCGCGGGAGATCGGTGCGAGGCCCGCGTGCGCGGCGAGTGCGGCGGCGCTTGGGTAGGTGGTGAGGGTGCCGGCGTGGGCGAGGAACTCGGCGGCGAGGGCGGTGCCGATGCCGGGCAGGCTGGTGACGATCTCGCCCAACTCATGCTCCGCGACGATGCCGGCGATGGTTTCCTCGAGGGCGGTGATCCGGTCGTTGACCGCTTCCAGGTCGGCCGCCATCTGCGCCACGATCCCGGCCGCGGTGGTCTCCCCCGCGACAGTGACGGTCTGCGTCCGGGCGGCGGTGAGAACTTTGACGGTCAGCGCCATGGCGGCCCGGACACCGTGCTGGCGCAGGTGGGTCAGGATTCGGGCTTCACCGGCACGGCGCAGCCCGGCGGGGGTCTGCCACTGCTCGAGGAGCCGCAGCGCACCCTTGCTGCGCAGGTTCAGTGTCTTCTCCAGGGCGGGGCTGATCATGGTGAGGAGGTCCTGGATGCGGGCGGTGATGCGGACTCGGTCGGCAACCAGGTCCAAGCGGCGGGAGACGAGCAGCTTCAATCGCTGCTGCACCTCGTCGGCTAGGGTGAGGGTTGGTAGATCGTTGCGCATGCGCAGGGTCTGGGCGATGACGTAGGCGTCGTGGGCGTCGGTTTTGCGTTCGCCGTGGAACGCCTCCGCCATCCGCGAGGTGACCGTGCCGCTGACGTAGCGTACGTCCGCGCCGCGGTCTAACAGCACCGCTAGCAGCAGCGAGGCGGGTCCGCCGCGCAGGTCGACGGCCCAGCGGATCGGCTTGCGGCGTTTGCCGAGCCGTCCGGCGATGCCGGAGATGGCCTGCTGGTCGTTGGGGATCTTCTCAGATAAGACTACGGTGCCGTCGTCGTCGACGACGCACACGTGGTGGTGGGTCTTGCCGACGTCGACGCCGGCCCACAGACTGCCCATCGGGCATCACCCTCTTCGGTTGTCTGGTCAAGGGGCGTGGACCCGCCGCGGTTCAGTAGTCACAACTTCGGAAAGGGCGATCGGTCGCAAGTCTCCATCCAGTGCTGATACAGCGGTCGTCAGCGAGGGCCGGGGCGTCCTACTCCAAGCTGGCCATGACATCGGCAGCACATACCCAGACAGTCACCCGACCCACCAGGTCCACACGGCAAACGACACACCTCGATGTCCGGTTGCGGGTCCGACGGGACACCCGGAGCCACCACGGCCGACGTCCGGGGCGTCGCGCCGACGACGCCGGGGGCAGCCCACGATCTTGCGCGCCTCGGCGATGGTCACCGGACTGTGAACCAAGCGTCAGGTGTCGAGGCCTGCGAGGTTGAGGCGTTCGAGCAGGCTGGGCTTGCGGGCGTGCACCGCCCGTAGCTCGGCTAGCCGGTGCTGGAACGACGAACCGTCCCCACCGCGTTCACTGAGTTCGCGCAGGTCGACGAGGAGTTGGACGGCGGTGTCGTACTCGCGGGGTTTCTTCGTGGCGATGAGTTCGTCGACCCGCTGCCAGACGGCGGGTTGGTCGACTGCAAGGGTGTCGAGGTGCCGTTGCCGGGCTGCTGCGGCGGACCGTTCCCGGCGGACCCGGTCGCGTTCACGCTGCTCGGCGTCCCGTCGTTCCCGTCCGGCGCGTAGGTCAGCGGCGGAGGCGAGCAGTTGACCGGCGGTACGGACGGCCGTCGGGGTGGACGCGTCGGCGGGATGCGCGTCCCGGTAGCGGCGCAGTAGTCGGCTGCGCAGGTGGCTGTTGCCGCCAGTGATCAGGTCGGTCAGGATGGCGTCCTTGTCCCGGCCGGGCAGTCCGACGACCCAGGTGCGTAGTTGCGCAGTGGTCGGTTCACCGGAAGCGGCCGGCGACGATCCGGCCGCTGCAGTCGCGATCAGGTCGGGGTCGATGCGCAGGAACTCGGCGACAGCGGTAAGGGCCGCGTCGAGGGTGCCCAGTCCGGCGGGGACGGGAGGTTCAGGCTTGTCGTCGGCGATCTCCTCGGACTGTACGCAGCGCAGCCAGGCCAGATAGAGCAGGCGCAGGTCGCCGGCGGCGAGGCCGGCTCGGACCGGGATGATCGAGGTGAGCAGGCCGTGGCCGTCGAGGTCCCACTCGTCGTCGCCGTCCTCGTCCTCATCATGGAGGTCGATGATGACGTGCGTGTCTGCGGTCCACGCGGATGTGCGTGCACCCTGGCAGTACCGGGCGACGGTGGCGGGGTCGAGCACGTGCTTCGGCAGCCGGAGCATGAGCTGGCGGGTGCCCCAGTTCGCCAGGTACAGGTGCGCGTCGAAGTACCGTTCCATCAGCGTGCGCGGGTTGCCCTTGAAGTTGCCCCACTCGTAGGTGTTGACGAAGCTGGTGGCGGTGATGTCGGCCCGGGTGGACAGCGACCGCAGCTCGGCCCGCTCCCGGCCGGTGAGGGGCCGGTCGACGGCGGTGAACTCGTAGTACTGGTACTCGCTCATCGCGGCCTACCTTCCGGCCCAGTGCCGGTAGGCGTCGATCCACCCGGCACCGTCCGGCATAGGGGTGGGTAGCGAAAGGTCGAGTAGGCCGACCCGTTGCCGGTGGCGGCCTCGGGCGCAGACCGCGACGATGCTGTCCGCGGCCAGCTCGATCTTGCCTACGGTGACCTCGACGCCGAGGACGGTGGTGGTGAACGGCACCGCCAGGTGCTCCTCGATCATGGCGAACAGGCCGGCGCGCTCGTCCTCGTGACCGTCCGTGTCGACGGTGGCTTCCTCGATCATCGCCTCCAGCGCGGCGTTGCCCTTCGATGCCATCGGCGGAGGATAGCGGACCGGTGCCGGGATGTTCGACGCCCGATGCGCGAGGATGGTCGGCATGGGTTCGGTGGCCGAGTTCGTCGATCTTCGGCGGGTGGTAGAGAGGTTACGGGCGGAGAACACCCGGCTGGGACGTCGACCTGGACGCGCCCGGCGCACTCGCCGAGGTGCACCGAAGGCTGGCCCTCGACGAGTCCCGCAACACCCACAGATCGCCGACGATGCCGGCGCGGCCCTGACCCGCGGTCGCAACTGTCTCGTGCTGACTCGCCGGGTCGCCCAGGTCGAGGCACTCACCGCCCTGCTCGCCGCACGCGGACATCAGGCGTTTGTGCTCCAAGGCGCGATGAGCACCAGCGAACGGCGGACCGTCTTTGACCAGCTCGACGGCGCCAAGACCGGCGATGGCCTCCTCGTCATCGGCACCACACCGTTCATCGGCGAAGGCTTCGATGCCCCGTCCTCGACTCTCTTTTCTTCGCCGGCCCGATCTCCTACGACGGCCTACTCGTCCAATGCGGCGGCCGCGTCATCCGCGCCGCGCCGGCAAGGACCTCGCCGAGGTCCACGCCTACCACCACCCGGCCACACCCGTCCTCGCCGCCTCACTCCCACGTCGCATGCCCGGATACCAGGCCCTCGACTTCACCAGGACATGAGCGCATCCCATTGCGATCCTCACCTGGTCCGTCGGCTACAGAGATACGACGTGGGCCAAGCGTGCTGGGCCTAGCCTGGTAGGCTAGCAGTCATGGGCCGGTTCTCCGAGGATGAGCTGCATACGGTTGTTTCCCGGTACGAGGCGATGCGGGCGCAGGCATTGACCGAGCGGGACGAGCAGCTGCGGGCGTTTCACGCGGCCGGGTGGCGGCCGGTGGATCTGCAGCGGGTCACCGGGTACAGCCGGGAAACGATCCGTCAGGCACTACGACCGGAAGTCCGGCGGGCGACCAACCTCAACCGACGCCGGACCCCACTCCGGCCGCCGGCGGACTACCGACCCTACGGCGACCGGAAGCCCTACGTGATCGCCGAAACCCTCACCGCGCTGCACGGCCCCACCAAGGGCGTGGTGACGCTTCCGCGTCACCTCGACTGGTCCGGACACGCCGAGTACGACCTGAACCGGCCCGCACGCCTGGCCAGCATGTACAAGGTAGTGCTCACCGAAGCCAGCACCGTCGAGGATCTGCACACCTGGCTCAATGCCGACCTCCTCCGGCGACTCTGGCCCACCCTCTGGCTGCCACCGCAGCTCCGGCAGCGCTGGGAGGACGCCTTCCCCGAACTCGCCGCGACCCGCAGCAACGCGGCGTAGCGGTGGACCCCTTCCACGAACGCCTCGCCCGTGCCGGGCTCGGGGCGGCCGATCGATACGGCTTCGCGCTGGCCGGCGGTTACGCGGTCCAGGCCGCCGGGCTTGTCGAGCGGCCCAGCGAGGACGTCGACCTGTTCACCGCCTGGGACCGCCGCGACGAGTTCACCGCCGCGGTCGTCGCCGTCGTGCACGCCTACCGCGGCGACGGCCTCACCGTCGAGACCGAGCGGCAGTACGACACCTTCGCCCGGCTGGCCGTCACCGACGGTATCCGGGTTTCCAAGGTCGAACTCGGCGTGGACTGGCGCGCCAACGAACCGATCCTCATGGCGATCGGACCCGTACTCCACCCCGACGACGCGGTCGCGAACAAGATGAGCGCCCTCTACGGACGAGCGTTCGCCCGCGACTTCATCGACATTGACGCCACCCTCCGATCCGGCCGCTACACCCGCGACGCCCTCCTCGCCCTCGCGCAGCGCGCCGACCGCGGTTTCGACCCGCGTATCTTCGCCGACGCCCTCGGACAAGCCACCCAGCTCGATCCCGACGACTTCGCCCAGTACGGCGTCACCGGCCCAGCGCTGGACGATCTCCGAAGCCGATTCGCCCAGTGGCGCCGCGAACTGCTCGACGACGAGAGAGGGTGACTCGGCTTCCGACTCACAGCAACGTTGAGCCCGCACCCATAGGGCCCGAAACGTTCCAGCTGATCTTCGGCAAGCGATCGCAGCGAGCCCGCGAAGCGACCGGCACCCAACGGGTGGCGACAGGAAAGCCGCAGGTCATCAGCTTGCGAACATCGGCGGAGCGTCCGGTTAGGAAACCGTTGCTCTATCCCCTGAGCTACGAGGGCGCGAGCGCCCAGTCTAGCGACCCGGGGGGTTCACCTGGGGTGGCAGGGAGTGGCCCACGTTCACCCGCGTCACCCGGCCCCCTGTTGTTGCAGCCCAGGAGCACACCCCGAGCACACGTACCCCGGGTTGCGACCGGCGGTCGGCCGCGGTGGCCCGTGTTGGCATTGGTTCACCCGGGTTGGCATCCGCTGGGGAGCACACACCGCGCACATCATCGAGGGTCGCGGGTTCCCGCTCCCGGCGAACTGGCCCTGGCTGCCCGGGAGGCCATGCCCGGCGGTGACGGTGCCGGGCTTCGAGTGCCGAGGTGGGAAGTGACCCGATCTGGGGCGAGCGTGGGGAGGGTCAGTGGTGGGGCATGTCGTTGTCGCGAGATGTCGTACTGACTCTGGTTGGGGTTGCGCCGCCGCATCCGCTGATGGGGGTAGCGGCGGTGGGCGTCCGGCTGCCAACCCGTCAGCATTAATGGGGCAGCGGTGCTGATCTTCGTTGGTCACAATGGTGCCCATGAAGCTTGCTGAGGCATTGGCGCTGCGTTCGGACGCGGCGCGCCGCGCCGAACAACTCCGTGCCCGCATTACGGCTAGCGCCCGCTATCAGGAGGGTGAGACGCCAGCTGAGGACGCCTCGGCGCTCCTCGCGGAGGCGGGCGAGGCGCTCGGTGAGCTGGAGTCGTTGATCCGGCGGATTAACCGCACCAACGCTGCCACCGTCGTACGGGAGGGGGGCACACTTACCGACGCGCTCGCGCGTCGCGATGTGCTCCGGCTGCGGCACAGCGTGGTCACGTCCGCTGCGGACGCCGCTGCGGGTGAAGGTCAGCGTGGGTATCGGCAGCTGCGTTCGGAGTTGACGATGGTTCCGGCGCTGTCGGTGAGCGAGTTGCGCGGGCAGGCTGACGACCTCGCCCGGCAGTTACGCGAGGTGGACACGTTGATCCAGCGGACGAATTGGGAGGTCGATCTGCTCGACTGATGTTGCGGAGCAGGTAGCCGACGTGGAGGCGTGCACGTACCCGCGAGCCGGCGGGCAATCCGGCTCACTCCTGGCGCGCCGAGGGCAGGCGCAGGGGTTCGATTCCCCGGTATACATCGCATGCCCAGCACAGCACACAGGTGACGGCGCACAGGGCACGGCACACCACCGGGTGCAGATCCACGACGGTGAGGGCGGGACAGGGGACTTCCGCAATCTCGTACGACAGGGCTGGCTGCCATGACCTCGGCAGGGGATGCGCGGCTCCTGCGCGGAGCCATGCGTCTTCGCCGAGGGCAGCGCCACGAAGGCTTACGCCTTGCGGAGGTGGCGCTCTGAGTTGGGCCGGCGAGGATGCCGTGGAAGTGGCTCAGCGGAGGATCATGCCTTTGACGTCGTAGTTGTGCCACCAGGTTGGCCGGTGTTCGCGTAGTTGTCCCGTGACTCGTGTCAGTAGGAGCCAGTTGCCGTTGAGCACGAACGCGGCGTCTTCCGGCCGGTTGGTGAGGACACGGGCCACGGCCGACATGATTGTTGGGACCACGTCTTCGGGTGGGTTGTTCTTGCGTAGGTCGAAGATGATGTTGGTGTAGGTGTCGGGTTCCCATTCCCACTGGGTGCCGTCGTCGTCTTCGGCGTCGAAGTAGCCGTTGCTGCCTGCGGAAACGGTGACGGTGTAGGTGAATCCAAATCTTCGATCCAATGCGGTGCGTTCTGGTGCACAGGTGCCGCAGTGCTGGCATCTGGTTCACCGGGGCCAACGCCGTTGACGTGGTGATCGAGCTACGGCCGCTGGCAGTTCTCGATCTTCCCGGACGTGCCGGAGTGCTTGCGCAGATGGGCCAGAGCCAGCAGCGCCTGCCGGCCTGGTTCGAGGCGCCACCACCGGGATCGGCGCTGCTTGCGATAGGAGCGGATGTGTTCGGCGAGGTGGTTCAGGATGCGGCTGGACAACGGAATCGTGGCGGGGTAGGACAACATGGCGAGGCTCCCGGTCGGGGCTTCGGTCCTGGTCGACAGCTGTCTTACCTGGAGCCTCGCACCATCGAACACCGGGCCTACCGCACCCGCCCTGAGCTGCAAGATCAGTTTGAAAAAGGCTCAGTACTTGACTTCAACCAATTTGCAAGGGGACGCTGGCGTCATGGACAAAGTCGTGGAACCCACCGTCGAAGTAAGCATAGTAATTGACGTCATCTGCTCCGGTTCCTATATCGGGTTCACCCGATTCCGGCGGGTGGCAGACCGATTCCGCGCCGGCGGCGGGAAGTTGCAGATATCGTTTCTCCCGTTCCAGCTCGACCCCGACGCGCCGCCATACGGCGAACCGCTGCTGGAGGTCCTGGTCCGCAAGTTCGGGCCGGACGTGGTGACGCACAACGCGCAGGCCGAGGCCGACGCGGCCCAGGAGGGGCTCCGCCTGAACTACGAGCAGGCGGTGGCCGCCAACTCGTTCGAGGCGCACCGGCTGATCGCCGCCGCCGCCGAGCAGGGGCGGGCAGAGGAGATGACCGAGCGCCTCTTTCGCGCCCACTTCACGGACGGACTGGACATCGGGGACCAGGCGATCCTGAGCGCCCTCGCCGGAGAGATCGGGGTGACGCCAGGGGGCGTCTCCGGCGAGGAGATTCGCAGCCGGTTGGCCCGGGTCCGCGCCCTGGGGGTCACCGCCATCCCCGTCTTCTTCTTCGACAACGAGCACCGCCTGGCCGGTGTCCCGCCGGAGGAGACCCTGGCGGCGACGCTACGCAGGACCGCCGCCGTGTGACCGACCGCCCGGTCACCGCTTGTCGAAGATGTGCCGAAGCGGTGGCGGGAAGACCCCGGCGGTGACAGCCGCCGCGACGAGCGGGGCGGCCAGCTCGGTCAGCTGGCGTACGCCCCGCTCGCCCAAGTGCCGGTACGGCGTCGCGTCCAGCCGGTCGGTCTCGGCCTCGACGTTCCGGCGCAGCCGCCGACCGGCCTCGGTGAGCCGGCCGGCGGGGTCCAGCAGCCCCCGCGCCCGTAGCCGCTCCTCGGCGCCGGTCCAGTCCTCGGCCGACCAGCCTCGCTTCTCCATCACGATCGCCCTGGGCATGCCGTCCTCGGTGGCCGAGTGCGAGACCAGCGCCTCGATGCCGTCCAATCCCGCCGCGACCAGCGCCACCAGGTGGCTGTCGCCCCGGTGCTCACGGAGCAGGGTGGCCGCGTGCCAGAGCGCCAGGTGCGGCTCGGTCGGCGCGGGCAGGTCGGCGTGCGCGGCATACAGGGGACGTCCGGGTCGGACACCGGCGTACGCCGCCTCCAGCGCCAGTCGCGCCGCTTTCACCAGTGTGGACGATCCGAGCGCGGCGTCGTCGAGGACGTCCCGGAGGGTCTGGTCGGCCGCCCGCAGCCGCGCCTCCACCACGGTCGCGGGGGTGGCCACCGCCCAGGTGGCGGGAAGGTGCCGAGCGATCAGCCGGTGCGCGAAACTGTAGAACATGCCGGTGACGGCACCGGGCCCGACCGGCCCGAGCGGCGCTGCCCGGCGGAGCAGGTAGGCCGCCATCGGATCCTCGACGCCGTGTTCGGTCAGTTCCTTTTCCAGGTACGGCGTGAAGTATGCTGTCGAGTGCAGGGAATTCAGCACGTCATGGCAGCGGCGGTAAGCCGAAAGATCGATACTCACCATGCGAAGGTCCCACCTCTCCTTAACAGCTTCGTCAACTCGCTGACTGATGATTCGCAATTCTTCGTCAATTTCGGCACGCGTCTCACCAGAGTCCGCCGCTCCGCCAGCTCCGCGGCACGCGAAAGGTCTGCCCGCTCTGCACCCTCGGCCGGACGGTACGGCCGCCCGCCGGCGTTTCCCGGCCGGGCACCGCTGGCCGGCACGCGGCCAGCAGCACCACGGTGAGCGCGGCTAGTTCCTCGGCGTCCACCGGGCCGCGTGCCACGGTGAACCGGAGTTCACTGTCGTCCATGGTTCCGTCCCCGGTCACTGCGGCGGGTTGCCGTGCTTGCGGGCCGGCAGATCGGCGTGCTTGGCTGCGAGCATCGCCAGCGAGCGGGCCAGCACCAGCCGCGTCTGCCGGGGGTCGATGATGTCGTCGACCAGGCCCCGCTCGGCCGCGTAGTAGGGGTGCATCAGCTCGGTGCGATACTCTTTGATCTTCTGCTGCCGCATCTCGACGGGGTCGTCGGCGGCGGCGATGTCCCGTCGGAAGATCACGTTCGCCGCGCCCTCGGCGCCCATCACCGCGATTTCGTTGCTCGGCCAGGCCAGCGCCAGGTCCGCCCCGATCGAGCGGGAGTCCATCACGATGTACGCGCCGCCGTACGCCTTGCGCAGCACCACCGACACCCGGGGCACGGTCGCGTTGCAGTACGCGTAGAGCAGCTTGGCGCCGTGCCGGATGATCCCGCCGTGCTCCTGGGCCACCCCGGGAAGGAATCCCGGCACGTCGACCAGGGTGACCAGTGGGATGTTGAAGGCGTCGCAGAACTGCACGAAGCGGGCGCTCTTCTCGCTGGCGTTGATGTCGAGCACGCCCGCCAGGTTGATCGGCTGGTTCGCCACCACCCCGACCGGATGTCCCTCGATGCGGGCCAGTGCGCAGACGATGTTGCCCGCCCAGCCCGGATGCACCTCGAAGTAGTCGCCGTGGTCGACGATCTCCTCGATGACCTGCCGGATGTCGTAGGGGCGGTTGGGATCGTCAGGAACGATGTCCAGCAGCGCCTCACCCGACCGTTCCACCGGGTCGTCGCCAGGCTCCGCCGGTGGCAGTTCCCGGTTGTTCGAGGGCAGCAGCGACAGCAGGTAGCGCACGTCGGCGAAGCAGGACTCCTCGTCGTCGTACGCGACGTGGGCGGCGCCCGACGTCGTCGAGTGCACGTCCGCCCCGCCGAGACCGTCGTGGGTCACCCGCTCCCCGGTGACCGCGTGTACCACGTCCGGCCCGGTCACGAACATCTGCGCGGTGTCACGCACCATGAAGACGAAGTCGGTCAGGGCCGGGGAGTAGGCGGCGCCGCCCGCGCACGGTCCGAGCATGACGCTGATCTGCGGGATCACCCCGGAGGCGCGGGTGTTGCGCTGGAAGATGCCGCCATAGCCGGCCAGGGCGGTGACGCCCTCCTGGATCCGGGCGCCGGCGCCGTCGTTCAGGCTGACCAGCGGCGCGCCCGCGGTGAGCGCCATGTCCATCAGCTTATGGATCTTCTCGGCGTGCGCCTCACCCAGCGCCCCGCCGAAGACCCGGAAGTCGTGGGCGTACACGAAGACCGTCCGGCCATGCACGGTGCCCCAGCCGGTCACCACCCCGTCGGAGTAGGGGCGGCGCCGCTCCAGGCCGAAGCCCATGGCCCGATGTCGGCGCAGCGGCTCCACCTCCTGGAAGGAGCCCGGGTCGAGCAGCAACTCGATCCGCTCGTGGGCGGTCAGCTTGCCCCGGGCGTGTTGACGCTCGGTCGCGGCGGGGTCGGGACCGAGCCGGGCCTCCGCCTTGCGGGCGGTGAGTTCCTCGAGTCGGTCGGCGGCCACCCGCCCGGACCGGACCGGCGGCGACACGGTGTGGGCGCGGCCGTTGCTGGACTGCTCGACAGCGTGCATGAGTACCTCACTCGTTTCGGTGGGGACGTCAACGGGCGACGGTGACCCCCGGCTCGGGCCGGGCACCGCGGTGGACCGTGGGATCGGCGTCCGGACGGAAGGCGGCGGCCAGCAGGCCGACCAGACCGAGCGCGACGACGACCAGCAGCGCGGGACGCTGAGCACCGGCGACGGTCGCGCCACCGACCGGACCGGCCGGCGCACCAACAGCGAGGACGGCGGCGGTGCCCAGTGCCAGCGCCGCGGCGCCGCCGAGCTGGACCGCAGTTTGATAGAGGGCGCCGGCCACTGGCTGTGCGGCCTGCGGCAGCCCGGACACCGCCCGGACGTGCAGAGCCGCGAAACTGACCGCGAACGCGACGCCGACCAGCGACACCGCCACGGTCAGGTATCCGGGTGCCGCCGACGTCGGCGCCCCCACCAGATAGGTCAGGTGGCCCAGAAGTGCGGCGACGGCCCCGAACAGGATGGGGCGGGCGGTGCCGAACCGGCTGATCAGCCGGCCGGAGATCGGCGCCGCGAGCACCAACAGGGCGCTCGCCGGCAGCAGCACCAGCGCCGTCGACAGCGGTGACCAGTGCCGGGTCAGTTGCAGATCGAGGGTGGCCACCAGCAGCAGCCCCCAGTAGGAACCGTTCAGGGCCGCGGCGCCGAGCGCCGAGCGGGCCAGCGACCCGCGCAGCAGACCGGCCGGCAGCAGCGGATCGGTGTGTCGTCGCTGCGCCAGCGCAAGGAGCAGCGCCGACAGGACGGCGACGGCCAGGGAGCCGACGGCACGCGGGTCGCGCCAGCCGGAACCCGCGAGGCGGACCACGCCGTACAACGCGGCCGACGCGGCGACGGTGAGCAGGATCGCGCCGATCGGGTCGGGCCGCCGGCGGACCGCCGTCCGGTCGGCCGGCACCAGCGGTACGGCGGCGACGAGCAGCGCCAGCGCCACCGGCGCGGCCACGCCGAAGGTCCAGCGCCAACTCACCTCGGTCAGCACGCCGGCCAGCAGCAGTCCCACCGCGAACCCGGCCGCTCCAAAGAACGAGTAGACCGAGAGCGCGCGGTGCCGGGCCGGGCCGGCGGGGAAGCTGGCCGCGATGATCGCCAGCCCGGTGGGAGCGGTGAGAGCGGCGCAGACGCCCTTGACCACCCGGGTGGCGATCAGCGTGGCACCGTCGTCAGCCACCGCCCCCACCAGGGAGGCCACCGCGAACACGGCCAGTGCGCCCAGATAGAGCGGGCGCCGCCCGTACGCCGCCACCAGCCGCGCTCCGGCCAGCAACGCGACGCCGAAGCCGAGGGCGAAGCCGGTCATCACCCAGTGCAGCGCGGCCAGCGGCAAACCGAGGTCACGACCGATCGACGGCATGGCCACCACCGCCACCGCCACCTCCACGGCGTCGAGCAACATGTTGCCGGAGAGCACGAAGAGCAGGCCACCCAGGCGTGGCGGGCGTGGATCAGTCATGGTTCCTCCGGGTACGGCGGGACGGCGGGACAGCGGACGCGGGCGGCGGCCGGCCGCCGCCCGCGTCCCGGTCAGCCGAGCAGCGTTCCGCCACTGGCGTCGATGAAGGCGCCGGTGACCCACCGGGCGTCGTCGGAGGCCAGGAAGGCCACCACGTCGGCTACCTCGGCCGGCTCGGCGATCGCCTTGAACGCGTTGAGCTGCGACATCTGCTCCACCGCCTCGGGGATGTCGAAGATGGGGCTGCCGTTGTTGGTCAGGCCCGGGGCCACCGAGTTGACGGTGATCCGGCGGCTGCCGAGGTGCCGGGCGAAGTGCAGGCTGATCATCTCGATGGCGGCCTTCGTCATCGCGTACCCCACCTCCTGCGGGTTGGCGACCCGGGTCAGGCCGGAGGAGATGTTGACGATGCGTCCGCCGTCGGGCATGAGCGGCAGTGCCCGCTGCACGATGAACAGCGGCGCCTTGGCGTTCACCGCCACCAGCCGGTCGAACGCCTCAGGCGTCAGCTCCTCGGGCGCTACCCCGCCCATCACCCCGGCGTTGTTGATCACGATGTTCAACTCGGTCCGGCCGGTCCGGTCCTTCAGCCCGGCCTGCAGGCCCTCGAAGAGGGTGTCGACATCGCCGGGGACACCCAGTTCCGCGCGTACCGGGAAGGCCCGGCCCCCGCCGGCCTCGATGGCCGCGACGGTCTGCGTGGCAGCCTCCTCGTTGGTGTTGTAGTGCACCGCCACGCAGGCGCCCTCGCGGCCGAGCCGCTCCGCTATGGCCCGGCCGATGCCCCGGCTCGCCCCGGTCACCAGTGCGGTGCGGTTGTCCAGCTTGCCCATGACGTCCTCCTGAGATTGGTTGTTGATGACGACGGAGGCACCGTCCGACGCGTGGACGGGCTCCGGTTGGTACTCAGCGCGCCGGGGCGATCCAGCGGCGCAGCGATGCCGCCGGTGGGCGGGGCCCGGTCCCGGCCTCGGCCACGTAGCCGTCCGGGCGCACGAGCACGTGGCCCAGCCCGTCGAGCATCCGGCTCGTCGGGCTGGCCGGCAGTAGCCGGACCCGCGGGTCCGGGTCGGGACCGGCCCCGCCGGCCAGGTCGAGCAGGACGAACCGTCCGGGGCGCAGGGCCGCCGCCACGGTCCGTGGGCCCCCGTCGAGCCGGACCGCGTCCGAAGGCAGCCGGGCCCCCACCGCCGGGTGCCCCTCGGCGGCGCCGTAGCGCACGTCGAGGCCGCTCACCGCGCCGGCGAGGTGCGCCCGGACCACCGGCAGGTCCAGCAACTCACCCATCACCGCCCGGACCGACTCCACCTCGGTCCCGGCGAACAGCAGCAACGCTTGGGCCGCGATGTTCGTCAGCACCCGGACGCCGACCGCGTGCCGCTCGTCGTGGTAGCTGTCGAGTAGCCCGTTTGGAGCCCACCCGCGCACCTCGGCGGCCAGCTTCCACCCCAGGTTCGCGGCGTCCTGGAGGCCGAGGTTGAGCGCCTGACCACCCACCGGCAGCTGCCGGTGGGCGGCGTCCCCGGCCAGCAGGACCCGACCACGTCGATACCGCGTCACCTGCCGGCAGGTGTCGTCGAAGGCGTTGACCCAGACCGGCCACGCCCCGTCGAGGTTCTCCCCGGTGACCCGCGCCCACGCTGCGCGCACCTCGGCGAAGTCCGGCCCGCCTTCGCGGGCTGCCGGCGCTCGACCGAACTCGTGCAGCATCACCCGGGTCACCCCGCTGGGCAGCCGGGCGGCCACCGCGAGCCCGTCCGGCAACCGCTGGAACCGACGGGCCGGGATGTCCACCCCGTTCAGGTCCGCGCGCAGGATCTCCCGTCGGGCCTCGGTGCCCTTCATGTCGAAGCCGGCCAGGTGCCGCACCGTGCTCTCCTCGCCGTCGCAGCCGACGACGAAACGGGCCCGGAGGTACTCGGCACCGGCCTGGCCCCGAGCCGCCACCGTCACCTCGTCCCCGTCGTCGTCCACGTCGGTGACTTCCCGGCCGGTCAGCACCTCCGCGCCCAGGCTGACGGCCCACTCACGGAGCAGTTCCTCGGTGCGGGCCTGCGGGACCTTCCACTGCCCGGGGTACGGGCCGCCGGTGCCGCCCAGGTCGAGCGGCAGGCCCCCGAAGTGGCCGCGGCGTTCGTTGGGTGCCGTGCCGAGCCGGTCCAACAGCCCTCGCTGGTCGAACAACTCCATGGTGCGGGCGTGCAGCGTGGACGCGCGGGACTCGGTGATCGGGCCGGTACGCCGCTCCAACACCGTCACGTCGACGCCACCGAGCCGCAGTTCCCCGGCCAGCAGCAGACCCACCGGGCCGGCACCGACCACGATCACCTCGGTACGCATCTCCCTGTCCTCTCCCATCGACGCGCCCGTCGCCCCGGTCAGCGCCGGCCCTCGGCGTACTGCCTGGCGTGGCCGAGTGTGGCGCGGCTGTTGGTGCTCAGCGCGGTGCGGACGAAGTCGGCGGCCTCGGGGATCCCGGCGTCGGGGCCGAGGACGCGACGGATGTTCTCCGGCTTCAGCACCACCGTGTGCTGCGAGGTGGCCGCCACTTTGCCGTCGTCCTCCGCCAGCTGCCAGTAGCCGGTGTGCAGAGACATCAGCGCGGGCAGCTCGATCTGCTTATAGACGATCCGGTGGTACGGGAAGCACACCCGTACGGACCGGGTGGTATGGGTGGAGCCGTCCTTGGTCTGGGTGTCCATCTCCAGGATCTGCAGGCCCGGCGTGTCCTCGGTGAGCGTCACCCGGGCCACGTGGGGCAGTCGCTCGGACCACAGCTGCGCCTCGTTGAGGAAGTCGTAGACGTCCTTCGCGGAACCATCGATATGTACCGTATCCTCGAAGGAGATGAAGAGGTCCCCCTGCGTCCCGGTGGTGAGCTCCACGTTGGCCTTGAGCGCAGCCAGTTCCACCCGGCTGTTCCGGTCGACGGCCTGGTCAATCCAGGCCAGCTTCTCGGGATCGTCGTCGACCGCCCGGTAGTCGTGCTGCAATCGGATCCGGCAGCCGCCGTCCGCCGGCTCGATCAGCCAGGTCCCGCCCATCGCGGCGACCGGGGGCGCGGACACCTCCTGGCGGAACTCGACGCGCCGGGCTGCCGGGTCGAGCCGACGCCGGGACGTCCACTGCTTCGCCTTGCCGTTGGCCGTGGCCCAGATTCGGATCCGCTCCTCCGCGCCGGAGTGCTCCAACTGGTCCACGTGGATGGTGGGTGGAAAGATCCGGGGCCAGTGCTCCACGTCGGCGATCAGCCGGTACACCTCCTCGGCTGGTGCGGCAACCAGGATGTCGTGTTCCACTTCGCGCGAGCCGATCTGCGGCACGGTCTTCTCCTTATCGGTTGGTCATGTCGGGATCAGAAGTTGCCGAGCCCGCCACAGACGTTGATCGCCTGCGCCGTGACGGACGCCGCGGTGTCCGAGGCGAGGTAGGCCACCATCCCGGCTACCTCCTCGGGGGTGGAGTAGCGGCCGAGGGGGATCTTGGACTGGAAACGTTCCAGGACGGCGTTCTCCGAGGTATCCCAGGCTGCGGCGTATCCCTGCCGCACCCGCTCGGCCATCGGTGTCTCGACGTAGCCGGGACAGACCGCGTTGACGGTGATGCCGGTGGGCGCCAGCTCGTTGCCGAGGGCCTTGGTGAAGCCGACCACTCCGTGCTTGGAGGCCGAGTAGGGGGCGCCCAGGACGACGCCCTGCTTGCCGGCGGTGGAGGCGATGTTGATGATCCGGCCCCGGGGCCGGTGCCGCATCCCGCCGGTGTTGAGCACCGCCCGGGTGACCAGGAAGACGCTGTTCAGGTTCGTGGCCATGACGTCGAGCCACAACTCGTCGGTGAGGTCGGCGGTCACCCCGCCGCCGCTGCGGCCGGCATTGTTGACCAGCACGTCGACCGGGCCGTACCGGTCCACGGCGGCCTGTACGAACGCCTCCACCTGGTCGGCGGAGCGCACGTCGCAGGTGGTGCCGTCCACGTCGCAGCCCTCCGCCTGGAGCTGCTTCACCGTCTGGTGCACGTTGTCGACGTTCCGGGCGCAGATGTAGACCCGGTGGTCACGCCCGAGGGCTCGGGCCACGGCGAGGCCGATTCCGCTGGTGCCTCCGGTGACCAGGGCCACCCGTCGCTGCTGATCGGACATGTCTCCTCCGAAAGTCGTCAAGGGGTCAGCCGACCCGCTGGGCCAGGGCTTCGTTGACGACCGCGAGCAGGGCGGCGGGGGTGTCGACCTCGCCGACCGTGGCGTCGTCGAGCTTGACGCCGTACTCGCGTTCGATCCGGCTGCCGGTCTCCAGCAGGGCCAGGGAGTCGTAGCCAAGCTCCTCGAAGCGGGTGTCGAGGATGTCGCCGTCGAGGTTGGCGCTGTCGTCGGCGCCGGCGCCCTCGCGGACGATGCGGCGCAGGTCGTCGAGGGTGAACTCGTGCTTGTCCATGTCGTTCCTTCCTGGGTCGGTGCGGCTCGGGGCAGCGCGGGTCATGCTCGGGGCCCCCGGAGGACCAGGGCGGAGTTGAAGCCGCCGTAGCCGCGAGCCAGGACGAGAGCGGTGTCGACCGCGGCGGTGCGGGCCTCGGTCACCAGATCCAGGCGGTACGCGGGGTCGGGGTCCACGTTCGTCGTCGGCGGGATCACCCCGTCGCGGATGCAGAGCAGCGCGGCAACCACGTCGAGCGGAGCCGCGCCGGAGTAGAGCCGGCCGGTCATGGTCTTCGGCGCGGTGACCGGCACCGCGTGGTCACCGAAGACCGCGCTGATCGCATCCGCCTCGATGCGGTCCAGCTCCGGCACGGCGGCGGCGTCGGCGAAGACCACTTCGACCTGCTCCGGTGTCACCCCGGCGTCCGCGAGGGCAAGCTCGACGGCCCGGCGCAGCCCCGGCTCGCGTCCGCTGCCGGGACGCGGGTCGAAGGTCGAGCCGTAGCCGGCGACCTCGCCGTAGATCTGGCCGGCGCCCCGCGCCCGGGCGGCGTCGGCGTCCTCGACCACGAGCAGCGCACCGCCCTCGCCCGGAACGTGGCCGGCGGCGTCGGCGTCGAAGGGCAGGTACGCCCGGCGCGGGTCGTCGCTGTGGCTGAGCCGGTCGCTGGCCAGCTGCGCGACCCAGCCCCACGGGCAGATCGAGGCGTCGACGCCTCCGGAGACGATCAGCGGGGTGCCCTTGCGCACCTGACGGCGGGCCTGGGCCATCGCGTCCAGCCCACCGGCCTGGTCGCTGACCACCACCCCACTGGGGCCACGCATCCCGTTGCGGATGGAGATCTGGCCGGAGTTGACCGCGTAGAACCAGGCGAAGGACTGGTAGGCGCTGACGTACTGGCTGCCCTTGCTCCAGAGGGCCTGGAGCTCTCGCTGACCGAACTCGAAACCGCCGGAGGAGCTGGCTGTGATGACGCCCATGTCGAACTCCGGCAGCTGGCCGGCGCGCACTCCGGCGTCGGCCAGTGCCCAGTCGGCGGCCACCAGCGCCATCCGGGTCATGTGGTCGGTCTGCGGCATCAGCCGGTTCGGCAGGTGCTCGTGGGCCTCGAAGTCGGCCACTTCACCGGCCAGACGGGCCGGATAGCCGCTCGCGTCGAAGCGGGTGATCGGCCCGATGGCGTCCCGGCCGGCGCGGGTGGCCGCCCAGTACGCCTCGGCGCCGAGCCCGGTGGGAGAGGTTACGCCGATGCCGGTGACAACCGTCGTGGCGCTCATGCCGCACCTCCCGCCGCCCGCCGCAGCACCATGGCGCTCTGGAATCCCCCGAACCCGCTGCCCACCGTGAGCACGGTGTCGATCTGCTGCTCGCGTGCCGTCAGCGGAACGTAGTCGAGGTCGCACTCAGGGTCGCGCTCGTGCAGGTTGGCGGTCGGAGGCACCACGCCGTGCTCGATGGCGAGCACCGACGCGGCGATCTCGATGGAGCCGATGGCGCCCAGCGAGTGCCCGACCATCGACTTGATCGAGCTGACCGGGGTGCGGTACGCGTGCCGGCCCAGGGCGTTTTTGAACGCCGCGGTCTCGTGCCGGTCGTTCTGTTTGGTACCCGAGCCGTGGGCGTTGATGTAGTCCACCTCGTCGCCGTTGAGCCGGGACTCTCCCAACGCGATGCGGATCGCCTCGGCCATCTCCCGTCCGTCCGGGCGCAGCCCGGTCATGTGGAAGGCGTTGCAGCGTGAGGCGAAGCCGGAGATCTCGGCGTAGATGTGGGCGTTGCGACGGCGGGCCCCGCCGAGCTCCTCCAGGACGAAGATGGCTGCGCCCTCGCCGAGCACGAACCCGTTGCGGGTCGCGTCGAACGGCCGGGAGGCGCGCTCGGGTTCGTCGTTCAGCGCGGTGGTCGCCTTGATCGCGTCGAAACAACCCATGGTGATCGGTGAGATCGGCGCGTCCGTCGCCCCGGCGACCATGACGTCCGCGCTGCCTTCTCGGATCAGCTCGCAGGCGTGTCCGACCGCGTCCAGCCCGGATGTGCAGCCGGTGGACACCACAGTGGTGGGTCCCTCGGCGTCCATCGTCCACGCCACCTCTGCGGCGAATGAGCTGGGGACCAGATAGTTATACAGGTGCGGCACGGCGAAGCGGTGGTCGACCAGTTCCAGTCGACCGTCGTCGCTGACCACGCGGTACTCCTGCTCGAGTCCCATGGTCGCGCCGACCGCGCTGCCGACGGTCACGCCGACACGGTGCGAGTCGGTCTCGGTGAGTTCGATGCCGCTGTCGTCGACCGCCTCACGGCCGGCGACCACGGCGAGCTGCGCCGCCCGGTCCATCCGCCGGATCTCCTGGGTCCGCAGGCCGTGCGCGATCGGGTCGAAGTCGATCTCGGCCGCGACCTGGGACCGGAACGGCGACGGGTCGAAGAAGGAGATCCGCCTGGTCGCCGTGCGACCGTCGGTGATCAGGTTCCAGAAGTTCTTGGTGCCTACTCCGCCGGGCGCCATCACGCCGACGCCGGTCACCACCACCCGCCGCCCGGTCATGACGCCGTCCAGTGGTAGAAGCGGCTGGCCATGGCGTCGGCGGGCGATCGCCAGGTCTTCGGGTCGTACGCCTCGATGTGCTCCTTGAGGTCGGCGCTAATCCGGGTGAACAGGGGGTGGTCCCGGTGTTCCTGGATGTTGGAGGCGCCGTCGGAATCGAAGTCCTGCAGGTGGAAGTACAGGCCCTGGTAGCTGAACAACTCCCGGCGGCGGGTGCCCATCAGATGCGGCAACTCGGTGCGGTCGAGTCCGGTGAAAAGCTTGGCCACGTTGTCCCGGTGTTCGGGCGCCATTCGAGCCACGATCAGCGTGCTGTACATGTGGTTGTCTCCTTGCCAGGGTGGATCCGAGGATGCTTCGCGTGGGTGCGGGCTGACGGCAGGCCGGTTGCTACGCCGGCCGGGGCGCGCCGAACCAGCGCTTCAGGACGGCACTGGGGTCTCCGCAGCCGGGCATCGCCCAGACGACGTGGCCGTCCGGGCGGACGAGCACCGCCCGCGTGCCGACGAGACCGGACTCGGCGCTGACGTCGTGTGGAAGAGCGCTGACCAGGTCGACCCGGCCGGCCCACCCGGCGGCCATACGGCGCAGGTCGGGGAGGCCATGGCCCGGCTCGCTGAGGTCCAGCAGCACCCCCCGGCCGCTGTGCAGCAGGTCGGTGCTGGTGGTCTTGCCGGTCTCGGTGACCAGCACCTGCTTGGGCATCCGCCGGCCGAGCAGCGGGTGCTCCCCGGGACCCACGTCGTAGCGGATCTCCAGTCCGCTGACCATCGCGGCCAGGTGGCGACTCACCTCCGGGTAGCGGATCAGCTCGGTGAGCACGTCGCGCAGGGGCTGCGCCTCTTCGCCGGTGAGGAAGAGCAGGCCCTGGGCGCGGGTGTTCATCAGCAGGCGGGAACCAACCGGGTGGCGCTCGGTGTGGTAGCTGTCCAGCAGCCCGTCCGGGGCCCAGTCACGTACCGCCGCAGCGAGCTTCCAGCCGAGGTTCACCGAGTCCTGGATGCTGGTGTTCATGCCCTGCCCACCGGCGGGCAGGTGGATGTGGGCCGCGTCCCCGGCGAGCAGAACCGGCCCCCGCCGGTATTCGCTGGCCTGGCGGGAGGCATTGCCGAACGAGGTGCACCAGAGCCCGGTGCCGTGGCTGATGTCCTGCCCGGTCAGCCGGCGCCACCCGTCGGCCACCTCGGCGAACTCGGGCGGCCCGGTCCGCCGCCGCGGCGACCGGTCCTTCTCGCAGACCACAATCCGCATCACGCCGTCGCCGAGTGGTCCGGCCATCACCATGCCGCCGGGCCGCGCCTCGCCGATCATCCGGGTCTTGATGTCCACGCCCTTGACGTCGGCGATGAACATCTCCATCGTGGCGGCCGTGCCGGGGAACTCGAAACCGGCGGCCTTGCGCACGAAACTGCGTCCGCCGTCACATCCGACCAAGAAACGCGTCCGCATCCGTCGCACGCCCTCGGGGGTACGCACGTCGAGCTCGACCCCGTCCTCGGTCGCGGTGAGTCCGGTAACTTCGTGCTGGCGCCGGATGTCCGCGCCGAGTTCGACGGCCCATTCGCCCAGCATCTGCTCGGTGCGGGCCTGGGGAATTCCCTTACCACCGAAGTGGGCGCCCTCCAGGACCGCGAAATCGATGGGCAGGCCACCGAAATGACCTTCGTTGCTGATTTCGACTTCGCCGAGCCGCGGCAGGAGACCACGCTGGTCGAACACCTCCATCGTGCGAGCCGTGAAGCCGAGCCCGCGGGATTCCCCGGTCGGTTTCGCCAATCGTTCGAGCACGATGACCGATACGTCTGCGAGGCGCAGCTCCCCGGCCAGCATCAGACCTGCCGGACCTGCCCCGACGACAATTACCTCGGCATCCATGCGCACTGCACCGCCCTCTGTCGATTGTTCTCCGTCCGACCTTTTCGGCGTCCTGACGACCACTCCGACGAGCGGAAGATCATTTGTTGCCGACATTAACAACGTTAGGCAGGTGCCCGGAGGGCGGCAAGCCGAGGCCTGCAAACAGTATGCGGAGGTTATGAAAGGTAATTGTCAAGAACGCTGTCACAGGCGTGCCGTGAATGACGTCAAAATTGCTGCGCCTGCCTGCGACGGATTCGTGGCACATCTCACGCGGGTCGACGAGGCGCCGTCGGCGGGTGGGGCCGCCGCCGGCGGACCGGCCGGCCCCATCCGCCGATGCGGTCGCCCAGGGCCAAGGGTGCTCAGGAGGCGACTGCGTGCGTCTCGCCGACGCCAAACCGGAAACCGATACCCCGCACGGTGATGATCGAGCCACCCGACCCGATCTTGTGGCGCAGGGTGCCCACGTGGGTGTCGAGCGTCCGACTGGCCCGCGAGGACCGCCGGGCCACGGCGCCGCCGTCCTGCCACACCCGCGCCATCAGCTCCTCGCGGGTGAACACCCGGTCGGGGTTGGAGGCGAGCAGGTGGAGCAGGTCGAACTCCTTGCGGGTGAGGGAGATCGGGCGGCGGCCCACGGTGACCTGCCGTAGGGCCGGGTCGATCTGCAGTGCTCCGTGCCGCAGCGCGCCGTTGTCCCGGGCCGAACCGGCCCGGCGGAACAGCGCCTCGATCCGGGCGGACAACTCACGCAGGCCGTAAGGCTTGCCCATGCAGTCGTCCGCACCGGCTTGGAGGCCGAGCACCCGGTCGGCCTCGCTGGCGCCACTGGTGAAGGTGATCATCGGTGTGTCGCCCGCCGTGCGGATGTGTCGGCACACGTCGAGTCCGTCGAGGTCGGGCAGGTCCAGGTCGAGCAGGATCAGGTCGCTGCCCTCGAAGGAGAGGAGCGCCTCCCTCCCGGTGTGCACCGGGGTGGCGCGATAGCCCAGGCGGCGCGCGCAACCGACCAGCCTTTCCGCCGCGAAACCGTCGTGCTCCACCGCAAGTACGTGCATTCGGATCCCCCGGGTCTTCGAATCGGCATGTCGGCGGCCGGGACCGGCCCACCGGCGCGCCGGAACGGCGTGCCGATGCGCTCCTCGACCGTGCCGGCGGTCGGCGGTCGGTGCGGCACATCGACCGAGGTCACGACGCCTTTGATGCAATGCGCCGCAGGCATCCACCCGGCGGGACCACCGGAAGGACGAGACCGACGACCCCGACAAGTTCCATAAGAAACCGACCAACCCGTTTCGTCAATCCAGTTCGTGAGCTGTTGATCACGGAATGAGATGCCCAGATTAGGCGGCAAGAGAGCTTCGAGGCATTATCTCGCAGGGGACAAAAGCGTATAAGAAGACCATAATGGTCTATGCACCGTATTTAAGCATCGATAGGCTGTGATAAGCGTCACATCTCCTGAACCGTGGTGCTTGGTATCTTTCTGCCCGTCAGTCGACCGACTACGGGGGTTCGGCCATGACCAATTCATCTCCTGACCGGCGTCGCGCGAACATGGCTGCGAGCCGATGAAACTCGCCTATGACCTCACCGTCTCCCGCCAACTGGTGCACCGGGCGGCCGTTGCCGAGGTCCTGCTCACCGACTGGCGGCAGACGGGTCCGGACACGTTCATCCTGGCCGCGCAGTGGCCGCGGGGGCACTCGCTCTACGGCGTCCGAAACGGTTGGTGCGACCCGCTGCTGACCGCCGAGACGATCCGCCAGGCCGGCATCCTGCTGGCGCACGTCGGATACGACGTGCCGCAGAGCCACGCCTTCCTCATGCAGCGGTTGACCTTCGACTGCGTACCGGAGCGGTTGCGCGCGGCGGGCGAACCGTTGGACCTGATCGTCACGGTCGAGGTCGGCGAGAAGCTCCGCCGCGCCTGCACGATAGGCGGGATGCGGATCGACGTCACCCTGCTGCACGGCGACGAGCGGCTCGGCCGGGGCAGCGGGTGGCTGCGCTGCGTCCTGCCGGCGGCGTACGATCGGCTGCGCTGGGGCAGCAGGACCCCAACGGTGGGAACGCCGCCGCCGGTGGCCCCGGCCGACCCCGCCTCGGTGGGGCGCCAACTGCCCGCCGACGTGGTGGTCGGCTCGGCGGACCCGGACGGGGTGCGCCGGCTACGCGTACCCTTGGACCATCCGGTCCTGTTCGACCATCCCCTCGACCACGTGCCCGGCATGCTGGTCCTCGAGGCGATGCGGCAGACCGCCCTGGCCACCATCGGCCGACCCACAGCCCTGATGGTCGCCGCGGACGCGACCTTCCCGGCCTTTCTCGATCTGGACCGGGAGTGCGCCGTGCTGGTGGACTCGGTCACTGCCACCCCGGACCGACAGGTCGTCGACCTCCGCCTGGTGCAGGGCGGAGCCGCTGCCGTCCACGGCAGGGTGACGCTCGCCGGCTGATCGGCTCAGCCGTCGGCGAGCTCCTTGCGGACGGTGGCCACATAGCTCAGGTAGTAGTGCAACCGCTTGCGCACCACCAGGCCGGGCAGGACGATCTGCCAGAGATCCACCATGCGCTCCGGGAGACCGCGCCGCTCGTTGAGAACCTGGGCCACCAGTTGCAGCCCGGTGAAGGAGCTGACAAGGAACTTGCCGATTCGGTCCAACCCGACGTTGGTCCGGACGTCACGCTCGGCGGTGGCCCGCTCGAGCAGGCCGGTGACGATCAGGATCCAGTCGAGGTACGGGTCGGGCAGGGGACGCTCGAAGGTGCCATGCTCCAGGGTGAGGCGGATCCCGCCGCGCACCAGAGGATGCTCGACCAGCTGGGCGGCGAGGCTGAACGACATCCGGATCAGCGCCTCCAGCGCCGGTTCGCCGTTGACGAACGACTGTGCGTGCTCCGTCCAGATGGCGTGCTGTTCCTGCACCACCGCGTGCGCCAAATCTTCCTTGGAGGAGAAGTGGAAGTAGAGGGATCCCTTGGTCACCCCGGCGTGGGCGATGATGTCGGCGAGGCTGGTGGCGCCGTACCCGTAGCGGTCGAAGAGGTCAGCGGCCGCCTTGATGATCGTCGACCTGGTGAGTTCGGCGCGCGCCTGCCTTGCCATGTGTACACTCCTCCGAAATAAACCGGTCGTACGGTATCGTCTCGGACAAGTGCCTTGCTCGCAAGCCTTACCCCGGCGGAAATACCTGTTGGACAGCATGAACAACCGCGTTCTCCTCACCGGTGCCAGCGGATTCATCGGTTCGGCGATACACCACGCCCTCACCCGATCCGGCCCGCAAGACATCCGTCGGCTGGTCCGCGGCACCGACCTGACCCGGCCGGCCGACCCGGCGCGGGTCTTCCACGGCGACCTGACCGACCCCGATTCCCTCCGGGGGGCCTGCGACGACATCGACATGGTCGTGCACGCGGCCTCCTATGTGGGCACCGACTCGCAACGCTGTTGGCAGGTCAACCACCTCGGCACCCGCCACCTGCTCACCGAGGCGGCACGGGCCGGTGTACGGCACGTCCTCTACCTCAGCACGGCGGCCGTGTACGGCACCGGCCCGCACCGCGGCCCGGGCGAGGGAGACCTCGCCCCCGCCCCGGCCTCCCCGGTCAGCGCCAGCCGGGCGGCCGCCGACGAGGAGGTCCGCGCCCACGGGGGAAGCGTGCTACGCCCCTACCTGGTCTACGGCCGGGGCGACCGGTGGGTCGTACCCACGCTCGTGGCACTGCTGAACGCGCTGCCCGGCTGGATCGACGGAGGTCGGCCCCGGCTGTCGATGATCGGCGTGCACGACTTGGCGCGGCTGGTCGTCGCGTTGGTCGCCACGCCGGTCCCGCCCGGGACGGTCCACCACGCCAACCACCCCGACCCGGTCACCGTCCGGGCCGCCGGCGAGGCGCTGGCCCGGTATCTCGGGGTCCGGCTCCCCACCGGCGAGGTGCCGGCGGGGAGCCGCGTCGACCTGCCCGTTCCACCCGGCCTGCGCCGCCGGCACCTCGACCTGATCTCGGTGGATCACTGGTACGCCTCGGACCGGGTGTGGACGGCGACCGGCTGCCGCCCCGGCGCCGCTTTTCCAGACGACCTCGCGCGGGCGTCGGCGTGGTACAGGGAGCTCGCCGCCGGCGCGCCCGCCCCCTCACCCAAGGAGTGACCACATGCGACTGACCGTCTTCGGAGCGACCGGCGGAACCGGCACCCTGCTGGTCGAACAGGCGCTGTCCGATGGTCACTCGGTGACTGCGGTGGTCCGGCGGGGCTGGCCCGGCCCGCAGCACGCACGGCTGCGGGTGGCCGTCGCGGACGTCCTCGACCCAGGATCACTGCCGCCGGCTCTCGACAGGGCGGACGCAGTGCTCTCCGCGCTCGGCTCCGCGCAGGCGCGCCGACCCACCCGGGTATACTCGGCGGGAGCCACCGCCATCCTGGCAGCGATGCGGGAGTTCGGCATCCGCCGGTTCGTGGCCATCACCGCCCTGCCGATCGCTCCCCCCGACCAGCAGGACGCGCTGCACCACCGGCTGGTCAACCCGCTGCTGCACCGGTTCTTCGGCGGCGCATACCAGGACATGCGCCAGATGGAGGCCGTTCTGGCCGCCGGTGACCGTGACTGGACGGTCCTCCGCCCGCCCTACCTGCGCGACGGCCCGGCCACCGGCGTCTGGCGTGCCGCCGTCGACGCCCCCCTGCCCCACGCCTGGACGCTGCGCCGCGCGGACCTGGCCGCCGCCATGTTGGCGGCGACGACCGACGACCGGCTCATCCGCCACTCGGTGAACGTGGCGGCCTAATACTCCAACTTCACTTGGCCTGTCTGCGCTGGTAGTGGGATCGGCGGGCTCGTGCTTGGGTTGATCGTCGCCAGATCGACCAATGGAGAATGCGCTCTGGCGGTAGCGGTTCGGTGAGGACGAAAGCGTTGAGGGCTCGGCGGATTTCGGCGACGGTCAGCCCGATGAGCTGCGGATCAGCATCGGGCTGCTGCGTGGTGTCGGCGAGGATGGTCAGGACGGCCAAGGCGAGCATGGCCAGGGTGATGAATCGGTGCCAGCCGGTCCAGCCGCGGACTTGGTAGTGGTCCAGGCCGACTTGGCCTTTGCCTGTCTGGAACAGTTCTTCGATGCTCCATCGGGATCCGGCGACGGTGACGAGGGTGTGCAACGGCACTGTGCGGGGTGACCAGCACAGATAGGAGGCCAGCTCGCCGGTGCTGCGGTTGCGGCGGATGAGTAGCCACCGGTGCTCACCAGGTTGGGTAGCGGTGGTGATCCAGGCCCACAGGTAGTCGTGGGGGCCTTTCGCCCCCGGCCCGCCCCGCAGGTGACACGTAGGACAGGAACACCCCGACCTGGCTGTTCTCGACACGACCGGCCGTGCCGGTGTACTGCCGCTGCACCCCGACCGAGCACATACCCATCTTCAAGAACCCGGTTTCGTCGCAGACCAGCACGGCGTCAGGGTGCCCGAGCTGATCGATCAGCCAGGCCCGAACGTCATCGCGGACGGCGTCGGCGTCCCATACCGCCGTACGCAGCAGCCGCTGCATCGCCTGCGGATCACCGTGACCCGCCCACTTCGCAAGCGACCAGCAGGTCTTACGTTTCAGACCCGACCGCAGCCCTTCCACGAAATGCCCGGCCGTTCGACGTGGCTTCGCCCGCACGAGCCGGCCCGCGACACGCGTCACCGCCTCGTCCAGGATGACCCGCCACCCGGCGGGGTCCACGCTGTGGCACACGGCCACCGCACGATCTTCGGTTGTCTTCACACACCATCGATGATCAACGTGGTGGCCGTCTCCATGCCCACGCCACGCCCAACGTCGAAGCCAAGTGAGGTCGGAGTGCTAAGGCCGACCGCTGAACGCTGACCGGCCGCCGTCCCCGCCCGGGCCGGGGCGGGGCAGGGACGGCGACCGGTCAGGCGGAGACGACGGCCGGAGCAGGCCTTCCGTGCCATGCGTGGCCAGGATGTCTTCCGTCTCCGTCATCACCAGCCTCCGTGCGGACTGCACTCCGCAATGGGGGCTCGGTGCGGCCGAGACGCGGTGCGTCGGCTGATCGCCCCGCCCCAGGCGTGGACAACTCGAATGTAGGACCAGCCGATCCGAGCGGACAAGGCAAGCCGGGCAGACCTTGCAAAGGTCTGGCGGACTCTTGCCCAGCCGGTGACCTACGCGCCGTCGGACGAGCCGTCCGCGTCCCGGATGGCACAGATACCCTGGCCGACCGCGATCGTCGCGCCCACCTCGGCGGCCAGGTCGTGCACCGTGCCGGACCGGTGGGCGACCACCGGCTGCTCCATCTTCATCGCCTCCAGCACCGCCACCGTCTCGCCCTCGTCGACGCGCTGTCCCTCCCGGACGACCAACTCGATCACCGTGCCCTGCATCGGCGCGACGACCGTCTCGCCACCGGCACGGCCGGCGACACGGTTCTGCCGTGCCCGACGCGGCCCGGGGGGCCGGGTGGCGACACCCACGTCGGCAGCGGTAAGCATGGCCGGCACCGACACCTCCAGCCGTCGGCACCCCACCTCCACCACCACGGTCTGCCGCGGCGCGGCCACCAGCTCCGTCTCGTCCGTCCCTCCGTCGTACGCCGGCAGGCGGTTGTCGAACCCGGTCTCTATCCACCGGGTGTGCACGCCGAACGGCTCGTCCGAGCCGGACAGCTCCGGGGCGAACACCGGGTCCCGCACCACTGCCCGGTGAAACGGCAGCACGGTCGGCAGTCCGGCGACCTCGAACTCGGCGAGGGCGCGTGCCGCCCGGCGCAACGCCTCGGCGCGGTCGGCGCCGGTGACGATCAGCTTGGCCAGCAGCGAGTCCCAGGCGGGCCCGATCGTCGACCCCTGCTCGACGCCGGCGTCGACGCGGACCCCGGGGCCGGACGGCGCGACGAACCGGGTGACGGTTCCGGGTGCCGGCAGGAAGTTCCGCCCCGGGTCCTCCGCGTTGATCCGGAACTCGATCGAGTGACCGCGCACCGGCGGGTCGTCGTAGCCGAGAGCCTCACCGTCGGCGATCCGGAGCATCTCCCGGACCAGGTCGATGCCGGTTACCTCCTCGCTGACCGGGTGCTCCACCTGCAACCTGGTGTTAACCTCCAAAAAGGATAAAGTGCCGTCGGCGCCGATCAGGAATTCGCACGTGCCCGCGCCGACGTAGCCCGCCTCGACGAGGATCCGCTTGGAGGCGCGGCGCAGTTCTTCGTGCTGCGCCGGGGAGAGGAACGGCGCCGGCGCCTCCTCGACCAGTTTCTGGTGGCGTCGTTGCAGCGAGCAGTCCCGGGTGGAGATCACCACCACCGCACCGTGACGGTCGGCCAGGCACTGGGTCTCGACGTGCCGTGGCCGGTCCAGGTAACGCTCCACGAAGCACTCCCCGCGCCCGAACGCGGCCACCGCCTCCCGGACTGCCGACTCGTAGAGTTCGGGGATCTCGGCCATGGCGCGGGCCACCTTGAGCCCCCGGCCGCCACCGCCGAACGCGGCCTTGATAGCGACCGGCAACCCGTGCTGCTCCGCAAACTGCCTCACCTCGGCCGCGGAGCCGACCGGGCCGGGCGTGCCGGGCACCAACGGCGCCTGAGCCCGCTCGGCGAGCTGCCGGGCCGACACCTTGTCGCCGAGGGCCCGGATCGCCGCCGGGGGCGGACCGATCCAGGTCAGACCGGCCGCGAGCACCGCCTCGGCGAACTCCGCGCTCTCGGAGAGGAAGCCGTAGCCCGGGTGAACCGCGTCGGCGTCGGCCGCGGCCGCGGCTCGCAGGATCCGGTCGACGTCGAGGTAGCTGGTCGCCGCGGTCTCTCCGTGCAGTGCGTACGCCTCGTCGGCGAGGCGTACGTGTAGCGCGTCCCGGTCGGGTTCGGCGTAGACGGCGACGGACGCCAGGCCGGCGTCGCGGCAGGCCCGGACCACCCGGACGGCGATCTCACCCCGGTTGGCGATCAGCACCCTACGCACATTGTCCTCCTTCGATGCTCCGACGGGACGGTTCATCCGGTCCCGCGAATTGTGGGCGGGGTATCGGAATGACACTACGGACAGGCCGTCGGCATGACGGCGGAAACGTTCCGGAACAGAACCGGCCGTCCGTCCCGAACTCTGCTCCCATGGTCCGACAGAGACACTCCGGCGCCGAGTTCCCTGACGAAAATCTTGCATGATATTGACGTGCCAATCATTGTTCCGACTTCCCCGTCGGGTGATGCTGGCCCCGGCGGATCTTTCGCCCGATATACGGCGCAGATCCGCCCTGTCGACGTACGCAGGATCTTCCGACGTCAATGGAGTGGCCATGGCAAGAACAGGAATCATCCGTCGGGCGGTCGCGGTGGGTGCAACCGTGCTCGCCCTCATCGCTTCGTCCGGGGGCGCGGCGGCGGACGCCGGGACGCAGGCGCCACCGGCAAACGTGGTGGAGGTCAGCTCCACTGACACGGGCTTCACCGCTCCCGACACCGCGTCGCCCGGGGTCGCCCAGTTCCGAATGGTCACGACCAGCGAGGGGTCGGGCTGGATCGGGCTGGCTCGGCTGAACGACGGGGTCAGCTGGGAGATGTTCCGGGCGAACCTGGCGAAGACGGTCTCGGACACGCCAGCCGATGTGGTCGCCGGCAGCGCCGCGCTGGCCGAGTCGGCCACCCTGCTCGGTGGAGTCGTCATCCATCCTGGTCTGCCGGGGGCGTTCACCCAGCTGCTCCACCCGGGCCGGTACGTGCTCTTCGACTACCGGTTTCTGGCGCCCACCGACGCGCGGTACCGCTTTCTGACCGTCACCGGGAGTCCCGGCTACTCGCCGCTGGACTTCTCCGGCACCCTGGTCGCCACCAGCGTTCCCGGGGTCGGGCCGCGGTTCTCCCTGCTCGGCGAGGTCCGTGCGGGGCAACCGCTACTGCTGCACAACGCCATGCCGGGTCAACTGGTCGAGGCGGTGGCATTCCCGATCGCCGGTGACGTGACCGAGGCACGGCTGGCCGAGTGGTTCGCCTCGTTCCGCGACGGCGACCCGGCCTTCCCACCGAACGCCCCGTTCGACATCGCCCAGGGGCGAGGCATGCTGCCGCTGTCGCCCGGCTGGTCCACCGTGGTCAGCGTGCCGCTGACCCAGGGCCGCTGGGTCGTGGTCAATTGGCTAAAGGACGCGAAGACCGGCACCCGGCTGGTGAAGCAGGGTCACTACTTCGTGGTGGACGTCCGCTGAGCGTCGCCGACAACGGAACGGTGGGGTGCCGTCATCGACGGCACCCCACCGGCCGCTCACTTCTGGCGCAGCGTGGCCAGGGCACCGCCCCAGGCCAACACCTGGTCCAGCATTCGGTGCAGAAGGGGCTCCTGGTGCTCGGCCGGCAGCACCTCGCCGTTTGCGCCGAACTCGGTGAAGTAGTTGAGGGTGATCTGGTCACGGACACCGGCGACGTGCAGCTCTGCCAGCACCAGCCGCAGGTGTTCGACGGCCCGGATCCCGCCGTTGAGGCCGTACCCGACGAACCCGGCAGACTTGTTGTGCCACTCGGAATAGAGGTAGTCGATGGCGTTCTTCAGCACGCCCGTGTAGGAGTGGTTGTACTCCGGCGTGACGAAGACGTACCCGTCGTACTGCGAGATGGTCTCCGCCCAGCGCCTGGTGTGGTCGGACACGTAGTTCTCCGGCCCCATTGCCGCCGGGACCGCCTCGTTGAGGTGCGGCAGGTCGTAGTCGGCCAGGTCGACGATCTCGTAGACGGCGTCTGCGCGCTGCGTGGCCAGTTTGTGGACCCACTGCGCCACCGCTTCGCCCCGTCGTCCCGGTCGAGTGCTGCCGATGATGATGCCGATGCGCATTGGTTGACCTCCTGTTTGGTTGTACGTTCTCAGCAGTGCCCCGGTCACTCCGCCTCCATCCAACGGGCACGTCGTTGCGCCCGGGTGAGCCAGGTGGCGAGAACGAGGGCGACGGCGGCCATCCCGGTCAGCCACCAGAAGGTGGTCCGGAACGCCGCGGCGACCTCGACCTTGGAACGGGCGCCGGCAAGCGCGTCGGCGAGTACCACGACGCAGAGCGCGCTGCCGACGGCGCCGCCGACCCGGGACAGGATGTTCACCTGCGCACTGGCGTCCGGCATCTGGTGGGACCGGACCCGGGCCAGCGCGGCGGAGACCACCGGGGATCCGGCAAGGGCCAGGCCGACGCCCCGGACCACCTGGAGGGCCTCGACGAAGACGAGATTCGGGTCGGATGGCAGGAAGGCCATCGGGATGGTGCTGGCGACGGCGACCACGAGCCCGATCAGGGTGACGATGCCGCCACCGTATATGTCGGTCAGCCGCCCGGCGACCGGGAAGGTGACCGCGGCGCCGAGGCTGAACGCCATCAGCAGCAGACCGGTGTCGATGATGCCCTTGTCCATTCCGAGCTGGAAGTACAGCGGCATCACGATCAGCCCGCTGAAGAGCGCCGCGCTGGAGAAGAAGACGGTGCTGGCCGCGGCGGCGTAGACCGGATCCCTGGTCAGACGCAGGTCCATCAGCGGCTCGTCGGCGCGCAGCGACCGGCGGACGAAGAGCACGAGCGCGACCAGCGCGACCACCAGCGAGACCAGCACGGCTGGCGCGATCAGCCCGCGCCGGTCCATCGCCGCGGTGATGGCGTAGGTGAGCAGCGGCAGCCCCAAGGCGACCTGGAACAGGGCCGGCAGGTCCAGTCGGCCGGCCTGGCCGGCCTCACCACGCGGAACGACCCGCAGGGCCACCAGCAGCCCGATGATCCCGATCGGCACGTTGATCAGAAACATCCAGTGCCAGGAGAAACTGTCGATCAGCAGGGCGCCGATGATCGGGCCGAAGGCCGGGGCCAGGATGGACGGCACGCTGGACACGGCGATCACCCGGCCCATCCGCTCGCTTCCCGCGACCTGGCCGAGGATGGCCATCCCGGCGGGGATAAGCAGCCCGCCGGTCAGCCCCTGGAGCACCCGGGCGGCGATGAGCATCTCGGCATTGCGGGCGAGCGCGCAGAGCGCGGAGGTGAGGGTGAACCCGACCAGCGCCCAGAGCCAGAGCCGACCGGCTCCGATCCGCCGGCTGAGCCAGCCGCAGACGGGCAGGGCGGCGGCGAGGGCGAGCAGGTAGCCACTGTTGATCCACTGTGTCTCGGTCAGCGAGGCGTCAAGGTCCCGACCGATGATCTCGATGCCCACGTTGACGAGCGAGGTGTCCAGGCCGGTCATCACCGAACCGGACGCCAGGACGATCGCGACCCACCACACCGATGCGGGCACCGCCGTGGTGGGGGTCCGTCCCGCACTGGTGTCCGTGCCGGAGCTTGCGCTGCCCACCTTCATCGCCGTCCCCCAAGAGATTGTTGGACAACCAACGATAATCGTCTGGTCGTTGGAAGTCCAACGTTTAGCTACACTGGTTGGGTGACTGAGCGCGAACGGCTCCTGCGACCGGGGGCACCACCGGCTCGGCTCCGGCGGCTGACCTCCTGGCTGCTCCACCACGGGGCGGCCCACGCGAACCGGGTGATCGGGACGCACCTGGACCGCCCCGGCGACCGGATGCGATACAGCATCCTCGCCGCGCTCGACGAGTTCGGCGGTATCAGCCAGGCAGAGTTGTGTCGCCGGCTGGGCATCGACCGGGGCGATGCGGTCACCACCCTGAGCGGGATGGAGGCCGACGGCCTGCTCAGCAGGGAGCCCGACCCGGGGGACCGGCGCCGCAACGTCGTTCACATCACCGACGCCGGAACCGCCCGGATGCGGGAGATGGACACGCTGGTGGACGCCGCCCAGAACGAACTGCTCGACCGCTTCACGGTGGCCGAACGCGCGCAGATCAGCGACCTGCTGCGCCGCCTGGCCGACATTCCGCCGCCCTGAGCTACCAGGTCACCGGCACACGGGTCATGCCACCGGTGAGAAGGTTGGCGCGCGGCTCCAACCGTTCCGCCGGCACCGCCAGGCGCAGCCCCGGGAAGCGCTCCAACAGGGCCACGAAGAGCTCCTGGAGCTCCAGCCGGGCCAGGGGCGCGCCCGCGCAGAAGTGTGGCCCAATGCCGAAGGTCAGATGCCGGTTCGGAACGCGGCCGACATCGAAGCGGGCGGATTCCGCGAAGAACCGCTCGTCGACGTTGGCGTGCGCCAGCCCGAGCAGCACCAGCTCACCGGCACGGACCGTCACGTCCCCGATGACCAGATCGGTGTTGGCCCAGCGGGGCAGCGCCCCGGCGGGATCGGTGTCGTCCGGCCGGGCGAAGAAGTTCATCCGCGGCACGGATCCGCGCAGGATCTCCTCCACCGCCGCGTCCAGCAGGCTGGGGTCGCCAGCCAGGCGGTCCCGCTGCTCGGGGTGGGTGGCCAGCAGCACCGCCCCGTTGTCGATTGCCGTAACGGTGGTCTCATGACCGGCGAAGAGCAACGTCAGGCCCAGCTCCACCACCTGGTCCAGGGTGAAGCCCTCCGGTTCGGTCCGGTGCGACTCCACAAGGTCCGAGATCAGGTCGGTGCCGGGCATCCGCAGCCGGACCTGCGCCAACTCCGCGATGTAGTCCCGCAGCGCCTGGTACCCGCCGACGGACCGCTCCTGGTCATACATGTCCGCCGCGTCGTCGGACCAGCGGCGGAACTGCTCCCGGTCGGCATACGGCACCCCGAGCAGTTCACAGATCACCAACGCGGGCAGGGGGAAGGAGACCACCTGGTGGAAATCGGCTGGTTTCGGGGTCGCCGCGAGTTCGTCGAGCAGTCCGTCCACCAGTTCCCGCAGCCGAGGCCGGAATGTGGCCAGCCGGCGCGCGGAGAACCACTGGGCGAGCTTGCGTCGCATCCGGGTGTGGTCGGCCGCCTCCGTCTCCGACGATGGCTGCGGCCGACCGAAGATCACCGAGTTGGAGAGGCGGGCCGCCTCGCCCGGCCGCTCATGGGTCAGCCTCAGCCGTGGATCCGACAGCAGGTCGCGGACCGACTCGTAGTCCGTCACCAGCCACGCCGGGTGGCCGATCGGGGTTTTCGTCCGAAACACCTGGGTAGTCACCGTGCGTCCCTCCTCACCATCAGCTCACTCGGCGGACACGCGCCTTGGCGGACGTCACGCTTGTGATAGGTGAGCTCGTGCGGGGCCCGGTCCGGCTCCGCGATACCGAAGCTGATGATCCGTCTCGGATGGATACGGATGAGCACGTCGTCGAGGTCGGGGAACGCCGAGGGGTCCTCGACCGTCTCCGCACGCCCCCGGATCTCCACGCACCGCACCCGCCACGGCGACGTGGACGGCACGTCGTCGACCACGAACGCGACCCGGCCGTTGTCCACCACGTTGCGGAACTTTCGACTGCGGGCGAAGTTGAAGCCACCGACGTCGATCGTGCCCAATTCCTCGTTGTACCGGAAAGTCACCGGATTGACCTGGGGGGTGCCGTCCGGCTGCACCGTCGCCATACGGCCCACCAGCTGACTACGCAGATATTCGATCTCGACATCGGTGAACGCCATGGAACGAGTCTCATCGGGTATTCACGCGAACCGCAAGTCGGGCCACGTCAAATCGGCGTACAGCTGTCGTCAACCCTGTGTCAGAGGCCCTCCCGTGCCCCCGACGTCGCGCTTTGCGAAGAACTGACACACTCTTGCGGCACCTTTGTGCGTCGTTCGCTGGTTGTCCACCACCACTACTGACAGGGTGTAGGTCGTGATCGATACCGAATTGCTGACCATCATGTCCACGGACCGTGGGCTGACGGCACCGGCCGCCGCCACACCCGGTCCGACCACGTTCATCTCCCGGACCAACGCCGAGGGCGCCGGCTGGGTGGGCCTTGCCCGGCTCACCCCCGGAACTGACTGGCCTACCTTCCGCCGGCACGTCCGGGACACTGTCTCCGACGACGCAGACCGGATCGTCGCCGGCAGCGCCGCACTGGGCGGCTGCGCGACCCTGCTGAGCGGCGCGGTGATCCACCCCGGAATGCCTGGCACATTCACCGTCGAGCTCACCCCCGGTCCGCACGTGCTCTTCGACTACCCGGCCGCCGCCGGCACGGGCGAACCCCGCTACCAACTCCTGGACGTGTCCGGAGAGGCCGACGGCCAGATGCCGGTGGCGAGCGGGACGATCCGCGCCGAGCGGACCGGCGACGGCAGGCCCGGGTACGCCGTGCTCGGCACCCCGACGGTCGGCCGGCCGCTCACCTTCACCAATGTCATGCCGGGTGGCCAGTTCGTCGAGGCCGTGATCTTCCCGATCGCCGACGGTGTCGACGAGAGCGACATCGGCGCCTACTTCGACGCGTTCCGCGATTACAGCAGCGAGTGGCCGGCCGCGGCGCCGTTCGACCTGAACGCGGGGTGCGGCTTTCTGCCGCTGTCCCCCGGCCGGAGCGTTACCAACATGCTCCCGGCCCGGGCCGGCCGACACGTCGTCGTTAACTGGATGAAGGACGCCGCCGACGGGATCAGGCTCGCGAAGCGTGGCCAGTACCGGATCCTGACGATCGCCGAGCAGAGAGGGGACCTGCGATGACCCAGCTCCAGGACGCCACCCCGACCGCCACGCCGCAGCTCGGGGCATTGCTCGACCGGCTGGAGATCAGCGAGCTGATCGGCCGTTACGTGGTCAGCCTCGACACCGCCGAGGAGGAGGGCCGCGACGACGACTGGTACCGCGGCATCTTCACCGATGACGTCTGGTTGAGTTTCCCGATCGGAGAGCGGCGAGGCATCGACGGGCTCGTCGAGTTTCACAAGCGGGCCAAGCTGGCGTGGGAGGCGACGCTGCACGTCAGCGGCGACCACCTGGTGGAGGTCTCCGGTGACCGGGCGCGGGCACGGGCGCAGATCATCGGTACGCACGTCTCCCTCGGTGCCAGCCCCTTCCTCGTGGATCCGACGCGCCGGTTCGACATGGGCGGCTACTACGACGTCGAGGCGGTCCGGACCGACGCCGGCTGGCGCATCGCGGGTCTGCGCTTCGTCCTCGTCTGGACCTCCGGCGACGGCACCGTCCAGGGCGGGTCCCACCAGAGGTGACCTCGCCTCGGGCACGGAAGGACCTCGCCGCAGCCGCCGAGCGACGCCGGCGCATCCGGGCCGCCCGTGGGGTTGTGTCCACGGGAGCAATATCCGACTTGCCTGTGATAGGCGTGTTGCGTAGATGAGAGACGCCATCGCGTCGATCCGTCAAGACGACCAAGTCAGAGAGGGAGAAGAGAACGCGATGGCCGCATCTGAGCGACCGCCCAGATGGAAGACCGAGGCTAAGCGTCCGGGCGGTCGGGCCAGGGCCGGATCAAGGTACTGCTCGGTGGTGGTCGAAGTCGTGCCCCAGGAGCGTTACACGGACCGCTTCAGGAGTCTGCCGTGGACCCACACCGACTGGCACCACACGATCGAACCCAACGACCAGGGCGGGTACGACGTCACCTGGCGACTGGAGGCGCGCGGACCTCTCTCGATCCTGACCCTTCCCATCACCACCTCCATCCTCGGAGCGGAAGTCCCCGGTGCCGTGGACGAGTTCGTCGGCCTCGCTGAGTCCCGCTGTTGAACGACCACGCCGGGCGTCCGCTCGCGCCGGCTCGGAGCAGTGGCGTGAAAGGTCGTCATTCGCCGACGGTGCGGGTCAGCAGGAACCAGTTGCCGTTCTGGACCAGCGCCGTGTCCTCCTGCCGGGCGGCCAACCTGCCGGGAGAAGGCTCTACCCGCTCGTGAGCGAGTCGGTGACGTGCCAGGTGCCTCGTTTAGAGCGGGTCAACGGCCTCCGGCGCGGTCGAGGTACCGCCGATGTAGCGCGTACCAGGCAGCGCCGATGGCGAGCACGCCGATTCCCGCCCCAACGGTGGCTGGGGGGAGGCTGGCCGCCAGCGTGACGCAGCCGGCCAGCCCCAGCACGGCGAGCAGCCGTACCGGCAGCCGACGGCCCGGGTCACGGCCAAGGGTGAGCGCCGCGGCGTTGGTGATCGCGTAGTAGACCAGCACGGTGCAGCTGGAGAAGCCGATTGCCCCGCGGACGTCACCGACGAGGACCACGGCCGCCACGACCACGGCCACCGCCAGCTCAGCGCGGTATGGCACTTGGTGCACCCGGTGCACGGCGGCCAAGCCGACCGGCACGTCCCGTCGGCGGCCCATTGCCAGCAGGGTCCGACCCACGGCGGCGAGCAGCGAGAGCAGCACCCCGATCACCGCCACGGCTGCGCCGGCCCGGACCACCCAGGACAGGCCGGGCAGCCCGACGGCGGTCACCACGTCGGCCAGGGGCGCGGCGGAGGCGGCCAGCCGGTCCGGGCCGAGCACTCCCAACGTGATCACCGCTAGCACCAAGTAGATCGCCAGCACCGTACCCAGCGCCAGCGGCACCGCTCGGGGGATCGTTCGCCTCGGGTCGCGTACCTCTTCGCCGAGAGTGGCTATCCGGGCATACCCAGCGAAAGCAAAGAAGAGTAGCCCTGCGGCGGTCAGCACACCGGGCGCACCGGCACCGCCGACGTCGCTGAGCACCTGGCCGCCGACCGAGCCGACGCCGCCGATCCGCTCCGCTGCGAAGCCGGTCAGGCCGACCACCGCGACCAGGGACAGGACCCCCAGCACCACCCCGACCAGCACCTTCGTGGCCCGCGCCGTCTTCCCCACACCGCGCAGGTTCACGGCGGTGACGGCCGCGATGGCGATGACGGCAACGAGTCGGGCCCGGTCCGGCCAGAGGTATGCCCCAACCGTCAGCGCCATCGCCGCGCAGCTTGCGGTCTTGCCGACCACGAAGCCCCAGCCGGCCACGAACCCGGCGAACGGGCCGAGCCGCTCCCGCCCGTAGACGTAGGTGCCGCCGGACTCGGGGTAGCGGGCCGCCAGCCGGGCCGAACTGGTCGCATTACAAAACGCTACGAACCCGGCCAGCGTAAGTGCCACCAGCAGTCCGGTCCCGCCGGCGGCCGCCGCAGCTGGAGCGAACACCACGAAGACGCCCGCGCCGAGCATCGCCCCCATCCCGATGACCACCGCATCAGTTACCCCCAGCCGCCGCGCCAACCGCTCCACGGACCAGACCCTAGGGGGCCGAGGTGAACAGCGTGAATTTTACCCAAGCTGCCTTGTGTATATTTGGTTCGTGACGAGTCGGCGAACAGCCCTGCGGCAGGTCCTCCACCGGGCAGCCGGTGCCATGACCGCTCAGCAGGTCGCAGACGAAGTGGGCTGGCCGGTCGAGACCACCCGGCTGCACTTGGAGGAGTTGGTTGGCGCGCAGCTCGCCGAGCGCGTACCCGGTGCTCCTCGCGGCCGTGGCCGCCCACCGATGACCTATCGCGCAACCGTCGGCATGGACACCGCTGGACCCACCCAGTACCGCTTGCTGGCGGGGCTCCTCGCGCGCGCATTGCGCGAGCAGCCGAATGGTCGTGCAATCGCACGTGCCGCCGGACGGGCGTGGGCATCCGAGCAGCCGACGGAGGCCATCGACGGCGCCCCACTCACTCGGGCCGCAACCGCGCTCACATCCCGCTTCGACGCCCACGAGTTCGCGCCGACCGCCACGCTCACCGGGGACCGCGCCGACATCACGTTATGGCGCTGCCCCTTTCTCGACCTCATACCTGACTACGGCGATGTCATCTGCTCCCTACACGATGGCATGGTGGACGGGATCACCCGCGCCACTGCCGGGACATCGGTGGCGGCCCAACTCACCCCTTTCCCGCGACCTGATTCGTGTCAGATCACGTTGACCCGCCGCACCCGAAGGAAAGACTGATGTCCACGACGCCAATGAAAAGTCTGCACGAACTCGGACAGGAACTCTTGACCCGCGCCCACGAAGCTTCGTCCGGGCGCGCCGCGGCCACGCTCAACGCCGATCACCGCAGCCTGAAGCAACTGGTGCTGGCACTGCGGGCTGGATCGGCGTTGAGTGAGCACGAGAACCCAGGACAGGCCACCCTGCACCTGTTGTCGGGAACAGCCACCGTGAGCACCACCGAGATGACGTGGCACGGCTCCGCGGGCGACTACCTGGTGATTCCAGATCGCAAACACGACCTGCGAGCGGTCAGTGACGCTGTCGTCATGCTGACGTTCGTCAAGGAGGCCAACCGGCCTGAGCCACCCGCGGACGACGACCTGAGGAGTGACACATGAGCATCGTCAAAATTAATGCGATAGACATCATCGAGGGTCACGGTGACGAATTCGTCGAACGGTTCTCGGCCCGCCCAGGAAAGATCGAAGAGGCGGACGGATTCGAGGGCTTTCAGGTGCTGCGTCCCACCGACGACCGCACGACCTGGTTGGTGGTCACCCAGTGGCGTGACACTGAGGCGTACGACGCCTGGTACGCCACCCGCCCGCATCGCGCCCCCGAGTCGGTGACCTACGCCAACAAGTGGGAGCTGTGGTCCTTCGACGTCCTCACCACGGCGAACCCCGCCTGAGGCCGCGCTGCCTGACCGGGGTCAGAGCTACCCCGGTCAGGCAGGATCAGGCGGTGTATGTGCCCGAAACCGGTCCAGAACCGGCGTCGACAACCAGTTCGCCAGCTCACGCGGTGGCGCGGCTCCTTTCCGGGTCGTGGAGGCTTTCGGGGAACTCATCTACTTGCGTTGTAGATCGACTGGCCCGGCGGGCGACCAATGTCAACCGGCGCCGGACCCCATGCCGGCCGCCGGCGGACTACCGACCCTACGGCGAGCGGAAGCCTTATGTGATCGCCGAAACCCTCGCCGCGCTGCACGGCCCCACCAAGGGCATGGTGACGCTTCCGCGTCACCTCGACTGGTCCGGGCACGCCGAGTACGACCTGAACCGGCCCGCACGCCTGGCCAGCATGTAGAAGGTAGTGCTCACCGAAGCCAGTACCGTCGAGGATCTGCACACCTGGCTCGACGCCGACCTCCTTCGGCGACTCAGACCGGTCGGGATCCTCGCTCACCCCGGTTTGCCAGCACGGAGCCCGCCATTCCGCCCCGAGGATGACGACGTCCTAGCCGGTGGCGGCCGACGTGCCCGTCATATCCACTCCGGGCGCCGTCACCAGCGGCGGCCTCGGCCCGCGGGCGGGTCCAGTTCCGCCGCCCGGGCGAGCAGCGCGCCCCGGTCGATGGAGTCGACGTTCGTCGGCGCCACGGTACAGGCGTAGGCCCCGGAGATCGCGCCGTACAGGGCGCACCGCCGCGCCGGCTCCCCTGCGAGCCAGCCGAACAGGAAACCTGCGGCGAAGGCGTCGCCCGCACCGTTGGAGTCCACCACCAGCGCCGGCGGATCGACCGCCGGAACATGGCCGAACTCACCGTCGACCAGCAGGTACGCCCCCTCGGCTCCGGCGGTGGCGACGACCGTGCGGGCTCGGCCGCGTTCGATGATGCGCCGCATCGTCTGCTCGGGGTCGGCCAGTGCGGCCGACGACACGAAGACGAGGTCGGCAGCGTAGGCGAAGTCCTCGTGGTAGGGCTCGTTGCCGTCCCAGTTGTGCAGGTCGGTGGAGATGGTTACCCCTGCCGCGTGCAGCGTGGGGAGGGCGAAGGCACACGGATAGGTGATCGACACGTGGGCGTGCCGGCTCGCCGCGGCGAGGGCGGTGACCGACTCCACCGGGAGCCGGTCCCCCGCCTCGGATCGGCTGCTGTCGTACAGGGACAGCCGTCGTCCGTCCGGGGCGACGAGGTTGACCGCACGGCGGGTACCGGCCCGCAGCGGAAAGCCGGTGAGCGGGATGCCCCGCTCGGCGTGCAGGGCGCGGACCAAGTCGCCCTCGTGGTCGTCGCCGATCAGATCGATGTGGTGGGTGCGCAGGCCCAGGGCGTGGACCGCCATCGCCACGAAGTCGCCGGTCTGCCCCGCGCGGGTCGTGATCGCCGGCACCAGGTAGCTGTCGGCGAACGGAAGGGGTAGCTGCGGTGCGTGGACGATGGTGTCCACACCGGCGCCGCCTAGGACAAGAACGTCGATCTCAGTGCTCACAGGCGCTCCTCAGGGGAAGTGGTGCGGGGCTGGTGCAGCTGGCGGCGACGCCGTCACCAGCGGCGGGCCAGACGCCGTAACCGCGTCCGCTCGGCGAGGTCCCGAGCCCACGCCCCGGCCCGCGCCCACTCTTCGGCGCCGGCCGCCAGCCAGGTGACGATGAACGGCGCGGCGGCAGCCATCAGACCACCGGAAAAGGCGACCACACTGGCGGCGGCCCCGATCCGGCGTCGCCACGTGCTCCGTTCCGAAGTCTCCCGCAGGTACGCAAGCGCCGCGACACCGAACAGCATTCCTCCGAGCATGAACCAGGGACCCCAGCACATCGCGTACCGGCGGAGTTCGGTGGTTATCGTCTCACCCTTGATCGGGGCGCTCAGTCCGAAGCCGACGAACGTGCCGCCGTGGCCCAGCAGCAGAGCAGAGGCACCCGAGCTGGGCACGAGAAGCAGCCAGTTCGGCACCCGCCGCTTCGCTACCACCGGGACCCACTGCGGAAACACCAGGCCGAGCGGACGCACGAGTGCGAGACCCGGCACGACGCCAAACAGCTCCAGCATCACTGCCGTCCACAGGGCCGCGAGGAGCATCCGGTCGCCCTGCGCGCCGGGGCAGCACGATCGATCACAGCCGATGCACGCATCGTGATTCGATCCCCGAGCATACGGCGGATGTCACTCATCGTGGGGTGCCCCGTCGATTCGCTCCGCTGGGCGAACGTCTCACCGTCGGATCAGACCGTCAGACCGTCAGACCGTCAGACCGTCAGACCGTCAGACCGTCAGACCGTCAGACCGTCAGACCGCCAGACCGCCAGACCGTCGGCCCCTGCTCGACCGCCGGCCGACTGTTTATGCTCATGCCCATGGCACTCGAGTGGGAGCAGATCATCGTCGACTCCTCCGACCCCATCGCCCTCGGGCAGTGGTGGGCCGAGGCTCTCGGCTGGGTCGTGGTCGACAAGACCGAGGAAATCGTGGAGATCCGGCCCGAGCCGGACCGGTTGCCGGGGCTGCTCTTCGTCCCCGTCCCCGAGGGCAAGACGGCGAAGAACCGGCTCCACCCCGACTTCCGCCCCGACGACCAGGAGGCCGAGGTCGCCCGGCTGATCGCCCTCGGTGCCCGGCGCGCCGAGCCCGCGCAGGAAGGGCAGCACTGGGTGACTCTCTTCGACCCGGAGGGCAACGAATTCTGTGTCCTGTCCGAGCCGAGGAGCTGAGCGGGACCACTCACCTGATCAGACGAATGTGCCGGAACGTTTCGCCCGGGCACGCGGTCGCGGGTCGTCGAGGGCTGCCTCTGCCATCCGCCGACGGCTACAGCGACACCGGTAGCACCAGACGCATGGTCGGGGAATGCGTCGGCGTAAAGCCCAGCGCCCGGTAGAGCGACTCGCCGTCGCGGGAAGCCCGCAGGTCTACTCTCGTAACTGCCCGTTGCTGATACCAGCCGAGAAGCGCCTGCATGCAAGCCCGCGAATAGCCACGTCTACGGCAGTCACGATCCGTGGCTACGTTGAAGATGTATCCCACGTTACCGCTGGGGTTATCCGGACTACCCAGGCGATGCTCTATGACACCGACCGCGCACGCGGCCAAACCCTGGGGCGCCACATTTCTTTCGACCACGAAGGCTGCCAGCGAGCCGAGCGGATCAGCGAGCCGTGCCTGCAGCGTCTCCGCTGCAGCTGCAGACCATCTCCCCGGTTGTGGATCGACCCCGTCCATATCCGCCAGCATCATTCCACGCAGCCGCACCAACTCCGCTGCATCCTCAACTTCGGCGCGACGGACCTCAACCACGGCTGGGACAGTACTGACGAAATGATGTCCGACGCCACCGACTACCAGCGGCCCGTACCGAGGTCCCGGGGGAAGTCGTCGTGATGCGCCATGAATCTGAGGAGTCCCGCCAACGACTGCCCACGTCGTGTGTGCGGTCCGATGAGACGCGAGCAGCACCGGAGTGCCGCATAATCCGCTCATGACCTCTACCGGCTCCGCGCGGCTGTCACTGTGGTCCACAGACTCCTTCCTGTCGATCGGCTCCCATGGCTCGGTACTGTCCATCGGCAGTGTCGGCTCGATCGCCTCCATCGCCAGTATCGGATCGGCGGGATCGATCCTGTCCGTCGGCTCCGCGCTGTCGACCGGTTCGGCACTGTCCTGGCGGTCGCGCTGGTCGCTCCTGGCCGACCAGTCCTTCGGCGCCGCGCTGGCATCCCGCAGCAGTGTCCGCGCACGGACCGGGCCGCCCGCGGCGCTGGCGGCCGTCGCGCTCGCCGCCTACGTCGGCTACCTGGTGGCACGCAGCCGCCAACCCGACCCAGGTTGATCCCTTGTCGGCGAGGTAGCAGGCATCCGGCGGCGTACGAGTCTCGGCGTATCGCGAAGGTCGAGCCGCGAATCGTCGGCGAGATGTCCAGTGGCTGCCCTCGGTAGTTGCCTGATTGTGGTGCCAGGCACCCTGCCGAAGACATTCGGCCACGCCAAGCGGCGGTCCACGGACTGGATCGACTGAGAACGGTCCCCGCACGTCTTGGACACCGTAGCTCCCGTGCTGCCGGAATCAGCGATCCACCCTCATCCACGCCTACTCGGCTCGCCGCCGGCAGCACACTGGGGGCCGTCGCGGGCGCGGGACTGGTCACCGTCGACCCGGGCATCGCCTCCAGGGCCGCCGAGGAGCGCCGGTGGGCCACACGTTCCCCGAGGGGTGGTGGGCTGCGAGTATCGCTGGCCCCCGCGCCGTGGTCGGCCACGATCTCGTTGTGGCCCGCCGGTCACCTGAGGGTCTCCTCGTCGCCGGGGCGACGCTGCTGATGCCGACCCTCTTGGGGTCGCTCACCGGCTGGGGCATCGTGCTGGCCGCCGGCTGGCTGCTGAGCGGGCTCGCCGCGGTCGCCCCGTCCACGGTCAACGCGAGACGGGGCCGGGACCTGCCGGCATTGCGTCGGCTGCTCAATCTCTCCGGCCCGGCCCCGGTCAGTGCTGCCGACGGTCCTCGCGGTCAGCTGGGGTATCGGCGCGGGCGCTCTGCTCACGGCCCGGACTCCTGGCGCGGAGGGTTGGGCCTGGCCGCCCTGATCACCGGCGTACCGGCCGCCATGACTCTGCCCCAGGTGATCATCTCGGTGGTCGGGGTGGTGGCGTTTGTGCTCCTCGCCGGCCGGGGTGACGGGCGACGGTGAGGGTGCCAGCGCGGCGGTGAGGGTGCCAGCGCGGCGGTGAGGGTGCCAGGGCGGCGGTGTTTTGGCGGTGGGCCTTAAGCCCTGGTCGTCGCGCAGGCAGCCGGTGGGCACATGAATATTGTTTCCGGCGTTCCTGGTTGCGCCGGGCTAAACCCTGGGTGACCCTATGGGTACGACGTTCATGTAGTTCGATGTTTTGCTCGCGAGGAGCTGAAAGGCGGTGCTATGGGCCAGACCCCGCGGACGCTTCAGCCATCTCTGTCCGAGCGCCACTTCTTTGGAGCTGGCTCTGGCGACCGGGTGCCCCGATGCGTCTGCTACCGCTGCTCGAATATCAACATCTGACGGACGTGCATGCGCATCTTCGCCAAGGAGGGGTTGATCCCGTGGTGGACGTGGCAGTGGTGCAGACCAGCGAGCTCGGTGACCGCAGCTACATCGCCCACGACGGGCACGTCGCGATCGTGGTTGATCCGCAGCGTGACCTGGACCGCTTGCAAACGGTTCTCCACGAGCGTGGGCTGCGCTGCGCGATGGTGCTGGAGACGCACATCCACAACGACTACGTCTCCGGCGGCCTGCAACTGGCCCGTCAGCACGATGCGCCGTACGTGGTCAACGCCGCCGACGAGGTGGCGTTCGCGCGGCACGGCGTCGCTGATGGTGACGAACTGTCGGTGGGGGGCATGCGAGTGCGCGTGGTGGCGACCCCGGGACACACCGATACCCACCTGGCCTTCGTGATCAGCGGTGGCCCCGGGCCGGCGGCAGTATTCACCGGCGGCTGCCTGCTCTACGGCAGCGTTGGGCGCACCGACCTGGTCGACCCGGCCCGCACGGAGGAACTGACCCGGGCCCAGTATCGCTCGGCACACCGCCTCGTCGACCTGCTCGACGACGACGTCCGGATCTTCCCGACCCACGGATTCGGCAGCTTCTGCTCCGCCGGATCCAGCTCCGCTGGCGAGGACAGCACCGTCGGGCAGGAGAGAACCCGTAACGACGCGTTCACCGCCACGAACGAGGACACCTTCGTGGCGCAGCTGGTCGCCGGTCTTACCGCCTACCCGGCCTACTACGCGTACATGGGTGCCCGTAACCGTGCTGGCGCCGGACCGGTCGACCTGTCCGCCCCGCAGCAGGTAAACCCGACCGAACTGCGGGAACGGATCAGCGCCGGGGAGTGGGTGGTCGATCTGCGCGACCGGACCGCGTACGCCGCCGAGCACCTCGTCGGCACCATCAGTATCGCCCTGAGCCAGCAGTTCGCCACGTACCTCGGCTGGCTTATTCCCTGGGGCATTCCGCTCACCCTGATCGGTGCGAACCCGCAGCAGATCACCGACGCGCAACGCCAACTCGTGCGCATCGGCATCGACCGGCCCGACGGTGCGGCCACGGGCAAGCTGCGCGACCTGGCCGCCGGCGTGGCCACCCGTAGCTACCGGCGGATCACCTTCGCGGGACTCGCCGCAGCCCAGCAGGCCGGGGAGGCGCGGACCCTGCTGGACGTGCGGCGCGCCGACGAACGCGCCCTTGGCGCGATTCCCGGCTCGGTGCACATCCCGCTGCACTGCCTGCTGGATCGGCTCGGTGACGTTCCACCCGGCCCGCTTGCGGTGCACTGCGCCAGCGGGTTCCGGGCCGGCATCGCCGCCAGCCTGCTCGACCGTGCCGGCCACGACGTCGTCCACATCGATGACGAGTACGCCGTCGCTGTCACCGCCGGCCTGGCCACCGGCTGAACACCCTGACCGACCCCATGCCGCCGAGGGAGCGCCACCCCGCCGACGGCCTCACCCACAGGGAGGCACCGTCATGACCGCACCCGCCGTTCACCATCGCATCCTCATCGTCGGCGGCGGCAGCGCCGGCATCGACGTCGCCGCCCGGCTCCGCCGGGCGAGAGTCCCCGACATCGGCCTCATCGATCCCGCAGAAACCCACTACTACCAGCCGCTGTGGACCTTGATCGGTGGCGGATGCGCCAAGGCCAAGGAGAGCGCCCGCCCGCAGGCGTCGGTCATGCCGAAGGGCGTCGCCTGGATCAAGGATGCCGCGCACACCATAGACCCGGACCAGCAGACGGTCACCACCGCCGGTGGGATCCGGGTCCGCTACGACCATCTCGTCGTGTGCCCCGGCATCCAACTCGACTGGGACAAGATCCCCGGCATGGCGGCGGCCATGGACACTCCGCTGGTGTCCAGCAACTACACGTACGCCACGGCGCCGAAGACGTGGGAACTGATCCGAAACCTGCGCTCCGGGACCGCGGTGTTCACCATGCCCGCCGGGCCGATCAAGTGTGCCGGCGCCCCGCAGAAAATCGCCTACCTGGCCGCGGACCACTGGCGTCGACAAGGCGTTCTCAAGGACATCCGGGTCGTGCTTGTGCTGCCCACCCCCACCATGTTCGGCGTCCAGGTCTTCGCCGACGAACTCGAACGTGTCGCCGCCCGGTACGGCATCGAGGTCCACAAGAACAGCGAACTCGTCGAAGTCGACGCCGACAGCCGTCAGGCGGTGATCGCTGATCACACCAACCACACCAGACACACCATCGGCTATGACCTCATGCATGTGGTACCACCGCAGTCAGCCCCCGACTGGCTTAAGCAGACCGCCTTGGCCGACCCCGAAAACCCGGCCGGCTACGTCCACGTCGACCGGAACACCCTGCAGCACATCCGATACCCGAACGTGTTCGCCCTCGGCGACGCCGGGTCCACTCCGAATTCCAAGACCGGTGCCGCGATCCGCAAACAGGCACCGGTGGTGGCCCGCAACCTCATCGCCACGAGCAAGGGCGAGCCGCTGTCGGCGGCATACGACGGGTACGCCTCCTGCCCGCTGACCACGGCGCGCAACAAGATGCTGCTCGCCGAGTTCGACTACACCATGCAACCCGCACCCAGCATTCCGTTCCTCGACACCACCCACGAACGCACCGACATGTGGTATCTCAAGCGCTACGGACTGCCGGCCCTCTACTGGAATCTCATGCTCCGCGGTCGTGCCTGAGGCGCACGGTTGGATGGCTACCTACCGGGTGGCCGTCCGGTCAGATCTGCGCCTGTCCCGCTGATGGCAGGACCACCCGGACGGTCGCGCCACCGCTGGGTACGTTCTCCGCCCGTACCCGCCCACCGTGGGCGCTGACCACGGCCCGCACGATGGCGAGCCCGATCCCCGAGCCGCCGTTGTCCCGGTCCCGGGCCGTGTCGACCCGGTAGAAGCGTTCGAAGATGTGCGGGAGGTGCTGCGCCGGGATGCCGGGACCGGTGTCGGCCACCGCTAGCTCGACACTTCTGGTACGGCTGATCACCTGCACCGTGACGGTCCCGCCCTCGGGTGTGTGCCGTAGCGCGTTGTCCAGGAGGTTGCCGAGAACCTGCCCCATCCGCTGCGGGTCGACGTTGATCTGCGGGCAAGGGTGAAGGTCGCTGCGCAGCGTCACGCCCTTGCCGGCGAAGCGGGGCCGCACCGCGGACACGGCGTCCCGGACCAGGTCCGCCGGGTCCGTCCGCACCGGGTGCAGGTCGAGCTGATGCGTCTCGGCGCGGGAGACCGCGGCGATGTCGTCGGCGAGGCGGTGCAGCCGCGCGGTCTGGGCCCGCAGTACCGACTGAAGGTCCTCGTCGTCAACGGCGACACCGTCCTCAGCCGCTTCGAGGTAGGCCTCGATGGTGGCGAGCGGGGTGCGCAGTTCGTGACCGAGGTCGGCGAGCAGCCGTCGTCGGGTCGTTTCGACGGTCTCCAGGCCCTCCGCCATGGTGTTGAACGAGTCGGTGAGGGTTTTGAGCTCGTTGCCGAGGCCGGGGTCGGCCATGCGCACGTCGTAGTGTCCGTTGGCGAGGCTGGCCGAGGCGTGCGCGAAGTGAGTGACCGGGTTGGCGATCCGCCGTGTCGCGTACGCGCTGGCCGCCAGCGCCGCGACCAGCGCGGCGAGGAGACCGACACCGAGCGCGAGCGCGTTCGCCGAGGCGTACGCCCGCTCGACGTGCCAGCGCGCCTCGGCGCTGACCTCCTCGCCGACCTGCCCGAGGTGCTCGTGGAAGATCCGTGGTCCCACCGCGCCGGCGACCAGTGCCAGGGTCAGCCCGCCGACGGCGAGCGCGAGCACCTGCGCGGCGAAGAGCCGCACGGCGAGGCTGACGCGCCAGGAGCTCACGACTGCGGTCCCATCCGGTAGCCGATGCCCCGGACAGTGCGGATGAACCGGGGGTGGGCGGGGGTGTCGCCGAGTTTGCGCCGCAGATGGCCGATGTGCACGTCGACCAGGTGCTCGTCGCCCACCCACCCCTCACCCCACACCGCGGTGATCAGCTCGGCGCGGCTGAGCGCGACATTCGGTCGGCCGGACAGAACTGCCAGCAGATCGAACTCGGTGCGGGTGAGTGGCACGGGCACCTCGTCGAGGCGAGCTTCGCGGGCGGGCACGTCCACCGCCAGCGGACCGAACCGACGCGGTGCCGGTTCCGGCCGGCCGCGGGGCTGGCGTGGGCGACGCCGCATCGCGGCGACGCGGGCGACGAGTTCTCGAGGGCTGAACGGCTTGGTGAGGTAGTCGTCCGCCCCGACACCGAGCCCGGTCAGCTTGTCGGCCTCCTCGGTGCGGGCGGTCAGCATGACGACGTAGCAGTCGCTGAACGACCGCAACCGCCGGCATACCTCCACACCGTCGAGGCCGGGCAGCATCAGGTCCAGGACGACGACGTCGGGCTCGTCCTCCCGCGCGGCATCCAGCGCCGCCGGGCCGTCGAAGACACAGCGCACCTGGTAGCCATCGCGCTCGAGATAGCTTGCCACGACCTTGGCGAGGCTCCGTTCGTCGTCCACGACCAGCACCCGTCCACTGATGTCCTGGTCCCTCGCGGCGGTGCTCCTCACTCCGACGCGTACCGATCAGTCCAGGCAGCACCGCCGTCGGTGCTGGCAACGATCCGGTCACCGGCGAGGGCGGCGAAGAGGGTGCCGTCCTGCACAGCGAAGCTGTGCGGTTCACCCGGTACCGCTCCGTGCCGCTGCCACTGCCCCCCGCCGTCGGACGACGACCAGACCGCTCCGTCCGGGGCAACCGCCCACACGCCGGTGTGGTCCCAGGCCAGCAGGCCGACAGCAGGAGCGTCCGGCACCGGCTGCCAGCTGCGGCCGCCGTCGGTGGAGCGCTGTAGGCCGTCGCGACCGACGGCGAGGACTGTCCCGCCGTCGGTCGGGCTGACCGCGAACGCGCCGATCGTCGTACGGGAACGGCGCTCCCACTCCCGCTGGTCGGCGCTGACCATGAACTCGCCGTCGACCGAGTTGTAGCCGTAGACCGAGCCGTGAGCGACCTGGAGCCCGTGGAAGTCCGCCGTACCGGTAAGCGACTTCTCCCGCCAGGTCACGCCACCGTCGGTCGACTCGATCAGGCCCACGTTGGCCGGGCCGTGCGTGGAGTGGCCCGAGGCCAGGTAGTGCCCGGGGCCGACCATGGTGAAGCCCATCAGGTCCAGGTAGTCCTGTGACACGCGTACGGCGGTCCGTGGACCGTCGATGCGGTACAGCCCGACGTGCGTGGCGACGTGCAGGGCGCCGCTACCCGGGTCGACCGCGACCCCGTGGACGTGCCCGAACCCCTGGTGTCCGGCACCACCTGTGGGGTCGCCGTTCGAAGACCCCTGACTGCGCAGGGCGAACGTCACCACGGCGGTGAGGATGGCCAGCACGGCCAGCGCCGCGATGATGATCGTCCGCGGCGGTGTGGCCAGCCCACTGCGACCCTGCGGCTTTCGCCCGGATCCGGAGCTGCTGCGTGGCCGCATCGGCTGCGACGTCCTGCTCATTGGCTACGTTCACTTCCTCGTCGTTGATGACCCGTGCGAGGCGGCCCGGTGTTGGACCAGGGTGACCTCACGTCCTCACCAACCATGGCCCGAAGCCGGCGGAAAGACCCCTTCGGGGCCATGAAGATTCTCTGAAGAAGCGGCCCGCTCCCTACTTGCCGGGCCGGCGGTCGATGACGCTGGAGATGCACACGAAGGAGCCTTTATGCCATCGCTGCTCACCCGCCGGCACGTGATCGCCGGGATCGCCGGGGCCGCTGGTCTCGCCGGCACCGCCGGAGTCGTCGCCGTCGCCGCCAACCGCAACACCCCGAAACTGGTCGACCCGCATGCCGAGGCCATCCGCCGCGCCGAACTGGCCCGGCAACGCCCTGGCGCCGCCACCGTGCGCGCCACCCTCACCCCCCGCCCGGTGACTCTGGATCTGGGCGGTGTAACCGTCGACACCTGGGGGTATACGGAGGACGCCCCCGGTCCGCTGATCAGGGCGAAGGCCGGTGACCGGCTCCGCGTTGACGTGGTCAACGAGTTGCCGGCGGACACCAGCGTGCACTGGCACGGCCTCGCGCTGCGTAACGACATGGACGGCGTTCCGGGGGTCACCCAGGACCCGATCGGCGCGGGCGGGCGTTTCACCTACGATTTCACCGCGCCCGATCCGGGAACCTACTTCTACCACCCGCACTCCGGGGTGCAACTCGACCGGGCGCTCCACGGTGTCCTGATCGTGGACGACCCCAACGACGCGGGCCGCTACGACCAGGAGTGGGTCGTCGTCCTGGACGACTGGGTCGACGGCACCGGGCGCACTCCGGACGACGTGCTGGCTGCGCTCGGCGACGGCACCGACGGGATGCACGGCGGGCACGGCGACGGCACCGACGGGATGCCCGGCGGGCACGGCGACGGCACCGACGGGATGCCCGGCGGGCACGGCGACGGCACCGACGGGATGCCCGGCGGGCACGGCGACGGCACCGACGGGATGCCCGGCGGGCACGGCGCGACCGGCATGGACCACGGCGCCGGGATGCCGATGGGCGGCAGCATGGAGTCCATGATCTCGCCGCTGCTCGGCGGCGCGGGTGACGTCGACTACCCGCACTACCTGATCAACGGTCGGGTGCCGGCCGCCCCCGTCACGCTCACCGCCCGGCCCCGCCAGCGGGTACGCATCCGGTTGGTCAACGCCGCCTCCGACACCGCCTTCCGGGTGGCGCTGGGCGGGCACCGGCTCACCGTCACGCACAGCGACGGGTTTCCGGTCGTCCCGGATGTCACTGACGCACTGGTCGTCGGCATGGGTGAGCGGGTTGACATCGAGGTCGTCGTCGACGACGGGGTGTTCCCCCTGGTCGCGGTCGCCGAGGGCAAGACGGGTCAGGCGCTCGCCGTGGTCCGGACCGGAGGCGGCAGCCCACCGTCGGCCGAGGTGCGCCCAGCCGAACTCGAGCGCCGTGTCATTCTCACCAACCAGCTGGGGGCCGCGGACAACGTACGGCTGACCCCGCGCGAACCGGACCGGACCCATGATCTGGTCCTCGGTGGCGGCATGATGCCCTACCGCTGGACCATCAATGACAAGACCTTCACCGACGCCGAGCCGCTCCTGGTCGGGGAGGGCGAACGGGTACGGCTACGGATGATCAACCAAACGATGATGTTCCACCCCATGCACGTGCATGGGCACACCTTCGCCCTCGGCGACGGCGGCCCCCGCAAGGACACCGTCATCGTGACCCCGCACCAGACCGTCACCGTCGACCTCGACGCGGACAACCCCGGACAGTGGATGACCCACTGCCACAACATCTACCACGCCGAGACCGGCATGATGATCAACCTGGCCTACCGGCTGTGAGCTGGCCGGACCATGACTGGTCCGGCCATCGCCGTCGGCGCGGGTTCCTGGACTCTCGTGGCAGCCGTCGCCAAGGTGTAGGCCCACTTCAGTGCGCCTGGACACCGTAGTGGCGACGCAGAATGCCCCCACTGGCTCGACTGGCCGGCACCACCGATGTCTCGTAGCGTGGCTCGCGTGACCAGGGCGCCTCGATGGCGCTGGAGGACGCCGTGGCGCTGGCGCGCTGTCTAGCAGCGCACAACGACCTGCACAAGGCCTTTGCCGCCTATGATCCGCTGCGCCGGGAGCCAACCCGGGCGGCGGCTGAACCATCGGTGATCCGAAACCTGCCAGTACCGATTGAGCCTAGCCACGAGCCGGGCCATAGAATCTCGGCGGCCAGGTTGATTGACTGATCAGTCAAAATCCCCGAGGGAGCTCCGTGACATCGTTGAGGCGTGGTCTCGTGCCACTGCTCGTGGCACTCGCGTGGGTCGGACTCTGGGCGGTGGCGCTCCGGCCGGCGGTGGGTCCGACCAATGATGGCTACCGCTACGCGCGCGTCGCCCTCGAACTGCTCGGCGAGTCACCAGCTGACGCTCAGCGTGATGCCCTGGCGGCCTACTGCGGCAAACTGTCTCGCTGGGAGGCCCGTCGCGCGTCGGTCGGCCCGCTGACCATGTATGACGCTCCCGAGATCACCCAACGTAGTCAGGCGTGCGTCGCGCGTTACCCGGACGGGCTGACACCCAATAACCCACGCTACGAGGCGATTTTCAACGACCGGGTGGGCTACCCGGCCCTTACCACCCCGCTCGTGGCGGTCCTCGGCGTCAACGCTGGGCTCACGGTGACCTCCGTGCTGTGTACCGCGATCGGGGGGCTGCTGATCGTCCGCCTGTTGCGGGAGATCGGCGTGCCCCAACACCTGGCGGTGGCCGGTCAGATCGCCTATTACGGCTCGCCAATCGGATTCTGGGGTGCCTATCCGTTGACCGAGGGACCGGCGATGGCGCTCACCGTGGCCGCCCTGCTCGGCGCGGTGTGGCTACTACGACGGCGCACCGTAGCCGGGGTGTCACTGCTGCTCGGCGCGTTGGCTGCGGGTGCCGTGATCCGATTCTCCACCTTCTTGCTGGTAGCGGCCGGGCTGGCCGCGGCCGGGCTGCTCATTTTGGCTACCAGTCGGCGGCATCGCCACGTCGGGACCGGGTTGGTCGTCGGCGTTGGGGGTGTGACCACGGTCGGCATCCTCGCAGGCGCCAAGTTGCTCGGCCTGTCAGGTGCGGGGGAGACACTGCAGGACAAGTGGACTGGCCACTTCACGCATCCCGATGTCGCCGACCCCTGGCAGCGGTTGGTGGACCTCAACGTCACCTATTGGACCCAGTGGCTGCAGCAGGAGTTGCGGTCGCCATGGCTGCTGCTCGGTCTGGCCTTTGGTGCGTGGGCGCTCCTACGCCACGATCGTGCTCTGGGGTGGCTCACGCTGGCCGTGGCCGGCACCGGACTGGCCACCCAGATCGCCCACCCGGTGGTCAGCCAGGGCAACCGGCTCCACATCGCGCTGTGGCTGGTGCCCGTGGTCGGCATCCCGCTGCTACTGGCGAGGAGGGGGCGGGCCAGCAGTCCCCCGGAGCCTTTCGCCCCGGTCGCCGCTGCTCCCATACCGATGCCCAGGCCAACGTCCGATCGGCTGGCGACGGGGCAAGCGCGGCAGCCAGAGTGGCCCGGTGGCGGTACGGCAACGTTCCCATCCAGAGCGCGACGATGAAACCCCCGATTCCACCGACGGCGAAGGCGGTGGGAAGGAAGTCCGCGGAGCGACGGGGCCACTCACGAGACCGCCGACGCCGGGTCAGTCGCAGTTCGGCGATGGTGTCGACGAAAGCTCCCGGGAAGGGCGGGTGCTCACCGGTCGTTGTCGAGCCGGGAGTGGAGGTGCATGTCGTGCCAGCCGTCGATGTGGTGGCCCTCGGCGCGTTTTGTGCCTTCCAGGGCAAAGCCGGCGTACTGCGCGACCCGGCAGGAGGCGTTGTTTGCCGTGGAGTGGCAGAGCTCGACGCGGTGTAAGCGGAGGGTGTCGAAGGACCAGGCGGTGACCGCGGACAACGCGCGGGGGGCGACCCGACGACCGCGCGCCTCCGGCAGCACCCAGTACGACACCTCGGCCAAGCCCTCGGCAAGGTTGACCCGGCGCAGGCTGATCTGCCCGACGACGTGTCCCGCAGCCAGCACGGCCCAACCGGCCCCGGTCTCCCCGCTCCACCGGCTGGACCAGGCGGCTATCCAGTCGCCAGCTTCGTCGTGGGTCATCGAGCGGCAGTGCCAGCGCTGAATGGTGGGGTCGGCGTAGCCGGCCACGACGGTACGCCGATCTGCGGGCCGCCAGGGGCGAAGCAATAGGTCCTGCGCGGAGAGCTCGGGTTGCGTCAGTGCCGCCATCGAGCCCGCTGGCAGTGCGGGTGCGGAAAGCAGTGGCATGCGTCGAATGTAGAGCAGTCGAACAGGTCCGGTGTCGGCGTCCTGGTGCTCGCCGGTGGCCCGCAGGTAATTTAGGGGTCGGGCCGTGGCACCCACCAGTCGCCGAGGGTTTCATGGAGGATCAGTAGGACGACGCTGTACGGGATCGCCGCGAAGAGGCCGATGCCGAAACCAAGAGCGCCGCGGTCTCGTCGCTCGCCGGTGCCGTGGGCGGTGGTACGAGCGGGCGGACGGGCCCACGGATGCTCCCGGGCCAGCCAGAACAACAGGCCGAGACCCTGCGGTGTGAGGTAGATCAGCCAAAACCAGAACCACCGGGTACCCAGGCGTGGGGGTGGGCCGGCGACCACAACGCCAAGAGTGACAGCGGTGAAGAGGAGGGCGATCCATCCGCCGACGGGTGTGCGCTGGGGGAGGGCGCCGGCTCGGTCTTCGATCCCGGACACGCGGAGGTTCTGTGCGATGCCAACAGCTCCGACGCCGGAAAAGCCCTCTTCGTCAATGGCACCGGTGACGGCTACCTCGTGGAAATCGGTGGTGTCGGTCCAGTGCACCCGGCCGTCGGAGGTCTCCCACGCGAAGAGGGGCCCGAGTTGGTTGGAGCTCTGCCGCAGGACGGGAGCTCCGAACCAATGCCGGGATTCGTTACGCCCCCAGTGGTCACCCCACTGGTATGCCACCACGCGGCCGGCGGTGGCGTCGGCCGTCGCCCGTTCGTAGCTCTCATGCCGGGGCGCAGTCCACCAGGCCGCGACCGAGCCGATGAGCCACAGCAGGACCAGGGTGAGCCGGAGCGCATCCCACCACCGCCGGCTCCGGTCTACCGTGCTGAGGACGCCCACCTCCATGGGCGCATTGTTCCAGGGCGGGACCGAAACGGCGTACCGCCAGGTCTGGCTTGCCTCCGATGGCTCGGCGCTGGCACGTGATCGCTGCCGCAGATAATCCGGTGATCTCGGCGGTTGTCTTCGCGATACTGGGCGGACGAAATCGAGACCGTAGTCGCCGAGCACGCGCACGCGACCCGGTTTTCGGTAGACCTGTGAAATCGTGACCGCCGGGAAGTGCCAAATCATGACGTACGCCGTGCTGCCCTCCACCCGGGCTCCGGTTCGGGTGTGGACCGATCCGTACAGCATCGAACCGCAGGCCGCTCAGCAGCTCCGCAACATCGGCACCCTGCCCTGGGTGCAGGGCGTCGCCGTGATGCCCGACGTGCATTTCGGTAAGGGCGCCACCGTCGGCTCGGTCATCGCGATGCGGCAGGCCGTCTCGCCGGCCGCGGTCGGCGTCGACATCGGCTGTGGCATGTCGGCGATTCGGACCTCGCTGACCGCGGCCGACCTGCCGGACGACCTCGCAGGGCTGCGGCACGCCATCGAGGACGCGATTCCGGTCGGCTTCGCCCAGCGCGACACGGCGGTAAACCCGCGTCGGATCTGGGGGCTGGCGCAGGCAGGGTGGGACGATTTCTGGCGGCGCTTCACCGACCTGCACACCGGGGTCGCCCGGCTGGAAGGCCGAGCGATGCACCAGATGGGGACTCTCGGGGGCGGAAACCACTTCATCGAGGTCTGCCTTGAGCAAGGTGGCGTGGATGCGGGCCGGGTGTGGTTGATGTTGCACTCCGGCTCCCGGAACATCGGCAAGGAGCTGGCGGAGCGGCACATGGCCATCGCCCGGCGACTGCCGCACAACGCCGCCCTGCCCGACCGTGACCTGGCGGTCTTCCTCGCCGGGACGGCGGAGATGGACGCTTACCGGCGGGACCTGTGGTGGGCGCAGGAGTACGCGCGGCGCAACCGCGCGGTCATGCTCGCGCTGCTCTGCACCGTGGTCCGGGACCGGTTCCCGCAGGTGAGCTACGACGAACCGATCAGCTGCCACCACAACTATGTCGCCGAGGAAACCTACGACGGCGTGGAGGTGTTGGTCACCCGCAAGGGTGCGATCCGGGCCGGGGCTGGAGAGCTGGGCATCATCCCCGGGTCGATGGGGACCGGGTCCTACATCGTGCGGGGCAAGGGCAATGAGGCCGCGTACTGCTCCGCATCGCACGGCGCGGGCCGGCGGATGTCCCGGGGGCAGGCCAAGCGGAGCTTCACCACCGATGATCTGGCGGCGCAGACCGCCGGGGTGGAGTGCCGCAAGGATGCCGGGGTCGTGGACGAGATTCCCGGCGCGTACAAGGACATCGAGGCCGTGCTGGCGCAGCAGACCGACCTGGTCGAGGTGGTCGCGCACCTCAAGCAGGTGGTGTGCGTAAAGGGGTAGGCAGGCCGTGTCGTGCCGCCGAGGCCGCAGGGGAATGCCTCCCGCTACCGCTTCGGCCTCTGGTGATGAAGGTGTAAGCCCCCCAGCACGCCAGCGCTGGGGGGGGGCTTAAGTGCTTGTCAGCGCCGGGCGTTGCGTAACGAACGCCTGCCACGCCTCCGGACCGAACACCAGCGTGACCATCAGGTCTATACGCCTACCGGTGCACATTCTCCATCGTTGATCCCTGCCCGGAACGCGGTCCACTCTGCCGACGTGAACCGCAGCTCCTGCCCGTCCTTGCAGACCTGGACGCCGCTGGGTAGCTGGATGACCCATGGGTGCTCGTGGCCCGTCCCCACCGCCCGGATGAGGTCTTCCCACTCGGAGTAGGTGGCGGCCAGCTCCGGTCCAGCCGGGTCTTTGCTGTCCCGAATGTAGACCGTGTGGGCTGTGTGCGCCCATTCGACGCAATTGCCGCCGGAGCCTCCAGATCGGGTGCTTTTACGGTACTCGCGGAGCTGAGTCATGGCTGATACTCCAGGATCGGAACGGCTTGGCAGCAGACAAGCCTGAATATCGTTTCGTACCGGGTGATCTCGACGCCCTTTTGCAGGTACGCGGCGGAGCTGGGCGAGTCGAGATATACAACTGACGGGTCCTCCGCAGGGTCCGGAAAGTCCAGGATCACGAACGCGGACTCCATCGCGGCGTGCGCGCCAACTGCGAGCGGTAGGACCGAGATGGTGGTGTTGGGCCGGGTTGCCACCTGACGCAGCCTGGTGATTTGCTCGGCCATCACATCCGACCCGCCGACCTCGCGCCGCACCGCCGCCTCGTTGAGTACGACATGCAAGGCCGGTGGTTGGGGGTCGGACCGCGTGAGGATCGCCTGGCGATTGATCCTTAGCGCGACACGACTTTCGATTTCGTAGTCGCTGTCATCGGGGTTGCGCGCCTGGTAGACGGCGCGCGCGTACTCGGGCGTCTGCAACAGGCCCGGGATCAGTTCGGACTCGTAGGTCCGGATCGTGGCCGCAGCGGGCTCGATCTCCAAGTAGAGGCTGAACCACTCCGGGACATCGTCGCCATAGACGTGCCACCAACTCTGACCGCCCGTCGCCAATGCGAGCGCGGTCAGCTGCTCGGTTTCGTCCGCCGATGCCTGGTAGTGCGCACACAGCACCGCGACATCTTGGGGTTTGACCGGGTGCCGTCCGGCCTCCATTTTGAACAACTTCGCTCGGCTGATGCCGAGCCGCCGATGCGCGACTACCTCGTCAACCGATGCACGGGTGGTGTCGCGTAGCCGGCGCAGTTGCCGGCCGAGTTGGCGGCGGACCACGGTCGGGCCAGCTGATGGGGCTGGAGCGGGCATGTTCCTCTCCTCGTAATCCCTGGCCACACCCACAGTGTCTCAACCTGAGACTGCACCGTTGGCGCTGGGGCCCAGTAGAACAGCGGCGCGAGGCCAGTGGAACAGAAAGCGGGTCGTGATACTTGTGCCGCGAGAGTATCACTGCGATAGTCGAGTGAAGTTCGGTCACCACGCGCAATCAAACCGAACCCCTCGGGAGTTAGTGCGATGCCTCGTACTCCCGGTCTTTGCCTGATCTGAGAGGGGAACAGACCATGGTTCGCTGGCTACTTCGCCGCTGCCGCCGCCCCGCACCGTTGGGTGTCACGAGCCGCACCACCCCGTACGCGGCGTGCGCTAGTGCCCTCCACCCGAAACGACCAGCCAACCAGCCCATGTGGATGACCCAACCCACCGTCGCCAGCCCCCAGGTAGGCCGCGTCGGCTGGCTTACTCCGGCGCAGCAGTGGCGAGCCAACGGAGGCCGCTGGTGACCGCGCACCAGCCGTCCGTCCACAGCGCCGACAGGCGAGACTGAGGGGACGTCGATGGTTGTCATTGCTACTGCCGTCGTCGTTGGGCTCGCCGTCGGCGTGGTCCTGGGCCTGGTGACCAAAACCCGTTCGAGCAGTTGGTGCCCCCGGTGCGGTGACCTCAAGCGCTGCCTACGTGACCACCACGCGGGCAGGAGCCGACCGTGACACGCGCGCACGACCCGATGCGCCCGCTCTGGCGGTGCCGGTCCTGCGGCGCCGACTGGCCCTGCCAGCCCGCACGGCTCACGTTGCTGGCGGAGTATCGCGGCAGAAGGTCAGCGCTACTGGCCCACCAGAGCAACCTCCTGGCCGAGGCAACTGATCAACTATCCCGACTCAACGGCACCAGGCCGGACCTCAGGCAGAGGTTTGTCAACTGGTGCTGGCGGGCAGAACCCGAACACCCCACAACCAGCACCATCGAGCCGGGAGACCCGGACCTGGACCTGGTGTTTCGCGGCATCGAAATGATCATCCGTAGCCACTGGGGAGGACGGACCTGCCCCCGGTGCGTGACCACAGGCTGTCCACATCTCGACTGGGCCGACGACTGGCTGGCCAGCCTACGAAGGTCCTCGGAAGGCCGCCCAAGCGGGTAGCGGAGTCCGAAGCGGGTATCGGAACGCCGTGGCAGGTGGCGTCGTGGCAGGTGGCGTCCGGGTCGGGGGGCCCGATCTTCGGCGTTGGTTGGCGGGGACGGCCGCCGTCGCCGCGGGCGGGGCGGTGGGGCACGCGTTGCCGGTGGTCACCGCCAGCGGTGTGCTGCGGCGCCGGTGCTGGCCCCGGCTGGCCGGGGTGGGCGCGGCCAACCGGATCGCGTTGACCTTTGACGACGGGCCACGCCGTGCCTCGACCGCCCGGTTTCTGCGGGCGTTGGAGCGCGCCGACGTGCGGGCCACCTTCTTTCTGCTCGGCAGATTGCTCGACCGCGATCCCGGACTCGGTCGGGAGATGGCGGACGCCGGGCATGAGCTCGCGGTGCACGGATGGGAGCACCGGAACCTGCTGTGCCGATCCCCTGCCGCGACCTACGCCGACATCGCCCGCGCTCGGGATGCCGTCGCGGCCGTCACCGGAGCCGCACCGTTGTGGTACCGCCCGCCGTACGGCGTGCTGACGATCTCGGCGCTGCTGGCCTGCCGGCGGCTGGGCCTGACCCCCCGCCTCTGGACCGCCTGGGGACGCGACTGGGACGCCACCCGGTCTCCGGCGTCGATCTGGGAAACCATCGTGAAGGACCTGGACGGTGGGGGCACGCTGTTGCTGCATGATTCGGATCATGCGTCCAGCCCGGGTTCCTGGCGCGGTGCCCTGGCCGTCCTGCCGCGCCTCGTGAGCTGGGCCCAGGAACGGGAGCTGACAATCGGGACGCTCGGCGCACACGCGGAGACCGAGGCCCCCGGGGAGCCCGGGGCGTGGCGCATGCCGGTCCGGGCACGACCGGGGCATGGCGACGTACCGGGTGGGTAACCGCAGCCGGTGAAGCCACGGCCGGGCGGGAGAGGTCCGCGCGCCGGTACGTCCCCGGTTGGTGCCGGTCGCGACGACCCCGGCGGCCGGGGTCAGCTGCGGATCCTGGTCGTCTCCGCCGACATCGGCGCGGGGCACGACGCCGCCGCGGCCGAACTGGCCACCCGGCTCGCTGGCGACGGAGTCGTCGTGGAGCAGCTCAACTTCTTCACGGCCCTGCCCCGGCCGCTGCACCGTCTCGTCCGGGAGGGCTACCGCACCATGCTCCAGCGGTTTCCCTGGAGCTACGACGCGCTCTTTCGGTTCACCGACCGGTCGTCGTCGATGGTCCGGGCGTTCCGGGCCGCGCTGCGGGCGGCCGTACCGCAGATGCTGTCGCGGATATCCGCGGACACCCGCCTGGTGGTGACCACGCACCCGTTCGCCAACCAGCTACTCGGCCCGATGCGCGGGACGGGGCAGCTCACCGTGCCGGTGCTCAGCTACGTCACCGACTTCGTCGTCCACCCGATCTGGGTCGCGCCCGGCGTCGACACCTACTGCGTCATCCACGACGGGACGCAGCGGCAGGCACAGGCGCGTGGGGCGGCTGATGTGCGGGTCGTCAATCCGCTGATCTCCGCCGCTTTCGCGCCCTCGGCAACGGCCTGCCAGCGTACGGCTCGGGCCCGGTTCGGCCTGCCCGAGCAGGAGCGGCTGGCGTTGATCGTCGCTGGCTCCTGGGGGGTGGGCGACGTGGCCCGGACCGCGCGGGATGTGCTCGCCGCCGGCTGCGTCACCCCCGTCGTCGCGTGTGGGCGTAACGTCCGGCTCCGCCAGCGCCTGAGTGCCTTTCCCGGACACGTCCTGGGCTGGGTCGAGGACATGCCCACCCTGATGCGGGCGGTGGATGTGGTGGTGGAGAACGCCGGCGGGCTCACCTGCCAGCAGTCCCTGGCCGGTGGGCTCCCCACCGTCACCTATCGGCCGATTTCTGGGCATGGTCGGGCCAACGCGCAGCTGCTCGCCGAGGCGGGGCTCACCACCCATGTCACCAGCGCTGCCGAGCTGGGGCCGGCGCTGACGGAGCTGACCGGCGTGGCGGCCAGCCCGGCTCTTCCCGTCGGCAGCGCTGCCGACATGGCCGGCTTGATTTCGGAGGTTGTCCGGAGCGGCAACCGGCTTGACCGGAAGCGGTCAGTATGAGCGCGCACTCCTCCTAGGCTGGGGGCGAGTCCGCCTTGGGAGTGACCTAGGAGCCCTGGTTATGCCGCAGTCACACGACTTGGATCATCGGCACGTGGTGCCGCCCTACCTGCGGATCGTCAACGAGCAGCTGGTGCCGGGCACGAGCCAGCCGGTCGCGCTCTGGGACTTCCGGGTGGCGAAGCCGAACGTGTCCCAGGTGCCGGGCCCGGTCATGCACTCACTCGAACACTTTCTCGGCACCTACGTACGCCAGCATCACCCCACGATCATGAACGTCGCGCCGATGGGGTGCATGACCGGCGTGTACGTGTGGACGGTCGGTCCGTGGAGTTTCGACGACCTGGCTGAGGTCATCGCCGCAGGGCTGCGCTCCGTCGAGGACGCGACCGAGGTGCCGCTCGCGAACGTTGTCCAATGTGGCTCGGCGGAGTACCACTCGCTGGTGGGTGCGCAGGAACTCGCCGCGCAGCTGCTCGCGAAGCGGGATCAGTGGGGGGATCCGGGCCCCGACGCCCATGAGGTGAGCGCGGCGGACCTGCGGGAACTCGCAACGGGCCAGTGAGCCGACGCCAAGAGCGGGCCAGTGAGCCGACACCAAGGTGGTAACAGGGGAGGAACGTCCGGCAGGAAGGCGAGAATAATTTTACTTTTGTCCCTAGCGGGTCCGGCGGTCGTGCCCGCTCGGTGGAGGGGGACGCATGATTCGCCGTCGGTTCATCGCCTGCGGGCTGCTGCCGGTTGCCACCGGATTGAGCCTGCTCGCGCCCGCCACACCGGGTTCGGCGCAGCCTCGCCACGAGTCGGACAGCGCCTCGGCCCGGGAGGCGGCCGACGCGTCCGCGACCGAGCGGCTCGAGATCCGGGCACCCCGCGAGTTCAGCGGCATCGCCTGGCTCACCACCGAGGAGAGCGACGGGGTGGTGCAGGAGGTCTTCCTGGTCTGCCACGACACCCGGGACAACGATGCGGAGCGCGAGCTGCCGCGACTCTCGATCGTGCGGACGCCCGTGGATCCGAACGGAATCATCGTCGACGAGCTCGACGTCGAGTTTCCCGGTCGAAGGGTGCCGAATGACCTCGAGAGCATCGCCCGGCTGCCCGGTCGGAACGCGGCCCTGCTGGCGGAGAGCAACGCCGACGGCGACGACCCCGACCCCACGATCTATCTCGCCCGGTGGGACCGGGACCTCAACGTCGAGATCGTGAGTGCGGTGCCGTGGCCCGAGACGCCCGAGCCGCTGGTGAACGTCGAGGCGACGGCCGTGGCGACGATCCGCGGAATGGACTACTTCCTCTACGCCGAGCGGGCGGAGGGCCAGGACACCACCTTCATCCACATGACTCGCCTGAAGGTGTACGAGGACGGCGAGATCCGGTTCGGCCGGCGGTGGACCTCGGTTCCCTTCACCGCACTCGAACCACCGGGTGGACGACCCGCCTCCGGCATGGACATCGACCGGTGGGGCAACGTCTACGTCTCATCCGCGTACGACCCGGGTGACCTCGGCCCCTTTGACAGCGCCGTGTACCGGGCGGCGACGGTCCGGCAGGAGGGACGCGGCGGCGTGCGGCTGCGTCCGGTCGAGCCGCCCCAGCAACTGGCGCGCAGCTCGGGCCTCAAGGTCGAAGGCGTGGGACTGGTTGCCGGCTCACTCCCGATCTTCATCGGGGACGACGACGAGGACTACGGGGGCCTGCTGCGGCAACTGCGGGTGACCTTCGAGTAGGCCGGTGTCGTTCACCGTGCGTCGGTGGGCGATCCCCCGCTGGTGGGGGCAGCGAGCCAGGTGCCGTTCTGCGAGCATCCCCGGGTGACGATTGGCGATCCTCCCCGTGCCGATGAACGGACAACGCCGGGCCCAGCAGGCCACCTGACTGCTCCGCGTCGGGACGCCGGGCAGCTGGGCACCCCGTTCTGGCAGCTGTGGTCCGCGTCCGCGGCGTCGAACCTCGCCGACGGGATCGTCAAACTCGCGCTGCCGCTGGTCGCGGTCAGCTTGACGGATTCGCCGCTGCTGGTGGCCGGGGTGGCGATGGCGTTCAGCCTGCCGTGGCTGTTCTTCGCGCTGCCGGCCGGCGCGTTGGCCGACCGGTGGGACCGCCGCCAGGTGATGGTGGCCGCCAACGCGGTGCGTGTGGTGTTGTTCGGGGTGATGGCGCTGGCCGCGGCCCTGGATGCGGCGTCGATCTGGCTGCTCTACGCGGTGGCGTTCGGTGCCGGTGTCGTCGAGACGCTCTACGACACCTCGGCCCAGTCGATCCTGCCGCAGGTGGTGTCGCGGGACGCGCTGCCGCGTGCCAACGGGCGACTGCACGCGGTCGAGTTGACGGCCAACCAGTTCGTTGGCCCACCCCTGGCGGGGTTCCTGGTCTCCGCGAGCGTGGCGGTGGCCGTGGCGGGGCCGGCGGGTCTGTGGGCGGTCGCGGTCGCGGCGTTGCTCCTCATCCGTGGCCGGTTCCGGGTCGAACGGGAAGCGCCGACCAGCCTGCGTCGGGACATCGCGGAGGGCCTCCGGTTCCTCTGGCGACACCAACTGCTGCGCACCATGGCGGTGATGGTGGGGGTCAGCAACTTCACGATGAGCGCGATCTTCGCGGTGCTGCCGCTCTACGCGGTCGGTCCCGACTCGGCGATGGGGCTTACCGAGCCGGGGTACGGGCTGCTGCTCGCGACCCTGGCCGTCGGCATTGTGCTCGGCTCGTTGGTCGCGGGGGCGATTGAACGACGGCTGGGCCGCTCCGCCACCCTCGGCGTGGCAATAGTCGTCGCCGCCGGGGTTGCCGGCGTACCGGCGTTGAGCGCCAATCCGTTCGTGGTGGGTGCCGTCTACTTCGGCGGCGGGATTCTGGTCGCCACCTGGAACGTCATCACGATCTCGCTCCGCCAACGGATCACCCCCGACCGGTTGCTCGGCCGGGTCAACAGCGGCTACCGGATGGTGGCCTGGGGCGGCATGCCCCTCGGTGCGCTCACCGGCGGTCTGCTGGCGGAGTTGCTCGGCCTGCGCGTGGTCTTCGCGGTCATGGGTGTGTTGGCGCTCAGCCTGGTCATCGGACTGATCTGGGTGACCGACAGTGCGATTGACGCTGCCGAGCGGGAGGCGGAGCAGCAGGTGTGAACGCCGTTCACTCCGGGTCAACGCTGATCGGCCGTTCGAAGAACGACTCCAGGACGACGATGGTCTGGGTGCTGGTGACTCCGTCGATGGCGAAGAGGCGCCTCAGAAGGGCTTGCAGGTCTTCGGTGGTGGCGGTGCGCACCTTCACCAGCGCGCTCGCCGTGCCGGCGATGATGTGTGCCTCCTGGATCTCGGGGATGGCCGCGAGCGCGTCCCGGGTGGCCGCGTCCCCCATCCACGCGTCGGAGCCGAGCAGCACGTAGGCGAGCACGTCCCGGCCGACCGCGGCCGGATCGACGTCAACGGTGGTACGCCGGATCACGCCCCGCTCGCGCAGCTTGCGTACGCGTTCGTGCGCCGAACCCGCGGACAGGTCAACGGCCGCGCCGAGGGCTGCGTAGGACTGGGTCGCGTCCTGCTGCAGGCGACTCACCAGGACGCGGTCAATATCGTCAAGCATCGAACAACCTCGGGACATCGGAACGGTCGAGAACTTGACCATATCAGATTCGGAGGCCATGCTATGCTGTAGAACAGCATCTGGCAAGGAGGCCGATATGCCTGACACAGTCCCTGCTGAGTTCCGACTGCTGGACGAGCGTTTCCGGGACCTCGACGGTGACTTCGTCCTGTCGGTCCTGCACGGCGACGCGCGTAAGTCGGAAGGCCCGGCCTACTTCGCGGCCGGCCGCTACCTGGTGTGGAGCGACATTCCGAACGATCGGCTGCTGCGCTGGGACGAGACCACCGGCGCGGTCGGGGTGTTCCGCCAGCCCTCGGGCTACGCCAACGGCAACACGGTCGACCGGCAGGGCCGGCTGATCACCTGCGAGCAGGGAAACCGGCGGGTAACCCGCACCGAGCACGACGGAACGGTCACCGTGCTGGCAGATCGCTACCGCGGCAAGCGGCTCAACAGCCCCAACGACGTGGTGGTCCGGGCCGACGGCACGATCTGGTTCACCGACCCGAGCTACGGCATCAACAGCGACTACGAGGGCAACAAAGCCGAGCCCGAGTTCGGCGGCGCGTGCTACGTGTTTCGGCTCGACCCCCGCACCGGGGAGCTGCGGGTGGTCGCGGACGACTTCTTCCGCCCCAACGGTCTGGCGTTCTCATCGGACGAACAACGGCTGTTCATCGTCGATACCCGGCAGGAGCCCAGCCACATCCGGGTCTTCGACGTCGGCGCCGATGGGAACCTCAGCGGCGGCAAGATCTTTGCCGAGTGTGACTACGGGCGCTTCGACGGGCTGCGCATCGATGACGCCGGTCGGGTCTGGGCCGCGGCCTGGGACGGCGTGCACTGCTTCGCTCCCGATGGCAGCCTCATCGGGAAGTTGCTCCTGCCCGAGCCGGCCGCCAATCTCACCTTCGGTGGGCCGAAACGCAACCAGCTCTACCTCACCGCGGGCCGGTCGGTGTACGCGCTGCGAGTCACCTTCAACGGCGCCCGCTACCCGGAATCCAGCGCCTGAGCTATTCCGGCAACGAGGCCAGTGCGGTAGGCAACCGGGCGGGCGACCTAGCGTCGTCCTGCCGGGACCAGGCGGTGCTGTGCCGCCCGCTGTCGAGCTGCCCTCATAGCTGGGGCGCAGGAATGTCCCGCGCCCGCCCAGCAGCCCGCCGGTGCCTGGCCCACGCCGAAAAGGCGTGCGCCGGACGCCCCTGGTCACCGCCGAAAGGACTGTGCCAGACGCTCCTGGTCATCGCCGAAAGGACTGCGCGGGCCGCCCCTGGTCCCCGTCGAGGGACGCGCCGACCGTGTTTGCGTCGGCGGAGCCGGCGCGTCCATGTTGGTCGACTCGTGGCGGCGCATCCGCCTCGATCGACACCTCGGTCTGTTACGGCTGATAGCACCTGCTCGCGGCGGCCCGGGGTCGAGCCTTGGCGTCGGTCCCACCGGTGGGGCAGCTCGACAGCAAAACTAACCCGGTGCCGGTTTCCCCAACTGCAGTAGGAGTCATCACAACTTGACCTCTCGAGGCGGATTCTTGACCTCACTGCCCAGAGCGGATCTCTTGAGAAATAGCATCGATACGGTGACGAGCGCGGCGAGCATGATCGTGGCGATGCCGGAATACAGTAATGTTTCCGCGGCGCCCCAAAGTGTGACCAGTGGGCCGCCGAGTGCCGCACCCAAAGGTGTTGCCGTGGTGGTGACGGCTGACCGGGCTGCCAGGACGGACGTAAGTTCGGAAGCAGCTGCAGCCTGCTGAAAAAGAGAGATAGTGAACGCTGGGAATGGGCCGTAGATCAGTCCGCCGATGGCGAACGAAATCATGGTTGCTGAAGTGTCGTCGGTGATACCGAAGGGGAGTAGGGCTAGACCCCAGCCGAAGATGATGGCGGTGACAGCCGGCCATCTGGGCGCGCGGGCCAAGGCGCCGCCGGCGAAACCGCCGATCACTGCGCCGATACCGAACGCGGTCCAGAATGCTCCGAGTAGCTGGCCGCTTCCAGCCAGGTTGCCGGTCACGTAGAGCGGAAGCCCAACCTCGACCGGACCGTACAGGAAGAAGAAGACGGCCGTGACCAGCAACAGGAAAGCGAGTTGTGGTCGCTGCGCGAGTATCCGAAAGCCGGCCACGACGCCAGCCCGCCGAGCGACCGCCAGCTGCTGTGGAAGCTTCAGGCGGGCGACCGTGGTGAGAAGGATCAGGTATGAGACCGCATTGACCGCGAGGATTGCCGAGCCGTCCAGTCTCAGCAAGATTATACCGGCAATTGCCGGGCCGATGATGATGCTGATCTGGTGGGATACGCTCAGCAGGGCATTCGCGGGAAGCTGACGGCCGTCGGTGAACAACTGACTGACAATAGTGTAGAGGCCTGCGTTCCCCCACGCCGAAAAGAGAGACGAAACGGCGAGGAGGGAAATGTAGGAAAAGGTGTCGAGCTGGCCGGTGGCGGCCAGCGCGACAATCGTTGCCAGCCCAAGGGCTCGCAGGCCGGTGCTTGCGGCGACCAGCTTCTGTGCGCTCATGCCGCCGAACCACCGGCCCAGCACCAGAGCTCCAAGGGCGCCGGGGAGCGTATACGCCGCCAGCGACAGCCCAGCGACAACTCCCCCTTGCCCCGGCCTGGCCAGCTGTATCGCCAACCACGGTATTCCTACAAGTGCCATGCCGTCGCCCAGGAAGGAAACAGCTGAAGCGGATATCAGTCTGGAGTACCGGCCGTCGGTGAGAACAGGGCGATACGCGGAAAGAAGAGGGATTCGGATCTTACCCAGCAACCGGGCTCCCGGACGGTTCAGGCGAAGTCTGCGGCGTGGTCGGCGGCCCACTGGGCGAAGGTCCGCGCAGGCCGTCCCAGCACCGCCTCGACCTCGTCGGTCACCTGCTCCGGTTTCTCCACCATCGCCGCCCAGCCGGCCAGCGCCATCTCCGCGAATGTGGCGTCCTCGAACGCCTCGACCAGCATCGGCCGGACAGCCTCCGCCGGGATGTCCTCCCACCGCACGTCACGCCCGATCGCGGCGCCGATGAGGCGTACCTGCTCGGCCTGGGTGACCGTCTCCGGGCCGGTGAGCACGTAGGTCCGCCGGTCGTGCTCGTCGCCGGTCATCGCCTCGACGGCCACCGCGGCGATGTCGTCCTCGTGGATCAGGGATCGGGCCGCGGCGCCGTACGGCCAGCGCACGACCCCCTCGGCGCGAATGGCGTCGGCCCAGCCCAGCGTGTTCGTGGCGAAACCGGTGGGGCGCAGCATTGTCCCGGGGAGATCGCGTTCGTGGAGGGCGCGCTCCACCAGCGCCCAGAACGAGTTCGGGTCGGCTTCGGCGGAGGCGGCCGACAGGTACACCACCCGGGGTGACCCGGCGCTGGCCAGCACGTCCGCGAGGGTCGGCGCGAGCACACCGGTAGCGGCGGGGTCAACCAACGGCCAGATCAGGAACACGGCCCGGACCCCGTCCAGGTGCGGGCGGAGGGTCTCGGGATCAGCCAGATCGGCGGTGACCGCCGTTACCCCCGCCGGGAGGTTTGCCCGGGTGGGGTCGCGGACGACGGCGCGGACGTCGTGACCTGCGGAAGTCAGCCGCGCCACCACCCGCCGTCCGACGTTGCCGGTCGCGCCAGTAACCAAGAACATGGGTCTCCTCCAGGAACGCTCCGATCGCGATAGGGCGACGGTAAAACTTCAACCGAGGTTAAGGTCAACCGTTCGCCGCGCGTCGGAGCGCTCCCTACGCGCCCTGCCCCTGGTTCTGCATGAGACCACCGTCCATAAAGTAGGTCGACCCGGTGACATAGTTCGCGTCGTCGCTGGCCAGGAAGACGGCGAGCTTCGCGATCTCCTCCGGCTGGGCGGCCCGCTTCCACGGGATCGACTGCACCTGCTCCTCCAGGTACTGCGGGTCGTCGATCGCGCGTTGGTTGAACGGCGTGAGCACCATGCCCGGCCCGATGTTGTTGACGTTCATGTGTAGCGGGGCGACCTCCAGCGCGATGCTCTTGGCCAGCTCCAGCATGCCGCCCTTGCTGGCGTCATAGTCGGCGCCGCCAGCCCGGGCCACCTCCTGGTGGATGGAGGTGATATTGATAATCTTCCCGTGTCCGCCGTGGTCGCGGCGGTGTCGGACAAACCGCCGACAGCAGAAGAACATTCCGTACAGGTTGGTGCGGATGGCGCGGTCCCAGGTCTCGGTGTCCAGATCGGCGACCGGGGTGCCGGAAGCGTCCACCCCGGCGTCGTTCATCAGGATGTCCAGCTCTCCGAATGTCGCCAGGGCCTCGTCGAACATCGCCTCGACCTGATGTTCGACGCTGATGTCGCCCTGCACCACCACGGCGCGCCGACCGGCCCGCTCGATCTCGGCCTTGGTGTGGCTCGCCCCCGCATGGTCATGCAGGTAGTGCACCACCACGTCGGCGCCCTCCCGGCCAAACTCGATCGCGGTGGCCTGCCCGATGCCGGAGTCCGAGCCGGTGATCAAGGCGGTTCTGCCCATCAGTCGTCCACTCATCACACGTGCTCCTTTCCTCGACTGCCACTACCTACTGGTTCCTGCGGCCTCGACCTGGCCGATGGTCCAGGCGGCGTTGATCAGACCGATGTGGGACAACGCCTGGGGAAAGTTGCCGATCAGGCGCCCGTCGCGTCGGTCGATCTCTTCGGCGAGCAGGCCGAGATCGTTTGCCCGGGCGGTGACGGTGTCGAAGACCTCCCGGGCCCGGTCAACCCGCCCGGCCAGGGCCAGGGCCTGGACCAGCCAGTACGAGCAGATGATGAAGGCGCCCTCGTCCCCGGCCCGGGTCCAGCGTTGCACCAGGCCGTCCTGGACCAGGTCCCGTTCGATGGCATCGACCGTGGCCAGGATCTTGTCGTCGTCGGCGGGGAGGAAGCCGAGGATGGGCATGACCAGGACTCCGGCATCCAGATGGTCGGAGCCGAACGCACCGGTGAACGCCTTGGTCGAGCTGTTCCACCCCTCGTCCATGATCGCGGCCCGGACCTGCGCCATCGCCTCCGACCACTGCGGGACCTTCGCCTCGGCATCCAGAAGCCCGGCGAGCTTGACGGCCCGGTCGAGGGCCAACCAGCACATCACCTTCGAGGTCAGGTAGTGCCGCTGCCCCTCGCGCCCCTCCCAGATTCCGGCGTCCCGCTCCCGCCAGGTGTCCACGGCCCGATCGGCCAGGGCGCGGAGCAGGCGGGCGGCGGCGGGCGACAGCTCGGTGAGCTGGTCCCGCAGGACCCAGGCGCACTCGATGACCTCGCCGATCACGTCGAGTTGCTTCTGCAGCCAGGCGTCGTTGCCGACCCGTACCGGGCGGCTGTCCCGGTAGCCCTCAAGGTGCTCGAGGGCGTGCTCGGTGAGATCGCGCTCGCCACCTGGGCCGAACATGATCGGGACGTGGTCCTCCGCCTCCACCGAGCCCACCGACTCGGCCATCCAGTCGAAGAACCGGTGTGCCTCGTCCGGGCAGGCGGCGACCCAGAGCGCCTTCAGGGTGAAGGCGCCGTCGCGGAGCCAGCCGAAACGGTAGTCCCAGTTCGCCTCGCCACCGATCTCCTCGGGCAGGGAGGTGGTGGGGGCGGCGATCACGGCCCCGGTCGGCTGGTAGGTCAGCGCCTGCAGGACGAGGGCACTGCGCCGGACCTGCTCCCGGTACGGCCCCTGGTAGCCCTGGTGGATGCGGTCCCAGGACCGCCAGGCGGCGATGGTGTCCCGCAGCGCCGCCCGTCCGTCGAGGGGAACGGTCGGCGGGTCGGTGGCCCGTCGGTGGTGTAGCGCGAAGACCGCGCTCTCTCCCTCGGCGAGGCTGAACTCTCCCGTTACCACCGAACCGTCGATGGTCAGGTCGCGGTCGCTGGTAAGGGTCAGTCGGTCGGTGCCACCGGAGATCGCGATTCCCGTCGTTGCGTCGGAGATAGTGGGGCTGACCAGGCCGTACTCGGGTCGGGCCGCCACCTCGACCGTCACCTGTGCCGGGCCGGAGATCGCGTCGACCCGGCGCAGGAGGATGTGCGGCGAGCTGAGGCCGATCTGGTGACCGCGCTCCCCGATCCCGAGGCTGAGCGCATCGGTCAGCCGCAGCACCCCGTCCTGGGTGTGGAAGTCGGTCTGGACGACCATCGTGCCGTCGAGGTAGCAGCGGCTCGTCGTGTACTGCCCGTGCGGTCGGATCCACCAGTAGCCGCCAGCGGAACCGAGTAGCCGTGCGAAGACGCTTGGCCCGTCGAACCGGGGTGGACACCACCAGTCCACCGAACCGTCCGCCGACACTAATGCCGCGCCTTGGCAGTCGCCCAGGAACGCATAGTCGCTGATCTCCGCCACACCCGGCTTCTACCCGCGCTGGCGCCGGTTACGCCTCAGAGGGTGATCACTACCGGTGCAGGTTCCCTCGGTGGTGGTCGAGGCGGTGAAGTCCGTCCATGTGGCCGGCGCCCGACCGTGAGGACGGGTACGCCCCACCCCGCGCGCCCTGGGACCGCCTGATCAGCCTCGAGCCCATCTGGCGACTTGCCGGGCCGGGTGTGGGCTCTTCCGCTAGCGTGAAGAAGTTCCACAAACGAACGACGGGGCGACCAGGGGGTACCGCATGTCACGCCTGACTATTGTTGCCAACATTCACGCCAAGTCGGACCAGGTGGACCTGGTCAAGGCGGAGTTGAAGAAGCTCATCCCGACCACTCGGGCGGAGAAGGGGTGTATCAACTACGACCTGCACCAGGACAATACTGACCCGACCCATTTCGTCTTCTACGAGAACTGGGAGTCGCGTGACCTCTGGCAGGCGCACATGAACGCCCCCCACATGGAGGCGTACGGCGCGGCGACCGCCGGCAAGGTGGATGAATTCGTGGTCAACGAGATGACCGAGATTGACTGACGGTTCGCGAACGGCTCTGTCGGGCTGAGGGAGTTCGATAACGGAACGACCAGGTGGGGGGGAGTGCCGAATGCCACGCTTGACGGTTATCGCCAACGTTCACGCCCGGCCGGGCCAGGCGGACCTGGTGAAAGCGGAGTTGGAGAAGCTTGTCCCGTTGACTCGGGCGGAGGAGGGGTGCATCAACTACGACCTGCACCAGGATAATAGCGACCCGGCCCACTTCGTCCTCTATGAGAACTGGGAGTCCCGCGAGGTCTGGGAGGTTCACAAGGGTGGCGCGCACTTGCGGCAGTACATGGAGGCGACCTCCGGTAAGATCGATGAATACAGTTTCATCGACCTGACGCACGTTGCTTGACGAATCGTTGGGGGTCGGCTCGGGTCCGCCGTGCCGGGGTGGGGGAGCGAGGTCACCCCGCTTGCGCCCAGTGAATCCAGAACGGCAGCAGCAGTAGCGCCGCGACCGAGCTCTTTACCACCAGTGCGGCCGACAGCTCAACATCGACGCCGTAGCGCTGCGCGACGATGAACAGGTTCTGTGGCGCCGGCATCGCCGCGATGAGGACGAGATAGGTCAGCCAGGGGCCGTCAATATCGAAGACATGCACGGCGGCCAGCCAGACCGCGAACGGGAACAGCAGGCACTTGACGGCGATCAGCCAGATCTCCTCGCCGGTGGTGTGGCGGAGGCTGACCCCACTGCCGCCCAGGTGCAGACCCAGGGCGAAGAGCGCGATCGGCGCGGCCGCGGCACCGACGAAGTCGAATCCGCCGAGCAGCGGCGCTGGCATCTGGAAGGCCAACAGGTTGAGCAGGAGGCCGGCGTTACACGCCAAGACAACCGGAGTGATCAGGGAACCCCACAGCGCCCGGCCCACTCGGCCACGTCGGCTCCGGAGTGGCGACGGCGCGGGTGGCCCGCCGGTCGGCGGCAACGGTCGCGGCCCCCCGGTCGGCCGCGTCGGTCGCCGCCCGCCGGCCCCAGCCGAGGCGGGTACGGCCCGGCCGGCCGGGAAGGCCTTCACCGGTGCTCCGTTCAGTTCCATGATGGCCAGGACGACCAGGGTGAGGACGCATACCTGGAACAGCAGGACCGGAAAGACCGGCGCCGCGTCGCCAAAGAGCATGATGAACACGGGTACCGCGAAATACGCGGTATTGACCTGGACCGCCGCCATGATCCGCAACGCGAGCTGTCGCGGCTCGCGGGTGGTGGTCAGCCCCGCCAGCACCCCGACCACGGCCATGGCGATCCCCGCCGTGACGGCGTAGCCGGCGAGAGCAGGCCAGGCGAACAGGGCGCCCAGGTCGCTGCGGTAGATGTTGGCGAACAGGTAGCACGGCACGGCGAAGAGGAAGGCGAAATCGGCGAACGCCTTCGAACTCGCCGCGCTGACGACGCTCCGCCGGGCGAACAACACACCGCCGCCGAGGGCCAACGCCACCGGCACGAGCTTTTCGAAGACGGCGAGCGCTTCCAACGGTCCGGTCCTCCAACGGATCTGGCCGGCCCGATCCGGTCGGCAAGGGCGTCCCGTGGTTCCGGCGGAGGCTCCGTTGCTATCAAGGAGACAGGGGCCGGCGCCAATCGGCGAGTGGCGGACAACAGCGCCGGCTCCGACCCGACCCATGGCTGGTAGCTCAGCGCGTGAGCTCCGCTGCCTGGGTGATGACGTGGTCGATGAGGCCGTACTCGCGGGCCTGCTCCGGGGTGAACCAGCGATCCCGGTCCCAGTCCCGCTGGATCTCCGCCAGTGTCCGACCGCTGTGCTGGGCGATCAGCCCCTGCATGGTCTTCTTCACGTGCAGGAGGTTCTCCGCCTGGATCCGGACGTCCGCAGCGGTGCCCCCCATCCCGCCCGAAGGCTGGTGCATGAGGATCCACGAGTGCGGCAGCGCGCACCGTTTGCCCGCCGTCCCGGCGCAGAGGAGGAACTGCCCCATCGAGCCGGCCATGCCCAACGCCAACGTCGCCACGTCGTTGCGGACAAACCGCATCGTGTCGTAGACGGCCATCCCCGCGCTCACCGAGCCGCCGGGCGAGTTGATGTAGAGCTTGATGTCTCGGTCCGGGTCCTCGGCGGCCAGCAGCAGGATCTGGGCGCAGACCCGGTTGGCCGACTCGTCGGTCACCTCGGTGCCGAGGAAGACGATGCGTTCCTGGAGCAGCCGCTCGAAGACCTGGGAGCCGAAGCCCTGCTGCCCATCGTCCAACATTGTGATCATTAGGTGTTACCTCCAGCGCGTCGGCGGGCGGGGGACCGCCCGGGAGCCGGCCCGTCCAGCGTGCGCGTGCCGGTGCAGGAGGAGGTAGCCGATCTGCCGGCAGCAGATCGGCCCAGAGCAGATCGGTTGGGCTACCGCCGAGCCCGTTGCCGGCGTGCCCGAGTGCGCCGCCGGGCCCGCCACGAGCTTCGTGCGGTGGGGCGATCAGCCGGTGCCGCAGCGATCAACCGGACTCGTAGGCCGGCCCCTCGCCGGTCCGGCTCGAGGATGGAGCGCAGGTCTCCCGCCGGGCCGCCGGTTAGCGCGGGCCCGATCGGCGCCAGCCCCACGCCACCGATGGGCAGCCCAGCGGAGCCCGGTCGAAGGTGCACCTGGCGGGGACCGCAGGAGGTGGGGCCGCGGCCGGGTAGCCCGGCCCGGACCGAGTGTGGCCGGGCCGGCTCGACGCGGGAGCGCGGTTGGTTGGTGCCTGGCCTGCTCGGCGTGCGGCTGACCTCGCCGATGGTGAACCCCATCGGCTCGGGCCGCTCCAGGCGACGTAGCTCGTCCCGGGCCTCCCCGAGCAGGTCGGAGAGGCGGATCCCGAGTGCCCGGCAGACCGCCGCGAGTACCTCGGACGAGGCCTCCTTGCGCCCCCGCTCCACCTCGGACAGGTACGGCATGGAGACCCCGGCGGCGGCAGCTACCTCTCGCAGCGTGCGGCCCTGCCGCATCCGGACCCGGCGCAACACCCCGCCGATGACTCGTCTGAGCAACGACATGCTCCGCCTCGCTCTCGTTGGCTGTGGTCCGAGGGGACAGCTCCCATCATGCCCGTCGGGGCTGTTGTGGCATCGTCCCGGCCGCCTCGCCATCTGCGTTACCCCCGACCCGTTATGTTGTGGGCGTGCAGGTGACAGCGGAGTTCGGGTGGGGCGAACGGTGATCCATTTCCCGGCGCAACGGCGTGACCCGCTGAGCGCGTTGAGTCTACGGTTGGCCGCGGCCCTCGGGCTCGTCCTCGCCAGCGTCGCCGTGGTGTGGCTCGGCCGGGACGGTTATCGGGACGCCAACCGTGACGCGGACGGGCTGAGCCTCCTCGACTGCTTCTACTACGTTGTGGTGTCCCTCTCCACCACCGGGTACGGCGACATCGCCCCGGTCTCGGAGTCGGCCCGCCTGCTCAACGTCCTCTACATCACGCCGGCCCGGGTCCTCTTCCTGATCATCCTGGTCGGCACCACCCTGGAAGTCCTGACCGAGCAGTACCGGACCGGTCGTCGCCTGTCCCGGTGGAGGAGAGCTGTGAAGGACCACGTCATCATCTGCGGCTACGGCACCAAGGGCCGCAGTGCGATCTCCGCCCTGCTCGAGAACGGCTTCGACAAGTCCAGGATCGTGGTGGTCGAACGCAGCGGCGCCGCCCTGCGGCAGGCCACCTCGGCCGGCCTGGTGGCGATCGAGGGGTCGGCGACCCGCTCGGCGACCCTCAACGAGGCACACATCCGGACCGCCAAGGCAGTGATCATCGCGACGGACAGTGACGATGCCTCGGTGTTGGTGGCGCTGACCGTCCGGCAGCTCACCGCGGGACAGGTGCGGATCATCGCCGCGGCCCGGGAGGCGGAGAACGCCCCACTGCTCAAACAGAGCGGCGCCCATCACGTGATCGTCTCGTCGGCGACCGCCGGTCGGCTGCTGGGTCTCTCCACCTCCGCGCCGCCGCTGATCGAGGTGGTGGAGGATCTGCTCACGCCCGGTCAGGGGATGGCGCTCGCGATGCGGTCGGCCGAGCGGCACGAGGTCGGCCGCTCCCCCCGCGAGCTGGACGCTCTGGTCATCGCGCTGGTGCGGCGGGGCAAGGTGGTCACCCTCGCCGATCGGGCCGGCGGTGTTATCGAAACCGGCGACATGCTCGTGCACGTCCGCGACGACCGCCGGACCTCCACCCCGATGTCCTGACCCTGCGCCATGGGCGCCCGTGTCGATGTCCGGAGCGCCCGCGCCGCTGCGTCGAGGTCCTGAGCCCAGCTACCCGGCAGCCACCGGGATCAGCCGGCGACTCAGTCGATCGTCCAGGTGTCGCCGCTGTGCAACAGGCCGGCGAACAGCTGCTCCCGAGGCTCGGTCACCGTCGCCCGGGCCGTGTCGAGCTGCTCCTGGACCACGCTGTCGTACGACGGCCGCCGCACCGAACGGAACACCCCGATCGGGGTGTTGCGCAGGTCCAGACCCGGCAGCCGGGACAGGGCGAACGCGTACGCGGGGTCGGTGACGGTGGCATCGTGGACCACGATCTCCTCCGCCGCGGTGGCCGCGGTCTCGCGGACCTCCAGGCCGAAGCCGCCGGGCGGGTGTACGACGCAGAACTGGCCGTCCCGACCGAAGGTGATCGGCTGGTCGTGTTCCAGCCGGATCAGCGAGTCGTCCCGGGTGGCGGGCCCCTTGAGCTGTTCGAAGGCCCCGTCGTTGAAGATGTTGCAGTTCTGGTAGATCTCCACGAAGGCCGAGCCCTCGTGCTCGGCGGCGGCCCGGAGCACCGACTGCAGGTGTTTGCGGTCCGAGTCGATGGTGCGGGCCACGAACGTGGCCTCCGCGCCCAGCGCCAGCGAGAGCGGGTTGAACGGTGCGTCCGCCGAGCCGACCGGGGTCGACTTGGTGATCTTGCCAACCTCTGAGGTGGGGGAGTACTGCCCCTTGGTCAGGCCGTAGATCTGGTTGTTGAACAGCAGGATCTTCAGATTGACGTTACGCCGGAGCGCGTGGATCAGGTGGTTGCCGCCGATCGACAGCGCGTCGCCGTCCCCGGTCACCACCCAGACGGAGAGGTCGGGGCGGGTGGTGGAGAGGCCGGTGGCGATCGCTGGGGCGCGACCGTGGATCGAGTGCATCCCGTACGTGTTCATGTAGTACGGGAAGCGCGACGAGCAGCCGATACCGGAGACGAAGACGATTCGCTCCCGGGGGATGTTCAGCTCCGGCATGAAGCCCTGGACGGCGGCGAGGATCGCGTAGTCACCACAGCCGGGGCACCAGCGCACCTCCTGGTTGGACTTGAAGTCCTTCGCGGTGAGCTTGAGGGCGACGGGCTCAGACATTCTTCAGGACCTCTTCCAGCATCGTCTCCAGCTCGTTGGCGGTGAACGGCAGACCATGCACCTGGTTGTAGCTGATCGCGTCGACCAGGTACCGGGCGCGGATCACCTGGGCGAGCTGACCGAGGTTCATCTCGGGGATGACCACCCGCTCGTAGGAGCGCAGTATCTCGCCGAGGTTGGCCGGCATCGGGGCGAGGTGCCGCAGGTGCGCCTGGGCGACGGAGAGCCCACGCTGGCGGAGGCCCCGGCAGGCAGCGCCGATCGGCCCGTACGTGGACCCCCAGCCGAGCACCAGCACCTGAGCGTCGCCGTCCGGGTCCTCGACCTCGAGGTCGGGCACCGGGATCGCCTCGATCCGGGCGGCGCGGGTCCGGACCATGAGGTCGTGGTTGGCCGGGTCGTACGAGATGTCGCCGGTCTTGTCGGCCTTCTCCAGCCCGCCGATGCGGTGCTCCAGTCCGGGCGTGCCGGGGATCGCCCAGGGGCGGGCCAGGGTCTCCGGATCCCGCAGGTATGGCAGGAAGGTGGCGCCGTCCTCGCCGTTGGGCCCGGTGGCGAAGTCGACCCGCAGGTCGGGCAGGGACTCGACGTCGGGGAGCAGCCACGGCTCGGAGCCGTTGGCCACGTAGTTGTCGGAGAGGAGGAGCACCGGCGTGCGGTAGGTCAGCGCGATCCGAGCCGCCTCCAACGCCGCGTAGAAGCAGTCGGCCGGGGACTTCGGCGCGAGCACCGCCACCGGCGCCTCGCCGTGTCGGCCGAAGAGGGCCATGTTCAGGTCGGCCTGCTCGGTCTTGGTCGGCATCCCGGTCGACGGCCCGGCCCGCTGCACGTCCACGATGACCAGCGGCAGCTCCAGCGCCACCGCGAGCGAGATGGTCTCGCTCTTGAGCGCGACGCCGGGGCCGCTGGTGGTGGTGACGCCGAGCGCCCCGCCGTACGAGGCGCCCAGCGCCGCGCCGATGGCCGCGATCTCGTCCTCGGCCTGCATGGTGAGCACGCCGAAACGCTTGTGCTTGCTCAGTTCGTGCAGGATGTCCGACGCCGGGGTGATCGGGTAGGCGCCGAGGAAGACCAACAGCTCGGAGCGGACCCCGGCGGCCACCAGGCCGAGCGACAGGGCCGCGTTGCCGGTGATGTTCCGGTAGGTCCCCGGTGGCATCTTCGCCGGCTTGACCTCGTACCGGACCGCGAAGTCCTCGGTCGTCTCGCCGAAGTTCCAGCCGGCCTTGAACGCCGCGACGTTGGCCCCGACCAGCTCCGGCCGGGTCGCGAACTTGCGCTCCAGGAACCGCAGGGTCGACTCGTACGGCCGGGAGTACATCCAGCTCAGCAGGCCCAGCGCGAACATGTTCTTGGCTCGTTCGGCGTCCTTCTTGGACACCTCGTGGTCGGCGAGTGCCCCGACGGTCATCGAGGTCAGTGCCACCGGGTGCACCGTGTAGCCGGCGAGCGAGTCGTCCTCGAGTGGGTTGGCCTGGTAGCCGACCTTGGCCAGGTTGCGTCGGGTGAACTCGTCGGTGTTGACGATGATGTCGGCTCCGCGCGGCAGGTCGGCGAGGTTGGCCTTGAGTGCGGCCGGGTTCATCGCGACCAGGACGTTCGGCGAGTCGCCGGGGGTGAGGATGTCGTAGTCGGCGAAGTGCACCTGGAAGCTCGACACCCCGGGTAGCGTCCCAGCGGGCGCGCGGATCTCCGCGGGGAAGTTGGGCAGCGTGGAGATGTCGTTGCCGAGTTGGGCGGTTTCGGAGGTGAATCGGTCGCCGGTCAGCTGCATCCCGTCGCCGGAGTCCCCGGCGAAGCGGATGACCACGCGGTCCAGCTGGCGGATCTTCTTGGTCATGACCGCACCCCGTTTTGGTCGGCGCGGTCGCCCGGATCGCCGTACTCGCTCCTGACCTCGCCCTGCCCGGTCACATGGCCTCCTCGGCGCGCCGCCGTGACCCACCTCGTGTGGTTGTCCGGCATGCTGTCGTTTCTCACCTGAGAGCCTACGTCGGATCACCTCCTCGCCAGCTCGAGAGGTCCGTCGACTGGGACTCGATTTGGCGAGTAGATGACCGTTTCATTGCTATTTTAGATCGGCTGTCGTAATCCAGATCACCGGTTGCTTCGCCGTGCCGGTGGCCCTGGGCTTCCGGCGCACTTTTGGCTGCTCCGGGGGTGCTTGGCTGATCAGGGTCTGGTGGGTGGAAGGCGTTTCTTGGCCACCGGCGCCGCCGCCACGGAGGTGTGCTTTAAGGTTGATTGAGCGTTTTGGCCGAATTATGGTTCACCCGAATGTGAGGTACCTGACCTTTTGTCGGGTGGTGTGGGTCACAGTCTGCGGGGAATCGGCGCCGGGGGCCGGTGGTTATACCCGGCGTAACCATGCGGGGCAGCCGCGAGCGCCCCGCCGCACCGCCGGCAGCCGGTGGTCGCCCGCCCCGGAATGCCGTGGGGTCGGCGTTGGTTACACCCCCGGGCCGCCCGAGTAGCACCCCCGGGCCGGGCGGAACCCCCCCCTTTCGATCTCTTCTCGAACCACCTCGTGCGACCCGCTGGCGCGCCCCCCCCTTGCGTCCGCGGCACCCCCGAGCGGAAGGCTTCGATCATCATGCGTACCGACATCCTTCGTAAGACCGCCCTGACCGCTGCTGGCCTGATCGCCACCGGTGGCGCCATCGCCGCCCCCGCGACCGCCGCCTTCGCCGCCCCCACCGCGCAGCCCACCGCGCAGAGCGAGCGCGACGACACCCGCGTCCTCCCGGTCGACTACGAGGCCCAGCCGAACTTCTACTACTGCGGCCCCGCCGCCGCCCGCAACGCCCTGTCCGTGCAGGACAAGGACATCGACGTCTACTCGATGGCCGAGCGGATGGGCACCACCGAGTCTGGCACCGACTCCATCAACGACATCACCCCGGTGCTGAACACCGAGACCGGCCGCGACGTGTACCGCAGCGTCGAGATCTCCACCCCCGAGGCCGACGACAAGCAGACCGACACCCTGCGCGAAGACATCATCCGCACCGTCGATGACGGCCGCGCCGTCGTCGCCAACATCGCCGGCACCGCCACCGACACCAACGGCGAAAGCCACTCCTTCGCCGGCGGCCACTACATCGCCGTCAACGGCTACCGCGACGCCGGCAACCAGGTGAAGATCGCCGACTCGGCGAACCCGAACACCGCCGAGTACTGGATCACCACCGAAGCCCTCGCCGACTGGATCGCCACCCGCGGCTACTCCACCAGCTGACCACCAACCACACGACCAGGGCCGGCCCCCACCACGGGGCCGGCCCTCATCGTCGTCCACGGCCGGACGGGTGCGGGCCGGGAGCGGGACCGGTAGTCTGAGCCACCGTGACCGGTTACCTGGGCTCCTACACGACGCTCGGGCTCCTGCTCCTCGCCAGTCTGCTCTTCTTCGTGACGGCCTTCTCGGCCAACCGGGTGCTGCGCCCCGCCCGCCCTGCCGAGCCACCGGGTAAGCGCGCCTCCTACGAGTGCGGGCTGGACCCGGTCGGCGGTGATTGGGCCCAAGCCCAGATCCGTTACTACGTGTACGCCTACCTGTACGTGTTGTTCGCGGTCGAGGCGGTGTTTCTCTTCCCCTGGGCCGTGATCTTCAACCGGCGTGGCTACGGGCTGGTCACCGTCGTGGAGATGGCGATCTTCGTGGCGGTGCTGGCGCTGGGCATCCTCTATGCGTGGCGGAAGAACATCCTGCGCTGGACCTGACGGTACGGTCGTGCCGCTCCGGAACCGTTGGCGGTGCGTTACGCCAGGCCGCGCCGGGTCGAGGCGGGTGGGCGGTCGCCCCGGATGGTGGCCACCATGTCCAGGACCCGGCGGGTCGCCTGGACCTGGTGTGCCCGGAACACCCGGGCACCCAACCAGGCGGAGATCGCGGTGGCGGCGAGGGTGCCTTCCAGTCGTTCGACGGCCGGTAGGTCCAGGGTCTCGCCGATGAAGTCCTTGTTCGACAGGGCAACCAGCAGCGGCCAGCCGGTCCCGGCGAGTTCGTCGAGGCGGCGGGTGAGCGCCAAGGAGTGGTGGGTGTTCTTACCGAAGTCGTGGGCCGGGTCGATCAGAATGCCGTCGGGCCGTACCCCCAGCGACACCGCCCGCTCGGCGAGGCCGGTTACGGTCGCCACCACGTCTGCCAGCACGTCGTCGTAGGCGACCCGGTGCGGCCGGGTCCGCGGCGTCAGTCCACCCGCGTGCGAGCAGAGCAGCCCGGCACCGGTCTCCGCCGCGACCTGAGCCAGCGCTGGATCGGTGCCGGACCACGTGTCATTCAGCAGGTCCGCACCGGCGGCCACCGCCGCCACGGCCACCTCGGCCCGCCAGGTGTCGATCGAGATGACCACGTCCGGGAAGGCGGCCCGGACCGCGGCGATGGTGGCTACGGTCCGGCGGATCTCCTCGGCCACGTCGACCTCGGCACCCGGACCGGCCTTGACCCCGCCGATGTCGATGATGTCCGCGCCCTCGGCAATCGCGCGCTCCACCGCACGGAGCGCGCTCTCCTCCCCGAAGGTCGCGCCCCGGTCGAAGAACGAGTCCGGGGTGCGGTTGATGATCGCCATGACTCCGAGCTCACCTGGGCCGAAGGTTCGCCCGCCGAGCCGCAGTGCGTCCGCCATCCCGCCTCCCGAGGGTGTCGCCGGACTTCCCGGCCGTCACGACGCTAGTCGGTGCCCACCGGGGCGGCCGGACCGGCAGTCGATTCGCCTGCTCACTGGGGATCCGGGGTGGTGGGGTCGCCCCGCCCCGGTTAACGTGCCACGATTTGGTGCATGGGTCAGGTTCTGCTCCTGTTGGTCGCGGCGCTCACCGTCGCGGCGGTGGTCTTCGGTGTGGCGGTGTTGGTCACTGGTCGGGATTCCGGTCTTGTGCCGGCCGAGCCGGACGGGACGGCGGTACCCCTGCCCAGCACCCGCCCGTTGCGGGAGTCCGATGTTGGTCAGGTGCGGTTCGACACCGCGTTGCGCGGGTACCGCATGGCTCAGGTCGACCAGGCGATGCGCCGGGCGGCGTACGACATCGGCTACAAGACGGAGCTGATCGGGGTGCTGGAGGCAGAGGTCACCGCGTTGCGGGAGGGGCGCAGCGCCGATGCTGACGCGCTTCTGCGCGCCCGCGAGGCGGCGGCCGGCGCACACCCCGGGGCCGGCGGCGACTCGCCCGATGAGGCGGCGCGGCGGCCCCCCTCGCACACCGGCGAGGCCGCTGACGAGTCGGCGGACGAGGCCCGCTCCGGCGGCGAGGTCGTGGGTGACCCGGCGCACGAACCCCGGTCCGCGGGCGTAGCCGACTCGACCGCCCGGTCGGAGTCGGTGTGACGGCGGGGGACAGCGCCGAGGAGTGGACCGCCCCGGACGGTGCTGACCTGCGGGAGGTGGCGCGGCCGGGGGCCGCCGAGGTTACCGCCGCGGTGATCGTTGACGCGTCGGCCGCGCAGGTCTTCGCGGCACTCGTCGCCTGGGAACGACAGGGCGACTGGATCCCCTTCACCAAGGTCCGGGTGGTCGAGGGTGATGGTGGCGAGGGCAGCCTGGTCGAGGCGGTCACCGCGGTCGGGCCGGCCACACTCCGCGACGAGATGCGGGTGGTGCGGGTGGACGCACCGTACGAGGTGCGCGTGGTCCACTGCGGGAAGCTGCTGCGCGGCCCCGGCGTGCTGCGGTGCACCCCGTTGGCCGGAGGGCGGACCCAGGTCGTCTGGCACGAGTGGTTCCAGCTGCCGGGTGGGGCGGCCGGCCGGGTCCTGTGGCCCTTCCTGTGGCCCGGTTCGAAGGTCGGCCTGACGCAGGCCCTCCGGCGCTTCGGGCGGCGGGTGGAGCAGGGCCGCCTCCCCTGATTTCGCGGGCCCGGCCACGGCCGGTCGTGGTCGGGGCGTCGGTGGGGTGTCGTAGCGTTGACGCGTGACTGACCTCGTGATCGGTGCTGACGGTTCGTCTCGCTGCGCCTGGGGGGCGGGCACGCCCGACTACGCCGTCTACCACGACACCGAGTGGGGCCGCCCGGTGCGCGGCGACGACGCCCTCTACGAGCGGATGACGCTGGAGGCGTTCCAGTCCGGGCTGTCGTGGCTGACCATCCTGCGGAAGCGGGCCGCGTTTCGAAAGGCGTTCGACGGGTTCCGGATCGAGTCGGTAGCGGCCTTCTCCGCCGCGGACGTCGCCCGGCTGCTCGATGACACCGGCATCGTCCGCAACCGGGCCAAGATCGAGGCGGCGATCTCCAACGCGCGGGTCGCACTGGAACTTCCGGTCGGTCTCTCCGCCCTGCTCTGGTCGTTCGCTCCGCCGCCGCGCCGCGAACGGCCGGCCTCGTTTGCGCAGGTGCCGGCGCTGACCGTGGAGTCCACCCTGATGGCGAAGGCGTTGAAGAAGCGGGGCTTCCGGTTTGTCGGCCCGACCACCGCCTACGCGTTGATGCAGGCCACCGGCATGGTTGACGACCATCTCGTCGGTTGCCACGTGCCGGCTGGCGATGACGACGTGATGGGATGGAGCGCATGACGACCGACACCGCGGACCGGACCGACCGGACGCCCCGTGCCGACGGCGCGGACACCTGGGCTGTGTTGCTGCCGCCGGGGCGGTACGAGGCCGAGCGGCTCGTGCACCACGACACGCTCGAGCTGGTCGGTGCCGAGGGAGCCCGGCCGCGCCCCGGCGACCAGGTCGCGGTGCTCGCCGACGCGCCGTCGAGGCTGGTTGCGCTGGGTCAGGTCACCGACATCAGCGACCTGCGTCCGGAAGGCCCGCCCGCGGAGCGGGTCGAGCCGCGGTTGGTGATCACGTACACCCGCCGGTCTTTCGACACCCCGGTATTGGCCGATGCCCTGACGGTTGACGGGCCGGTTACCCCGCTGGACCCGACGGCGTTCCAGACGCTGGCCGACCAGCTCGGCCCGCCCCCGCCACGGCAGTCCTGGATGGTCAGTCTCAACCTGCCGATCGAGGCCGTGTCATCGGCGGAGGCGGTTCGGGAGTTCTGGGCCTATGTGCAGGAGTTGGGCCCCCGCGAGCTACCCGCATTCGTCTGGCCGTCCGGCAACGAGCTGGCCATGCAGGCGTTCGTCCTCGGCGAGGAGGCCAACCAGGATCCGGAGGAGGACGACTGACCGGGGGCGGCTCCGCCCCCGGGTGCCGTCAGCGGCCCTCGAAGACCGGCTTCTGCTTGGCGACGAAGGCCATGGTGGCGGAGTGGTGGTCGGCGGTGGCGCCGCAGATCGACTGAGCCTGTGCCTCGGCGGCCAGGGCGTCGGCGAGAGTGCCCGCGTCCGCGATGGAGAGCTGTCGTTTGATCGCCCCGTACGCGATGGTCGGGCCAGCCGCCAACCGGGCGGCCAACTCCTGCGCCGCCGGTAACACCTCCTCGTCGGTCGCGACCAGCCGGTTGAGTAGGCCAAGCTGGTGGGCCTCCGCCGCCCGCACCGGCTCGGCGAGCATCAGCAGCTCGACGGCCTTGGCGTGGCCGACGAGCCGGGGCAGCGTCCACGAGGCGCCGGTGTCGGCGGCGAGCCCAACCCTGGCGAACGCCATGAGGAAGCTGGTGGAGGGTCCACCGACCCGAATGTCGGCGAGGAAGGCCAGCGAGGCACCCGCCCCGGCGGCCATGCCACCCACGGCGGCGACGACGGGTTTGGCCAGGCCCGCCAGCCGGGCGACGATCGGGTTGTAATGCGTTCCCACGGTGTCGAGCGGGTTACCCTCGCTGGACTCCAGCGTCCGCACGTGTTCGCGCAGATCCTGGCCAGCACTGAACGAACCGCCCGATCCGGCCAGTACCACCGCTCGGCAGCTCCGGTCGTTCTCCAACTCGGCCAGGGCGTCCCGGAGCGCCTCCTTCAGCGCCGTGTCGAACGCGTTCATAGCCGTGGGGCGGTTCAGGGTGAGGGTGACGACGGCGTCGGTGCGGTCGATGAGGAGTGCTTCGGTCACGGTTCAATGACCCTTCTGTCCAGTGATGCGGTTACCGGCGTCGAGGCAGGCCTCGACGTAACGGTCGGCGGCCGGCCGTAGTCGGGCCGCGTGGCGGTCGAAGAAGCTGCCCGCGGCGGTGCCCGGCCACCGCTCGGGGAGCAGCGCCGGCGGCAGCTGTGGGTCCCGGAACAGGAAGGTGCGCCAGGCGTGCACGAGCCGAAACCGGGCGGCGTACGCCTCCTCGTCGGGACTGCGTACGGTGACCCCGCTGAGCAGCGCCCGCTGTTCGGCGACGAACTGCTCGTATGCCCGGCCGATCTCGGCCAGGTCCCAGGCGCGGCGGACGACGCCCATCGCGCCCGGCGTGCCGGCCGCGTGCGCGGCGGTGAACCGCTCGTAGCGCACCCCCGCCTCGTCAAGGAGCAGGTCAACGTCCTCGCCCGGTCGGGTGGCCACCCACGTGCACTCGTCGAGCGTGCCGTAGCCGAGAAAGCTCAGGTTCGCGGCGAGACGCTGGCGTTCCCGGCGGGTGGTTGGTGCCGCCACGACGAGCAGGTCGAAGCGCCCGTCCCAGCCGGCTTTGCCGGTGCGGTAGATCCGGGTAGCCGCCTCGTCCAACCGACGAGCGGCTTTCGGGGTGATCGCGTATCCGGGTCCGGTGGCCATCCGGAGGGGTTCGAGCCAGCCCTGACGCACCATCCGGGAGACCGCCGTCCGTACTGCTGGCGGTGCGATGCCCAGTGGCGCCAGCAGCTTGACCAGGGCAGCGACCTGTGCCCGGCCACCTCGGGGCCGGAGGTGGTCACCGTAGAGGTCGAAGAGTGCCGACCGTGCCTGCATGACCGCACATTGTGACAGGCCTTCTCGGGATAAGCTAGGTTCTGTTACATCAATACTGCCTCGGTTTGGGTCCGGCGGTGTTCATCAGGGAAAATCGTTGGTCGACACCCCGGTGAAGGTTGCGGGTGGTCGTGGCGAAGTGGCTGTGGGGCAACCCACCGACCCTGGTTCAGGTCTGAGGGGAGACAACATGGCGGCGATGAAGCCGCGGACGGGCGACGGTCCGCTGGAAGTCACCAAGGAGGGCCGTGGCATCGTCATGCGAGTCCCGCTGGAGGGCGGTGGCCGGCTCGTCGTCGAGATGACTCCGGACGAGGCCAACGCGCTCGGTGCCGCGCTGAGGGCGGCTGCCGGCTGAGTATGGGCCGTCCGCGCCGCGCGTGGACGGCCCATCCGCCTCCTGATCCACCGGTGTGCCCACGTCGGTGGTCGTAGGCGTGCTGAAGCGGACGGCGAGGCGGTGGCCGGCCGGGACTCCGGGCGGCCACCGCCGGTCGTCGGCCGGCCCATCACGCTGCCCCAGCAGCCGTTTTTGCGGATATTTATCCTGTCCTGCGGAGGTCGCTCCGCAGGCTTCTCCTGGAAGGTACGGCGTCGCGTGCTCGCCATCCGGCTACTCGCCGAGCCTGAGCGGCTCGATGTTCTGGCCCTGCCCGTCCGACCTGCCGCCGAGGCGGAACCGTCAGCTCAGCTGGTGCCCGTCGCCGCGGCCCTGCCGGACGGGGTCGCCGACGAACTCGCCGCGCTGCTGCCGGCCGCGCGCCTGGGCGGTGACGCCGGTCAGACCTGGCACCAGATCCGACCCGGACGGGCGCCGGGCCGCCTGTTCCCGTTCGGGATCGGGGCCGGGGACGAGGCGGCCTGGCGGACGGCCGGGGCCGCCCTCGCCCGAGCGGCGGCCGATGCGGAGCACGTCACGCTCCCGCTCCCGGCGGCCGCCACCCCGGCGGCCGTACGGGGGCTGGTGGAAGGGCTGCTGCTGGCGTCGTACCGGTTCCGGCTCGGTGCCGACAAGGCCGTACCCGCCCTGGCCGCGGTCGACCTGGTGGTGTCGGATCCGGCGGAGTACGCCGACGTGGTCGCGGGTGCCCGCACCACCGCGGAGATGACCCGACTCGCCCGCGACCTGGTGAACATGCCCTCGTCGGTGAAGAACCCGCAATGGTTCGCCGGGCAGGTGGCCGACGCCGCGGCCGGCATCCCCGACCTGCACCTACGGGTTCGGGAACCGGATGAGCTGGCCGTCGAGGGCTTCGGCGGGATCGTCGCGGTCGGCACGGGCTCGGCCAACGGTCCCCGTCTGGTTGAGCTGGACTGGCGGCCGGCCGGGGCGCGGATGCACGTCGTACTGGTCGGCAAGGGGATCACCTTCGACACCGGGGGAATCTCGATCAAACCCCGGGCCGGCATGAAGCTGATGCGCAAGGACATGGCCGGTGCGGCGGCGGTGGTGGCGGCCACGCTGGGGGCGGCCCTGCGGCGGCTGCCGGTCCGGGTCACCACCCTCGCCCCGCTGGCCGAGAACATGGTCAGCGGCGCTGCGTTCCGGCCAGGCGACATCATCCACCACTACGGGGGCGTGACCAGCGAGACCACCAACTCCGACGCCGAGGGCCGGCTGGTCCTCGCCGATGCGCTCGCCTACGCCGTACGGGAACACCAGCCCGACCTGGTCGTCGATCTGGCCACGCTGACCGGTGCGAACGCGGTGGCGCTGGGCAAGCGCACCGCCGCCCTGTACAGCGAGGACGACCGCCTCGCCGAGGACGTGTTGGCGGCGGTCAACGCGGCCGGTGAAGCGGCGTGGCGATTGCCGCTGCCGACCGACTACGTCGACTACCTCCGCAGTGACCTCGCCGATCTGTACAGTGCGCCGGCCCAGGGCGCCGGCTCGGTGGTGGCGGCGCTCTACCTGCGCGAGTTCCTCGGCGAACTGCGGGACCGTTGGGTGCACGTTGACATGTCGGCGCCGTCCTGGTCGGAAGGGGCGGAGGCGGAGTTGACCCCGGGCGCCACCGGTTGGGGTGTCCGTTCGCTCCTGCGCTGGCTGGAGACGCTCGGCTGACCTGCGTCGGTCCGGATGGCTGTGGCAGCCGGCCCGGTCGGCAGCCGGCCCGGCCCGAGCGGAATGCCGGCTGCCCGCTGGAGCTCCACCGGACAGCCGGCCTCTGGTCGCCTAGCCGCGCACTGCGGTGAGGAGCCCGTGGCCGACCGGGAGCAGGGCGGGAATCCAGTACTCGGACTCCCGGATCGCCTTGATCGTCTCCCGGGTGGTCACCGTCTCCGGGTCCCGGGCGGCGGGATCGGCGATCCGGCCGTCGGCCAGGGCACCGTTGAGGGCGAGCACTCCGCCTGGTCGGAGCAGCCGGTGGGCGGCGTCCACGCAGGCGGCGAAGCCAGTCGCCTCGGTGTCAACGAACACCAGGTCGTACGCACCGTCGGCGAGGCGTGGCAGCACGTCCAGCGCGCGACCGGTAATGATCCGGCTCCGGCCGGAGGTGAAGCCGGCCTCGGTGAAGATCCGGCGCGCGATGCGTTGATGCTCGATCTCACCGTCGATCGTGGTCAGCACCCCGTCGGGGCGCATGCCGCGCAGCAGCCAGACGCCGCTGACGCCGGTGCCGGTGCCGATCTCCACCACCGCGCGGGCGTTCCCCGCGGCGGCCAGCAGCCGCAGGGCCGCACCCGCACCCGGGGTCACCGCCTCGAGGCCGACCTCGTGGGCGAGGGCGCGGGCGGTGCGCAGTACGAGATCCTCGGTCACATACGACTCGGCGAGCTGCAGAGCCTGGGCCGAAGAGCCGGAATTGGCGACCGTGGCGATGGGGCACCTCCGGACGGCGTTCGGGTCAGAGCGGGCTCCGGGTGCTGCGGCAGCATGATCGGAACACGCCCTTCAGGGGTGAGTGGGGCACTGTGAGCCTAGAGGCGATGTGCACGGGGCGCAGCCGCGCGTCCCCACATCGACGATCACGGTGGGCGACCGTGACGGCATCCGTGGCGTCCGTGCAATCCTGGAGGCGGTGTGCGAACGAGTGCGACCGGTCGGGTGTGGTTGGCGCGGATGGACCCGCGACGAGTGGGAGGCAGCGACGTGACCGACGGCTGGGACTGGCGCCAGCCCGGGACGGGTGCCACAGTGGCGGGCTCGTCGTCGGCCACTCCTCCGCCGGGTGGCCCGGGGGCGCCCTGGTGGTCTGACGCGTTGGCCGACCCGTGGCGGGACCCGATGGCGCCGGCGGCGGTGGTCGTGCCCGCCGCGCCGGTTCCCGGTACGGAGACGGAGCCGGTCACCGACCCGGATTCGTCGGTCCGTCCCACACTGCGACACCTGTTGATCATTCCGTTGGTCACCGCCCTGCTCGCCGGTGCGTTGGGAGGCGCCCTCGGGTACGCGGTCGCGATCCGGGTCGGGACCACTCCGGTCCTCGGCGGTGCCCCGATCCCGCCGCCGGAGCTGGCCCAGCGGAGGCCGGAGTCGCTCGCCGGCGTGGCCGAGCGGGTGCTGCCGAGCGTGGTCACGGTTCGGGTGGCGGGCCCCGACGGGATGAGTGAGGGTTCCGGTTTCATCGCCACCACCGATGGCTATGTGATGACCAACGACCACGTGGTGGCGGGTGCGACCGGGCCCGCCACGGTGATCTTCAACGACGGGAGCTCCGCCCCGGCCACCCTCGTCGGCCAGGATCCAGAGTCGGACATCGCGGTCATCAAGGTCACGAAGGAGGGGCTCCACCCGGTGGCGTTCGGTGACTCGGAAGCGCTCGCGGTCGGCGACCCGGTGTTGGCCGTCGGGTCGCCGCTCTCCCTCGCCAACACGGTCACCGCCGGCATCATCAGTGCCCTCGACCGGACGATGCAGGCGGGCGAGCCGGGTGGGCCCACCCGCTACTACGCGGCGATCCAGACCGATGCGGCGGTCAACCACGGCAACTCCGGCGGCCCCCTGGTGGACGGTGCCGGACGGGTGATCGGGGTCAACTCCACGATCAAGTCGTTGGTCGCCGAGGGGCAGGAGGCCGGCAACATCGGGCTCGCCTTCGCGATTCCGATCAACCAGGCCAAGCGGATCACCCAGGACATCATCGGCACCGGCAAGGCCCGTCGCACGGTGATCGGCGCCCAGGTGGGTGGCGGGGGTGCCGGGGCGGGGGTGCGGTTGGTCTCGGTGGAGCCGTCCGGTCCGGCGGCCAGCGCCGGGCTGCGGGCGAATGATGTGATCGTCACGCTCAACGGGCGGCCGACGAACGAGCCGACCGACCTGATCGCCCTGGTCCGTAAGTTCGCACCTGGGTCCGTGGTGGTGGTGGAGTACCGGCGTGGCACGTCGCGGCGGAATGCCTCGGTGACCCTGGCCGCGGATGCGAAGTGAGCCGCTCGGCCCCCTGCCGAGCTAGCCTGTGACGTGCGTAGGCTTGCGCTGAGGCCGAAGGGAGGATCGTGCCGTGTTCGACAACCTGAACTGGTGGGAGATCGGTGCGCTGCTGCTCCTGGCGCTGCTGATCTTCGGTGACCGACTGCCCACGGTCATCAGTGACGGCCTGCGGATGGTGCGTAACCTGCGCCGGATGGCGACCAACGCCACCACTGACCTGAGTCGGGAACTGGGCACCGACATCCAGCTCCAGGACCTGCATCCGAAGACGTTCGTTCGCAAGCACCTGCTCAGCGAGGAGGATGAGGCGGCGATTCGGAAGCCGTTGCAGGGGGTCTACGACAACCTGCGGGCCGATGTGACCAGCGTGCACGAGGAGCTGAAGGACGTCGCCACCGCCGTTGACCCGACAAGCCGCCCAGCCAGCCCCCCGGCCCCGGCGACCGGCGGTGCCTCGCCCGCGCCCACTCCTCGGATCAGCTACGACGACGCGACCTGACCGACGACGCGACCGGTTACCGACGACGCGAATTGACCGACGACGCGACCAGTTACTGACGACGCGACCAGTAACGGCGGCGCGACCTGACGGAAGCCTTGTCGGGGTGTGGTTGCGGGGTCGCACTATGGTGCCGTGGCATGACTAGCATCGACTGTGGATCGACGCCGCTCGTCAGTGCCGACGGCGATGACTCGGCGGCGGCGCGGAGCAGGGAGCTCCCCTGGGACGGGTGTGTCAATGCTCGGGATCTGGGCGGGCTCGGGCGGGTGCGGCCAGGCGCGGTGGTCCGGATGGAGGAGCCGAACCGTCTGAGCGCGGCAGGGTGGGCGGCCGCCTGGGCCTACGGGGTGCGCACGGTCGTCGATCTGCGCAACGCCGACGAGTACGGGCAGGACAGCGCGCCCAGACCAGCGGGGATGACGACGGTGCGGGTGCCGCTCGAACCGGTCGGCACACCCTTCTACGCGCACTGGGAGAAGATCGACAACCTGGCGTCGCCGCTGTACTACCCGGCGATGCTGGCCGAGCAGTCGGAGCGGGTGACCGCCGCCGTCCGGGCGATCAGCACCGCCGCGCCCGGCTGCGTGCTGTTTCACTGCTCCGGCGGCAAGGACCGGACCGGGCTGCTCGCGCTGGTGTTGCTGACCTTGGCGGAGGCGACGCCGGAGGAGATCGTCGCCGACTACCTGCTCTCCTACGAGCGGATGCGGCAGCGCTACGCCGAGCTCGGTCACCCCGACCAACTCGTCGCGGTGACCGATCTCCTGGCGACTCGGAACACCACCATCGAGGCATCGTTGAGCTCGACGGTCGCCGCCCTGACGATGCCCGGCTACCTCCTCGAGAACGGCCTGACCGCAGCCGAGGTCAGCAACCTGCGGGCCCGCCTGATCACCTGACCGGCGGGCCCAGCAACCCGCCTGGACCGGTGGACCGGCGGGCCGCCCAGCAAGAGGTCCGGGAGAGTGCGGCTCGACCAGGTGGCGCTAGCTGCCGGCCGGCTTGAGGCCCAGCGGTTTGCCGAGCAGCGACTCGCGTCGTACCGCGAGCCGGTCGGCGACCTGGCCCAGCGCCGCGGCGGCGGGGGAGGCCGGCTCGGCGAGCACGACCGGGTTGCCGTCGTCGCCGGCCTCGCGGACCCGGGTGTCGAGCGGAACCTGACCGAGTAGCGGCACCGGCGCACCGATGGCCTTGGTCAACGAGTCGGCGACCGTCTGGCCACCGCCGGCCCCGAAGACCTCCATCCGGGTGCCGTCCGGCAGCTCCAGCCACGACATGTTCTCGATGACACCGACCACCCGCTGGTGGGTCTGCAACGCGATCGCGCCGGCCCGCTCCGCCACCTCGGCGGCGGCGGTCTGCGGCGTGGTGACCACCAGGATCTCGGCGTTGGGCAGCAGCTGGGCCAGCGAGATCGCCACGTCTCCGGTGCCCGGGGGCAGGTCGAGCAGGAGCACGTCCAGGTCGCCCCAGTACACATCGGCGAGGAACTGCTGTAGGGCCCGGTGCAGCATCGGGCCGCGCCACACCACGGCGGCGTTGCCGGGGGTGAACATCCCGATCGAGATGACCTTCACGCCGTGTGACTCGGGGGGCATGATCATGTCTTCGACGCGGGTGGGGCGCCCCTCGGCTCCGAGCATCCGCGGCACCGAGTGGCCGTAGATGTCCGCGTCAACCACCCCGACGGAGAGTCCCCGGGCAGCCAGCGCCGCCGCCAGGTTGACCGTCACGCTGGACTTGCCGACACCGCCCTTGCCGCTGGCCACCGCGTACACCCGGGTCCGGGAGCCGGGCTGGGCGAACGGAATCACCGGCTCCTGGTCGGTGCCGCCGCCGCGTAGCTTGGTCTGGAGTTCCTTGCGCTGCTCGGGGCTCATCACGCCGAATTCGATCTCCACCCCCGTCACGCCCGGCACCGCGCTCACGGCGGCCGTGATGTCCGCGCGCAGCTTCTCCTTCAGCGGGCAGCCGGCGACGGTGAGCAGCAGCTCAACCTGAACCACGCCGTCGTCGCCGATCGCCGCGGAGCGGACCATCCCCAACTCCGTGATGGGACGGCGGATCTCCGGGTCGTTGACAGTGGCCAGGGCGGCCTGAATCGCGTCGGAGACGGTATTGGCTGGTGCAGACATGACGGCAATGCTACGTCGACGACGATGTGGCGCCGCCCTGGGTGGCAGCGACGGCGATCACCTGTTCCCGGGACCGGTGTGGCCATCGCCGGCCTGGCCGGTCTCCACCTCATCCCGGGGTTCGTCGAGCCCGTCCCCGTTGACCGGCCATCCCGGGGCCCGGTGTTGCCGGCGTAGCCGGCGTTGGGCGGCGTCGTCCAGCTCCTCGGCGAGCCGGGCCAGCTCGGAGCGGAGGAAGTCGCGGGTGGCGACCTCGCCCATCGCGTTCCGCAGCGCCGCGATCTCCCGGGCCAGGTACTCGGTGTCGGCCTTCTGGGCGGTCGCCCGGCGCCGGTCCTCCTCCAGTGCCAGCCGGTCCCGGTCCGCCTGGCGGTTCTGGGCGAGCAGGATCAGCGGCGCCGCGTAGCTCGCCTGCAACGACAACATCAGGGTCAGGAACGTGAAGGTGTACGGGTCGAACCGAAGATGCGCGGGGGCGAGCGTGTTCCAGATGAACCAGGTGGCGATCACCACGGTCATGTAGACGATGAAGTGGGCGGTGCCCATCTTCCGGGCGATCGCCTCCGACCATCGGCCGAAGGCCTCCGGGTCGAACCGGGGCAGCTGGACGCGTCGGACCTCGCGTGGCTGGTCCAACCGCTCCGGCCGCCGCCGCTCAACCATCCGGGCCGTCCGACGATTCGGCGGTGCCGACCGGGGCGGGCGGCCGCGCGTCCCGGTCCCGCCAGTCCCGAGGCAGCAGATGGTCCAGTACGTCGTCCACGGTGACCGCGCCCACCAGGCGGCTGCTGCGGTCGATCACCGGCATGGCGACCAGGTCGTAGGTGGCCATCCGGCGGGTGATCTCAGGTAGCGGAGTGACCGGCCGCAGCGGGTCGATGTCGTTGACCACCACCCCGCCCAACAGGTCGGCCGGCGGTTCCCGCAGCAGCCGTTGGAAGTGCACGATTCCGAGGTAGCGGCCGGTCGGCGCGGTCAGCGGTGCCCGGGTGACGAAGACCTGGGCGGCCACCGCGGGGGAGAGCTGGGGTTCGCGGATTCGGGCCAGTGCCTCGGCGACTGTGGCGTCCGGGGGCAGAATCACCGGCTCGGAGGTCATCACCGACCCGGCCGTGCCGGGCGTGTACTTGAGGAGCTGGCGTACGGGATCGGCCTCGTCCGGCTCCATCAGGTCGAGCAGGACATCCTGCTCCGGTGGCGGGAGCGCGCCGAGCAGGTCGGCGGCGTCGTCCGGGTCCATCTGCTCCAGCACGTCCGCGGCCCGTTCCCGGTCCAGTGCGGCCAGGACCTCCACCTGGTCGTGCTCCGGCAACTCGCTGAGTACGTTGGCCAGCCGTTCGTCGTCGAAGGCGGCCGCGATCTCGTTGCGCCGTGCGTCGGGCAGGTCCTGCAGGGCGTTCGCCAGGTCCGCGGGGCGCATCTCATCCAGGACCGCCAGCAGGTTGGCGGTACCCCGGTTGTCGGCGATCCCGCTCAACCCGCGGACCCGGTCCCACTCGATCTGGCGCAGGTTGCCACGGCGGGTGAGTCGGCCGGTGTGTTCACGGACGGCGACCCGGGTCAACGTCCACTCGTCGCGGGCCGCCTCCATGGCGACATCCACCACGACCCCGGCCACCCCGTCCGGGTGGATCTGCACCCGTCGGTCGAGCAGTTCCTGGAGGACGAGCAGCTCGTTCGGGCGCTTCTCGAAGCGGCGCAGGTTCAGGGTGCCGGTGCCGAGGACCACGGCGTCCGAATCGATCGAGGTGATCCGGTTGATCGAGAGGAAGATCCGCCGCCGCATCGGCATCTCGGCGACCAGGCCGATCACCTCCGGCGGCTGCTTCGTGGCCCGTAGCCGAGCTACCGCGTCGCGGACCCGGCCCACCTGGTCGCCATTGGGGTCGTAGACGGCGACGCCGGCGAGCCGGGCGATGAAGACCCGGGTCGGCGTACTCACGCAGACCAGCCTAGGCGCCTACTGTCTATCAGCATGTCGACCCTGGATTACGAGATCGTGGACGTCTTCACCGATCGCCCCTTCGCCGGCAACCCCCTGGCGGTGGTGTTCGGTGCCCAGGGGTTGGCCACGGAGCAGATGCAGGCACTCGCACTGGAGTTCAACCTCTCCGAGACGGTGTTCGTGCTCCCACCAACCCGGGCCGACGCCACCTATCGGGTGCGGATCTTCACCCCGGCTGCCGAGTTGCCGTTCGCCGGCCATCCGAGTGTTGGCGCGGCGGTCGCCGCCAGCCGGCGTGGTCTCTTTGCCACCGGCTCGGTCCGGCAGGAGTGCGGCGCCGGTGTGCTGCCGATCGAGGTGGAGGCGACCGGCGCGACGCTGACCGGAGGTACGCCGACGCTCGGCCCCGAGCTGGATCCGGGACCGCTGCTGGAACTGGTTGGCCTCACCGCGGTTGACCAGGCCGGGCCGGCGCCCCGGGTGGCTGGTTGCGGGCTGGAGTTTCCATACCTTCCGGTGCATCGGGACGCGGTGCCCCGCGCCCAGCTGAATTCGGGGGCCGCACAGCGGTACGGGGTGGAGGACATCGCGGTCTTCTCCTGGGATGCCGAGTCGCGGACCGCGCACACCCGGGTCTTCGTCCCCGGGTTGGGAGGGCCGGAGGATCCGGCGACCGGGTCGGCCGCTCTGGGACTGGGGGTGTGGTTGGTGGCCAGTGGGTTGTTGCCTGGTACTGGTCGGACCGGTTACGCCGTCCGCCAGGGCGGCGAGATCAACCGACCATCCGCGCTGACCTGTACGGTTACCGCGACGGATGGGGCCGCCCTCGGCGCCACCGTCGCCGGCCAGGTGGTACCGGTGGCCCGGGGTGAGATTGTGATCCCGCCGTTCGTCGGCTGAGCGGCGCAGGCGGTGACGTCGCTGCCGTGGCGGCGAACCGGAGCTGTCCCAACCCCCGACCGTGGGGTGCGGACCGGCGGGGGGTGCGGGAGGATGCGGGGGTGAGTGACGCGGTAGGACGCAGCAACCTGCTGGTTGACGAGGCGCTGAAGAAGGCGGCCATCGCCTGGGTCGGCGTCGCCGACGCCCCGGCATCCGCGCTCTGGTGTGCGCCCCTGACGGGCGCGCTCCTCGTGATCAGCGGTCCGGGGGAGCAGTCCGCTCCCGGGCTCGCCGATGCGAGGCGGGCGGAGGTCACGCTGCGGGGCGATCACGGTGGCCGGATCGTCACCTGGCCGGCGGAAGTGACCCGGTTGCTGCCCGGTACCGAAGACTGGGAGACCAACGCGCCGCTGGTTGCGGCGAAGCGGTTGAACGCACCAGGTTCGGCTGCCGACCTGGTAGCCCGCTGGGCGACGGTCGGTTGCGCGCTCAACCGCCTCGTTCCCGCCGGTGACCCGCTGGCCGGCGCGGCACTCCCCACCGCTTCGCTGGCCCAGCCACCCCGCCCGGCAGCGGTGGTTCGGGCGGCCCGCAAGCCGTTCCGGCTGCACCGCGTCCGACGGCGCTGACCGCAGCCGACGCCCCGGTGCGGGTCGGCGCCGCTTCGGCCCGGCCTCGGATTCGTGTGACTATTGCTTCCCGTGCCCGCTCTGCCGTCCCGGTTGCCACCGGAGCCCCTGACCGTCGGTGCGCTCGCCCTCGCCGTATTCGCCGTGTCGTCCTCCGCGCCGCTGGTGGCCTTCGCCGCCGCACCGGCCCTGGCGGTAGCCTTCTGGCGCAACCTGCTCTCCACCGCGGTGCTCGGTCCGGCCACCCTGCTCCGGCGGCGCGCGGAGCTGCGGGCGTTGGCCGCTCCGGAGGGACGCCGCGCCGGCTGGTACTGCCTCTTCTCCGGGGTCGCGCTCGCCGCGCACTTCGCCGCCTGGATGCCCAGCGTCACGCTCACCACGGTGGCGGCGGCAGCCGCGCTGGTCGCCACCCAACCCGTCTGGCAGGGGCTGATCGCGCAGGCCCAGGGTCGGCGACTGCCGAGGGCGGTGTGGGCCGGGGTCGGGGTGGCGGTTCTCGGCGCGGTAGTGGCCACCGGAGCCGACTTCGCGGCTTCCGGTTCGGCGTTCCTCGGTGATCTGCTCGCGATTCTCGGTGGACTGTTCGCCGCGGTCTACACGGCCCTGGGCGAGCAGGCCCGTCGTACGGTCAGCACCACCACGTACACCACTGTCTGCTATGGCGTGTGCGCTCTGGTCCTGGGCATGGTCTGCTGGCTTGGTGGGGTGCGGATGTCCGGCTTCGACACCCGTACCTGGCTCGCGGTGCTGGCCCTGGTGGCCGGTGCCCAGCTACTGGGCCATTCGATGTTCACCTACGCGCTGCGTCGGGTCTCGGCCACCACGGTCAGTACGTTGATCTTGTTGGAGGCGCCGGGCGCGGCGCTGATCGCCTGGGCGTGGTTGGGTCAGTTGCCGCAGCCGTCAGCGTTGCCGGGTCTGGCGTTGCTGCTGGTGGGGGTCGCAGTGGTGATCCACAGCAGCGCGCGGAGTCAGCGCGCCTGACCTTCCCTGGATCTCTGGCTACCGTCGATGCCGACCGCCTTCGCGCTGGCTGCCCAGAGCTGAGTAGCCGCTTCCGGATCAGTTGCCTTCTGGGCTGGTTGGCGGAGCCGTAGATCCTGGTAGTACCCGCCGCTGTGGAGTCGTTCCGGAGCCTGGCTGGCGAGCCAGACCAGGGTCTCGGCCCCCTTTTCCGCACGGCGGGCTGGCATCAGGCGCAAGGCGATGGTGATCAGCCGGCTGTCACCGCCGAACCGGGTCCGCACCACGCCCGGGTGGAAGCAGTACGTCGGCAGCTCCGGCCAGCGTCGGGCTGCCTCCGTGGTGAACAGGACATTCGCCTGTTTGCTGGTGCCGTAGGCGTTCATCGCGCGGTATCGGCGCAGCGACTGGTTGAGATCGTTCGGGTTGAGCGACCCGCTGCGGTGTGCGGCGGACGCGGTCACGACGATCCGGTCGAGTCGGTCCCGCAGGAGGTTGGTCAACAGGAACGGTGCGAGGTGGTTGGCCTGGATCGACAGCTCGTAACCGTCAACAGTGGTGGTGGGCTGGAGCGCGATCATCCCCGCGTTGTTGGCCAGCACATCGATCCGGTCGTAGGCGGCGCGGAGCCGTTCTGCCAGGGAGCGGACATCGTCCAGGACGGCGTAGTCCGCGCGGAACGTCTCCGGCAGTTCGCCGGCGGCCTCCCGGACCTGCTCGGCGGCGGCCTGTAGGCGAGCCGGGTCGCGCCCGACGAGGACCACCTGGTCACCCCGGCAGGCGAGATCCGTGGCGGCGGCGAGGCCGATGCCGGAGCTGGCTCCGGTCACCACCACCAGCCGACGTCCAGTGAGATCTTCCACAGGTCTGTTCACCCCAGTCACGGCACAAGGTTACCGTGGCGTACCCCGTACTTGGAGACCGGTAAAGCCGCTCTTTTGGATGGTTAAATCCCTATACGTTTGCATGTTTGAGGTGGCGTCGGCCCGTCCGCCGGACGCTGGAAGGAGCGCACAATGACCACAGTCGGTCGCCCCCGCCGGTCCTGTCTCGCGGTACCGGGTTCCAGTGTCAAGATGTTGGGTAAGGCGCAGGGGCTCCCCGCCGACCAGGTCTTCCTCGATCTGGAGGACGCGGTCGCCCCGCTCGCGAAGCCGGACGCGCGGAAGAACATCGTCGCCGCCCTCAACGAGGGTGACTGGGCCGGCAAGACCCGGGTGGTCCGGGTGAACGACCTGACCACCCCGTGGACCTACCGGGACGTGATCGACGTCGTCGAGGGCGCTGGCGCCAACCTGGACTGCATCATGCTGCCGAAGGTGCAGGACGCCGGTCAGGTGCGGTGGCTGGATCTCACCCTCACCCAGGTGGAGAAGACCCTCGGCCTCCAGGTCGGGCGGATCGGGATCGAGGCGCAGATCGAGAACGCAGCCGGTCTGGTGAACGTGGACGCGATCGCCGCGGCGTCGCCCCGGGTGGAGGCCATCATCTTCGGCCCTGCCGACTTCATGGCGTCGATCAATATGAAGTCGTTGGCGGTCGGGGCGCTGATTCCGGACTACCCGGGCGATCCCTACCACTACATTCTGATGCGCATCCTGATGGCTGCCCGGATGCATGACAAGCAGGCGATTGACGGCCCGTTCCTGCAGATCCGGGATGTGGACGCGTTCCGCGACGTGGCCAAGCGGTCCGCCGCGCTCGGCTTCGACGGGAAGTGGGTGCTGCACCCGGGCCAGTTGGAGGCCGCAAACGAGGTCTACTCCCCAGCCCAGGACGACTACGACCACGCCGAGCTGATCCTCGACGCCTACCAGCACTACACCTCCGAGGCTGGCGGCAAGCTCGGTGCGGTGATGCTCGGCGACGAGATGATTGACGAGGCGTCGCGCAAGATGGCGTTGGTAATCGCGGCGAAGGGCCGAGCGGCCGGGATGGTTCGTACCTCTTCCTTCACCCCGCCCGCGCAGTAGCCGGCCGGCGGTCGGGGCGGTCAGCCGATTCCGGCCCGCCGGGCCTGGCCCCGGTTTCCCGGGGCGGCCCGCTGCGGCCGGTTGGCTCAGACGGTGCTCGCGGATTCGGTGGCGATAATGACGAACGCCACCACGTAGAAGACGACCAGGAGCGCTACCAGGCCGGTCAGGATCCAGCCGACGATGATCGCGGCCTTCGCCATACCCTCGCCGCGCTCGCCGGTTTCCCGGATCTGCTTCTGCGCGATGTGGCCGAGGACTGCCCCGACCGGCGCGGTGATGCAGGACACCAGCCCGAACAGCGACAACACCAGGGCGACGATGGCCATACTGTTCGTCTGCGGCTGGGGGTAGCCGTAGCCTGGGTACGCGCCCGCCGGGTACGCCCCCGGTGGGTTGGCGCCCGGCGGGTACGCGCCCGCCGGGTACGTGCCCGGTGGGTTGGCGCCCGCCGGGTAGCCGGCCGGCGGGTAGGCGCCCGGGTACGGGTCGGTCGGGGGGTAGGGAACGCCCCCGGCTGGCTGCCCGAGCCCGGATTGATCGCCTACCGGGGCGGAAGGAGCGGACTGCTGCCCGGGCTGCTGACTGTCGTCCGGCAACCCGCCAAGTGGTCTGGTGGGGTCCTGCCAGTCGCCGGAGGAGGGAGGGTAGGTCATGGTCTGGTTCTGCTCTCCGTTTGGGTAATGGTGAGCCGCCAGCGTAGTCAGCCGAATGAAATTCGGGGCACTGCCACCGCGCCGCGTTGCTCGGGCCGGGGCAAACGGGCAGGATTCTGACATGGCGATTGACGCGAGTGCCGGGAGCCGACCGAAACGAGACGCGAGTCGTCGCGGCGCGGCCCGCCGTAGCCGGGCGACGGGCGACAGTCTGGCCGGGCCCGGCGCGCAGGACGAGCACGTGCCCCTGCCGGAGCCGGTCACCATGCGGCTCGACGGAAGGGTGGCGTTGGTGACCGGAGCCGGCAGCCCGGACGGTATCGGGTACGCGACCGCGCGTCGCCTTGCCGACCTGGGCGCGCGGGTCGCCATCGTCTCCACCACTCGCCGCATCCACGAGCGCGCCGCCGAGCTCGGGGTCATCGGATTCGTGGCTGACCTCACCGACGAGTCGGAGGTCGGTGCGTTGGCGGATGCGGCCGCGGAGCAACTCGGTGATGTGGAGGTGTTGGTTAACAACGCCGGCCTGGCGAGTCGGGCGAGTCCGGAGGTACTGCGGCCGGTCGCCCAGCTCAGCCACGAGGAGTGGCGCGGTGAGATCGATCGGAACCTGACCACCGCCTTCCTGTGTAGCCGCGCGTTCATCGGCGGGATGGCCGAGCGGGGCTGGGGCCGGATCGTGAACCTGGCGGCGACCGCCGGCCCGGTCAACGCCTTGCCGACCGAGGCCGCCTACGCGGCGGCCAAGGCTGGGGTCGTCGGGCTGACCCGGGCGCTGGCGATGGAGATGATCGCGGACGGGGTGACCGTCAACGCGGTAGCCCCGGGGACCATCCACACCGCCGCGTCAACGATCGCCGAGCTCAAACAAGGACTGGGTACGCCGGTCGGTAGGCCGGGTACGCCGGACGAGGTGGCGGCGTCCATCGCGTTCCTCTGCTCGCCGGCTGCCTCCTACATCACCGGCCAGATGCTGGTGGTGGACGGCGGCAACAGTGTGCGCGAGGCGCAGTTCCGCTGACCTGCGGCGCCCGGTCAGGACGTGGGCCGGCCGGCACGTCGCTGGCTCGCGGGGTGGCCCCACGCCCCCGCAGCTGCGGCGTTTCGACTCAATACGTGCTGTCGTTGCCGCTGATGGCGGCCAGGACCGCCCATCCGCAGCAGGCCAACAGGATGAACGCGGTGAAGATGTAGCTGAGGATCAGGCCCACGGTGGCGAGTTGGCCACCGGACTCGCCGCTGGTGCGCAGCTGCCGGCGGGCCAGGTGGCCGAGGACGATGCCAGCAGGTGCGAACACGAAGGCGAAGACCAGGGAGAGGACGGCCAGGACGTTCGTCGCAGGGCTTTTGGGCGCGCCATAGAGATGGTGCTGCTGCCCCCACTGTTGTTGCTGCTGTTCCCATTGTTGCTGCTGTTCCCATTGTTGCTGCTGTTCCCACTGCTGCTGCCCCCACTGGGGCTGGCCCTGCGCCCCACCATGCTCCGGCGACTGGTTCGGGTCGGCCCGGTGTGAGGGGGGCGGCTCCGGGCCGGCGGTGGGCTGTTCCCAGGGGGACGCGGGCCGGTCGGGATCCGGTGGATCGGACGACGGTGGCTGGCTCACGGTTCTCTCCTCCTGCCGAGGTCCCTATGGCCGGACGCTACCCCGGCCGGTGAAACTTTTCACAGCGGTTGGGGGGACTGGTCACCTTGGCGGCAACGCCCGCGCCGCCGATACTGGCCGGGCATTTGGTTACCCCCGAGTAACGCATCGACCCGGAGGCGGATATGGCTCGACTCGCCCAGACACCCGGCCTGACCGACGTGCAACAGTCGATTCTGGAAACCGTCCGGGAGTTCGCGAACAAGGAGATCATCCCGCACGCGCAGCGGTTGGAGCACGCCGACGAGTACCCGGCCGACATCCTGGCCGGGATGCGCGAGATGGGGCTGTTCGGCCTGACCATCGGCGAGGAGTACGGCGGTCTGGGGGAGTCTCTGCTGACCTACGCGTTGGTGGTCGAGGAGCTGTCCCGTGGCTGGATGTCGATCTCGGGCATCGTTAACACCCACTTCATCGTGGCGTACCTGATCTCTCAGCACGGCTCGGTCGACCAGCGCGCTCGGTTGCTGCCGAAGATGGCGACCGGCGAGGTGCGTGGGGCCTTCTCCATGTCCGAGCCGGAGTGCGGCTCCGACGTCTCGGCGATCACCTCGCGGGCGGTCCGGGACGGCGCGAACTACGTCCTCAACGGCCAGAAGATGTGGCTGACCAACGGGGCGTACGCGTCGGTGGTCGCCACCTTGGTCAAAACCGACACCGGCGCCGACTCGGTGTACGGGAACATGAGCACCTTCCTGTTGGAGAAGGAGCCGGGCTTTGGCGAGACCGCTCCCGGCCTCACCATCCCAGGAAAGATCGACAAGATGGGCTACAAGGGGGTCGAGACCACCGAGATGGTTCTCGACGGCGTGGCCGTCCCCGAGTCTGCGGTGCTTGGCGGCGCGGAGCAGGTCGGTCGCGGTTTCTACCAGATGATGGACGGAATCGAGGTGGGCCGGGTGAACGTGGCGGCCCGGGCCTGTGGCATCTCGATCCGTGCCTTCGAGCTGGCCGCCGCGTACGCGCAGCAGCGCCGTACCTTCGGCCAGCCGCTCGCCACACACCAGGCCATCGCGTTCAAGCTGGCCGAGATGGGGACGAAGATCGAGGCCGCGCACGCGTTGATGGTCAACGCCGCCCGGCTCAAGGACGCCGGTCAGCGCAACGACGTCGAGGCGGGCATGGCCAAGCTACTCGCCTCCGAGTACTGCGCCGAGGTGGTCCAGGAGGCGTTCCGCATCCACGGTGGCTATGGCTATTCCAAGGAGTACGAGATCGAGCGCCTGATGCGGGAGGCCCCGTTCCTGCTCATCGGTGAGGGCACCTCGGAGATCCAGAAGACCATCATCTCCCGTGGTCTGCTCCGGGAGTACCGGCTCTGAGGCCCTGGTCAGCCTCGGCGGCTCAGGCCGGCGGCGGCGCGTACGACGGCGAGGCAACGGTCCTCGACGTAGTCGATGCCAGCGTCGGCGGCGATCCGCCGGGCCGTTGGTGAGACGATGCCGAGTTGCAGCCAGACCGCCGGTGCGCCGATCGTGACCGCCGAGCGGACAACCTCCACCGCGTCGTCGGCCGGGCGGAACACGTCGACCAGGTCGACCGGGTGCGGGAGGTCGGCGAGGGACGGGTAGGCGCGTTCACCGAACAACTCGTCCACGGCCGGGTTGACCGGGATGATCCGCCAGCCGTGCTGTTGCAGCTGTAGCGGCACGGTGTGCGCGGGCTTTCGCGGATCACGGGACGCGCCGACAACGGCGATGACGGCGGTGTCGGCGAGGATCTGCTGGGGGGTGCGCATCCATCGACTCTAACGCCGCTGGCCGGGGCGGTCGCCCGGGCGCGGGCGTGCGGGGCCGTACCGCGGGTAGTGCCGGACCGGTGCGGTGGGGGCTGAGGTCCTCCGGTGGGGGCTGAGGTCCGGTGGGGCGGTTAGAGCAGGCTGAGCTGCTCGGCGTGCGGCCGGTCGGGTGGCCGCGGGTCCTTCCGGGGAGCACCGGGAGGTAGGCCGTGCCGGCGTGCCGCGATCCGGACTCGGGCGGTCAGCTCCCGTTGGTACGACTTCGGCGAGTAGGCCCCGGCGCCGTACAGCTCACGGTAGCGGGGAACCAGGTGCGGAAAGGCGCGTCCGAGCCAGCGGGCATACCAGTCCCGGGCGCCGGCACGCAGGTGTAGCGCGATCGGGGTCACCCCGGTCGCCCCAGCGGCGGCGATCGCCGCCACGGTCGCGTCGATGGACTCGTCGTCGTCGCTGAGGCCGGGCAGGATCGGTGCCATCAGCACCTCGACGGCGAAGCCGGCCTCGGTGAGCTGGCGGATCACGTCTAGCCGGCGACCCGGGCTCGGTGTGCCCGGTTCGACCGCTCGCCAGAGCCGCTCGTCCACGAAGCCCAGCGAGCAGGCCAGGCTGACCCGGGTCACCTGGGCGGCCTGGCGGAGTAAGGGAAGGTCGCGCAGGATGAGGGTGCCCTTGGTGAGGATCGAGAAGGGGTTGGCGAAATCCCGTAACGCGCTGATGATCTCCGGTAGGAGTCGGTAGCGCCCCTCGGCTCGCTGGTAGCAGTCCACGTTGGTGCCCATCGCGATCTGCGCGCCCCGCCAACTGGGTGCTGCCAGTTCGCGGCGGAGCAACTCGCCAGCATTGGTTTTGACGATCACTCTTCGGTCGAAGTCGGCACCGGCGTCGAGGCCAAGGTAGGTGTGTGTGTTGCGGGCGAAGCAGTAGACGCACGCGTGGCTGCAGCCCCGATATGGGTTGATGGTCCATTCGAAGGGAACCCGGGAGGTGCTCGGGACCCGGTTGATGATCGACTTCGCCTGGATCTCATAGAAGGTCATTCCGGCGAAGTCGGGCGTGGGGAAGCTGCGGGCGGTGGCGCCGGTGAGCGCCAGCGGCAGGGGTGACGTCGCTGGCGCTGACTCGTCGAGGTCGATCGTGCTCGGATCGGCGGCGAGGTTGTCCCAGCGCATGCCCCGTATTCGAACACAGGTTCGAATACGGGGCAAGTGAGTGCGCAGGTCCGGGCGGGTCAGTGGTGGTGCTCGGCGAGCTTCTTGCGGACGTCGTCCATGTCCAGCGCCTCGACCTGCTCGATCAGGTTCTCGAGGGCTGACTCCGGTAGCGCGCCGGGCTGGGCGAAGACGATGACCCCGTCGCGGATCGCCATGATCGTTGGGATGGAGCGGATGTCGAACTTTGCACCCAGCTCCTGCTGGGCCTCGGTGTCGACCTTGCCGAAGACGATGTCTGGGTGCTTCTCCGACGAGCGCTCGTACACCGGGGCGAACCGCTTGCAGGGGCCGCACCAATCGGCCCAGAAGTCGACCAGCACGATTCCGTCGCCGCCGGTCAGCTCGTCGAAGTTCGCCGTGGTCAGCTCAACGGTTGCCATCTCAGTCTCCGATCGCGTGGAACAGCTACCTCTGGTCGAACCAGGGCGCACCGCGTGGAATTCCCGGGCCCCGGTGGCCGAAACGCCGCCGCTGGTTTCGGTTACGGCAGGGTTGTAATCATCGATGCCCATCGGTTAAAGGTGGGTACTGCAATACGCAAGTGCATGTCGCATTTGCGTTACCAGGGGTAGTGGGAGCGCTTCCATAGGTCCTTGACGGCACTGTGCCTACGAGTCGGTAACTTGAGTCTTGACATGGCGCTATCGGATTTACCGTGATCACTTTCAGAGCGGGTGCGGATTACGCTGAGTAATGTAACAAAAAGACAACTGTGATCCCCGTCTCTGTTGGACCGTGTCGTGGTGCGGCAGAATCTGTCGCATCAGAGCGTGGGCGGCGGGTGCCGGGGAGGGCCCCGCCGCTCATTGCGTCCGGCCTCTGGTGATGCTGGTGTGACTTTTCCCGACCACCGTCGTCCCCCGGTTCGCCTTTACCATCGGTAAGGCATGCTGTGCCGAACTCATCACCGCCCGTCGAAGGGGGACCAGGATGCAGTTCGGCCGCTACTACGAGGATTTCGAGGTTGACGCGGTCTACCGGCACTGGCCGGGCAAGACGGTCACGGAGTACGACGACCATCTCTTCTGTCTGCTCACGATGAACCACCACCCGCTCCACCTGGACGCGCACTACGCCGAGACCGCAAGTCAGTTCAAGCGCAACGTCGTGGTCGGCAACTACGTCTACTCGCTGCTGCTCGGCATGTCGGTGCCCGACGTCAGCGGCAAGGCGATCGCGAACCTGGAGATCGAATCCCTGCGCCATGTCGCCCCGACCTTCCACGGCGACACGATCTATGGCGAGACCACGGTCCTGGACAAGCGGGAATCCTCCTCGAAGCCGGACCGCGGTGTGGTCGCCGTCGAGACCCGTGGTTACAACCAGGACGGCACGCTGGTGTGTGTGTTCCGGCGCAAGGTCATGGTCCCGAAGAAGGCGTACGCCGAGGCCGCCGCCGCCGACGGGGTGGATCTGGAGCGGCCGAGTTTCCCCACGCCGCGCTGACGACGCTGCCGCGCCGGAGGTTCGGAAAGGCTTCCGGCGTGGCCCCACCCTTCGCGCTGTTGCTGTTTTATCCGGCACTCCCCGTTTTGTTGGTCTTTTCTCGGTATTTGGGGCTTATGCTGGCGCCGGAGGTTCCCATGAGCCACTCCCTCGCCGGCGAGCCGCCGGTCGCCGGCCGCCGCGCCGTACCGCTGACCGATCCTCCCTACTCCGCCGCGGAGTGGGACCTGCTCGCCAACCTGCCCAGCTGGACCGTTGTCGTCGCCGTCACCCAGGCGCCGGGGCAGGGGGTCGCCGCGGGGCTGGCCGGCCTCGACGCCGTTGCCGCCGGCCGGTCCTTCGACAGTGACCTGGTGCGCGCGGTGGTGGCCACGATCTATGCCCGCCATGACGGTTCGGCGAGCGCGTCGGGTGGCCCACTGGCCGACACCGTTGAACTGCTCGCCGTCGCCCGCACGGCGGCCCGGCTGCTCGAGCGGGCGGATCCGGCTGACTCGGCCGCCTATCGACAGTGGGTGCAGTCGGTCGCCGCCCGAGTCTGCCGAGCCGGGTCGAGTCGGGGTGGGGCGGTTGCCCGCAGCGACCGTCGGCTCCTCGATCGGCTCGGGGACGCCCTGGGGCTGGGCTGAGTGGCGCGCCCGGCTGGCCGTACCCTCTAGGACCCGTGACCGGTGAGCAGTTTGAGGTCGGGGTGGGTCCGTGGCAGGGCACCCCGCCGGACGACCCGCGCTACGACCCTGACCTGTTGGCGCACGGTGACCGACGCAACGTGGTCGACCGGTACCGCTATTGGCGGCAGGAGGCCGTCGTCGCCGACCTGGACCAGCGGCGGCACGACTTTCACGTGGCGATCGAGAACTGGCAGCACGATCTGAACATCGGCACCGTGGTCCGCAACGCCAACGCGTTCCTCGCCGCCGAGGTCCATATTGTGGGCCGTCGCCGGTGGAACCGACGCGGCGCGATGGTGACCGACCGCTACCAACATGTGCGGCACCACGAAACGATCGAGGGCTTCGTCGCCTGGGCGGCGGGTGCCGGTCTCGCGGTGGTAGGCATCGACAATCTTCCGGGTTGTCAACCGCTGGAGACGGCCGCGCTGCCCCGCCGGTGCGTGCTGCTCTTCGGGCAGGAGGGCCCGGGTCTGTCCGAACCTGCTCGGGCCGCCTGCGACCAGCTCTTCTCGATTGCGCAATACGGGTCGACCCGTTCGATCAACGCCGGCGTGGCCAGCGGCATCGCCATGCACGCCTGGATCCGGTCCTACGGCGGGCCGGCTCCGGCCTGAGGTGCGGCCAACCCTCCACTCCCACGGCGGATCGGCTCCGGCCCGGAGCCGGTGCCGCGCCTCCACTGTGTGGTGTGAGATCACCGACGGATCGACGCGCATCGGCCGGTGAAGCTCGGGGATTGTGGCCGCATGCGATAACCTGGCCGGCGAGTGCGGGGCCGTTGCTCGGTGGGTTGTGCAGCGCGACCTCTCGGAGTGGACGCGCCCCGGGCTCAGGCACGGCGTACCAACTCCGGACCAGCCGGAGGGCTTGACAAGTCCCCCGGAATGTCGGAGAACGGACACAGTGAAATAACTGTACGGCATCACGCTGATACTCTGAGTGTCGCTGCGGTAATCGGACCCGGCGCCCGCGCGAGAGGATGGCCCGTCATGGTCAAGAAGGTCCTCACCTGGGCCGGTATCGCATTCCTGATCTTTTTCGTGGCCTACCGGCCGAACTCCGCGGCGGACGTCTTCAAGTCGCTCGGCGGCGGCCTCGTGGACATCGCCCAGGGATTCGGCGAGTTCGTTACCAACATCGTCGCCTAGCCGACGATGGGCAGCCCCTCCGGTCCCCCCTTCGACCCCGACGACCCCGACCGGGAGCGCCGGGAGCGAGACACGGAGTCGATCCCCCGCATCGACCCAGAGGACCCATCTGGCTACGGATCCGGTCCACCCCCGTACCAGGGCCCCGGCCCGTTCGACGAGGCGAGGCTGGGCGAGGGTCCTGGGTTCCCCGACGACAGCCGATCGGGGCGGACCTGGATCCCAGACCCCGAGGGCGAATACCAGCCGCCGCAGATCTCTGAGGACGAGATCGCCGGCCTGCGGGCGGACGCGGCCGGCATGGCGCCGCGTCGGGTCCTGCCGCTGGAGGATGAGCCCAGCTCCCTCGTCGCCCGTTACCTCTTCCCCACCGAGCGGTACCGGGGTGAGTGGAAGCGACACTGGATTCACCTCGCCACCCCGCTGCTCATCGGCGTGGTCGCCACCTTCGTGCTGGGATACCTCTCCGGCTTCCTCGCCGGGCGGGATGTCGGGGGGCTGACCACCGCCGCGGTGCTGGCGTGGTTCGCCGTGATGGGTTGGGTGGCGTGGCGGGTCGCCGACTGGTGGTACGACCGGTTCATCCTGACCAACAAGCGGGTGATGGTGGTCAACGGCATCATCACCCGCCGAGTGGCGATGATGCCGTTGGTCCGCGTCACCGACATGAAATACGAGCAGACGCCGGCCGGGCGAGCGCTCAACTACGGCACGTTCGTCCTCGAGTCCGCCGGTCAGGAGCAGGCACTGCGTGAGATCAAGAACCTGCCCAACCCGAACGAGCTCTACCTGCGTGTCGTCGAGGAGATGTACGAGCCACAGGCGGTCGAGGCGCGGCTGGGCAAGGAAGCCGACGAGGCGAAGGCCGACGACGGCGCCTGAGGCGGCAGCGGAGTGAGCACTCGGATCGACCTGCACGCCCACTCCACCGCCAGCGACGGCACCCTCACCCCCGGCGAGTTGGTCCACGCGGCGGCAGCCGCCGGTCTCGACGTCGTCGCGATCACCGACCACGACACCACGGCCGGCTGGGAGCCGGCGGTCCGGGCGCTCCCGGCCGGGCTGCGGCTGGTCCGTGGTGCGGAGCTGTCCTGCCGATGGGACGGGGAGGATCCCGCTGTGCCGCTGCACCTGCTCGCGTACCTCTTCGACCCGGACGACCCGGACCTCACCGCGGCACTGAGCCGGGTCCGGCACGCCCGCGTCGAACGGGGTGAGCGGATCGTCCGGCTGCTCCACGCCGACGGTCTGGAGGTGAGTTGGTCGGCGATCCTGGCCGCCGCGCGGGGCGGGACGGTCGGCCGGCCGCACATCGCCCAAGCCCTCATCCGGGCCGGACTGGTGGCGACGACGAGTGAGGCGTTCGGTCCGGACTGGCTGGGTGAGCGGTATCGCCTGCCCAAGGAGGACATTGAGGTCTTCGAGGCGATCCGGTTGGTCCGGGCAGCCGGGGGTGTCCCGGTGTTCGCCCACCCCCGGGCCAGCCGGCGCGGTCGAGTGGTTCCCGACGACCTCATCGCAGACCTCGCCGCCGCCGGACTGGTCGGGTTGGAGGCGGACCACGAGGACCACACTCCCGCCGAGCGGGCGCACGTACGGGCGCTCGCCGCCGACCTGGAGCTGCTGGTGACCGGCGCGTCGGATTTTCACGGCACGCACAAGACGGTCCGGCTGGGCGCCTTCACCACCGACGTGCAGACCTACGAGCGGATCGTCGCGACCGGCGTGACCAGCGTCGCTTCCGGGTGAGGCGGTGTGCGGTCCAGTCCGGCCGTTAGGTTGATCCGGTGGATATCAAGCTCTTCGGCGAGGTCTTCGTAACCCTGCTCGTGATCGTTGACCCGCCGGGCATGATGCCCATCTTTCTGGCGCTGACCGGACCGCTGTCGGCCCGGGACCGGCACCGGGCGGCCTGGCAGGCGGTGGCGCTGGCGCTTGGGGTGATCGCGATCTTCGCGGTGGCGGGTTCGACGCTGCTCGCCTACCTGCACGTGGACCTACCCGCACTACAGGCCGCCGGTGGCCTGCTGCTCGTACTGGTCGCCCTGGAACTGTTGACCGGCAAAGCGGACGACCCCAGCCAGCAGGTCACCTCGAACATCGCGCTGGTGCCGCTGGGCACCCCGCTGCTCGCCGGCCCCGGCGCGATCGTGGCCACGATGCTCTTCATGCAGCAGGCCGACGGCGCGGCCGACATCACCGCGATCGCCGTCGCGATCGTCGCCGTGCTACTCGCCGTCTGGGTGGTGCTCCGCTTCTCCGGCGGGATTGTCAAAATCCTGCGTCCGGGTGGGATCGAGGTGCTGACCCGGATCGCCGGGCTGCTGCTTGCGGCGATCGCGGTCCAGCTGATCGCCGACGCGGTGGCCGCCTTCGTCACCCAGTACACGACCGCGGGCTGACTCCGTCGGGGGCGGATGGCAGGATCGCGGTGTGCGACGATCCCGCCGAGCTTCCACCTCCCCGCCGCGACCCCGCGCCGCCGAGCCCGAACAGCTCGGTTTCGAGGGCATGCCGGAGCGGCTCTTCGTCTGCACCCCCAGCAAACTCGGCGCGTACGCGGACTGCCCACGGCGCTACCGTTACGCCTACCTGGACCGCCCCGCCCCGCCAAAGGGGCCGCCCTGGGCGCACAACTCGCTCGGCGCCAGCCTCCACACCGCGCTGAAGAACTGGTATGCGCTCCCCGTTGACCGGCGGCGGTCGGCGGCGCTGGCGACACTGCTCAACGGCACCTGGGTACGCGACGGCTACCGGGATCACGAGCAGGAGCGGGCCGCGTTCCGAAAAGCGTTGGGCTGGCTGGAGGCGTACGTGGCGACGCTTGACCCAGAGACCGAACCGCTGGGGGTGGAGCGGGTGGTCGCGGTGAAAACCGGGGTGCTGGCGTTCAACGGCCGTGCTGACCGGATCGACTCCCGGGTCGGGCCGGCGGGGGCGGAGCTCGCCATCGTGGACTACAAGACGGGCCGGGCCGGGCTGGACACCGACGACGCCCGCGGCTCACAGGCGCTGGCGCTCTACGCGTACGCGGCGGAGCGGGTCTTCCGTAAACCGTGTCGTCGGGTGGAGCTACACCACCTGCCGACCGGGACCGTCGCGGCGCACGAGCACAGCCCGGAGTCGCTCGCGCGGCAGGTGTCCCGGGCTGAGGAGACGGCCGGGGACATCATTGCCAGTGAGCGGTCGGTCGCCGCCGGCGGTGACCCGGACCAGGCCTTCCCCACCGCCCCAGGGCCGCGCTGCGGCTGGTGTGACTACCGGCGGCACTGTCCGGCCGGGGCACAGACGCCGGGGAAGGACCCGTGGGCCGCCGTGGAGCGGGTGACCGACGGCGGGTGACCGGCGGACCGGGGACCTCGCCTCGCCGTCAGTCGTCGGCGAGACGGCGGGCCTGACAGCGGGGGCAGAGACCCCAGAAGGTCACGTCGGCCTCGTCCACCTCAAAACCGTGAGCGGTGTTCGGGTCGAGGCAGGGGGCGTCGCCGACGGTGCAGTCCACGTCGGCGATCTCGCCGCAGCCTCGACAGACCACGTGGTGGTGGTTGTCGCCGACGCGGGCCTCGTAGCGGGCGGGGCTGCCGGCCGGCTCGATCCGACGGGACAGCCCGGCCCGGGACAGCGCACCGAGCACGTCGTAGACCGCCTGGGTGGAGACCGAGTCGAGGCGCTCCCGGACTCGGCGGGTGATCTCGTCCACCTCGAGGTGGCCTCCGGCGGCGAGCACGTCGAGGACAGCGAGGCGGGGGCGGGTTACCCGCAGGCCCTTCGACCGAAGTAGCTCCGCACCACTGGACATGCACCAATGACAGCACGCGACAACCGAGAGCGACAACCGAGAGTGTCGTTGCACCACCGACGGTTCCGCGATCTCCCACTGTCCGACAACCGAGAGTCGAACCGACGGGGTGACCCGGACTGATCACGACTGCGTGTAGCTCGGGTGTGGGACCTAGGTGGGCGGGCCGGGGCGACCGTAGGCTGGCCATCCCGTGCCGGCAATCACCGGAGGTGTCCATGTTCAAGGAGTTCATGGGGCTGCCCGCCCACGTTCTTGTGGTGCACGCTGTGGTGGTCTTCGTGCCGCTGCTTGCGCTGCTGGCGATCGCCTACGTCGCGCTGCCGCGGTTCCGGCCCCGGATCGACTGGGCGCTCGTCCTGCTGGCGGTGACGGCACCGGTCACCGCATGGGTCGCTGTGCAGTCCGGCGAGGAGCTGAACGATGTCTTCACCGCCCGCGGGATACAGGGGCCGATCGTCGACCAGATCGCTGAGCATGCTCGGTACGGCGCCCTGACCTTCCGGTATGCACTGGCGTTGGCTGTCGCCGCCGTCGTGCTGCTCGTGGTGACCAGTGGCCGCGCCAGGGCGCCGAAATCGCCGCCCTGGGTAGCCCGCGTGCTGTCGGTGGCGGTGATCGCGCTCGCCGTGGTCAGTGTGGTCTACGTCGCTCTCACCGGGCACACCGGTGCCGAGGCGGTCTGGGGAAACACCCTCTGACCCTCAGCGCACCAGTCGGAGACAGAACGCGCAGCTGAGCGCCAGCAGAATCACGGCGACGACCGCCCCGACGGCCCAGGTGAGGTGCTGCGCCCGCTGCTCGGCCAAGTCCAGCGCCGGCAGGTCCTGTCCCGGGAGTTGTCGTGGTGGTGGCGGCTGGACGTGCAGCGGCGGCTGCCAGTCAGCCGGTGGCGGGATGGTCGGCGGGGGGCCGGTGTATGCGCTGGCCGGAGTCGTCGCCGGTGGGCTGGGCGTGCCGGTCGGGCTGGGGACGCCGGTCGGGTTGGGGACGCCGGTTGGGTTGGGCGCTTTGGCCGGAGTGCCGGCACCGGGGGGTCGCCAGTAGTCGTCCGCGGAGCTGCCGGGAGTCGTCACGCCCGCTGACGCTACCAAGGGGCAGCAGGCGGTGCCGTCTGTCGACGACGCGCTGGGCTGGGGTTGGCATGCGCTGGGCTAGGGTTGGGATTCGTGACCCACCAGGAGCCGGAGCGACCCGGCGCGCGTGCCGAGGACCGGCCGAGCAAGCTGCACGATGACGGCGGCTCGATGCTGCCGGAGCGGGCTGTCGACGACACCGACCAGGGCTGGGGGGAACCGGCCGGCGGACACGACGCCTGGTTGCTCGAGCAGCGCCCGCCGCATTGGGACTGAGCATTCGGGCCTGATCCAGCTGCCGTAACCACTGCGTGGCAGGAGCCCCACCGGGCTCCCTGCTGGCCGCCGCCTGCGCCGTGGCGCGGCAAGGGGCCGTATGTCGTTGTGGTGCAGTAAATTCTAATTATTGTAGTGAAATACGCGAATACATTTAGTGAATTGCCGCTAAAGGTTAGTCGTGCCGCTGGTGGTGGATGGGGCGCGCGTGTGAGTGTTGTCCCGTTGTAGGCATAGGAGGGGGATTGGGTTGTCTGTCAGGAGACTGACCACCGCCATCATGGTCTCGCTTGCGCTCATACTCGGGTCGGGTACGGCGGCGGTAGCCACAACCACGACCATGACCACAACTACGACTACGACTACGACTACGACAACGGCCGCGGCAACGACCGCGACGAAGACCTATAACACCTGGGTCTGGAACGTTGCCGGCTGGACGATGAATCGCGCATCAACAACGAACGGGCTGATCACGGCGCTCACCGACTCGATCCGAAACCGGTCCGCGGACTTCGCCGCTCTCAACGAGGTGTGCTGGGGGCAGTACGTGGCCGTTATTGAGAGGCTGCGCTACCTGGGCTGGCCGGAAGACGACAGCAACTTCGCCCGGTTCGAGACGTCCCACTCCACCGCCTGCGACGGTGAGGCCTTCGGAAACGCCATCTTCAGCAAGGCCCCGCTCGGTGACGCCTTGCGCCACACGCTGTCCTCGGATGGCTCATCCGAGGACAGGACGCTTTTGTGCGCACCGCTGTCGGCGACGCCGAAAATGGCGTTCTGCACCACGCACATCACGCCGTCGAATGCGATTATCGACGGTAAGAGTATCAATGAGCGGCAGCTGGACGAGGTGCACGGAATTATGGAGACCTTCCACGGGCTTGGGATGACCGTCATTCTCGCCGGCGATCTCAACAATCAGCCCGACTACGCGCGGTTGAACAAGTGGTACTCGTCCAGTCTGAACACCCCGTACAACTCCGCCAACTATGGCAGCTATCGGGAGTTGGATGACACGGATACCGACTGCGCCGGGTACGGCGAGATCACCGTCGCCAACGGCGACACCGGTGGTCCGTGTGGGACGGGCCGTAAAATCGATTTTATCTTCGTGCGGGAGAATCGCCTTGCCGGGTCGTACACCGGTGACTCGCTCTCCATCTCCACCGTGTGTGACGGCTCCTGTTCCGACCACCGGATCGTAATCGGCACCGCCACGGTCGACGTGAACCTCTGACCCGGTTGTCCGCCCGGTCACCGAGCTGCACCGAAGCGATCACGGGCAGCCCCGCGTGTGGACGGCTCCGATGAAGGACCGTTCACGACCGGTGCTGCCCGTGATCGACGTGCCGGAAGTCGCTGGCGGGGCGGGTGCCCCGCCTCGTGCTCAGCTGGTGCCGCTGGCGGCGGGGGTCTTCGTGCCGCCGGAGTTGGCGGCGGCACCCGTGCCCTTCGAGGAGGTTGCGCCGCCCGCTGCGGAACCCTTCGACGCCGATCCGCTCGACGTGGAGTCGCTCGAGGCGGAGTCGCTCGACTTCGATTCGTTCGACGAGCCGGACTCGTTGCTCGCCGCGGCGGGTTTGCTGGCCGCGCTACCCGAGCCCGAGCCGGAGTCGGTGCGGGAGTCGGTGCGGTAGAAGCCCGACCCCTTGAACACGATGCCGACCGAGTTGAACAGTTTCCGCAACCGTCCCGCGCAGGTCGGGCACTCGGTCAGCGGCTCGTCGGTGAAAGACTGCACCGCCTCGAGCTGGTGGCCGCACGCGGTGCAGGTGTACTGGTACGTGGGCACGTTCTCCTCCGGAACTGGCACTGTCGGTTGGCACTCGGCATATTCGAGTGCCAATGGTGCGTCATTGCCCCCGGGTTCGTCCAGCGGACGTGTGGGGCGCGACACCGGCGCGGGTTCAGCGCGGTGCGGCACCATCCAGCCTACGCAGGCCGTCGGCGGGGGTGACCACAGCGTGGACCGGATGGTCGTGTGGCTCCGCCGGCAGCGCGTTGACCAGCTCGCCATCGTGCAATGGCACCACGGTCAAGGTGGTCGCCGGGACCCGGGCGAGTGCCCGGTCGTACGAGCCGCCACCCCGCCCCAGCCGCACCCCCCGCCGGTCCACCGCGAGCGCCGGCAGGACCACCAGGTCGGCCGCTGCGACAGCGGCCCGCCCGAGCGGGGGCGCGGTCGGCTCCCGCATTCCCCGCCCGGCGGCGGCCAGGTCGTCGGGCCCGGTCCACGGCGCCCAGTCCAGGTCGAGGTCCGCCCGCAGTACCGGTAACAGCAGTTCGGCCCCCGCCGGCAGCGCGGCATGCAGTACCGCCGGCAGATCTGGGCCCCCGGGTTCGGTGGCGACCGGCACGTACGCGGTTACCCGGCGCGGGCGCAGTCGGCGAACCAGGGCGACCAGGCCGGCCTGGACCTCCCGGGCGGCGGCGGCCCGCTCGGTGTCGCCGAGCCGCCGACGGTGGGCGAGCAGTCTGGTCCGTGTCGCAAACTTCGCACTGTGGGAAACTTCCGCCTGATCGGGAAAATCTGGCACGCAACACTCCTGACGCAGGGCTCATCCGGGAGCGACTCTGTGCCAGCATCGCAAGCATCGGCCGGCGAAGTCCCGGGGGGACCGAGTGACATTACGGGCACGCGTAACCGCAGCCTTCCTCACGGTGGTGGCCGGCCCGGTGTTGGTCGGGGCGTACTTCGTGGGATCCGCCGTGACCAGCATCGATCGAAGTCGCTCCGCCGACCGGCTTGCGGTCGCCGCGACCACCGTCCGCACCGCGGTTGACGCGCTCTGCCAGCAGCTGCGGACCGCCGCGGAGGTGGTGGCCCTCGCCGCCGATCAGGCGATCGCCGCGAGGCAGGTGGTCGATCGGGGTCTCGCCGCCGCCGTACGGAGCACCGACTTTGGGGGGCAGGTGCTCCACACCACCACGCCGCTGCCCGCCGCGCCCTGGCGGGACTGCGCGGACCGTACCCCGACCGACGCTCCGCCCGGCGCGTTGGCCGCCCGGGTGGAGCTGCGCGATGCCACCGGGGCCGCCCGGGGCGCGGTCACCGCCGCGCAGCCGATCGACCCCGCGTTCGTGGCGCGGCTGGCGGTGCTCACCGGGGCGGCGGTCACCCTGCTCGACGGCCCGGACCCGGCCAGCCGGCTCCGGCACACCACCGAGTCCGCGGGAGTCCGTGAGGCGGTACTCGGGGCTGTCGGTGGACTGGAGGATGAGCAGGTGGTGGGCACCGACGACGGTCGGTACCTGCGGCGGGTCGGGCCGTCCGACGGGCAGCCGCTGTCGCTGGTGCTCTCCGTTCCGAGCGACCGGCCCCCCAGCCTGTACGCCGTTCTGGTCGCCGCCGTGCTGTTGGCCGTGTTGCTGGCGGTCGTCGTCGCCGGACGCCTGGCCCGGGCCACGAGCCGGCCCTTGGTCGAACTGGCGGGGGCGGTGGACCGGGTGGCCCGGGGTGACCTGACCGCGCGGGTGCCGGTGCGCGGCCGGGACGAGATCGGGCGGCTGGCCGGAGCGTTCAACCGGATGACCCGGGAGACCGGTACCTACGTCGCCGCCCTGACCAGTAGCCGGGACCAGCTGCGCGGACACCTGGAGGTGTTGGGGGACACCCTGGCCAGCACCCACGACCTGCAGCGCATCCTGCGGGTCATCCTGCACAGCGCGATCGCGGCGACCGGCGCCCGAGCGGGGGCGGTACTCCTCGTTGACCCGGGCGGACTGCTGGTCGCGCAGGCCACCGAGGGGCTCGAAGCGCCGGCCGGTGAGCCGGGGCCGGTCCGGGTGCCGCTGGCCGACCTGGTGGGTGCGGTTACGGTCAGCGGCGAGGCGCGCCGCGGCCGGGTGGAGCCGACCGCAGCGCCGTCGGGGGAGCCCCCCTGCCGGACGTACATCGCGGTGCCCTTCGCAGCCCCGCGGGACGGCGGCGTCCCGCGGGCGGACAGTCCGTCCCCCCGCCCGGGCGGCCCGCCGAATGGTGCGGCTCCGGCGACGTTCGGCGTGCTCGCCCTCTACGACCGGCTCGGTGGGGAGGATTTCGCCGACGATGACCTGGTCACTCTGCATACCTTCGCCGGGCACGCCGCGGTGGCGGTGGACAACGTCCGGGTGCACGAGGAGACCCAGCGGCTGTCACTCACCGATCCGCTCACCGGTCTCTGGAACTACCGCTACCTACGCCAGTCGCTTCGCCGTGAGGTGGAACGGGCCACCCGGTTCGGCCGAATGCTGAGCGTTCTCGCCCTCGATCTGGACCGCTTCAAACACGTCAACGACACTCACGGGCACGCCGCCGGGGATCGGGTGCTGGTCGAGTTCGCCCGACGGATTCGCGGCGAGATCCGTGAGGTCGACCTCGCCTTCCGGGTGGGGGGAGAGGAGTTCGTGGTGCTGCTACCGGAGACCGACGCCGCGGGCGCGGCCATCGTCGCGCGGCGGCTCGGTGCGGCGGTACGGGACACCCCGATCGCCGTCGGCGGGTTGGCTGCCCCGGTCCTGGTGCCGGTGACCGTCTCCATTGGTGTCGCCGTCCACCCCGACCACGGCGGCACCGGACAGGAGGTGCTCAACGCCGCTGATGAAGCCCTGTACGCGGCGAAAGCCAGCGGCCGGGACACCTGCCGGGTCGCCGGGGCGGCGAGGGCGCCCGCGCCCGGGCTACCGGCGCCGGCCGGTTCGGCCGAGGGCGCGCCCCGAGCCGGGGCACGGCGCGAGCCGCCGGCGCAGCCCGGTGCCGGTGGGAACGGGTCGGAGAGCGAGGTGGTGCCGGGGTCTGAGGCGGCCACTCCCCGCGGCGCGACTTCCGGTCCTCACCCGCCACGCCAGAGCCGCGGCCGATAGTCTCGCGGCATGTCGGAGCACTCAGCGAATCCTCCATCGGCTGCCGCCTTGACCGGTGGTCCCCGCGCGGTCAAGGCGGTCATTCCGGCCGCCGGGCTCGCCACCCGCTTCCTGCCCGCCACCAAAGCGGTGCCCAAGGAGCTGCTCCCCGTGGTTGACCGGCCGGTGTTGCAGTACATCGTCGAGGAGGCCACCCAGGCCGGGATCACCGACGTCCTGCTGATCACCGGGCGAGGCAAGACCTCCATGGTCGACCACTTCGACCGCCGTCCCGACCTGGAAGAACGGCTCGCGAAGAAGCCGGAGTTGCTGGCCGCGGTCAAGCGGACCGAGGATCTGGCCGCCATCTACACCTGCCGGCAGCCAGATCAGCTCGGGCTCGGCCACGCCGTCGGCTACGCCGAGTCCCACATCGGGGACCAGCCCTTCGCGGTGCTGCTCGGGGACGAGTTCGTGAAGCCGACCGAGCCGCTGCTGCCGGCCATGTTGGAGCTGCAGGCCCGTACGGGCGGGGTCGTGCTGGCCTTCTTCGAGGTCGAGCCGGACCAGACCACTCGTTACGGCATCGCCTCGGTGGCCCCAACCGAGGCGGAGTTCGCGGACATCGGCGACGTGGTCCGGGTGACCGGCATGGTGGAGAAGCCGGAGCCAGAGGAAGCCCCCAGCAACCTCGCCGTGTTGGGCCGCTACGTCCTTCCCGGCCGCATCTTCGACGCGATCCGCCGGACGGATCCGGGCAGCGGCGGCGAGATCCAACTGACCGATGCGATGGAGCTCCTGCGCACCGAGGGGGTGCCGGTACATGCCATCGTCTACCGGGGCACCCGGTACGACACGGGCATGCCGTTGGGCTATCTCCAGACCGTCGTGCAGATCGCCGCGGAGCGTGACGACCTTGGTGCCGAGTTCCGTGAGTGGCTCGTCGACTTCGTCAACGCGGGCTCCTCGGGTGGTCCACGGACATGACCGCGACGGCCGACGCCGAGGCGGCCGTGAACGAGTTGACGCCGCTCGCCGAATACCTGGGCAGTGTGCTGCGCAGGTTACACGCGCTGCCGCCGCTCGACCTCGACCTCACCCAGGCGTACGGCAACGTCCTCGCTGAGGATGTCGCCGCTACCCACTCCGTCCCGGCTTTCGACCAGGCGGCCGTGGACGGGTACGCGGCGTGCTGGGAGGACATTGCCGCCGGTGGCCGGGGCATCGTGTCCCTGCCGGCCCAGGCCGGCTCGCCCGGCGGGCGGGTCGTGCAGCTCAACGTCGTCGGTGACCTGGGTGCCGCTAGCTGGCGTCCGGTTCGACTCACCCCGGGGACCTGCTTCTCGGTGGCCGCCGGCGCGCCGCTGCCGATCGGTGCGGACGTGGTGGTTCCGGTCGAGTGGACTGACCAGGGCATGGCCTCGGTGGAGATCTACCGAGTGCCGAAGCGGGGGTACAGCGTCCGCAAGGCCGGCGAGGAACTCCCGGCCGGCACGTTGCTCGCCCGGGCCGGTACCTACGTCTCGCCGGCGCTGGTCGCGGTGCTCGCCGCCACCGGAATCGGCCATGTCGTGGTCCGGCCCAGCCCACGCGTGGTGGTCGTGGCCACCGGTGACGAACTCGTCGAGGTGGGGCGGGGCAGCCAACCCGGCCAGGTGGTGGACGTGAACTCGCACGCGTTGACCGCGGCGGCAGCTGAGGCCGGCGCTCTCGCGTACCGGGTGGGCATCTGCGACGACGACCCGGAGGGGTTACGTGGCCTGCTGGAGGACCAGACCCTGCGGGCCGATCTGATCATCACCACCGGTGGTACCGGTACCGGGCCGGGCGACATGGTCCGGCGGATCCTCTCCCGTCGGGAGGGGAATCGGACCGGACCGGTGGCCTTCACCGAGGTGGCGCTCTACCCCGGCACCGCCCTCGGCTTCGGTACGGTCGGCCCGGAGGAGGTACCGGTGGTCTGCCTCCCCGGTGATCCGGGGGCGGCACTGATCGGTTTCGAGGTACTCGCCCGACCGGTGATCAATATGTTGGCCGGGGCGGAGCCGGTCTTTCGCCCCGGTGTACGGGGGCATCTACTGGAGACGATCTCCTCGCCGGCGGGGTTGCGTGAGTTCCGGCCGGCCCACGTCGCGGAACGGCGTGGCGGCGGCTACACCGTCCAGCCGCTGCGGGGTGGGCCGCTGGCGCTGTCCGGGCTGGCCGAGGCGAACGGGTTACTGGTGCTCGGTGAGCGGGTGACCACCGCCGCCGCGGGTTCCACCGTGGACGTGTTGCTGCTGGACCGACGTCGGTGAGGGTGCTTGCCCCGGCCGGTGCCGCGGGCGGAGGATCAGCCAGGTGAGCCTTCTGGGACGCCGAACGCCGGGATGGCCCGCCGTGTTGGCGGACGGTCCGGTGTTGTTACGGCCCTACCGGCGTTCCGACGCCGTGGCCTGGTCTGAGGTGCGCCGCGCCAACGAGGCGTGGCTCGCCCCCTGGGAGGCGTCTCTCCCGGGTGCCTGGGCGAACCTGAACTCACCCGACGCCTTCCGCTGGGCGTATCGGGAGCAGCGCCGCTCGGCCCGGATTGGCGAGAGCATGCCGTTTGTGGTCTGTCTCCGCGAGGGAGGACGGGAACGTCTGGTCGGGCATCTGAATGTCGGCAGCATCGTGCGCCAGGCGTTCTGCTCGGGCTGTGTCGGCTACTGGGTCGATTCCCGGGTGGCGGGGCGAGGCATCATCCCTACCGCGCTTGCCCTGGTGGTGGACCACGCCTTCGGGCCGGGCCGGCTGCACCGGGTCGAGATCAGCATCCGCCCGGAGAACCAGCCGTCGCGTCGGGTGATGGAGAAGCTGGGCTTTCGCGAGGAGGCGTACCACGTGCGCTACATGCACATCGACGGCGCCTGGCGTGACCACATCGGGTACGCCCTGACCAGCGAGGACGTGGCTGCCGAGGGGGGCCTGCTGGCCCGTTGGTACCGGGTGCGGGCCACGACCGGCTGAATGGGTCCAGGACGGGACGATCGGCGCGGCGTGCCCAGCATCCGGTGCGTTCGCCCGTAACCTCAGGTAACTGCAAGCTACGGCATGTGCAGTCCACCCGTAGGATCTTCGGCTCCAGGCCGAAAAGTGAAAGATCGTCCGGCGTTGGCCTGCGCGTGCCTGAAATTCGGTGAACGGGAGGGGTGCGGGTGCCGACCTCGGTGCTCCTCGCCGTCCTCGCCGCCGCCGGCCTGCTCGCCCTGGCGCCGGCCCTGGTCCGCCGGTACGACGCGACCGAGCGGCTGGCGGCGGAGCGGGCGAAGTCGACGGCGCGGGTGCTCCAGCGCCGTCGACGACGCCGCACTGTCCCAGGCCGCCGACCGATAAACCCGCCGCGTTCACTCTCGGTCACATTAAGCGAAAATGGGGGCTCCGGTGCCGGTGGTGCCGAATCGGCACCAGGGTCCCGTCGATCGGACCAGCTGCGCGCGGTTCCAGCGAACCCCGGCCGGCAGCGTCGGCTCGCCCGGCTCCCGGCTGCCGGCCCCCGCCGGTCCCCGCCGCGCCGTCGCCAGCACACCCCCGCCATCTACCGGCGGCGGCGGGTGCTCGCCGCGCTGATCCTGCTCAACGCCGTTGAGCTGGTCGGCGTGCTGGTCGTCGGCCCCGGATTCTGGATCGGCTTCGCGGTCACCGGCACTCTGCTCCTGGTCTACGTCGCCCACCTGCGCTCCCGTGCCCTCGCTGACCAGCGCCGCCGGCGCATCGAAGCTCGCGAGGCAGCCTGGCTGGCCGCCCGTCAAGCCGAGGTGCGGCGTGAGCAGGCACGCCGGGCGGCGTCCCGGCGTGAAGCACAGCGCCGCCTCGCGGCCCAACGGGAGTCGGTGCGCCGTACCGCGATGGGCCTGGACCGGCCGGCGGACCTGCCGGCGGCGGCGAACGGCGGGACCGTCTCCTACCGGCGGGCCGGCGGCCTCCGCGGGCGCCCGTACCAGTCCGGCCGTGGTGCCCACCCGGCCTGACCTCGGAGCGCCCGCCCGGCCGGACCGGGTGTTCCACCCGCTCGGCTCGTGGTACACCCCTTCGCCGCGTCGGGGGTAATTCGCAGGTTGGCCCAGCGACCTGTTAGCCTTAGCGCCGGCCCGCTCGGTGAATGCCGAGTGGGACCCACGCCGGTAGGCCGGCGGAGGGGCTGTGGCGCAGACCGGTAGCGCACCTCGTTCGCATCGAGGGGGTCAGGGGTTCAAATCCCCTCAGCTCCACATATTTGAGGCCCTGACCAGTGGAAACTCTGGTCAGGGCCTCAAAGTTGTATCTATGCGATTGTGCACCACCCCCCGACCCGTTACCTAATGAGTCCCGAACGGCCCGCCGTGGTCCATGGGATGCCTGCCCGTTACCTGGTCCCTTGAGACCCTTAAAAAGATCGGCGGCGTGGGCTCGGTGAGCCGTTCGTCGGTGGTCCGGCCCGTCGGGGACATGCCTGCACACCTCGGGACCGTGTCAGGTCTCGTGCAAGACCGGCGGATCTGGGCGGGGCCGGACTACCTCGTGACCTTTGGGCAGGATGTTGATCGTGGTTGTAGCCCGCCCCGCACGGCGAACACCTCGCATACCGGGAGCCGACGAGCTCTGACTGCGAAGACCGGGACCGTGCGGGTCGCTGGGATCGCGAACGGCTCATCGGAGGGTAGGCCACAGAGCCTCGTCATTAGGGCGCCGCGCGTTTCCGCCAGGGTTGCATGCCCGATGGGCAGGCGAGAAGGGAGTAGGAGTTGGCGGTGTACTGCGGCATCGACTGGTCAGAACGGCACCACGACGTTGCTCTGGTCGACGAGCACGGTCGTTTGGTCGCCAAGGGCCGTATCGGCGATGACTTGGACGGATTCACCACGCTGGTCGAGATGCTGGCCGCCGCCGGCGACAGCACCGCCGAGCCGGTCCCGGTGGCGATCGAGACCCCGCGTGGGTTACTGGTCGCGGCGCTGCGCGCAAGCGGCCGGCGGGTGTACTCGATCAACCCGATGGCGGTGGCCCGCTGCCGCGAACGGCATTCGGTGTCGGGCAAGAAGTCCGACCACGCCGACGCGGTGGTGCTGGCCAACATCCTGCGCACCGACGCCCACGTTCACCGGTCGCTGCCACACGACAGTGAACTGGTTCAGGCAGTCGCGGTGCTGGCCCGAGCCCACCAGGACGCCACCTGGCGGCGAACCCGGGCCTCAAACGAGCGGCGAACCCCAGCGCGTCGTACCCGCGGCCCAACGCGTCCAGCAGATGCCCGGCCCGCGTGGACGTGATCGGCAACGGGGCACCCCCGTTAGCCGGGCTGTCCGGCAGACGCAGGTCCAACTCGCCCTGCCCCGTGGCCATCCGCTGCCGCGCCACCGCCTTGAGCAACTCCAGGTCCGCGTCCGTGTGCGCAGACCCGATGTGCTCGATGTCCCGCGATCCCCGCCGCTGGGAATGCACGATCTGCACCGCCCGCGCCCCGGAAGCCGTCTTCACCGTCCTCAGGTACGCCACGACCGACACGATAGAACCAGCCCGTTTAGTGCGTGCCTCCCGACACAACACCCGAGGTCACAGCCCCACAGACCCCCGAATCAGCAGACCGTGAGCCAAGTCGGGTTACGCACATTGGCCCGCCGGGCCGACACCTCGTCGACACCAGCCTCGTCAACCGTCCATAGCCACCCGCCGGCTGATCGCATCGTCCAACGGGACGGAGGCGGCACGTCGTTCCGAAACCGGCTGGCCGGGCTTACGGGCGTGCACGCCCGTAAGCCCGGCCAGCCGGAACGTCTCCACCTGGCAGGCTTCGACACCTAACGGATCGGGGCTGTGTCCTGAAGGGGCAACCGGGCTGCGATTTCAGGTCGCCTCCGCCCGGAACGGGCAGCGCCAGTCCTCATCCGTCCGCATGCCGGAGTACTGGCGTGCTTCTGAGGCCATGCCGAAGTCGGCCAGGTTTGGGTTGATCGACTGCTGTAGCCGCATTTCCCGGGCCCGGATGCGCTCCTGGAGACCGCCGTAGACACCGTTGTTCACCAGCCGCTTGAACTGGTGGTGCGAGTTGAAGGCGACTGCTAGGAACGGGAAACGCCTGGTGATCCTTGACGACTGCTGGTGCAGGCCCACGATGAAGAAGGGATGGCCGGCAAGGCTGAACCCGAACTTCGGCGAGTTTGGATCGGAATCGGCGCCGTCCGCCCAGGTGTATCCGCGTTTCATGTCAAGGGCGTGCAGCTCGGCGAGCTGCCGCCACAACAAGTCGTGGAAGTCGGGCTCCGACAGCCCACCTGGACCTTCGAAGACGGCCACGAGCGTCGCGAAGTTCTGGCGAGGATTGAGGTCGTGGGAGGCGAAGTCGGCCAGGGCTCCGTGAAGCGCCTCGGTGGTGTCGGCCTCGCCCATCACGCCGACCTCGACATGGCGCAGACTCCCGCGCCGCAGCGACGCTTTGGCTCCGAGACAGGAGAACTCCTCACTTTCGATCCACGTCGCCAGCTGTTGACCTAAAGATTCGGTTGTCACGGAACTCCTCCAGTGGCGGGTTGCAAGGTCGGCTGTCGATGTCTCGTCGGGACTTGCGGCCCTCACGCCCGTGCCATCCGAGTGGCGACCGCCCGTGCCTCCTTCTCGGCCATGAGGTCGGAGGCCCGCAGTCGCCAACCGAGCTCTCGCAACGAGCCGCTCACCCGAAGAGCGGCCAGGGAGTCCCCACCGGAGGCGAGAAAGTCGTCATCGGGGCTGAAGTCAGATATGCGGAGCGTGCTGCGGACCGTTCCGATGAGCACATCGAGGGCGTCAGCGTCGGCGGAGGTGTCGGTCGACGACTGGATCGGCTCGACGGAGGTCCGACGGGCGGTGGCCAGGGCGGCGACGGCCCGTCGGTCGATCTTGCCGGAGTTGGTCACCGGAAGCTGGTCGTACACGTCGACTCGAGCGGGAACCATATGCCGGGGCAGGTGTTCGAGCAGGTGGTCCAGGATCTGGTGGCGTGTCGGCCCGTTCGGGGCCACGGAAGCCGCGGCAACGAGGGTTTGTCCGCCGACGCCGTCATCGGGCGCTATCACTGCCGCGGCTGTGACGCCCGGAACGTCCAGGAGTTTCTGCTCCACCTCGTCAAGTTCGATGCGGTATCCACGCACCTTGACTTGGTTGTCGAGACGACCGAGGAACTCCAGCTCACCCTTCGGTCGGCGTACCACCAGGTCACCGGTGCGGTACATCTTCCCGTTCCTCGCTGCGGCGAACGGGTCGGGCTGGAAACGCTGGGCGGTTCGCACCGGGTCGTCGAGGTATCCGGTGGCAAGTGGGTCACCGCCGATCCAGAGTTCGCCAGAGGCCGTGGGCGCGGTGGGGCGGCCATCGGCGTCGAGCACGTACACGTGACGGTCCCCCACCGCGTCCCCGATCGGCAGGCCGACCGTGGCGGGAATCGGATCATCCGGACGGAGAACGAAAGCGGTGCAGGTCACCACGGTCTCGGTCGGACCGTAGCCGTTCACCAGGGTGCAGTGGGCCAGCGGGCTGGCCCGGTGCGCTCGTGCGTCTTTGGTGCTGGCGCCCTCGCCGCCGATGACGACGGTGTGGACGCCTGCGAACGACAGGTCGGAGTTCTCCGTCGTCTGCATCTGTGCGCAGATCAGGCGCCAATAGGCGGTGGGTAGCTGCAGAGCCGACACACCGAGGTCACGGACGTGGCCGGCAAGCTCCGCCGGACTGAATGCCCTGGCGGGGGAGTCAAGGAAGGCGACCGTGCCGCCCACGGCGAGAGTGGGCCAGATCTCCTCCTGGGCGACGTCGAACCCGAGCCCCGCGAACTGCAGCACCGTGTCGCCGTGTCGCAGCCCGAGGAGGTCCGTCACGGCGGCGGTGTGACTGGCGAGCGCGTCGTGCCCGACAAGCACGCCCTTTGGCGCTCCGGTCGATCCGGAGGTGTAGATGACGTACGCCAGCTGGTCGTTCGATCCTGTTACGTGCCGCGCCGCGTCGTCGGTGAGTGACCGGGCACCCTGGTCATCGACGATGGCCGCAGCGCCGGAGGTGGTCAGCAGTTGGTCCCGGTAGTCGTGAGGAACCGTTGCGTCCAACGGAAGGAAGGCCGCACCGGCCAGCCAGCTGGCAAGCCACACGACGACGACGTCCGGGCTCGATGGCAGCTGGATCGCGACGATGTGGCCAGGTCTCACGCCGAGCGCCGAGAGTTCCCCGCTCACCTCCTGCGCCCGTTCCCACAGTTCGGCGTAGGTGATTTCCGCGTGGGACGTACGGAGCGCCGGCGCACCGCAGATCTGAGGGTCGCTGTCCGTTGCTTTTGCTCGGATCCTCTTGGTCAGCCACGTCATGCGCAGGGCGTCGGCCCGGCGGCGAGTGCTGATGGTCATCGGTTGCTCGCCTCCGTGGAGTGGGAAGAGCTGATGGGGGGTGGGGCTGAATGCTCGACCTGGTGCCGCTGCATGAGGCGGCGGCCGACCATCGTGATGACGAAGCCGACCGCCCCACAGGCGATCGCGAAGGTGTATGCGGCGGAAGCGCCGTGTGAGTCAGCGAGATGACCGCCGGCCGAAGAGCCGGATGCCACGCCGAGCCAGAGGGCCGTCGACTGCCAGGCCATCGCCTCAGTTCGACGGGAGGCCGGCACTCCGTCCGCGACCAGCGTCATTGCGGCGATCATGGCCGGTGCCGAGGCGATGCCAGCGATGAGAAGCACCAGACCGGCCTGAAGGAAGGTGTGCGCCAGGAGCATCGGTATGAGGCCCGCCGTCATGGCCAGCGTCGAGATCTGAACGATCCGCGGCATCGGAACTGGCCAGTCACGGGAGCCGAACGCGATTCCGCCCACCAGTCCGCCGATCGCGTAGACCGCCAGCAGCACGCCGACCATGACATCGCGCTGCAGAGCCGCGGCGAAGGAGATGGTCGCGATGTCGATCGCGCCCCAGATGCCGCCGAAGCACAGGTTGATCCCGGCGAAGACGGCAACGGGCCCGAGGAACAGGGCGCTTCCGACGTCCGGGGCTCCGATCTTGCGAGGAGGCTCGGTCCGTTCGCTGAGCGAGAGCAGGACGCTGCCGCCACAGATCAGAACCACCGAGGTGATGACACCCGCGGCCGGGTCCACTCCCGTGGCGAGGACGGTGGCGACGACGGGGCCGACGATGAAGATGACTTCGTCGATGACCGATTCGAGTGCGAAGGCCGTCACCTTGAGCGTTGAGCCGTCCAGCAGAGCGCTCCATCTTGCCCGCACCATCGACCCGATCGCCGGGGTCGCCGCTCCCATGGTGGCGGCTGTGGCGAACAGGACCCAGATGGGTGCGCCCGGGCGCTGCGTGCTGATCACGAACGTGGTGCCGCTTGCGGCGCATGCCACTGCGCAGGAGAGCAGGACCTTGCGTTGTCCCACCCGGTCGGACAGGCGGGCCAACTGCGGCGCGGCCACGGCGTATCCGATCGCGGCTGCGGCCGTCAGGGCGCCGGCGATGCCGTAATCCTCTCGGGTGGCGGAGACGAAGAGCAGAATGCTAATGCTGGTCATCCCGATCGGGAATCTGGCCAGAATGCCGGGCAGGACGAACCGCCACGCGCCCGGGGCGGACAATGTCGTCCAGTAACGCCCCACCGTCATTTTCAAGACTGCCCTTTTCGGATGAAGTCAACGAGCAGCCCCGCGAGGGCGGCGGGTTGCTCAAAGTGGATGGCGTGGCCGGTGGCGAGTTCGTGCACCTCGACGTCCGGGTGGGTCCGGAGGAATTCCGCCACCCGGGCATTGTCGACCAGCCGGTCCCGTTTGCCGAAGACCGCCCATACCGGTAGTGGCCCGATCTGGCCGTAGTCCTTCTCGGAGCGCTCGGCGATCTCCCCCCAGGAGTCGATCGTGCCGACCGTGACGTGCGAGAGCTTGAGCTGGTCGGCCTCGATGGCGGCGAGCAGCTCCGGGCGGTCGGTGAAATCGGTGGGACGAAGTGGAATGCGGATGAAGGGGTGTTCCGGCGCGACGCTGACGGAGAGCCGCTCGACGGCCTCGATCGCCGCGTCGACCGACCGGTCGAGTACGTCCTCGTACCGCTCGGTGAAGAAAAAGCCGGGGCAGACCATCAACAGGCTGGAGAGCGTGGGCCGGTCGGCGAGCCGCGCCGCGGCGACGGTTGCCACCTGAGCCCCGAAACACCACCCGGCGAGGTGGATCCTGGTATCGGGCCGCGCCGCCTTCAGACTCCGCAACAGCTCCACGATGTCGCTGACGGCCAGGTCACCGTCGGGGATGTGCCCGGGCGTTGCGTTCAGCCCGGAGCCGCGCAGGTCTACTGCCAGGAATCCTATGTCGTCGGTCTCTTCGGCGATCCGGTTTCCCAGCGGCGCCTGCCAGCCGGAGTGGCTCATGCCGCCGTGCAGCATCACCACGAGGTCGGCTGCGGTCTCGGATCCCCACACCCGGAAGTGGATGCGGTAGCCGTCGGGCTGGGGGAAGGTCTGGATGCCCTGGGTCGTGGAGTCGATGATCACTGTTGGCTCCCGATGGTCGAAGTTTCTTCGGCGCAGGCGATGGCCTCGATCTCGACGCGCAGGTCAGGTGTGGCCAGACCGGCGACGGTCAGGACAGTCATGCAGGGCCGCAGGTCGTTCAGCCATGCGCTCAGTCGTTGCCTCCGACGGTGCAGGTCAATCTCGCCGACGAGGTAGATCGTCAGTTTGACCAGGTCCTCCGGACGCATGCCGGCAGCCGCCAGGTTGGCCGCTACGTTCTCCAACGCCAGGCCGAACTGCTCGATCGGATCGTCGGGAAGCTCACCGGCGGGCGTCATCCCGACCTGGCCGGAGAGCACGAGCCACCTGACCGACCCCGTGATCTCCGCCTGATGGGAGTAGGCGGCGAGCGGCGCTGCGATCTGCGGGGGGTTGCGGAAGGTGTTCATGGTGCTCTCCATCTCAGATAGGCGGGCGCTGCCGGGCGCGGAGGCGTTCGGTGCACTTCTTGATCTCGGCGGTGAACGCCTGAACCTGACTCTCGGGTTCCTCGGCGACCTGCGCGAGGACGGCCGAGTAGAGACGGGCCACGTCCTCGATCACGGCCGGTGGAAGTATCCTTCCGTCCGCGTTGAGGGTGATCTCCAGGGTGGAACTGGCGGGATCCCGGCCCACGGTCGCCAGGAACGGCGCATCGGTGTGCTCGAACCACCGGACGTCGGTGAGGTGACCCTGCTCAGTGGAAACCTCCGTGTAGGCGGGAAATTCGGTGTAGTTGAACAGCGCGGCGTAGCGAAGCTCACCGGCCATCGCCGCCGAGGCGGCGCATTCGCGATGGGCGACCGCACGCATTTCGGACGCGAACACCTGCTCGGTGATCTCCAGCCACGTCTGTGTGCCGATCCGTACCCGGTGGGGTTGGAACTGAAGGAACATCCCGACCAGCGCTTCGGCGTCTTCGGTTTCCGGGCGGCCGTGAGTGAACACGCCGCTCACGACGTCCGAGTCGCCGGTGAGCAGTGCCAGCACGCGCAGGTGGGCCGCCAGTAGCACGTGCTTGAGCGGAAGGCCGACGCGGTGAGCCACTTCCCGTAGCTGCGCCTCCCGGGCGTCAGGGATGGCCAGGGTCGTCTCCGCCCAGCGTACGTCGCTACCGTCGGAGCGGTAGCAGGGCAGAGTTGTTCCGGGGTGATCCGCGAGGAGGCCACGCCAGAAGTTCCGAGATTCCCTCGATGCGCGTGCTGCCACCTCCGCCGTGACGTAGTCCCGGAACGCGTCGGACCGCCGCTCGACGCTGGCGGTTTCCGCCGGCGCGTCGCCGTTCAACGCCGCCGCGTACGAGAGCAGCAGATCCCGCACGAGCAGCGACAGGCTCCACCCGTCGATGATGGCGTGGTGGAAGCTGAGGGACAGGATGAACCGCTCGGCAGCGGTCCGGTGGGCAGCGAATCTGATGAGCCCCGGCCGGTCCCAGTCGAACCCGGAACCGCGCTCGCGCTCGAACCATTCGTTAGCTGCCTCGGCGTTTCCGACTGCGTCCAGGACGGTGAGGGAGGGCTCGACTGAGGCGTGGACGAGTTGCATCGGAACGGGTGATGCCTCCAGGTGGAACGCGGTACGCATCGTTTCGCAGGAGTCGATCATACGCCGCAGTTGGGCACGAAGCACCGGCTCGTCGAGCGGCAGTGATACGGAGTACGCGAAGACGTCGTGATAGGCGGACTGGGCCGAGTCCCGGCGGGTCGCCTCGATCATGTGTAGCTGGGTGGCGGTGATCGGGTAACCGTCGACAACGCCTGTCGGCCAGGTGGTGGCACTCGTGTCGGCTGCCACGGCCGCCCAGCCGGGTGACGCGTGTGTTGCCTCGGCGGTGCGTTCTTGCAACCCGATGCGTTGGACCAGGGCCCCTACCGTGCGTGCTTCCATCACATCGCGCATCGCGACCTGGGGGAACAGCTTACGCAACTTGACGAGGATGCGGATCGAGGTGATCGAGTCGACGCCGGCTTCCAGGTAGTTCTCACCTGCCTCGAGTTCCTCCCGGCCGATCGCCTGCGCGATCACGCCGGCGACCACCCGCTCGCTCTCATGGACGTCGCCGCTCGCCGTCGCGTCCGTGTCGTATCCGACCAGGGCTGACAGGAAGTCGTCCAGGAACGTCTCCACGGTGGCGGCCTTGATCCGCGTTAAGTCGTGGGACACGGCGACCTGCATCGACTGCGCGAAATGGTCCCAGTGCACGTGAACGGTCATCGGGAAGTTCGTGAGCTCGAAGTACCGGGCGCTTACGACCGACACTGACCCCCGAGCATCGGCGTAGGTGTGGAAATCGGTGTAGTTGAAGGCCACGTCGAACAGCGGGCCTCCGTGCTGCTGCTCGATGTCGGCCAGTGGGAAGTTCTGGAGCGGGATGAGTTCACGTTCTCGCTCGAAGACCGCGGTCGGCAGCGTCGAGTTGTCAGCGTCGCCGACGTTGACCGGGAACGGCAGGGTGTTCAGGAACAGGCCCACCATGTCGGCGCTGCCGGGAATCTCCGGCCGTCCGTTGGCCACCAGACCGGTCACCACCCGGTTGATGCCGGTGTGACGAGCGACCGACTCGCAGTGCGCGGCCAGGTACAGCGACTTGAGCGGGATGCCGAGAGAGGCCGCCCGCGAGCGAATGCGCCGCTCCAGGGCCGCCGGAACGGTCCGTTCGAGGAGCGAGGTCTCAATCTCACTCGCGGAGACGGACCCAGGTCGACCGGCCAGGAACGTCGCAGCGAAGCCGCCGAGCAGAGACCGCCAGGCGGCTTGGTTCTCCGATCGCTTGCCGCTTGCGCGCTCCAGCGCCACGTACGCCCCATAACTGGGCTCCGCCGAGACCGCCGGGTCCGGCGTCCGGCCGGCCGAGAGTTCGGCGTAGCGACGCCTGATCTCATTGACGACGAGTGCGGCGCTCCAGCCGTCCAGGATCGCATGGTGGAACGAGAGCGCCAGGTTGACCCGGCCCGCCGATCGGACATGGAGGCAGAAGCGGATCGGCGGCTTCGCGAGGTCGAAGGGGTGCTGTTTCTCGTTCTCGACCCAGTTCTCGATGATCTGGTCCTGGGCGCTTTCGGGCAGGTGAGAGATATCCACCAGGTTCATCGACGGCCGGGCACCGGCCACATCCGCTGGCAGCACGACCTGGAGCGGCTCGTTGAAACGTTCGAGATCGAAGTAGGAGCGCAATTGTGCCCGTCTCCGCACGGTCTCCCGGACAGCCCGGCTCAGATGAGCGACGTCGGCACCGCCGACCAGCTCATAGTCGAAGATGTCGTGGTAGATGGGCGAGTCCTCGTCCAGCAGCGAGTGGTAGATCATGCCGGATTGAAGCTTCGTCAGCGGCCAGGCATCGTCCGCCGTCGGCGGTAGCAGGGACTTGTCCTCCTCGGATACCTGCGCGAATGCCTTCACGCCGAGACTCGCGGACGGCGCCACGTCCCGGGTCAGTGATGCGGCCAGTTCCTTGATCGTCGTGCCGCCGAACACGTCTTGCACGCTTACCGCGTAGCCGGCGGTTCGCAGGCGGGACACGACCCGCAGCGCCATGATCGAATCCCCGCCCAGTGTGAAGAAGTTGCTCTCTACACCGAGTGGGCCGCTGAGTCCGAGAACCTCCTGCCAGACCCGGGCCACGTCCCGCTCGGCCTCCGTCGAGGGCGTGACATTGGATCGAGCGGCGGGGAGCACGGCGACCGTGGTCGGATCTGGCAGGGCCCGCCGATCCAGCTTGCCGTTCGGGGTCGTGGGCAGCGCCGGGACCTCGATGATGTATTGGGGGACGAGGAACTCCGGCAGCATCACCCGCAGGCGTCCGCGCAGGTCGTCCGGATCGAACGTGGAGCAGACGACGTACGCGGCCAGCGCCTGTGAGCTCCCTGAGTCGCACACGACGACCGCGGCATCCTGAACCGCTTCGATCTGGCGCAGGACCGCGGCGATCTCGTCCGGCTCTACCCGCAGGCCGTGCAGCTTGACCTGGTTGTCGATACGGCCGAGATACTGGATCTGGCCGTCGGGCAGGAATCGGGCCAGGTCGCCCGTGCGGTAAAGACGTCCACCGGGCGTCGGGCTGTGCGGGTCGATGACGAACACTCGCGCACTGAGTTCGTCCCGACGGTGATATCCGGTCGCCACGGCCACGCCCCCGATGCACAGTTCGCCGGGCACACCGATGGGCTGAAGGCGCAGGTTCTCGTCGAGGACATAGAGCCGAACGTTCGCGATGGGCTGACCGATGGGGACCAGCTTCGCCGGATAGTCGGGCGTGCAGGCCCAGGAGGAGACGTCGATCGCCGCCTCCGTCGGGCCGTAGAGATTGTGCAGCTCGCAGGACGGGAGCGTGGTGAAAAAGACGTCGACGGTCCGGTGTGGCAACGCCTCTCCGCTACAGATGACCCGCTTGAGGGTGCCACATCGTTCGGCGAGTGCTTCCACCTCCAGGAAGACGTTCAGCATGGAGGGGACGAAGTGCACGGTCGAGACCGCGCTGGAGTGGATCAGCTCGGCAAGGTAGTCGGGATCGCGATGCCCACCCGGCTTCGCCACCACGATCGCGGCGCCGAACATCAGCGGCCAGAAGAACTCCCAGACCGAGACATCGAAGCTGTAAGGAGTCTTCTGCAGGACCCGATCGCCGCGGACGCCGTCTTCCCCGTCGCCGTGTAGCGGGTAGGCCGACTGCATCCAGTGGAGGCGGTTACTCAGGGCGCTGTGCCGGTTGATGACACCCTTCGGTTGCCCGGTCGATCCGGACGTGTAGATCATGTATACCGGTGAATCAGGGTCCGACCGGCGGTCGGGATTCGTGTCGCCCTCGTCGCGTAGCGTCGGATCCGGCAGGACCAGCACCTGCGCTGTGGTGCTGCTGAGCGCGCTGCGATGCCGTTCCTGAGTGAGAATAAGCGGCAGATCGGCGTCCCGAATCATGAAGTCGACGCGAGCCTGCGGGTAGTCGGGGTCGATCGGCACGTACGCGTAGCCCGCCTTGACGATGGCGAGCAGCGCGACGACCATCTCCACCGAGCGCTCCATGTACACGCCGACGAAGGGGCCCGCCTTCGCTGCCTCCAGCACCCGGCGGATCCGGTTCGCCACCCGGTTCGCCTCGTGGTTCAGCCTCTCGTAAGTCCACCGCGTGTCTCCGAACTCCACTGCGAGAGCCGCTGGGGACCGGCGGACCTGCTCTTCGATGATGTCGACGACCGTGCCGGCGGGGTACTCGGTCCGCGTGTCGTTCCAGTCGTCGAGGATGAGGCGGCGCTCCTCCTCGCGCAGCATCGACGGCACACTCACGGCGGTGTCGATGCCGTTGGCCGCCAGCGAGGCCAGCAGTTGCGCGTAGTTGCGCACCAGGCGCTCGGCGGTCTCCCGGGTGAACAGGTTGCTGTTGAACTCGACCTCGAACTCGTAGTCCGCCTCGGTCACGCTGATGTAGAGCATCAGGTCGAACTTCGCCGCGGTCCGGCGGACAGAGCGATACACCGACGTCAGGCCCGCCCCGAGGTCGATCACAGGATGGCCGCCGAGCATGGTCAGCATGGTCTGGAAGAGGGGGTTGTGGTTCCGCGGTCGCTCCACCCCGAGCGCCTCAATGAGCTTCGGATAGGGGACGTCGCCGTCGTCCAGCAGTCGATTCGCGGCCGTCTGGGCATCTCCCAACACCGTGCGGAAGGTGTCCTCGGGGTTCACCGGGACGAGCAGCGGGAGGGTGTTGACGTAGCAGCCGACTTGCTCCAGGTCCGCATCGCTCGGCCGGTTGAGCACCGTGGTACCGATGACGAACCCGTCCTGACGTGTGTAGCGCTGGAGCAGGACGGCGTATGCGGCCAGGAAAACGGAGAAGGCCGTGCTGCGGCACGTGCGCGCGGACTCACGCAGCAGCGGTTCGATGACCGCCCGCGGGACGGTAACGGTGGTGCTGTCGCCGCGGAACGTCTGAGTTGGCGGTCGCGGTCGGTCCAGGGGTAGGCCAAGCACTTCCGGGCGGTTCAGCAGCGACTGGCGCCATCGGTCGATCTTCTCTGCCTGGCGATAGGTGTCGTGGAGTTCCCGGCTCGCGGTGACGAACTGACGGAATGTCGCTCCCGAAACTGGTTTCTCCGGAATCCGGCCCGTGGCAACGAGTGACTGATAGTTCTCGGCGATCTCGTTCAGGATCAGCCGAATGCTCCAGTCGTCGATGATGATGTGGTGAGCCGTCAGGGCGAGAATCCACGCCTCGCCGGGTAACGCCACCAGCATGGTGCGCAGTAATGGGGCGGCCCCGAAATCGAACGGAAGTCGGTGATGTCGCGCCACCAGTTCGTCGGCTTGAACGTGGGCCGTGTGGGCCGGCTCGTCCCGCAGATCGGCGAAGGTCAGGCAGTCGGGCGTGGATTCGTGGATTTCGGCACGCGGCCCCGTCGCCGTATCGACGAAGGTCGTGCGGAGAACTTCGTGGCGCTGGACTGTTGCGCCCACGGAACTACGTAAGGCGTCAGGATCGAGCGGTCCCTTAATTTCGAAGGCGACGGATTCGTTGTAGGCCGGCTCATCGGATTTAGCTATTTTATGTAGAAGCCATATGCTTTCCTGGGTGTAGGAGAGCATGCTCGTCTTCGGCCCCATGGCCATACCACTGCTCCAAACTACAAGGGGTACTCAGCCCGGATACGACTGCAGGCGTGAAAGCCCCGGAATTCGTACGACCGAGTTGGAAGGTCGGGTCAGCGAATGTCGGAGGAAACGCGGTACGGGTTCAAGACCTCGTCGTACGGACGCAGGATTTCGCTGAGCGTTTCGACTGCAGGCGCCGCGCCGGCGTCGCCCGTGATCGGGTCGGTGGAGATCACCACATGGCCGGCGGCTTCGCGCGCGAGGTCGAGAGCCGTATCGAGGTCCTCGGCGTGAACGATGACATATCCACAGCGATCGTCGGACCACCTGAGCTCCGATACGGTGGCTCCGGGCTCGACCTGAACGACAACCTTCACGACTCCCCGGGCCGACCTCGCTGTGTCCACACCGGAAACTGAGGTGACGATCCCGGGGGAGGCCGCCAGAAAGTGGATGACAGCCGCGCCGCGGGCGGGTGGTAGGGGATCTGGCAGCGGATCACCCCCGTTCACCAGGCGATACGTGGCTTCTTCCATATCGATGCCGTATACCAGCTTGACCAGCTCGTTGATCTGGTCACCACCACGTCGGGTGTGTGATTCGACGATGCGTGGCCCGTCGGCCGTGAGGATCAGCTCGGTGTGCGAGGGCCCGTCCGTCAGCCCGACCGCATCGAGGAGGCGCACGGTCAGATCGTGAATCTGCCCGAGTTCCGTGTCCGCGATCGACGCCGGAATGGCGTGCCCGATCTCGACGCTGCCGCCGTCGGTCTCCTTGGCGGTCACGGCGATGATCCTGTGCCGTCCGTCCACGGAGAACGCCTCTACGCTACACTCCGGCCCGACGAGGCATTTCTCGACCAGAAAATCGCCGAGATCAACCGTCTGGCACCAGGCCCACACGTCATCAATCTCTTCGAGCGAGCTTATCCGGCGTACGCCGAGACTGCCCGACCCCATGGTGGGTTTGATGACTGCTGGCCCGTGCGAGGCGACAAACTCCCGAAGCTGAGCCCGGGAAGGATTCGAAACGAACGGCACCGGCCCGATGTCGTGCTCGTTGAGCAGTGCCCGCATGGACGACTTGTCGTGCAACAGTCGGGCCGTATGTTCGGTTGTTCCCAGTAGGCCCAGCGCATCGGTCAAGTGGCCCGCAACCAACTGTGCTGCTTCCGTCTGCGTGACAATTCGCACCACAGGTGCGGTCTTGTGCAGGGCTGTTGCCATGGCGACAGCAGTTGGGATGTGCTGGTAGTCGACCAGAACAATCTGCTGGCAGTGTGCAATCAGGGTCGAGTCAAACTGTGATGGCTTCTGCATGTAAACGACATCGACATCTGCCATCTTTGCTTTCGGTACGAGCCTGATGCTATCGCCAATAGCAAGTATTCGGCGTCGAGACATGAGCTTCCCCCCGTCTTTGCTCTCCGACGAGGCTAGTCGACATCTAGTCGTTACACAAGCGCTGATGTGAATGAGGTGTTTCCAGGTTGTGTACCCGGCGGGCTGGTGTCGCTCATTCACGTGGCCGACCAGGCAAAACGGCTGCCTTCTCGATCTGCGCGGAGGAAGTTTGAGTGCGGATCGAGAACGCGTAATTCCCACGAGCAGCAATTGCGCTAAGGAGTGACCCATCCGACATGTCGGGGATGCCGAGATGTGCCGGGACTGGCACCGCGCCGCCGGGGCCTCGGAGAAGACCGCTACCCCGCATCTCGCTCCAGGCGGAGCCGACGTCGGCTCCGCCTGGAGCGAGATGACCGAGATCAACTACCACCCGGCGAGCCTGGAGCGGTTGTGATTCACTAAGCGCGTGCCTGAGCTCATCGCCGCCGAAACCCCGCCGGCACCACGCCCGTCGAACGCCTGGTTACCGGTCTCGATAGCCGGCCGAGGTGACCGCGCTTGCGATTCCGCTCGGCTGCGTCGACTGGCTCACCGAGGCCTACCGAGGGCCTCCGGAGGAGGTCCTCGAAGCGCGCCCGTGCCGCCAATCCGCCGTAACCTTCCTGCGGCACGTCGACGGGCTCGCTCGTGCTGCTGACCGCACACCACCCATCGGAACGGTGACGACCATGACGACAACCCCTACCGAGGCCGAACGGGCCGGGCGGCTCCTGGACGCCGAAGCGAGGGCCGTCGCCCTGTTCGCCGAGGTCGAGCGGCGAGGGGTGATCGCCGCAGGCCGCAGCGACCGGGAGGTCAGCGACCACATTCGCGACCTGGCCAACGAGATGTTCGACGTACGCAGGTTCTGGCACAAGCGCATCGTTCGATCAGGACCGCACACGCTCCAGCCTTACCGGCAGAACCCGCCCGACCGCGTCATCGAGACCGACGACATCGTCTTCTGCGACTTCGGTCCCATCTTCGACGGATGGGAAGCCGACTTCGGCCGCACCTTCATCCTCGGCGACGACCCCGTCAAACGCCGCCTCCTCGAGGATCTCCCTGAGGTGTTCGACGCTGGGCGGCGGCATTTCCATCAGCACCCTGACATCACCGGCGAGCAACTGTTCGCCGAGATCCTGCGCCTAACCGCCGAACGCGGCTGGGAGTACGGCGGACCGCACGCCGGTCACCTCGTCGGCGAGTTCCCCCATGAACGCATCAGCGGCGACGACATCGAGTACTACATTGCCGAGGGCAGCACCGACCCGATGCGACGCCTCGATCGCACCGGGCGCACCTGCCACTGGATCCTTGAAATCCACCTCATCGACCGGCACCGCCAGATCGGCGGCTTCTACGAGCAACTCCTCGACCTGCCGTAGAGTCCGGTTGTTCGGGGTGTGCGGTGATGGATGGTCAGGCGGCTGCTCGACGCGGCGCGGCATGATCGGACGATGCTGAACGGGTGTTCCTCTGGTAGCCACCGGGCCTGGTGAGGTTTCGTCCGTCGAGCCTTCGCTGCCTCTGTCGCTGTGGAAGATCACCCCTTCGATGCTGCCGTCGCGGGTCACGGCGGCCGTGTTCAGCGCGGCGACGACCAGCCCGGCGTCGTGCTGGGCGCCGTGGCGTAGCCGCGGATCCGACGCGAGTACAGGTCGATGACCGTGACCAGGTATCGCCTGCCCTCGTCGGTGTGGATCTCGGTCATGTCGCCGTACCAGGCGACATCCGGCGCCAAACGCGGTGAACATCCGCCTGACCAGGTCCGATGCGGCCGGATGCTTACCTTGGCGGGTCAAGCCCCGTCGGCGGCGCTTGACCCGGGCGGCCAAGCCCAGCTCGGCCATGAGCTGCGCGATCGTGTTGTCGGAGACCTGCCAGCCGGACTCGCGCAGCTCGATGCCGATGCGCGGGCGGCCATAGGTGCCACCCAAGTCGTCGAACACCTTCTGGACCCGCGGACCGCCAACCGGACACGCCGGTCATCGCGGCGCGTTGGTGGCCGATCACGCCACTTGTAGAACCAGGACTCGGGTACCCACGGGCCCGGCAGGTCGCGCTGCATGCGGCACATCATGCTCGGTCCTCTGGGAAGCGATGAAGGCAGTCCTTCGCGATCTGCTCGACCGTCACTCCCGCCTCGCGGTCACGAGCCACACGCACGACGTCATCACGGAACTCTCGGGGGTAAGGCTTGGGCACAGCGACGTCCTTCCAGCCTGCCCGCAGGGCAAGCCATCTCAGATGTCACCTATCGGTGCAGCAGACGCCAACGTTTCGTGCGCAGTGAATGGTGCGAAGGGTGACCGCGGCATAACGAGCCCTATTCAAGGGGTGGTGACCTGGCTGCCGTGCAGGGCCACTGTCGTACCTGATCATCACATCCTCCGCCGCACACGTGGGTGAAGCGTGCGCCGGGCCCTTTGACGCGCTACGGACTGCTGTTGCTTGATCCCTGGCAGGGCGTCATCAGTACCAGGTGAGATGGAGACGGTTGGCCGCCAGGTCCAGGCGTACGCCAGCGATGTGCCCGCCCGCTCGACGGCCTCGCGGGCGGGCTGCGGCCAGGCGTGGGGGACGAAGTCCGCACAGACCCGGGTGTGTGGTAGCTCCGTCGGCTCGCCACTCCGGCCGACCTCGTCGCGCCAGGCGCCGTAGGAGCGGGTGCCGCTGGCCAGGTCGTTGGCGATCCGCTCGGTGGAGACTGTGCTGTTCACCCGGCGTACGGCATCCGCAGCATGCCGCTCATGATGCGACAGCGCTGTCGATGGCTAATCCCTGCTGCCGCGTCGACGGGGCGGCGGACCATCCGGAGGCGGATCGGGCGCGGACAACGGCGCAGCCGAACCCGGCGGCCGGGCTGCGGTCAGAAGGCGCCGGTTGACCCGTCGGTCAGCTCGCGAAGGATGTCGGCGTGGCCGGTGTGCCGAGCCGTCTCTTGGGTCACGTGCACCAGGATCCAGCGGAGCGAGACCTCGCCGAGCTGCGGCTGTGGCACCACATGATCGAGGTCGAATCGGGCTGCCACCGTCCGGGACCGAGCGCACTCTGCCGCGTAGGCCGTCGCAAGCTGCTCGACGGTGTCCTCGTCGGTCAGGGTGAAGCTGGCCAGTGCGCTCTCCGCGGTGGCCTGGACGACCTCACCCCCGCTGGGGTCGAGTAGTGCCGAGAACCAGTTCCGCTCCACGAGGGTGAGGTGCTTGACCAGGCCGGCGACCGTGGTCGCGGACGGCACCAGGCGGCGGGCGGCATCGGTGTCGGAGAGCCCACGCAGCTTGCGCAGCACCGCGCCGCGGTGGAAGTCGAGGAAGGATTCGAGCACCGCGCGTTCAGTGCCCGTGCGTACCTGCACCAGACCGACTGTGGGATCGGCATTCCTCGTAACCATGCCGGGACCCTAACCGATTGCTGGTGCCTTCACGTCCCGAGTTTTCGCGAGCCCCTTCGACCGGGAGGTGGAATGCGGTCAGGGGCGGGTCTCGGGTGCTGGAGTACCCGCCCCTGACCGGTTGGCGGAGCGCGTTGGCCCGGGAGGTCTTCGCCGTCGGGCTGCCGGCGGTGGCGTCGCCAGAAACACAGTAGACCGCAGGCCGGTCTGGTCAGGCGATGAAGTCTCGGACCTTGGTGTAGTTACTGGAGTCGTCGTTCATGCCGGTGTGCCCCTTGCAGCCCACGGAGGTGTTCACCGCGCCGTCGAGCTTCGCTGAACTGTCGGGGTTGATCAGCGCGTCGCAGGTCGACCACAGGGTGGCGTAGTTGACGTTTCCTGGGGTCTCGTCGCCGGAGTTCAGCGAGTCGAGGAAGCTGCTGCCGCGAATCATTTCCCGGCACGAGGTGTAGAAGAAACAAAACAGGGAGACGTCGGTTCCGTGGTTCACCCCGGCCACGGAGACGAAGTCGTCCACGGTGGCGGTTCCGCCGCCGTTCTTGAGGTACCAGCGGGAGCTCAGCGCTCCCATCGAGTGGGCGACGAGATCAACCTTCGTGGCGCCGCTCGCGTCGAGCACCTCCTGCACCTTGGCGATGAGCTTCGATCCGGTCGTCGCGTTGGACTGTTTCCAGTCGTAGGACCAGTTGTACAGCTCGGAGTCCTGGTAGCCGTCCGCCTTGAACTTGTTGATCCAGGTGTTCCACGTGCTGGCGGAGCTGCTCAGGCCATGGACGAAGAGGACGGGATTGCGGACTGCGGCCTGTGCGGCCGACGGGGCGACCAGTGTCACCGTCGCCACCAGGGCGGCGGCGACGGCGGTGCGGACGAAGCGTCTCATGGGGGTCTCTTTCGATCCAGGCGGCCCAGAGTTCGGACCTGACGGTGGTGGGGTGGGAGACAATCCAGTGACGCACGTCAATGTGACATGAGGGTGTCAGGGGTGCTAGTGGTGTAATGTTTCAATCGGGTAACATCGATAGAAATTCGGTGTTGCTGGTCAGGATAGGGGCGAATGCTCTTCGCGTAGCTTCGCCGACCCGGCGCCGACCGACCAGCCGGCAACCCACTGGCTGGAGGTGGTCGGCTTGGTCCGGTCCGCCAGGTGGTACCAGTCCATTCGGCACGAGGCCTGGGTCACCTCCAACACGCCGTAACCGTGTCCGTCCAGCTCGGTCCAGCGCACGTGTGGATTCGTCGCGCGGATCAGGCTCGCACCGAGCTTGCTGACGACGTTGTTGGGCCGTAGCCGCAGGAAGTCGTCCACGTTGTCGGTGGTCACCGATGGCACCACGAATTCGGCGGCGGCCGGCGACCAGGGGCCGGTGGCTTTCGTCGTCAGTTCGTTGGCCCACGAGGTGTGGATATCCCCGGTGAGGAAGACGACGTCGCGGGTATCGGTGGCGCGGAGATGGTCGACCAACTCGTTGCGGTCAGCGTTGTAGCCGTCCCACTGGTCGGCGTTGAGCACCAGGCCGTTCTGTGGCACACCCAGCAGTTCGCCCAGTGGGCCGAGGAGCCAGGCGGGCAGCGTGCCGACATCGAGGCGAGAGATCATCACCGAGCTGCCGACCAGCTTCCATCGCGTGTCGGAGGCGGCCAGACCGCTCTTCAGCCAGGTCATCTGGTCCTCACCGGTGATTGTCCGGTCGGCGTCGTCGACCTCGCCCCAGTTCTGCTCTGACCGGTACGTCCGCAGGTCGAGCATGGAGAGGTCGGCCAGTCGCCCGAAGCGGAGTCGGCGGTAGATGGCGCCGTCCACTCCCGCGCGTACGGGCATCCATTCCAGGTACGCCTGTCGCGCCGCGGCCATCCGGGCCGCGTAGTCACCCTCATCGCCTGCGGTGTGGTTCTCCGCGCCGCCGGACCACGAGTTGTTGGCGACCTCGTGGTCGTCCCAGGTGATCGCCCACGGTAGTGCGGCGTGCAGGGCCTGCAGGTCCGGGTCGGTCTTGTAGGTGGCGTGGCGGATGCGGTAGTCGGTCAGGGTGAGCGTCTCGTGCGGTGGGCTGACCGGACGGATGACCTGGCCCCCGGTGCCGAGTTCTCCGGTGCCGTACTCGTAGAGATAGTCGCCGAGGTGCACGACGAGGTTCAGGTCGCCCCGCTCGGCCAGGTACCGGTAGGCCGCGAAGTAGCCACCCTCCCAGTTCGAGCAGGAGACCACGCCCAATCGCAGGCGATCGATCTCGGCGTCCAGATCCGGCGCCGTCATCGTTCGCCCGGTCGGCGACCAGCCGCCGTCGTAGCCGAAGCGGTACCAGTACGTGGTGGCTGGCTCAAGCCCGGTTGCCTCGACGCGAACGGTGTGGTCCCGCACGGGCCCGGTGGGCGTCGTCCCCTGTGCCATCAGTGTGGTGAAGTCTGGGTCGGCGGAGATCTGCCAGGACACCTGCGCCTCGGGGCCGAGCCCGGAGCCGGGTTGGGCCTCCTCGGTCGGAGTCAGCCGGGTCCAGAGTAGGACCCCGTTGGGGAGGGGGTCGCCGGAGGCGACGCCGTGCCGGAAGGCGCCGCTGGCGGCCTGCGCGGGATTGCCGCGGGCGACGGTGGCGCTGGCGAGGGCGGCGGTGCCAGCGGACGCACCGGCCACCCGGAGTAAGGTCCGGCGATCAATGGCATTCATCATGGACTATGTCTACCGGAATGTGTGTCGGGTTCGCTACCGCCGGCTGCGGTGTCGGCGCGCCCCGTTCCGGGGCATCGAGAGATTGCGGGGGGTGGGGCCGGGGGCGGTCCTCAAACGGGTGAGGAAGCCTGCCCTCCAGGTGGAAAGTCCGTTTTGGTTCCTAGTGTGATACCGCGCCCTCGCGGGTGGGGCAGGGCGGGGTGAAGCGTGATGTACGCAGGGGCGGCGAGTATGGCGCTGGTCGCCGTGGTGGTCGTGGCGGGCTGCTACCTGGCGCACCGCGCGCTGGCGATTGCCCGTCGGCCGCTGCTGGTCTCGGCGTTCCAGTCCGGCTGGCCCCCCGAGGAGCACGCCCTGTCCCGGTACCACGTTCGTTGGTACCTGGTGACGGTGCTCTTCCTGGCGTTCGACGTGGAGATGCTGTTCATGTACCCGTGGGCGGTCGTCGTCGCCGACCTGGGGGTCACCGCCGTGGTGGAGATGTTCGTCTTCCTGGCGGGCGTGCTCGTCGCGGTGGTGTGGGCCTGGCGGGAAGGCGCGCTGCGATGGGTGTGAGCGGTGCGCTGGCGCGGCTCGCCCTCCGGCACGCCCACCTGCTGGTCATTGAGGTGCCCGGGAACTGGCTGACCCGGGTCGCCGTCGAGCGGCTGGCAGGAGCCCGGGGGTGGCGGCTGGCGGTGTCACCGGCGGACGCCGACATCCTGGCGGTGTGTGGATCGCCTGGACCCGAGCTGTCGCTGGTGGTGGCGAGCCTCTGGGAGCAGCTGCCCGGGCCGCGGGCCCGGATCGACGTCGCCGCGCCGGATCTGGTGGCGGCCGCCCTGGACCAGGCGGAGGCCGTACTGCGGGATACGCCCCGCCAGCGGCGGGACAGTGCCGCCCGTGACGGACGCGGGCCCGACGACGCCCCGGACGGCGACATCGCCCTGGCGCACGGCAGCGAGGATCGCGATGGGCTGGAGATGGACGTGCTGCACGTGCGACTCGGCCCGGTGCTGCCGGACTGGCCAGCCGGCCTGGTCCTCCGCGCTCACCTGCACGGCGACCTTGTTGCCGAGGCGCAGGCGGGTGTCGTTGACGCGGGGCACGGGCCTCCCGGCGGTGCGCATGTCGTCGGTGGTGAACCATCCGGCGAGGTCAGGCCGGCAGACGCCGCCGAGCTCGCCGCCCAACGCTGCGACAACGCGGCGCGGCTGCTGGCACTGGCGGGCTGGCGGGATGCGGCCCAGCGGGCTCGCGTGGTCCGCGATCGGCTCCTGGCCGGCGAACGGTCGGCGGCGACCACGGAGCTGGCGCGGCTGCGGCGCCGGGTCCGCCGCTCGCGGCTGCTGCGCTGGTCGCTGCGGCGGGTCGGGCCACTGCCGCCCGACGAACTGGCCCGGTTGGGGCTCGCCCCGGAGCTCACCGGGGATGTGTGGGATCGACTCAACGGCATGCTCAGCCGGGCAGCCCTCGCGGTCGGTGGTCTCGCCGGCATGGCGGTCGGTCCCGTCGGCGTCGAGGCTGGTGGTCCCGCCGGCGTCCCGGTCGGCGTGCCGGTCACCCCGCCCGCGGCGGTCGCCAGCGTGGTGTCCGGGTGGGACCTGGCCACCGCCCGGCTCATCGTGGCCAGCCTCGACATTGCCGCGTTGGGTGTGGTCACCGATGGCTGAGGTGCCGGCAGCCGTCTCCGGTGGCTGGGCGCCGGTCGCGGCGGGGCTGCTGGGGACGCTCGCGGTCGCCGCGGCGCTGTTCGACGGCACCCTGGCCGGACGGGCCGCCGGTGCCCGGCTCGGGACGGGGCGGCCAGTGGGTGAGGTGGCGCGGTTGCTGCGGCAGCGCCGGCGAACCACCGTCGCCGCGGACCGTCTGCTCTGGCGAATCGGCGGGGCTGGGTTGCTCGGGATGGCGCTGATGATCGTCACGGTGGTGCCGCTCGGGCGGTGGACCCTGTTCGACCTGGCCGTCGGGGTGGTGTGGGTAAACGCGCTCGATGTCCTGGCGTGGGCCTTCGTGTGGCTGACCGGGTGGGGCGCCAACTCCGCGTTCGCGATGGTCGGCGGTTACCGGTTCCTCGCACACGGATTGGCGTACGAGTTGCCGCTGATGTTCGCGCTGGTGGCGCCGGCGGTCGCGGCGTCCAGTCTGCGGGTGGGGGAGGTCGCCGCCGCGCAGCAGGGGTTGTGGTTCGTGGTGTGGATGCCGGTGGCCTTCGTCGTCTACTGCCTCGGCGTGGTGGCGATCGCGGTGTGGGGGCCCTTCTCGCCGGCGCTCGGTCGTGACCTGGCGGGTGGGGTGACGGCGGAGCTCTCCGGTGTGGATCGGCTGTTGTTTCTGGCCGGGCGGTACGCGCTGCTGGCGGCGGGCGCCGCCTTCGCCGTCCCGATGTTCCTCGGTGGTGGGGCCGGGCCGCTGCTGCCGGCCTGGGCCTGGGTGCTGGTGAAGGCCACCGTAGTGCTGGCGGTGTTGGTGTGGCTGCGCCGGCGGGTGCCCGCGCTGCGTCCGGACGTGTTCATGGAGGTGGGCTGGCTGGTGCTGTTGCCGGCGGTGCTGCTGCAGGATCTCCTCGTCGCCGTCATCGTGATCGGGGGCTGAGGCATGCTCACCCACCTTGTCTTCTGGGGCCTCGCGGTCGTCGCGGTGCTTGCCGGGGTCGCCGTCTTCGTCGTCAACTCGATGGCTCGGGCCAGCTACTCCCTGGCGCTCTCCTTCATCGCGGTCGGCCTTCAGGTGCTCCTGCTGCAGCAGCTCTACGTTGGCGTACTGGTCATTCTGATGATGGTGATGGAGATGGCGATCATGGCTGTCTACATGAACATGTTCATGGGCATGAATCCGGCGATGATGTCGATGAACATGGTCCACGGTGCTCGCCATGCCCTACCGGTGTCGGTCGGGGTCTTTCTGCTCCTGGCCGCCGGGGCGCTGTTCGCGCCCTGGCCGAGCCGTCGCGGCAGCCCGCCGAAGGACGTCACCGTCGCCCTCGGCACCGAGCTGATGGGGCCGAAGATGTTGACCATGGGGGTGGTGGGTGTGGTGATGGCGGCGACCATCGTCAGTGGGGTCGTCCTGGCCGCGCACCGGACCCGCTACGACCGTTTCGGGGACGACCTTCGTCGCCGTCGCGCGGTCGATCCGCAGCCGGGGGGAGTGGGGCGGTGACGGTACGGACTGTGCTGCTGGTGGCCGCGGCCCTGATCTCCGTCGGCTTGTACGGCGCCCTGTCCCAACAGGTCGTGGTGATGGTGATGATGGGCCTGGAGCTGATGCTCAACGGCCTGATCCTGGCCGTGGCCGGGCTGTGGTGGTTCTGCGCCCCCGACCCGTCCGGGCAGGTGCTGCTCCTGGTCGTCCTCACGGCGATGACGGTGGAGATGGCGATGGGCTTCGCCGTCGCCACGTCGCTGCACCGCCTACGGCGGTCGGATCTGACCGACACGGCCGCGGACCTGTCCGGATGACCACGCCCGGGACGGCAGCGTTGTGGGCGGTGGTCGGCCTGCCCGCCACCGCCGGTGCCGTGCTGGTCGTCGCCCGGCCCAGAGACCGCATCGCGGTGCGGGTCGCGTTGCCGGTCGCGGCCACGGCCGTGCTGCTGTCAGCACTGGTCGCCGTCACCCGGCCGACGGTGGCGGTGCCGTTCCTGGCCGGCGCGGATTTCGTCCTGACGGTGGATGGGCTGGCCGCGCTGGTCCTGCCGACGGTGTTGGTGGTGACGCTACTGGTGCTGGTGGCTGCCGTCGGCGAGGCACTCACCCCGGCGGCGCGGTTCCACGGCCTGATGCTGTTGTTTGCCGCCGCGGCCGCGCTGACCGTCACGGCGGGCACCCTGCCGACGTTGCTCTTCGCCTGGGAGCTGATGGGCGCCGCGTCCTACGCGTTGATCGGGTTCTGGTGGTGGGACGAGGCCCGAGTCGCCGCCGGCCGCACGGCATTCCTCACGACCCGGGCTGCGGACCTTGGTCTCTACCTGGCGGCCGGGGCGGCTCTGGCCGGCGGCGCGGGCCTGGCCCTGGCGGATCTCGCCGCCAGCAGCCCGGGGTGGCGACACGTCCTGGCGGCCGGGGTCCTCGTCGCGGCGCTCGGCAAGGCCGCGCAGCTACCGTTCTCCTTCTGGCTGTCCCGGGCCATGGCCGGGCCGAGTCCGGTCAGTGCGCTGCTGCACTCCGCGGCGATGGTGGCGTTGGGCGGCTACCTGCTCCTGCGGGTGCAGCCGCTGCTGGCCGCCACCGGCTGGGCCCCGTGGGCGGCCATGTGGGTCGGTGCGGCGACCGCGCTGCTGCTCGGCGCGGTCGCGCTGACCCAGCCTGACCTCAAGCAACTGCTCGCCGCTTCCACCTGTGCGCAGCTCGGGTTCGTGGTGTTGGCCGCCGGGGCCGGCGCGGTAGCGGGTGGGGCCGCGCATCTGGTGGCGCACGCCGCGGTCAAGGCGCTGTTGTTCCTCGCCGCCGGGGGGTGGCTTGCCGCGCTGGGCACCAAACAGCTCGCCGGTCTGGCGGGGGTGGCCCGGCGGTGGCCGCCGGTTGGCTGGCCGGCCACGGTCGCGCTGCTCGCGTTGGCCGGGATCGCGCCGCTGTCGCTCTGGGCGACCAAGGACGCCATCCTCGCTGCCGTCCGCGAGGAGTCGCCGGCACTGTACGCGGTCGGCCTCGCGGCCGCAGCGCTCTCCGCCGCCTACGCGGGGAAGGTTCTCGTCGTGCTCTGGCGGCGGGTCCCCGCAGATCAGCAGGGCACGGTGGAGGCGTACCGGGACCAGGAGGGGACCGGCACCGGGCGGATTCCCCGGGCCGGGTGGTTGCCGCTGCTGGTGTTGGCGGTCGCCGCCGCGGGTGCCGGGTTGCTGGCGCTGCCCCCGACCGGCGCTGTGGTCGCCCACGCCGTTGGTCAGCCCGGCGGCTATCAGCCGGTTCCGGTGGTGGAACTGGCCGCGTCGGCGTTGATCGCCCTGGCGGCCCTCGTCGTCGTGGCGCGGTGGCGGGCGCCGGCACCACGCTGGGCGCGGCGGTGGCTGGGCCTTCGACAGGCGGCTTCGGTGCTGGTGACGCGTCCGACCCTGGCGCTCGGTGCGGCGGCGGCTCGGTTCGACGACCGGGTGCTGGACCGGGGCGTGGCGCAGGCGGCGCGGGCCACGGTCGTTCTCGCCAGGCGGGCTGGCCGGGTCGACGAGCGCCGGGTCGACCGGACGGTGGAGGTTGTCGCGGCCGGGCTGCGGCGGCTGGGGCACCTCGCGCGCCGGCCGCAGACCGGGCAACTACACCAGTACTACCTCCAGGCCGTGGTGGTGCTCGTCGTCGGTGCCGTCGTCCTCGTGGTGCTGGGGTAGCCGGATGCTGACCGCGATCGTCTTCCTGCCGCTGCTCGTCGCGGTGCTGCTGGCCGTCGTCCCCCGTTGTGGCGACGCCGCCGCGCGCTGGGTCTGGGTGGGGGCGGCGACGGTCGAGCTGGCGCTGGTCGGCGTCGTCTGGGCGGGGTACGAGACGCCGCCGCCGGGACAGCTGGCCTTCGCCGAACGGGCGGCCTGGATCCCCGGGGTGGGTAGCAGCTACCACCTCGGCGTGGACGGGCTCTCCCTACCCCTGATGGCGATGACCGCGGTGGTCTTCCTCGCCTGCGCGGTGTATGCGTTGCGGGAGCGGCACCGCCCCCGCGTACAGGCGTCGCTCTTCCTGTTCCTCCAGAGTGTGTGCCTCGGGGTCTTCGCCGCGGCCGACCTGATTCTCTTCTTCGTCTTCTTCGACCTGTCCATCGTCGGGATGTACGCGGTGATAGCCGGCTGGGGGCACGGCGACCGGGCCCGGTCGGCACTGAAGTTCTTCCTCTACACCTTCCTCGGCTCGCTGGCGCTGCTCACCGGGTTCATCGGCCTGTACGCAGCCGCCGACCCGCACACCTTCGACATGCCGACCCTCACCGCGGAGAACCCGCTCGCGGGGCGTCCCCTGGCCGGCGGCGTGGTGCTCGCCGCGATCCTGATCGGCCTGGCGGTGAAGACCCCCACCGTGCCGTTTCACACCTGGTTGCCGCCGGCGCACACCGACGCTCCCGCGGTCGGCTCCGCCGTTCTGGCCGGGGTGCTGTTGAAGCTGGGTACCTACGGCTTCGTGCGGATCGCCGCACCGATGCTGCCCCAGGCGTGGCGGGGTTGGGCGTGGGTCATCGTCGCCGTCGGGGTGGTGTCGGTCCTCTACGGCGCGCTGGTCGCCCTGGCCCAGACCAACCTCAAGCGGATGATCGCGTATACCTCGATCAATCACATGGGCTACGTCGTGCTCGCCGTTGGCGTCGCCGGTCTGGTCGGCGTGGACACCGCGCAGCCGCGGGCGGTGGCGGTTACCGGTGCGGTCACCCAGATGGTCAGCCACGGCCTGATCACCGCTGCCCTGTTCCTTCTCGCCGGGGTCCTGTACGAGCGGGCCGGCAGTTACGACCTGCACGCGTACGGCGGTCTCGCCGCCCCCGCACCGATGTTCGCCGCGTTCTTCGCCGTCGGCGCCTTCGCCTCCCTCGGCCTGCCGGCCTTCTCCGGCTTCATCGCCGAGTTTCAGGTCTTCGCCGGCAGCATCGCCACCGCCCCCGTGACGGCGGTGGCGCTGCTCGGCATCCTCGTCACGGCCGCGTTGTTCCTCCGCGCCGGGCAGGCGTTGCTGACCGGCCCCACCGCCGGCTGCGCGAAGGGCTTCGGCGACCTGCGCCCCACCGAGCTGTGGTCGGTGGGGCCGCTTTTGGTGTTGTCCCTGCTCATCGGGGTGCTGCCGCGCCCGCTGCTCGACCTCGTCGAGCCCGCTGCCCGTACCGTCGTTGACCTGCTCGGCCGGTGACTCACGTGGCGTCGGAGATGATGCGCACGGAGCTGCTGCTGCCGGAGCTGCTGCTCGCCGGCGGTGCGCTCGTCGTCCTGCTCGGCGGCTCGTTCGTGCCCCGCCACCGGCAGTGGATCCTGCGGGGGGTCGCCGCCGCCGTCTGCGTCACGGTGATCATCACCGCCGCGGTCGCGCTCTCCGCTCCGGCCAATACCGCCTTCGATGGCACCTACGCGGTCGACACCGGCACCGGCGTCGCCCGGATCCTCGCCGCCGCCGGCTGCCTCCTCGTCCTCGCTCTCGCCGGGGACGAGCTCGCTGGGGCTGCCCGGGAGAGCGACGCGTACGCACTGCTGCTCTTCGCCACCGCCGGGGCGGTGCTGCTCGCCGGCGCCACCGACCTGCTTGCTCTGGTAGTCGGCTTTCTGCTGGCCAGCATTCCGCTGTACGCGCTGATCGGCCTGGCCGGCACGGCCGCCGGTGCCGAAGCGGTGCTGAAGACCTACCTCCTTGGCGCCCTCTTTGGCATCCTGCTCCTGCTCGGTGTCACGCTGCTCGCCGGGATCACCGGCGCCACGGCCTACGGCGAACTCGCCACTGGGCTGCCGGACGCGCCGCGGTCGGTGGTCACCGCCGCCGCCGTCGCGGTGATCGGCGGGTTGATGTTCAAAGCCGGTGGATTCCCCGCGCACTTCTGGGTTCCCGACGCGGCCCAGGGCGGCACGGCCATGGCGGCGACGTTCCTCACCACCGTACCCAAGATCGGTGCGTTGCTCGCGGTCCACCGGCTCGCCGGGGTCCTCCCCGGCACCTCGAACTGGCCGGCGGTGGTGGCCACGCTGGCCGTGGCGTCCATGCTGCTGGGCAACCTCGCCGCGTACTGGCAGAACGACGTACGGCGGCTGCTCGGCTGGTCAACGGTGAGTCAGGTGGGTTACCTGTTGGTGCCGGTGGTGGCCACCGGACGCAGCGACCTCGCCCAGCCGTCGTTGTTGGTCTATCTCGCCGGCTACACCGTCACCAACGTCGCCGCCTTCGCGGTCACCGCCGCACTACCACGACACCGCGACCGTACGTCCTGGCGTGGGGTAGCGGCGACCACACCGTGGCTGGCCGCCGCCCTGGTGGTGGCGCTACTCGGGTTGGTCGGCACCCCGCCGACAGCGGTCTTCGTCGGGAAACTGACCGCCGCGAGCGCCGCCTGGGACGGCGGGTACGCGTGGCTGGCGGTCGTCGTGTTCGGCAACTCCGCACTCAGCCTCTTCTACTACCTGCGGTGGTTGGTTCCGCTCTATCAACCCTGGGCGGTCGCCCCGCCCGACCGCCCAGGGCGATGGAGTGCGATGGTGGCCGTCGTGGCAGCCGCGCTCAGCCTCGTCGTTGGGGTCGCCGCCGGCCTGGTGTGGCGGGCCGCCGGCGGCTAGCCGGCGGATGAGGTCGCGGCGCGGCGTGAGTGGGCCGGAGCACGAGGTCAGCGGCGGGGTTCACCGGGCACCTGTCGCCGGAGCTCACCGGGCACCTACCGACCGGTGAACTGTGGCGCCCGCTTGTCCAGGAAGGCCTGCATTCCCTCCCGCTGGTCGGCGGTGCCGAACAGGGAGTGGAAGCTGCGTCGCTCAAAGCGGACCCCCTCCCGCAGGCCGGTCTCCAGCGCCTGGTCAACCGCCTCGCAGGCGGCCGTGGTGGCCGCTTTGCCGAATCCGGCCACCGTCCGGGCCACCACCTCCGCCTCGGCCAGCAGCTGGTCGGCCGGAACGACCCGGGAGACCAGGCCGCTGCGCTCGGCCTCCTCGGCAGTCATGAGCCGGCCGGTCAGAATCAGGTCCATGGCCTTGGCCTTGCCCACGAGCCGGGTCAGCCGCTGAGTGCCACCGATGCCGGGGATCACGCCGAGTTTGATCTCCGGTTGCCCGAAGCGAGCCGTGTCGGCGGCGACGACGATGTCGCACATCATGGCCAGTTCACAGCCGCCGCCGAGGGCATAACCGGCGACCGCCGCCACGGTGGGCGTGCGAAGCGCGGTGAACGCCTCCCAGCCGGCGAAGAAGTCCTCGGCCACCATCTCCGCGGCCGACTTCGCCGCCATCTCCCGGATGTCCGCGCCGGCCGCGAAGAACTGGTCGGTACCGGTGAGGACGAAGCATCCGACGCCCGGGTCGCCGTCCAGGGGCTGCAGCGTGGCCAGCAGCTCGGTCAGCAGTTCGGTGTTGAGCGCGTTGCGGGCGGCGGGACGGTTCAGCCGTACGGTGACGACCCGGTCGGTCCGCTCCACGATGAGATTCACAATCTTCTCCCTGTCGCTCAGGAGTCCCAGATGGCGCCGTAGGCGGGAATGCCTCGTTGCTCCAGCCCGTGGACGACCTGCCAGGTCAGCTTCTTGTTGGAGATGCAGATGACGGCTTCGGCGCCGTGTTCGTGGTAGGCGCGGTAGGCCAGGGCCACCATGTCGGGCTTACCGTCGGTGGCGGTGTCCCAGATCGTGGCGCCCGGCCGGGCGGTGCGAATCTCGTCGATCAACGCGTCGCCGTAGGTGGTCCGGGGGCTACGGACCGCCCAGACCAGGTGCGACGGGACCGCATCTGCCAGCAGGTGGGGCAGCACCGGGCCGATTCCGCTGCCGGTGGCGACGTAGACCACCTTGGTGAAGAGCGTCTCGATGTTGGCCACCCCGGCGGTGGTGATGCCCTTGACCCACAGGTGGGACGGGGGGTCGTCAACGAGGGCGCCGGTCCAGTCGCCCGCGCGGGAGATGGTGATGCGGAAGCGCCGTTGCCCTGGCACGGGAACGTTGGCGAACGAGTGCCACTCCAGCAGCGGGCGGCGGCTGACCGCGGTGGAGGAGCCGGGGAAGGGAACCCGGCGTCGCTCGAGCTGGACCAGCGCGACGTGGGTGGATGGTCGTTCGACGTCCACGGGCACCCTGCGCAGGCGGAGCCACGGCAGGGCGACGCTGAACGTCATCAGGGCGAGCGCCCAGCTGCTCGCCTCGGTCAGCAGCGCGGTGGCGAGCGGTCGGGAACCGGGTTCTGCGGCGATCAGCAGGACCGTCAGCGCCCAGAAGAGCGTCAGGGCCAGCCACCCGCCGAAGCGGTGGACCCGCTCGAACAGGTCGTGGTGCCGGGCGCGTACCGGGGGCAGGGCGGTGCCGCAGACGGTGAGGAGCAGCGCGACCAACAGGTAGGTCACGACCAGGGTGGCGGGCAGGCCCGAGCCGGACCGCAGGGCCTCGACGGTGGCGGTCGCGGCGAAGGCGAGGAACCACAGGGTCCCGGCGAGCGCGCCGCCGACGTGTAGCCCACCGAAGTGGTAGACCTTGCCGAGGGTCCGGCGGATGCGCAGGGGCCAACTCGTGCGGGCCCGGGTGGCCAGCCAGAAGAACAGATTGATGACGTACTGCTGCCGGACGACGACGGCGAGGGTGAAGTTCGCCAGGGTCAGGTCGGCGAGCTGGGAGGTCGGTAGCTCGGCGGTGGACCATCCACCGGGGCCGAGCCCGTACCCGGCCAGGCCGAGGTTCACGACCAGCACCACCGCGGCCAGCCGGTGATAGTGCGTCAGGGCCGGGTGCGTGAAGACTCGCCGGGGTAGCGGAAGCCGCGGTGGCAGCGTGACGCTGCGTGCGGAGTCCGGAGCCGCGCTGGCCGGTGGGGCGGGCCGTGTTCTGGTCAGCGGGGTGGTGGTCATCGCGTCGCCTCTCGCTCGTGGTCGGTTACGAGCCGGCGGAGGGCGGTCTTGTCGATCTTTCCTCGACTGGTCATCGGGAGCTCCGGCAGGGTGTGCACGGTCTCGGGCACGCAGTAGTACGGCAGTGCCTCGGAGACGGCCATCCGGGCGAGCCCCGAATCCACCTGGGTGGGTGTGACGAATGAGACGAGAGTGCGGTCGTCCAGTTTGATGGTCGCCGCTCGGGTGCAGCCCGGTACCGCCTCCAGTATCGCCGATACCGAGTCCAGCTCCACCCGAAATCCACGGACCTTTACCTGGTCGTCAGTCCGTCCGAAGTGTTCCAACTCGCCGTCGGGGGTCCAGCGTCCCAGATCCCGGGTACGGAACATTCGGCGCCCACCGCCGAGGAACGGGTCGAGGGCGTAGCGTTCGGCGGTGAGTTGGGGATTTCCGAGGTACCCCGCCGAGACACCGTCACCCCCGGCCCACATCTCACCGACCGTGCCGATCGGGCAGGGCCGAAGGTCGGCGTCGAGCACGTACACGGTGTTGTTGGGGGTTGGCCGGCCAATGGTGAGTCGTTCGGCGGTCGGGTGGTGCCGGCTCATCGTGTTGACGATCGTGGTTTCGGTGGGGCCGCAGGAGTTGTAGAAGGAGCAGACCGCGGACCAGGTGTCCGCGAGCGACCGGGGGCAGGGCTCACCGGCGACCGCCACGACCCGGACCCGGTGACACTGGTCCGGGTCGATGCGGCTGAGCACCGTGGGGGTCGCGATGATGACGTCCACCCGGGACATCGTCTCGGCGATGTCTGGGCCGCGGATGACGAGCGTGGCACCATGGCTGAGCGCCCCCAGGATCTCCCAGGCGGCCATGTCGAAGGCGATGTTGAGAATCTGACCGACCCGCCATCCTGGCTGGATACCGAGGTCGCCGGGGGAGGTCAGCAGGATGTTGCAGATGTTGCGGTGGGTCACGACCACCCCGTTGGGGCGGCCGGTGCTGCCACTGGTGAACAGCACGTAGCAGGGGTCGTCGGGATGAAGCGGCGTCGTCGGGGTAAAGCGACGGACCGGGCGTTCGCCGGGCTCCGCAGCCCAGCTGTCGAGGGCGATGACGACGTGGCCGTCGGGCACCGGAATGTGCTCGGCGGTGGCGGCGAGCGTCAGGATCACCCGGGTCCCGGCGGTCTGGATAACATGCTGCAACTGGGCCGCGGGCACGGAGTCGACGTGTTGTGGCACGTAGGCGGCGCCGGACTTCAAGGCCGCGATCAGGCCGACGACCATGGGGATCGACCTCCGGACGAAGAGCGCGACCCGGTCGCCGGGACGGACGCCGGAGGCGGCGAGCCGGGCGGCCAACTGGTCGGCTCGCCGGTCCAACTCGCGATAGGTGATGGTCTCGTCGCCGTGTTCGACGGCGACGGCGTCCGGAGTGACGGTGGCCCAGTACTCGAAGGCGTGGTGGATGTGGGAGTACGCGACGGGTTCGGTGGGCCCGTGACCGAAGCGCACGAACAGCTCACGGTCGCGGGGTGGCAAGGATGCCAGTGGCTCTGGCAACTGACGGGGCAGAGACGGAGTGGGCACGTTCGGGTAGCTGGTCGTTCGGGTCGACGTAGTTGTCTTTCCACTTGGGGTGGTTGAGGTGCGCGGCATGGGTCCTACTTCCTGGCTTGGGGTTCCAGACCGATGGCGACAGCGCAGGTCGCTGTCTCCAGGGAAGCGGATCGATCGTGAATGGACAGGCTTATATCGATTTACGTAAGTAAATGGTAATAGATTCAGATGTATCAGGGTCTGTGGGCTTTGCGCAGGGATGGGGGTGGCTCTGGCGCCGGGGCGCGAGCACGGGTTGGCCTCCGACGGCAGGTGGTGCCGCGCCGGCCGGCGTCAGTGAGTCCGATCGCTACGCCGGAAACAGCACCGCCGCGGTACGGACCAGGCCGCCATCAACGGCGAACCGGCCGGACACTGTGGCCGGTGGGGCGGGCACCGGGGCGGCGGCTATCCGCGCGGGGGCGATCCGGGCGGTGAATCGCCCCGCCTCGGGATCCAACGTCACGGTCGCGTCATGGAAGTCCAGCCAGGTCCCGACGACCGGGTGCCAGACCTTGTAGACCGTCTCCTTCGCGCTGAACACCACAGTCGGCCAGGAGACGCCGCTGGGCAGTCGCCGAAACAGCGCCTCCTCCTCGGGCAGGCAGATCGCCGAGACCACCCCCGGGCCCAGCGGCCGGTGCTGCTCGGCGTCGAGGCCGACCGACCGGATCTCGTCGGCCCGGGCCGCAGCGGCGGCGCAGTAGCCGCGGGTGTGGGTGATCGCCCCGACCACCCCGGCCGGCCAGACCGGCGCCCGGTTGGCGGCGGTGGGGAGGGCGACCGGGGGTCGGCCGAGCGCGGAGATGGCGCGGCGTGCGCAGACGCGACCGGCGGTGAAGTCACGACGCCGGCTGGTCACCGCTCGATCGCCGAGGCCCGCCTGCTCCTCCGGCAACAGCACGCCCTCCCAGTCGGGCGGCTCCGCGACGGCGACCGCGACGGTGGCGGGCAGCAGGTCACGCATCGAAAACTCCGGTGAGGTGCCGCCGACGGAAGATCTGTGCGGCGCGGTCCAGAGTCTGCGTGCCGGTCATGGCTGCCCAAGGTAACGCACTCGCCGTGATGCTGCTGGAGTCCCTCCGCGCGGAAGCCCCGCCCCGGCGCGGTTAATAGCGGTTCATCCGCCTCGACCGCAACAACCGCCCGGCGTGGCGATCGTCGTAAATCTGACCCAACCTGGCCAGTTGTGCCGCCGCTGCAACCTGGTTAAGCTTTTGTTGCGCGCTCCAATCGCCCGCTTCCCCCGTGGCAGGCGATCGGAGCGCGCTTTTCGTGGCGGGGCCCGCACGTCTCGTGCGGGCCCCGCCCGTTATGACGGGCGGGGCCCGCACCGGTCAGACCCAAGCGGGACCGGTCAGATCCACCGGCCGTCCAGCCACATTCGGTTGGACCAGCTGTCGTAGGGAAGCGGCTCGCCGACGAAGATCGGATAGAAGTAGGCGAAGTTGAGCGCCACCAGCAACACGTACCCCCCGGCGATGACCGCGCCGACGAGCCGTCGATCTCCGTCGCCCGCTGGTGCGGTCTCCGGTATGCGCTCCGGAGCAGTCGCCGCGGAGCTGCCGATGATCACACCCAGGACATAGGTCACGGCGAGCACCAGGAACGGTAGTGCCGGGGCGGTGTAGAAGGAGAACATGGTGCGGCCGCTGTCCGCCGCGTACCAGAACCAGGGCAACAGCCCGGACGCCACACAGAGCAGGATCGCCCCGGCCCGCCAGTCGCGTCGCGCGAGGCCCAGCCAGGCGAGCGCGGCCAGGGCGGGTAGGAACGACCACCAGAGCAGCGGTGTGCCCAGCAGCAGCACCTCGGTGGCGCAGCTCGCCGCGGCGCAGGGTCCCTCGGCCGACCAGTAGAACGCGACCGGTCGCGCCAGGAGGAGCCACTGCCAGGGCCAGGACTGGTAGGTGTGGGCGTCGTCGAGTTGCGAGTGGAAGCCGTACGCGGCCTTGTGATACTCGATGAGGTTCTGTAGCGCCCCGATGACGGGGGTGTCGCTCAGCGGGGCGTTCGGCCATCGCTGTGCGTCGGGCACCCGGTAGTACCCCTCGTCGCCCAGCAGCCACCCGGACCAGGTAGCGACATAGGCGACCACCATCAGGAGCCCGGCCAGCGCCAGCCAGGGGGTCTCGTCGAGCAGGGTGCGCCGCCACGGCCGCCGTACCCCGGCGGAGCGGCGGGCGCCAACCTCCCAGAAGACCACCAGGAGCGCGAATGCCGGGAGGAAGTACAGCGCACTCCACTTCACCGCGCAGGCGCAGCCGAACAGCACCCCGGCGACCAGTCGCCACCACGGCCACCTCCGCCAGCCGCCGACTGGTCGGCCGGTGGCTGGCGGGTGGACCGGGTCCGACCCGGGGTTGAGGGTCTCCGCCCAGCGGCGGCGCCGGGCATCGCGGTCGAGAACCAGTGCGCCGAACGACGCCAGCACGAAGAAGAGCAGGAAGATGTCGAGCAGCGCGGTGCGGGACAACACGAGGTGGAAGCCGTCCAGGGCCAGCAGCAGCCCGGCGGTGCAGCCCAGTACCGTGGAGCCGAAGAGCCGGCGCGCGATCCGGACCAGCAGTAGCACCGAGAGGGTGCCGATCAGGGCCGCCGAGAATCGCCAGCCCACCTCGGGGGTGGTGGTGAGCAGGTGCCCGGCGGCAACGACCCCCTGTTCGGTGTCGCTGTAGCCGAAGGCCCACTCGCCGAGCCCGATGAGCCACTTGCCCAGGGGGGGATGGACCACGTACGAGGGGCCGCCGTCCTGGTAGTTCCACTCGACGCCCCGGTCGACCAGCCCCCAGCCGTCGCGGGCGTAGTAGACCTCGTCGAAGATCTTGCCCGGCGGGTTCCCGAGGTTGACGAAGCGCAGGACCGCCGCGATCGTGACGATCACCGCGGTGGCCAGCCAAGACCGCCGGTCGAGCCGGTTGTCAACGGTGGCCAGCCGGCGGCGGACGATGTCGGGGAGGCGGTTGCCGAGGAGTTGGCCCCGGTCCGTCTGCTCGGGCTGTTCCGGCCCGGCTCGGCCGGCGGGGTGCGCTGTTGACGCCTGGGTCACCCCGTGATCGTAAGCTGCGAAGGTGGGCCGGCGGGCCCACCGCCCCAAGGAAGACCCATGACTGTCGATGAAGGAGCGTCCTTTCGTGGATGCGAAGTCCGATGTCGGACGCCTGGTCCTGCTCGGCGCGCCGCTCGGAAACCCGGCCGACGCCTCCGCCCGGCTCCGCGAGGTGCTCGCCACGGCTGACCTGGTGGCAGCCGAGGACACCCGGCGCCTGGCCCGGTTGGCCCGGGAGCTCGAGGTGACCCTTTCTGGGCGGATAGTCTCATATTTTGAGGGGAACGAGGAGCGCCGTACGCCAGAACTTGTCGAGGCGCTCCGTGCCGGCCTCAGCGTGGCCCTGATCACCGATGGCGGCATGCCCAGCGTCTCTGACCCGGGCTACCGGCTGGTCCGGGCGGCGGTGGACGCGGGGATACCGGTCACCGCCGCCCCCGGCCCCAGCGCGGTCACCACCGCCCTCACCCTCTCCGGGTTGGCCAGCGACCGGTTCTGCTTCGAGGGCTTCCTGCCCCGCAGCCCGGGTTCGCGCCGCGCCCGGCTGACCGCGCTCGCCACCGAGGAACGCACCCTGGTCTTCTTCGAGGCGCCGCATCGGGTCGCTGCGGCCCTCGCCGACCTGGCCGCGGCGTTCGGTGCCCACCGGCCGGCGGCGCTCTGCCGGGAGCTGACCAAGACCTACGAACAGGTGCTCCGGCGTCCGCTCGGTGAGTTGGCGAGCTGGGCCGCCGAGGAGTCGGCGCGTGGCGAGATCACGTTGGTGGTGGCGGGGGCCTCGGGTCCGGCCCGGCAACGGCCGGACGACGAGACGTTGCGGGCGGCGGTCGTCGCCCGGGAAGCGACCGGTCGTTCCCGTCGGGACGCGGTGACCGAGGTCGCCGTCGAGTACGGGCTACGTCGGCGGGAGGTGTACGACATCGTCCACCGGTGAGGTGGGCGAGGCGGAGAAGTGACCAGGCAGGCTGGGCGGGCCTGTTGGTTCGCGGCTCCACGGCCGGGGTCACTAGGCTTGTTGGCCATGAGTCACGTTCTCGCGGCGGTTGCCTGGCCTTACGCCAACGGCCCGCGCCACATCGGCCACGTCTCCGGCTTCGGCGTTCCCTCCGACGTCTTCGCCCGGTATATGCGGATGGCCGGCCACGACGTGCTCATGGTCTCCGGCACCGACGAGCACGGCACGCCGATCCAGGTGCAGGCCGACGCGGAGGGGGTCACGCCCCGTGAGCTGGCCGACCGCTACAACCGGGTGATCGTGGCGGACCTACACGGGCTCGGGCTCTCCTACGACCTGTTCACCCGCACCACCACCGGCAACCACTACGCCGTGGTGCAGGAGCTGTTCGAGGGGATGTACCGCAACGGCTACATCGTGCCGAAGACCACGATGGGTGCCATCTCCCCGTCCACCGGTCGGACCCTGCCCGATCGCTACATCGAGGGCACCTGCCCGATCTGCGGCTACGAGAGCGCCCGCGGCGACCAGTGCGACAGCTGCGGCAACCAGCTCGACCCGATCGACCTGCGAAACCCGAAGTCGAAGATCAACGGGGAGACGCCGAAGTTCGTCGAGACCGAACACTTCTTCCTCGACCTGCCGGCGCTCGCCGACGTGCTGGGGCAGTGGCTGGAGACGCGGGAGGGCTGGCGGCCGAACGTCCTGCGCTTCTCCAAGAACCTGTTGGACGACCTCCAGCCCCGGGCGATCACCCGGGACCTGGAGTGGGGTGTGCCGGTCCCGCTCGACGGCTGGCGGGAGCGCGGCGACAAGCGCATCTACGTGTGGTTCGACGCGGTGATCGGCTACCTCTCCGCCTCGATCGAGTGGGCCCGCCGCTCCGGTGACCCACAGGCGTGGCGCCGGTGGTGGTCGGCGGACGGGCCCGGCAAGGACGCCCCCAGCCACTACTTCATGGGCAAGGACAACATCGTCTTCCACTCGGTGATCTGGCCGGCGCTGCTCGCCGGCTACTCCGGCGAAGGCTCCCACGACGGGCAGCCGGGCGAGCTGGGCCGGCTGAACCTGCCCACCGAGGTGGTCTCCAGCGAGTTCCTGACCATGGAGGGGCGGAAGTTCTCCTCGTCCCGACGCGTGGTCATCTACGTCCGCGACTTCCTGGAGCGCTACGACGCCGACGCGTTGCGCTACTTCATCGCGGTGGCCGGCCCGGAGAGCAACGACACCGACTTCACCTGGGCGGAGTTCCTCCGGCGCAACAACGACGAGCTGGTCGCCGGCTGGGGCAACCTGGTCAACCGCTCCATCTCGATGGCTGCGAAGAACTTCGGCGCGATCCCACCGGTCGACCCGGCCGGGCTCACCGAGGCCGATGAGGCGCTGCTCGCGGTGGCCCGGGCCGGCTTCGACACGGTCGGCGAGCTGATCGGCCGGCACCGGCAGAAGCAGGCGATCGGCGAGGCGATGAAGGTGGTGGCCGAGGCCAACCGCTACCTCTCCGAGCAGGCGCCGTGGAAGCTCAAGGGCGAGGCGGACCGGCCGCGGATGGGCACCGTCCTGCACGTCGCCCTGCAGGTGGTCAGCGACGCGAACACGCTGCTCACCCCCTTCCTGCCGCATGCCGCGCAGAAGATCCACCAGCTGCTCGGCGGCACCGGGGTGCACGCGCCGATGCCCGTGATCGAGGAGGTTGAGGACCTCGACGGCGGGCCGGCCTACCCGGTGCTGACCGGTGACTACACGGTCGGTACCCGGTGGGAGTCGGTGCCGTTGGAGGTGGGGCGGGCACTCGACCCGCCCACGCCGGTGTTCCGCAAACTCGACCCGTCGATCGTGGACGAGGAGCTGGCCCGCCTGGCGGGCTGAGCGCTGGTGGCCGCGCCGCTCGTCGCAGCGGATCCACCGCTCGGCGCAGCGGCCCACCGGCGACAGGTGATGGTGATCATGCGGTCGTAGTCTCGGCCGGCACATCCCAAACACCGCACCGGAGGTGGGCCGATGGCCACGCCCGAACCCCAGACGCCGGCCGCCGCGAAGACCCGGGCGAAGGACAAGAGTCCCTGGAACTGGCTGCTCTTCGTGCCGGTCGTCGTGCCGTTGATCCCCGCGTTCTACAACTCCGACTCGCCCCGGGTTCTCGGCTTCCCCCGGTTCTACTGGCTCCAGCTCGCGTACATTCTGCTCGGCGTCGCGGTCACCACGCTCGTGTATCAGCTCACGAAGAAGCGGGGTGACCGCTGATGTGGCGTGACCACGTCACCGAGATCAGTATCTTTACCGCGCTCTTCCTGCTGGTGAGCGCCATGGGATTCGTCGCATCCCGGTGGCGCGCGCCGAAGGACATGGCCCACCTCGACGAGTGGGGGCTGGGTGGGCGTAACTTCGGCGGCTGGATCACCTGGTTCCTGATCGGCGGCGACCTGTACACCGCGTACACCTTCGTGGCCGTACCGGCACTGGTATTCGGTGCCGGCGCGATGGGCTTCTTCGCGGTGCCGTACACCGTCGTCATCTACCCGATGGTCTTCCTGGTGCTCTGTCGGCTCTGGTCGGTGTCGCACCGGCACGGCTTCGTCACGCCGGCGGACTTCGTCCGTAGCCGCTTTGACTCGCCGGTTCTCGCGCTACTTGTGGCGATTACCGGGATTGTGGCCACGATGCCGTACATCGCGTTGCAGCTTGTCGGGATCGAGGCGGTGCTCAAGACCATGGGCGTGACCGGGGAGAGCAGCCTGGCTCGGCACCTGCCCATCATCATCGCGTTCGCGATCCTGGCGGCGTACACGTACCAGTCCGGGCTCCGCGCGCCGGCACTGATCGCCTTCGTCAAGGACACCCTGATCTACGTGGTGATCCTGGCGGCGGTGCTGTACCTGCCGTACAAGCTGGGGGGCTGGGGAGAGATCTTCGACGCTGCCGACGCGAAGTTCGCGGCATCACCGAATCCCAGTGACGGGATTCTGCTCAACGCCAACAACCAGGTCCAGTACGTCACCCTGGCCTTCGGCTCGGCGCTGGCGCTCTTCCTGTACCCGCACAGCATCACGGGTGTGCTGGCCAGCCGGAACCGGGATGTCATCAAGCGGAACATGTCGGCGTTGCCCGCCTACAGTGTGCTGCTGGGACTCATCGCGCTGCTCGGCTTCATGGCGATCGCGGCCGACGTGCAGCCGCTGCCCGGGGCGACCGCGGGCACGGTGGACAACAACACCGTTGTTCCGGTGCTCTTCGACCAGCAGTTCCCGAGCTGGTTCACCGGTGTCGCGTACGCGGCGATCGGCATCGGGGCACTGGTGCCGGCGGCGATCATGTCGATCGCGGCAGCGAATCTGTTCACCCGCAACATCTACAAGGAGTACCTGCGGCGGGACGCCACCCCGGCCCAGGAGGCGAAGGTCTCCAAGCTCACCTCGTTGGTGGTGAAGATCGGCGCAGTGGCCTGCATCGTCTTCCTCGACCCGCAGTTCTCCATCGACCTCCAGCTGATCGGCGGCGTGATCATCCTGCAGACGCTGCCGGCGGTGGCCCTCGGCCTCTACACCCGCTGGTTCCACCGCGGCGCGCTGATCGCCGGCTGGGCGGTCGGCATGTCCCTGGGCATGTGGATGCTCTACCAGGTGTCCAGCCCGACCCGGAGTCACTTCGGCGGCTCCGCGTTCCCCCTGGAGAGGTTCGGCGTCGACACGACGATGACCATCTACGCCGGATTCGTGGCCGTGCTGGCCAACCTGTTGGTCGCGACAGCGCTGACGCTGGTGCTGCGGACCGCGAAGGTGGCCGACGGGGGCGACCGGACCAGCCCGGACGACTACTTCGCCGACGAGGGGGACCCGCGGGTGAGCCGGGGCGACCGCCGGGACGCCGATGCTTCCCCGGAGCCGGTGGCGGGCGCGAATGCCGGGTAGCCGATGGTTCGGGGGAACACCGGGTAGCGGGCGGCCGCCGGCACTGGTGTGTGATGCTTGCGCCGATGACCGAGCAGACCGAAACCCGTAAGCAGCGTGCGGCCCGCCGGGCCGGGGAGTTCCCGGCCGCGCCCGCGCCGCTGCCCCGACCGGTGCCCGACAGCCACACCCACCTCGACATCACGATCAGCGAGGCCGGGGTCCCGCCGCACCGGGCAGCGGGCGCCGACGCGGGGGCCGCCCCCGGACCGGCGGCCGACCCGGTCCGGGCCGTGGTGGAGGCGGCCGCGGAGGTCGGGGTGGACCGGTTGGTGCAGGTGGGGGTTGACGTCGACTCGTCCCGGTGGGGGGCGGAGCTGGCCCAGCGCTACCCGGCGGTCGTCGCCACCGTCGCGCTGCATCCCAACGAAGCGCCCCGGTTGGCGGAGCTGGACGAGGCGCTGCGGGCCGTCGAGTCGCTGGCCGGCCAGGACCGGGTACGGGGCGTCGGCGAGACCGGGATGGACTTCTACCGCACCGGTGAGGACGGGCGGGCCGCGCAGGAGGCCAGTTTCCGGGCACACATCGACATCGCCAAGCGGTACGGCCGGACCCTGGTGGTCCATGACCGGGAGGCGCACGCCGACGTGTTGCGGATCCTGGACGACGAGGGCGCTCCGGAGACGGTGGTGATGCACTGTTTCTCCGGCGACGCCGAGTTCGCCCGCGCCTGTGTGCGCCGCGGCTACCTGCTCAGCTTCGCCGGCACCGTCACCTTCAGCAGCGCCGCGGCACTGCGGGCGGCTGCCGCGGTGACGCCGCTGGACCACCTCCTCGTGGAGACGGACGCACCGTATCTCACTCCGGTGCCGCACCGGGGCCGGCCCAACGCGTCGTATCTGATCCCGCTCACCGTCCGCGCGCTCGCCGCCACCACCGGCAGCGACCTGGATGAGCTCTGTGCGGCCCTCTCCCGTACCGGCGAGCGGGCCTTCGGCCCCTGGTGACGTGGCGCTGGCGGGATTCCGCGGCGAGGTGGCGGGCCCCTGCCCGGGGCGCCCCGGCGTCCACCTACGCTAGCGGACGTGACCGGTCTCCTCGGCCCGGCGGAGATCCGGGACCTCGCCGCCCGCCTCGGCGTCGCTCCCACCAAGCGGCTCGGCCAGAACTTCGTCCATGACCCCAACACGGTGCGACGGATCGTCACCACCGCCGGCCTGACCGCTGAGGATGTGGTGCTGGAGGTCGGGCCGGGCCTCGGCTCGCTCACCCTTGCGCTGCTGCCGGCCGCCGCGCACGTGCACGCCGTCGAGATCGACCCGGTCCTCGCCGCCGCCCTGCCGGAGACCGCTGCCCGGCACGCCGGTCCCGCCGCCGACCGGCTCTCCGTGCACCGCGCCGACGCGCTCCGGGTCACCGCCGGGCAGCTCGCTGATCCCGCGCCGACCGCGTTGGTCGCCAACCTGCCGTACAACGTCGCCGTGCCGGTGGTGCTGCACCTGCTCGCCGAGTTGCCGACGCTGCGGCACGGCCTGGTCATGGTGCAGAAGGAGGTCGCGGATCGGCTCGTCGCCGGTCCCGGTTCCCGGGTGTACGGCGTGCCGTCGGTCAAACTCGCCTGGTACGCCCACGTCCACGCGGCCGGGAAGGTGCCGCCGAACGTGTTCTGGCCGGTGCCGAACGTCGACTCCGGGCTGGTCGCCTTCACCCGTCGTGAGCCGCCGGGCGTGGGTGGTTCCCGGCAGCGGGTCTTCGCGGTGGTGGATGCGGCGTTCGCCCAGCGTCGGAAAACCCTTCGGGCGGCCCTGGCCGGCTGGGCCGGCGGTGCGGACCGGGCGGCCGCGGTGCTCACCGCCGCCGGAGTGGATCCCCGCGCTCGCGGGGAGGCGCTTCCGGTCGAGCAGTTCGCCGCTATCGCCGCGTCGGCCCCGGACGCCTCCGACCGGGCAGTAGGCTGACGCCGTGCTCGCCGAGGACGTACGACACACCACGCCGCTGCCCCCGCCCGTCGCGCCCGGGACGGGGAGCCGGGACTCGGTCTGGGACACCATCCCGTGACCGAGGCCTGGCGACCGGAGGATGACGAACCGCGAGGTGTCAGTGGGCCGGTTCGGGTCCGAGTCCCCGCGAAGATCAACCTGCACCTGGGGGTGGGGCCGCTGCGCGGGGACGGCTATCACGAGCTCAACACCGTCTACCACGCGATCTCCATTCACGACGAGTTGACCGCCCGCCGGGGCGACACCCTCACCCTGACCATGGAGGGTGAGGGGACCGGCGAATTGGCCCTGGACGAGTCAAACCTGGTCATCCGGGCCACCCGTGCCCTCGCCAGCTCCGTCGGGGTGCCGCCGTATGCCCGGCTGCACCTGCGCAAGCAGATTCCCCTGGCTGGTGGGCTCGCCGGGGGCAGTGCCGACGCCGCCGCCGCGCTGGTTGCCTGCGATGCCCTCTGGGGGACCGGGCTCTCCCGCGACGAACTGGCGGAGATCGCCGCCGACCTCGGTTCCGACGTGCCGTTCCTGATCCACGGGGGCACCGCGCTCGGCACCGGTCGGGGCGAGGCGGTCAGCCCGGTACTGGCCCGGCCGACCGTCTGGCACTGGGTCGTCGCGGTCGCCGACGGCGGCCTGTCCACGCCGGTCGCGTACCGGGAACTCGATCGACTCCGCGCTGCCGGGGCCGCCGGCCCCCCGCTTGGCAGCACCGACACCCTCCTCGCCGCCCTCCGACAGCGAGACCCACGGGTGCTCGCCGCGGCTCTCGGCAACGACCTCCAGGACGCCGCGCTCGCTCTGCGGCCGTCCCTGGCCGCCACGCTGAAGGCGGGCGAGGCGGCGGGTGCGCTCGCCGGCATCGTCTCCGGCTCCGGGCCGACCTGTGTCTTCCTCGCCACCGGAGCCGCCGACGCGGAGCGGATCGCCGCCGAGTTGGACGCCCTCGACGTGTGCCGACAGGCGCGCACCGCGCACGGCCCGGTCGCCGGGGCCCGGATCGGCTGACCGTCCCCGGCGCTGCCCGCCGGGCGCCCGCGTACCCTTGCCTCGGGCGTCCTTGGCTGCCGATCCGGTGCCGGGCGCCCTGACCGTGGAAGGGGTGTAGTGGCCAACATCGTCAACCTGGACCGGGTGTCCAAGGGCTACGGCGCTGCCGGGCCGCTGCTCACCGATGTCTCGCTCGGTCTCGACGACGCCGACCGGATCGGTGTGGTGGGGCTCAACGGCGCCGGCAAATCCACCCTGCTGCGCCTGCTCACCCGGCAGGAGGAGCCGGACGACGGCCGGGTGACGCACCGTCGCGACCTGCGCGTCGCCGCGTTGCCGCAGACCCTGCAGCTGGCCCCCGACGCGACCGTCCGAGACGTGGTCCTCGGCACCGCGTGGCTGGCCGAGGGGATGGGCGCCGAGCACGAGTGGGCCGGCGACGCCGGAGTCCGGGCGGTCCTCGACGGTCTCGGGATGCCGCACCTCGGCCTCGACGCTCCGGTCGGCCCGATGTCCGGCGGCGAGCGCCGGCGGGTCGCCCTGGCCGCGTTGCTGGTCCGCGACGCCGACCTGCTGATCCTCGACGAGCCCACCAACCATCTCGATGTCGGCGGCATCGACTGGCTGGCCCGGCATTTGCTCACCCGCCGCGGTGCGCTCGTCGTGGTCACCCACGACCGCTGGTTCCTCGACGCCGTCTGCACCACCACCTGGGAGGTCGCCGACCAGACCGTCCGGGCGTACGAGGGCGGTTTCGCCGCCTGGACCCTCGCCCGGGTCGAACGGGAACGGGTCGCCGCCGCCACCGAGGCGCGCCGCCAGAACCTACTCCGTAAGGAGATCGCCTGGCTGCGCCGCGGCGCGCCGGCCCGTACCGCCAAGCCGAAGTTCCGCATCGACGCGGCGAACGCGCTGATCGCTGACGTTCCGCCGCCGCGGGACAGCATGTCGCTGCAGCGGCTCGCCACCGCCCGGCTCGGCAAGCAGGTCTACGACCTGGAGCACGTCCGGTTGGACGCGGGGCCGAAGGAGATCCTGCGCGACCTCACCTGGCAGGTCGGTCCCGGGGATCGGATCGCCGTTCTCGGCCGTAACGGCGCTGGCAAGACCACTCTGCTGCGGATGCTCGCCGGCGTCACCCGGCCGGACCATGGCCGGTTCGTGGCCGGTTCCACCGTGCGTCCCGCGTTCCTCTCCCAGGAACTCGCCGAACTCCCCGGCCGGCTGCGCGTCCTCGAGGCGGTAGAGGAGGTCGCCCGCCGGGTCCGGCTCGGTGACCGAGAGATCTCCGCCGCCCAGCTCGCCGAGGTCTTCGGCTTCGACGACCGCCGGCTCTGGACCCCGGTGGCTGATCTCTCCGGTGGCGAGCGGCGGCGGCTGCAGCTGCTGCGCCTGCTCGCCGGTGAGCCGAATGTGCTCCTGCTGGACGAGCCCACCAACGACCTTGACACCGACACCCTCGCCGCGCTCGAGGATCTGCTCGACTCCTGGCCCGGCGTGATCGTCGTGGCCAGCCACGACCGTTACCTGGTGGAACGGGTCGCCGACACCGTGTATGGCATGTTCGGTGACGGCGAGCTGGTGCACCTGCCCGGCGGGGTTGACGAGTACCTGGCTCGGGCCACCGACGGCCCCGCTCCAGCGCCGGCGACGGGTGCGGGGCCGGCGCCGGCGAAGGCGAGCGGGATGTCTGCCGCGCAGGTCCGCCAGGCCCGCAAGGAACTGGCCCGGCTCGAGCGGCAGGTCGGCCGGCTGGAGCAGCGGGAGGCGGAGCTGCTTGACCAGCTGGCCGCGAACGCGACCGACTACGCGCGGGTCGCTGAGCTGGATAGCCAGCTCAAGGAGGTCCGGGGCGAGCGGGAGCAGGTCGAACAGGCCTGGTTGACGCTCGCTGACGAGATCCCGAGCGACTGACCGCCGCCGCGCCGCAGCCCGCCCGGACCGTGTGCGGCGTCACACCGGCCGGTACGGGACAATCGGCGCCGACCCTCACCGTAACGTCGTTGGAGACTCAGCCATGGCCCACACCCCCGTGAACCACCCCGCGCGGCCGATCTACCGGGCGATCGGCGGGCTGACCGGCCTGTACCTGGTCGCCTTCGGCGCGCTCGGTCTCGTCGCGACCGTCGGCGACGAGCTCTGGGCCCAGGGCGACACCGCGGTGCTCGGTCAGGGCACGAACCTTGGTTTCTCGTTGCTCAGCGTGCTGCTCGGTGGCACCGTGCTGGCCGGTACGGCGATCGGCCGCAACGTCGATGTGTTGATCAATCAGGGGCTGGGGTACCTGGGTATGGTGCTCAGCCTCGCCGGCCTCGCCTTCCTTCGGACCGAGGCGAACATCTTCAACTTCAGCATCGCCACCGTCCTCGTGCTGATGGTGACCGGCCTGGTCCTGCTCATGGTCGGGATGTACGGCAAGGTCGGCACCGACGCCGAGCAGGAGGCCTGGCAGCGGGCGCGGCTGGTGCTCTGACCATCGGCGCCGTGGTGCTTGCGGCTACCGGTCGATTCCCCGTACGTGCGGCCCCGGCCCGGGTGACAATGGCCCCTGACTGTCGTCGATCGGTCGGAGGGCGTCATGGCGCACATCCCGCTGAACCATCCGGCGCGGCCGATCTACCGGGTCCTCGCCGGGCTGATCGGTCTCTACATCCTGGTCTTCGGCGTCTGGGGCACCGCGCAGACGCTGGGTGACCCGCTCTTCGACCGGGACGGAGAGTGGGTGCTCGGCCTCCGCACCAACCTCGCGTTCGCGCTGGCCTCGGTGGTCTTCGGTGTCTTCCTCCTGGTGGGGGCGTCCCGGCGGGGCAATCTGGGCCACTACATGAACCTGACCGCCGGGGTCGTCTTCCTGGTGACCAGCATCCTGATGATGGCGGTGCTGCAGACCTCGGCCAACTTCCTCAGCTTCTCGATGTCGACCGTGGTCGTGTCGATGCTGTTCGGGCTGATCCTGCTCGGCACCGGCCTCTACGACAAGGTCGGGCCCGTGGAACACACCGAGACGGAGCAGGGCGGCTCTGGCCAGCCGGTCGCCGACCAGAACCGGTCCTGACTCAGCGTCTCCGGATGGTGATCAGGTCGGGCTTCGCCTCGAGGTGAGACAGGCCGTTCCAGGCCAGGTTCACCAGGTGCGCCGCCACCGTCTCCTTGCGCGGCCGGCGCACCTCCAGCCACCAGCGCCCGGTCAGCGCCACCATTCCCACCAGGGCCTGGGCATAGAGTTCGGCGAGTTTCGGGTCGTAGCCGCGGCTGGAGAACTCGGCACCGAGGATGTGCTCCACCTGGTGCGCGACGTCGTTCATGACGCTGCTGAAGTTGCCCGTTGACGACATCAGGGGTGATTCCCGGACCAACACCCGGAATCCGCTGGTCTCCTCCTCGATGTAGGTGAGCAGGGTCAGCGCGGCCTGTTCGAGCAGCTCCCGCGGGTGGCCGGCGGTCAGGGCGGTGGTGATCCGGTCGAGCAGGCCGCGGACCTCCCGGTCCACCACCACCGCGTACAGCCCCTCCTTGCCGCCGAAGTGCTCGTACACCACCGGTTTGGAGACCTTCGCCCGAGCCGCCACCTCTTCGATCGAGGTGGCGTCGAAGCCGCGTTCGGCGAAGAGCTGGCGCGCGGTCGAGATGAGTTGTTCGCGCCGCTGTGCCGCCGACATGCGTACCCGTGCGCTCTTGCCGGCCGCCGCGGCTCCCCGTCGCCGACCGGGGGTGGGGTCGGTGCTCAGGCTATCCATCATGTCGTCACCTCATCGGCGCTCGGTGCCGTCCAGTCGTGCGGGGTCGAGCCGGTCACCGGCCATCCTGCCAGGTGGGCTCGGCCGCTCCGTTCGGCGGCGGTCGGGAGTATGGCCGCCGTGGCACGGTGTGACCCGCGCCGACCCCACCACCCGGTTGCCCCTCGGGGGGCGGGGACTATCGTGGCTTCCGGTAATCCGACACGCGGTCGGGCGCCGTCCGGGCGGATCGCAGGTATGATCACCGAGCTGTTCCGGATCGTAGGTCTGCCCGACTGCGCCTTCGGATGACATGGCGATGGGGTGTGGGGTAACGGCAACCCGCAGGCCTTTGGAGCCTTGAGCTCCTGGTTCGAATCCAGGCACCCCAGCTCATGCCACCGGTCAGCATTGTGAAGGCCCCGCCGATGCCGCGTTGATGTCTGGTTAGCATGACCGCGAGACTGTCGCCGCACCGACGGGAGCCCTTCCGTGTCCCAGCAGCCCCCTGCCCGTACCGTCGTCGTGCTCGCCGCCGGTGCGGGTAAGCGGATGAAGTCCGGGCTCCCGAAGGTGCTGCATCCCCTGCTTGGCCGCACGCTCGTCGGCCACGTGCTCAGCGCCGCCGCACCGCTCGCCGCCGACCGCACGGTGGTGGTGGTCGGCCACGGCGCCGACCAGGTCCGGGCTCATCTGGCGGAGATCACCCCGCAGGCCACCCCGGTGCTCCAGGCCGAACAGCTCGGCACCGGGCACGCGGTGCGGATCGCGTTGGCCGCCGTCCCGGAGAGCAGCGGCACCGTGGTGGTTCTCAACGGGGACGTGCCGCTGCTGCGGCCGGAGACGCTCGGCGGGTTGGTCGAGGCGCACGAGCGGGCGGGTGCCGCCGCGACGGTGCTGGCCGCGGAGGTACCCGATCCGACCGGGCTCGGCCGGGTCGTCCGGGACGCGGACGGTCAGCTTCAGCAGATCGTGGAGCAGCGCGACACGACCCCCGCCCAGCGGGAGATTCGGGAGATCAACGCTGGCATCTACGCCTTCGACGCGGACCGGCTGCGGGGCGCGCTCGGCAAGCTGTCGACCGACAACGCCCAGGGCGAGGAGTACCTGACCGACGTCTTCAGCCTGCTGCGGTCGGCGAACGAGCCGGTGGCGGTGCACGTGGCCCCGGACCACATCGAGACGCTGGGCTGCAACGACCGGGTGGAGTTGGCCGGGCTGCGGCGACTGCTGCGCGACCGGGTCAACGAGGCCTGGATGCGCAGCGGGGTCAGCCTGCTCGACCCGTCGACCACCTGGATCGATGTGACCGTGGCGCTGGACCGGGACGCGGTGGTCGATCAGAACACGCAGCTACGGGGTGGCACCGCGATCGGTGCCGGGGCGCAGGTCGGCCCGGACGTCACGTTGGTGGACACCCTGGTCGGGCCCGGCGCCACCGTGGTCCGCAGCCACGCGGTCGGGGCGGAGATCGGCCCGGCGGCCAGCGTCGGCCCGTACGCGTACCTGCGGCCGGCGGCACGGCTGGCGGAGAAGTCGAAGGTCGGCACCTTCGTCGAGGTAAAGAACTCCGAGGTCGGCGTGGGGTCGAAGGTTCCGCACCTGACCTATGTCGGGGACGCCACGATCGGCAAGCAGACCAATATCGGCGCGGCGACCGTGTTCGTCAACTACGACGGGGTACGCAAGCACCGCACGGTCATCGGTGACCACGCCCGTACCGGCGCGGACAACATGTTCGTGGCGCCGGTCGAGGTCGGCGACGGGGCGTACACGGCGGCGGGTTCCGTGATCGCCGAGGACGTGCCGGCCGGGGCGATGGGGGTGGCCCGGTCGCGGCAGCGCAACATCGAGGGCTGGGTGCTCAAGCGGCGGGCCGGCACGGCCGCCGCGGCGGCCGCCGAGCGCGCCGGGCGGGCCGGTGTCGCGGGAGTGTTCTCCGGGGCGACGGCAAGTGAAGGTGAGGCAATGCACGCGGGGCCCGAGCCGGTGGGCGGGGCGCACGGCACCGGGGATACTGCAACCGACTAGCCCCGGCCCACCACCCGCGCCGGGCACCACCAACCAACAGGAGCAGACGGGCCATGGGCAGCATCGTCGCCGAAAACCGCAAGAGCTTGATGCTCTTCTCCGGGCGTGGCTTTCCGGAGTTAGCCAAGGAGATCGGCGAGGTGCTCGGGGTCGCCCCGACACCGGCCGACGCCTACGATTTCGCCAACGGTGAGATCTTCGTCCGCTACAAGGACTCGGTGCGCGGTTCGGACGCCTTCGTGGTGCAGTCCGTGACGCACGGGGTCAACACCTGGGTCATGGAGACCCTGATCATGATCGACGCGTTGAAGCGTGGGTCGGCCAAGCGGATCACCGTGGTCCTGCCGTTCTACCCGTACTCGCGGCAGGACAAGAAGCACCGGGGTCGGGAGCCGATCTCGGGCCGGCTGATCGCGGACCTGTTGAAGACCGCCGGCGCGAACCGGATCCTCACCGTGGATCTACACACCGCCCAGATCCAGGGCTTCTTCGATGGCCCGGTGGACCACCTCTTCGCGATGGACGTGCTCGCCGAGGAGGTGGAGCGTCGGTACGCGGGGAGACCCATGACGGTGGTCGCCCCGGATTCGGGTCGGGTCCGGGTCGCCGAGCGGTGGACCGACCGGCTGGGTGGTTGCCCGCTGGCGTTCATCCACAAGACCCGGGACCCGTCCAAGCCGAACCAGGTGGTGGCGAACCGGGTGGTCGGTGAGGTCGAGGGCCGGGTCTGCCTGATCGTCGACGACATGATCGACACGGGTGGCACGATCACCAAGGCGGCGGAGATCCTCAAGGAGTTGGGTGCGGCCGAGATCGTCGTCGCCTCCACCCACGCGCTCTTCTCGGATCCGGCGACCGAGCGGCTGAAGAACAGCCCGATCAGCGAGGTGCTGGTGACGAACACGTTGCCGCTGCCGCCGGAGAAGCAGCTTGACAAGATCACCGTGCTGTCGATCGCACCGCTGCTGGCCCGGGCGATCCGGGAGGTCTTCGACGACGGCTCGGTGACCACCCTCTTCGGTGGCCTGAGCTGAGTTGCGCTGTGGGAGCCCGGTCCGCAGTGGTCACCGCCGTCGGACCGGGCTTCTCCGGCACTCTGTGCCGGCTTTCGCTTCGGTGTGCTGGGGGGACGCTCCGGCGGGAGCGATCGAATCGCGGGGTGCCGCCGGAGTGGGCGGCAACCTTCGGGTAGACTAGTCGGGTTGCCACGGCGAGGGTGCCCTGCGGGCCGCTGACCAGGACCGCATGGAGGCGCCGTCATCGACGCGGCGCTCCTAGGCGGTCGGTCATGACGCAGGAGCCCCAGCGAGCCCCTCACCCGGCACCGAGACGACCATCGCCGCAGCGAAGCATCAGGAGTTCCCCCGTGTCCGAGGTAAAGATCAGCGCCGAGCCCCGCACCGAGTTCGGCAAGGGTGGTGCCCGCCGTACCCGCCGGGCCGGCAAGGTGCCTGCCGTGCTGTACGGCCACGGCGAGAAGCCCAAGCACATCGCGCTGCCGGCCCGTGAGTTCGCCGCGGCGATCCGGCGCGGTGGCGCCAACCAGCTCTTCACCATCGACATCAGCGACGGCACGCAGGTGCTGGCGCTGCCGAAGGCGATCCAGCGGGATCCGATCAAGGACACCTTCGAGCACGTGGATCTGCTGCTGGTCCGCCGCGGCGAGCAGATCACGGTCGAGGTCCCGGTGCAGCTGGTCGGGGAGGCCGCGAAGGGCACGCTGATCGTGCACGACCATGACAGCCTCTCGGTGACCGCGGACGCCACCAAGGTGCCGGACCACCTCGACGCCACCATTGAGGGCTTGGAGGCGGGCACGCAGGTCGCCGCCGGCGATGTGCAGCTGCCGGCCGGAGTCGAGCTGGCCACCGACCCGGAGCTGCCGGTCGCCGCGGTGACCGCCGCCCCGACCGAGGAGCAGCTCGAGGCCACGCTGCCGGAGGTGGAGGAGGCCGCTGCGGAGGCCGAGGCCGAGGTCGGCGAGGTCACCGAGGGTTCGGAGGGCGCCGAGGCCGGGGCTCCGGCGACCGAGCAGGAGGCGGGTTCCGAGGCGAAGGCCGAGGCCTGATCGTTCGCTGCGCAGGTGCCAGGCGTCCCCGCTCGTCGGGGGCGCCTGTTGGCGTATTGGTGGGCGGCACGGTGTGAGCGGAAGGGGCAGACGGTGGCGGAGGAGACAGGGCCGTGGCTGGTCGTCGGTCTGGGTAACCCCGGTCGGCAGTACGCCGGAAACCGGCACAACGTCGGCTTCCTCGTGGCTGACCTGTTGGCCGGGCGGCTGGGGTCCCGCTTCAGTCGACACAAGCGGGCGATGGCGGAGGTCGCCGAGGGACGGTTGGGTCTCGGTGGCCCGCGGCTGGTGCTGGTGAAGCCGCTGACGTATATGAACCTCTCCGGTGCGGCGGTGGCCGGCCTGGCGCAGTTCTACAAGGTGTCGCCGGCGCGGGTGGTCGCCATCCATGACGAGCTGGATATCCCCTACGGTCAGATTCGGGTGAAGTGCGGCGGCGGCGAGGGCGGCCACAACGGCCTGCGGTCGATGACGAAGTCCCTGGGGACGAAGGAGTACGCCCGGGTGCGGTTCGGGGTCGGCCGGCCGCCGGCGCGGCGGGACCCCGCGGATTTCGTACTGTCGGATTTCGGTACCGTCGAGCGCAAGGAGCTGGATTTCCTGGTGGATCGGGCGGCAGATGTCGTGGAGTCGGTTCTCCAACGCGGGGTGGAGCCGACCCAGAACCTCTATCACGGTGCCTGACGGCCGGTGTGGTGATGGTCTCCGATCCTTCAGGCGGGTGGCGCGGCGACGGGAGTACGGGAATGAGTAGCCCTCCGATGATCGACGGGGCATTCGCCCGTTGGCTGGCGGTCCGGGCCGGGCAGGCGTTGGTCAGCCTCCGCGACGAGGTGGGCTTCGGTGACCCGGCTGCCCTGAAGGCCGCGGGGGACAAGGTCTCGCACGACCTGCTCCGTACTGAACTGGCGATGTGGCGTCCGCAGGATGCGGTCCTGTCGGAGGAGGACGAGGGCTCCCGGCTGGCCTGGTCGGCGGAGGCGGGCGCTTCGACCGCACCCCGACTGACCAGCGACCGAGTGTGGATCATCGACCCCTTGGACGGGACCCGGGAGTTCGCCGAGGCCGGCCGGGTGGACTGGGCCGTGCATGTGGCGCTCTGGGCGAGGAACGCCCCGACGCCGCACGGACTGGTGGCGGGTGCGGTCGGGTTGCCGGCCCAGGATCGGGTACTGGGAACGGACTACCCGCCGGGATACCCGCCGGCGGCGACCACTGCGGGCGAGCCGGCGATCCGGTTGGCCGTCAGCCGCAGCCGCCCCCCGGTCTTCCTCACCGACCTGGCCGCCGAGGTGGGTGCCCAGCTGGTGCCGATGGGTTCGGCCGGTGCGAAGATCGCGGCGGTGATCACCGGTGAGGTGGACGCGTACATCCACGCGGGCGGGCAGTACGAGTGGGACTCGGCGGCGCCGGTGGCGGTGGCGACCGCCGCTGGGCTGCATGCTTCCCGAATCGACGGCTCCGCACTGAGGTACAACGACGCCAACCCGCGCCTGCCGGACCTGCTGGTCTGTCGCAAGGATCTCGCCAGTCGGTTGCTTGCGGCGGTGCAGCGCCATTGCGGGTAGCCTGAGCGCTACTTCTGGTAAAGCCGACCGGAAAGGTCTGGAAATGAGTGCGGGAATCGAGTCGGCGTCATGACGACGACGGCCGCATACCAGGTATCCCACCTTGACGCGCTGGAGGCGGAGAGCATCTTCGTGCTGCGCGAGGTGGTCGCGGAGATGGAACGACCGGTGCTGCTCTTCTCCGGCGGCAAAGACTCAATTGTGATGCTGTGGCTGGCGCAGAAGGCGTTCGCCCCGGCGAACATTCCGTTCCCGGTGCTGCATGTCGACACCGGGCACAACTTCCCCGAGGTGCTGGCGTACCGGGACCAGCGGGTCGCCGAGCTGGGCCTGCAGCTGGTGGTGGCGAGCGTACCGGAGGCCCTGGCCAGTGGGCTGGTACGGGAGAGCGCCGACGGCATGCGCAACCGGATCCAGACCCCGGTGCTCCTGGCCGCGGTCGAGCAGCACCGCTTCGACGCGCTCTTCGGTGGTGCCCGTCGGGATGAGGAGAAGGCGCGGGCCAAGGAGCGGGTGTTCAGCTTCCGGGACGAGTTCGGCCAGTGGGATCCGAAGAACCAGCGTCCGGAGCTCTGGTCGCTCTACAACGGCCGGCACCAGCCGGGTGAGTCGATCCGGGCGTTCCCGCTGTCCAACTGGACCGAGCTGGATGTCTGGCACTACATCGCCCGGGAACGGATTGAGGCGCCCTCGATCTACTACGCGCACGAGCGCGAGGTGATCGAGCGCGACGGGATGCTGTACGCGGTGAACGAGTTCATCCGCCCCCGCGCCGGCGAGGAGCGGTTCAAGGCTCGGGTGCGCTATCGGACGGTGGGCGACGCCTCCTGCACGGCGGCGGTCCGGTCGGACGCCGACACGGTGGCGAAGGTCATCGCGGAGGTGGCAGCCACCCGGATCACCGAGCGGGGCGCGACCCGCGGTGACGACCGGGTCAGCGAGGCCGCGATGGAGGACCGCAAGCGGGAGGGCTACTTCTGATGACCACCGAGACGACCGTCGAGGTCGGTGCCGAAGCGGCGTCCGCCCGTCCGATGGACCTGTTGCGGTTCGCCACGGCCGGCAGCGTGGATGACGGCAAGTCGACCCTGATCGGCCGCCTGCTCTATGACACCCGGTCCCTCTTCACTGATCAACTCGCCGCGGTGGAGGCGGTCAGCGCGGCCCGCGGCGACGAGTACACCAATCTCGCGCTGCTCACCGACGGCCTGCGGGCCGAGCGGGAGCAGGGCATCACGATCGACGTGGCGTACCGCTACTTCGCCACCCCCCGGCGGAAGTTCATCATCGCCGACACCCCGGGGCACATCCAGTACACCCGGAACATGGTCACCGGTGCCTCCACCGCCGACCTGGCGCTGATCCTGGTCGACGCGCGGAAGGGGTTGGTGGAGCAGTCCCGTCGACACGCCTTCCTCTGCTCCCTGCTGCGGGTGCCGCACCTGGTCCTCTGTGTCAACAAGATGGACCTGGTGGACTGGTCGCGTGAGGTCTACGAGAAGATCGCCGACGAGTTCACCGCGTTCGCGGCGAAGCTCGACGTACCCGACCTGACGGTGGTGCCGGTCTCCGCGCTGCACGGCGACAACATCGTCTCCCGGTCGGAGAAGATGCCCTGGTACGAGGGGCCGTCCCTGCTGCACCACCTGGAACGGGTGCACATCGCCAGCGATCGCAACCTGGTCGACGTGCGTTTCCCCGTGCAGTACGTGATCCGCCCGCAGTCCACCACCGTCACCGACTACCGCGGGTACGCGGGTCAGGTCGCCTCCGGCGTCCTCAAGCCCGATGACGAGGTGATGGTGCTGCCGAGCGGTTTCACCAGCCGGATCGCCGCGGTGGAGACCGCCGACGGGCCGGTCCCGGAGGCGTTTCCGCCGATGTCGGTGACCGTACGGTTGACTGACGAGATCGATATTTCCCGAGGCGACATGATCTGTCGCCCGAACAACGCCCCGGCCGTTGCCCAGGACATCGAGGCGATGGTCTGCTGGATGGACGAGACCCGACCGTTGCAGCTCGGTGGCAGGTACGTGATCAAGCACACCACCCGGTCGGCCCGAGCCATCGTCCGTGGGCTGCACTACCGGTTGGACATCAACTCGCTGCACCGGGACGAGTCGGCGGGGGAGTTGAGGCTCAACGAGATCGGTCGGGTCCGGTTCCGGACCATGGTTCCGCTGCTCGTTGACGAGTACCGCCGGAACCGCACCACCGGTGGATTTGTGGTCATCGACGAGACAACGAACCGGACGGTTGGCGCCGGCATGATCGTAGAGGCGGGCTGACCCACCGGTCGCGCGAGCGCTCCGGGCCGCCGCCCATCGCGATGGCCGCGTGCCGGCGACACGTGCCCCGGCACGCGCCGCCGGCACCCTGCCGGCTACCCCCGTTTCGGCAATTGGTCGCGGTAGAAGGTCCAGGCGTCGCGGACGATGTCGTGCAGGGCAGGCATGCTGGGCGTCCAGCCCAACTCGGTGCGGGCCAGGTCGGCGGCGGCGACCAACTCGGCGGGGTCGCCGACGCGGCGGGGGGCGACCACCACCGGAACCGGACGGCCGGTGACCTCACGGACCACCTCGACGACCTGACGGTTGGTGAAGCCGCTGCCGTTGCCGAGGTTGTAGATCCGGTGCTGCCCGCCGGCCGCGGCGTCGAGCGCGAGTAGGTGCGCCCGGGCGAGGTCGGTGACGTGGATGTAGTCGCGGACGCAGGTGCCGTCAACGGTCGGGTAGTCGTCGCCGAAGAGCTGAAGCTTCTCCCGGTGGCCGGCGGCGACGTCGAATGCGATGGGGATGAGGTGCGTCTCCGGATCGTGCCGCTCCCCGAGGGGCACCGGGGCATCCAGGTGAGCGCCGGCGACGTTGAAGTAGCGCAGCGAGACGGCAGCCAACCCGTTCCCGGCCGCTGCCGAGGTGAGCGCCATGTCGACGGTGAGCTTGGTGGCCCCGTACGTGTTGGTGGGGGCGGTGATCGCCGTCTCCGAGATGGGTAGCGCGGTCGGGTTGCCGTACACGGCGGCGGTGGAGGAGAAGACGACCTTCGGCACGCGGGCGACGCGTACGGCCTCGAGCAGGGCGAGGGAGCCGACGACGTTGGTGTGCCAGTACAGCTCTGGCCGGACCATCGACTCACCGGCAGCGATCAGGGCGGCGAAGTGCAGCACCCCGTCGAAGCCCGCCTGTGGGGTCAGTACCTGTGCCACGTCGTCCAGGGGGGCGACGACGTGGGTGGCGTCGGGTGCCACGGCGACACGGTGTCCGGTTCGGAGGTCGTCCAGGACGACAACCTCGTGGCCGGCGTCGAGCAGCATCCGGGTCACCACGCTGCCGATGAAGCCGGCGCCGCCGGTGACGAGCAGTTTCACGTCGATCTCCTCCCGCCGGGTCACCCCACCAGCGACCTTCGGTGGTCACCCTACGGCGGCTGGCTGTGCCGGCGCTGCGAGTCCACCGGCGGGGCGGGCCGCCGTCTCCGTCGAGGAAGAACTGGCGCAGTGCTGTCCCGCCACGGCGATCGGTGTCTACCATCCATCTCATGCGGGAAGCGGGTCGTCCCGGGCTCCGGCGCCGTGCGCGGGGGCGATCCCGCCGCGAACCCAGCCCGCTGGCCTGGGCGGTCGCCCGGGTCGTGGTCCGCGCCGCTGCCGCCGCCGCCCGACTGGTGACCGGTCTGCTCGGCACCAGCCCGGCGGCCGGCCGGGAACGGATCAGCGAGGACGAGTTGCGCGACCTGGTCGCCGCGGCGACCGTGCTGGGCCCGGTGGAACGGCGGATCATCGACGAGGTCCTCGTGGCCGGTGCGAGCCTGGTACGCGAGGTGATGATGCCGCGCACCGAGGTGGTCTTCCTCTCCACCGAGCTGAGCACCGCCCAGGCGGAGCGCCTGGTCCGGGCGGAGCCGCACACCCGCTACCCGGTGGTTGACGGGACCCACGACGACGTGGTCGGCTTCGTGCACCTACACGACGTGCTGCTCCGTACCGACGAAGATCCCCAGGTCACGGTCGGCGAGTTGGCGCGGGAGGTCAAGCGCCTGCCCGGCAGCAAACGGGTGCTTCCGGCCCTGACCGAGATGCGCCGGGAGGGGCATCACCTGGCGGTGGTCGTTGACGAGTACGGGGGGACCGCCGGCATCGTCACTTTTGAGGATCTGATCGAGGAACTGGTCGGCGAAGTGCACGACGAGTACGACACGCCGCCGGAGCCGACCCACGCCGGATTGCCCACCACCGTTGACGGTCGGCTGAACCTGGCCGACTTCGCCGAGCGCACCGGGGTGAACCTGCCGAACGGACCGTATGAGACGGTTGGTGGTTACGTCATGGCCGCGCTGGGGCGGCTGCCGGTGGCCGGCGACGAGGTGTTGGTGATCGTCGCCCCGGCCGCCCCGGTGGCGCCGGTGCGGGAGACACCCGGGTGGCGGCTGCGGGTGCTGGCGCTGGAGGGGCGTCGGGTGGCCCGGGTGACGGTAGCCGCCGCTCGGCCCCCCGAGTCGAGACGGGAGACGGGTGCCCCCACCCGGTCCGGCCACGATCGACCCGCCGGCCCGTCCTGACGGGCGCCTCGGCTTGCTGACAGAATTGCCAGCATGTCCAACGTACCCGTTCGACCGCGCGTGTTCTCCGGCATTCAGCCGACCGCCGATTCGTTCCATCTCGGCAACTATCTGGGCGCGGTTCAGCACTGGGTGGCGTTGCAGGAGACGCATGACGCCACCTACTGCGTGGTCGATCTGCATGCGATCACCGCCGGGCACGACCCCCGGGTGTTGGCGCAGCGGTCCCGGGTGGCCGCTGCGCAGCTGCTCGCGGTGGGGCTGGACCCAGAGCGCTGCACCCTCTTCGTGCAGTCCCAGGTGCCCGAGCACGCGCAGCTGGCCTGGGTGCTGGGGTGCATCACCGGGTTCGGCGAGGCGGGCCGGATGACCCAGTTCAAGGACAAGTCGCAGAAGCAGGGCAACGAGCGGGCCAGCGTCGGCCTGTTCACGTACCCGGTCCTGCAGGCGGCCGACATCCTCCTCTACCAGGCGGACGCGGTGCCGGTCGGCGAGGACCAGCGGCAGCACCTGGAGCTCAGCCGCGATCTGGCGCAGCGGTTCAACACGCGGTTCGGGTCAACCTTCACGGTTCCCGCGGCGCACATCGTCAAGGACACGGCGAAGATCACCGACTTGCAGGACCCAACGGCGAAGATGTCGAAGTCGTCCTCCTCGCCGGCGGGTATCGTCCTGTTCCTGGAGGACGCGGCCCGGTCGGTCAAGAAGATCCGTTCGGCGGTCACCGACACCGGCCGCGAGATCGTCTTCGATGTCCAGCAGAAGCCGGGTATCTCCAACCTGCTGACGATCTACTCGGCGCTCTCCGGTCGGAGCATCGACGATCTGGTCGGCGCCTACGCGGGCAAGGGCTACGGTGACCTGAAGAAGGACCTCGGAGAGGTGGTACGCGAGTTCGTGACGCCGATCCAGGAACGCACCCGCGGCTATCTGGACGACCCGGCCCAGCTCGACAAGCTGCTCGCTGCCGGGGCGCAGAAGGCGCGGGCGGTGGCGGCACCGACCCTGCGGGCGGTGTACGAGCGGGTGGGCTTCTTCCCGCCGGTGCGCGGCGAGTAGGCAGCGCCGCGACGGGTGCGGGTGAGCGGGATGGAACCGGTGGCCAAAGAGGTGACACGAGGCGTGGACCTGCGGGACGGGTCGCCGGCGGCCGGCGGCACAATCCAGATCGGCATCGCTGTGGACATCCCCGAGCCGTGGGGGAGTGTGCTGACCCAACGGCGAATGGCGGCGGGGGACCAACAGGCCGTCCCGGCGCACGTGACGCTGCTCGGGCCGACCGAGATTCCAGGTGCTGCCCTGCCGGCCGTCGAACGGCACCTGACCGCGGTCGCCGCCGCGCACGTCCCATTCAGCCTGCACCTGCGTGGGACCGGGACGTTCCGGCCGGTCACCCAGGTGGTTTTCGTAACGGTGGCGACCGGGATCAGTGAGTGTGAGCTGCTCGCCGCGGCGATCCGGGCGGCTCCGGAGCTGCGCCGGGAAACCCGATTTCCGTACCATCCGCACGTCACGGTGGCGCAGGATGTCTCACCCGAGGCACTGGACCAGGCGTACGGGGACCTGGCCGACTTCTCGGCGATGTTCGAGGTGGGGGCGTTCACCCTCTTCTCCCATAGTGGCCAGACGCGGTGGCAGCCCCGGCGGGACTTTCGGCTCGGCGGCTGAGCAGGTGCCTCGCCCCCGACGGCGCAACCCGTACCCCGTTCCCGGCGGGTCCGCGTCGGTCCGGGCTTACCGCGGGGGATGCCGGTGCGCCGGTGACAGGTCGGCGAGGATGGCGGGGTGAACGTGTTCCGCCGTATTCAGGATGGTGTCCTCGGGCGGATCACCACCGCGCGGCGCCGCTATCCGGCCTTCGACCACGGGCTGCGGGCGGCCCTGCTCTACAACCGCCGGTTCGGCAGCCGGCTCGCCGCCGCGATCGCGTACTACGGCTTCTTCGCGGTCTTCGCGCTCGCCCTCGTCGCCTACTCCGTCTTCGGGGCGATCCTGGAGGACAACGCCGAGGTCAATTCCGCCGCGGCGGGATTCCTCCGGGAGAATCTGCCCTTCCTTGACCCGGTGCAGGTCGCGGAGAGTAGCGGGGCCGTCGGCGTGGTCGGCCTGGTCATCCTGGTCTTCACCGGGGTCGGCTGGGTGGAGGCGATCCGTTCCTCCCAGCGGCTGCTGTATGACCTCGACCAACAACCCGGCAACTTTGTCGTTCGCCGCCTGGTCGACCTGGGCGTGCTGCTGGTGGTCTTCGTGCTGCTCGGCGTCTCGGTCGCGGCGGTGGACACGCTGGAGTCGCTGCTGCGGTGGTTGTTGGGCAGTGCCGGCTCGGCCGGACTCACCACGATCAGCGCGGTGCTCAGCATCTTCGTGAACGCGGTGCTGGCGACCCTGCTGCTGGTGGCGGTGCCTCGGCTGCGGCCCAGCCGGGTCCGGCTGCGCCCGGCGGTGCTGCTGGTGGCGGTGGGTATCACCCTGCTCAACACCATCGGGCGCTACTACGTGGTGCGGACCGAGCGAAACCCGGCGTACACGGTGGTGGCGGGCGCGGTGGGGCTGTTGCTCTACCTCTACCTGCTCCACCAACTCGTGCTCTTCGGCGCGGCGTTGGTGGCTACCGACACCCGGGGACAGGTGGTGGACCTCACGGCGGAGCGGGGGGTGGGCGATCAGGAGGAGGAGGGCTCCCCACCTCCCGAGCAGACGAGTGCGAACCGGCCGACGGCACCCGAACAAGGGACGGAGCGTCGAACCGGGGATCCGCCCACGGCCGGGCAACGATGATTGGCGGGTGGGCGCTCTCGTGACACTCGATCTGCCGGACGACTCGCCGATGCTCGACCTGCCGTGGATTATCACCTTCGGGCCGCTCGGCGACGCCGACGAGTGGGAGCCGGTGGTCTGTGGCCCGTACGAGCGAGCGCCCGCGTTGGCGCTGGCCGAGGTGATGGTGGCGGAGGAGGCGTTGATGGCGGTGGTCGAGCCGCTGCTGCCGGCGGTGTCGGCGGAGCAGATCCGCGATGAGATCACCGCGGCGCAGGCCGCCGCCGAGGATGAGGCGGCGGCGGAGGCGGACAGCGACGAGCTCTACGGCAACTTCGAGGACACCTTCGACGAGGAGTTGGCGGCGGCGGAGCGGGAGCCGGAGGCCCCGCCGGCGATGCCACCGAGTGAAGCCGCGATCCGGGCGGGCTTTGCCCGGATCGCGGCGAAGTTGCCCGGCCTCGAGCGGTGACCCCGCGCCGGTCGGTGCCTAGCCGCCCGGCGGCGCGGGGCACGCCGAACGACCAGGTCGATCAGGGCATACCCGCTCAGCGTCGTTCGAACCAGGCAGCCGCGTCGACCGGAATCAGGTAGCTGGAGCCCTCCCGGGTGAGCGCGGCGCTGGCGACGAGCGGCTCGCCGTATTCGGCGCTGACGGCGGGTGCGTCGCTGATGTTCACCACACAGGTGAGGGCCGTACGGTCGGCGGCTCGGGTGAAGGCGAGGACGCCCGGCTGGGTCTCCTCCCAGACGAGGTGGGCCGCGGCGGTGGAGAGCGCCGGGTGCGCTCGGCGGATCCGGAGCGCGGTGCGATACAGCTCGAGCGTGGAGTCGGGGGCACCGGTCTGGGCGGCCACCGACAGTTCACGCCAGGTGGCCGGGGCGGGTAGCCAGCTCGGCGCGCTGCCGTCGGGGCTGAAGCCGTACGGGGCCAGCTCGCCGCTCCACGGGATCGGCACCCGGCAGCCGTCCCGGCTCTGGCCGGTCCGCAGGTACTGCGGGTCCTGTCGCAGGTCCTCGGGGAGGTCGAGGACCTCGGGTAGGCCCAACTCCTCGCCCTGGTAGACGTAGGCGCAGCCGGGCAGCGCGAGCATCAGCAGGGCCGCGGCGCGGGCGCGGCGCAGCCCTGCTGGCCCATCCCCGTACCGGGTGACGTGTCGCTGCTTGTCATGGTTCGACAGCACCCAGGTGGTGGGCGCGTTGATGACCGCTGACTCGGTGAGGGCGCTGTCGATGACCTTACGGAAGGAGTCGGCTGACCAGTGGGCGTCGAGGAAGTCGAAGCTGAACGCCTGGTGCAGCTCGTCTGGACCGATGTAGCGGGCGAGCCGTTGCGGGGTCTCCGCCCATGCCTCGGCCACCGCCATCCGGCCGCCGGGGTAGCTGTCCAGGATCGGCCGCCAGGCACGGTAGATCTCGTGCACCTCGTCCTGGTCAAAGTAGGGCAGTCGGCTCTTGCCGAGCAGCTCGACCTGTCGTTGGCCGGTCTGCTGGCCGAAGCCGACATCCGGCAGGCCCTCCGCCTTGATCATTCCGTGGGCCACATCAATCCGGAAGCCGTCCACACCGCGGTCCAACCAGAACCGGAGCACATCCTCGAACTCGGCGCGGACCTCGGGGTTGCGCCAGTTCAGGTCTGGCTGTGCCGAGTCGAACAGGTGCAGGTACCACTGCCCGTCGGGCAGTCGGGTCCAGGCCGGTCCGCCGAAGATGCTCTCCCAGTCGTTCGGCGGCAGTTCGCCCGCCGTGCCGCGCCCCGCGGCGAAGTGGTAGCGGGCCCGCTCGGGGGAGCCGGGGGCCGCCGCGAGGGCAGCCTGGAACCAGGGGTGGGCGCTCGACGTGTGATTGGGCACCAGGTCGACGATGATCCGTAGGCCCAGTGCGTGGGCGTCAACGACCATCTCGTCGAACTCGGTGAGGGTGCCGAACATCGGGTCGACATCGCGGTAGTCGGCGACGTCGTAGCCGCCGTCAATCATGGGTGAGGGGTAGAAGGGGGTCAACCAGAGCGCCTCCACCCCGAGGTCCCTAAGGTACGGCAGGCGTTGCCGCAGGCCCGCCAGGTCGCCGATCCCGTCGCCATTCGCGTCGGCGAAGCTGCGGAGGTAGACCTGATAGATGGCGGCGGAGCGCCACCAGTCATCGTCGGAGGTCGACGGGGTGGGGTTGCGGACGGTCATGAGGGGTTCCCCGATCTCGCGCGGTACGGCGGTCTCCGGCGCGGGCAGGGGTGGTGGCGCCGGTTGCTGTGCAGAATGCCGGCAGGGCGTTGCAAGAGTCAAGCAGAGCTTGCGCAAGATTACTCGACGGCTTACGTCCTGGGGGGAACCCGACGGGCGGACGGCGGGGTGTTCAGACCGAGACCGCCAGGGGGGACGGGGCGGGGTCAACGCCGGGCGTCCGGGCGACCGCGGTCGAGCCGCGTACCACCAGCTCTGGCCGGAACAGGTACTCCGAGTGGGGGGCGGCGTGCCCGTTGATCTCGTCCACCAGGGCCTGGACGGCGGCGACCGCCATCGCCGCGACCGGCTGGCGCATGGTGGTCAGGGGTGGGTCGGTGAAGGCCATCAGCGGGGAGTCGTCGTATCCGACGACGGAGATGTCGCGGGGCACGGCGAACCCACGCTGCCGGGCGGCGCGGATGGCACCCAGCGCCATCGGGTCGGAGCCGCAGACCAGGCCGGTGACGCCGCGGTCCAGCAACCGGGTGGCGGCGGCCTCGCCTCCCTCGACGCCGAAGAGGGAGAGCTCGGTCAGCTCGGTGAGCTCGGCCGCGGAGATATCGGTGCAGCGCCGCATGGCGGCCTTGTAGCCGGCGACCTTGCGCTGCACCGGGACGAACCGGTCCGGTCCCGTGATCAGGCCGATCCGTCGGTGTCCCAGCGCGACCAGGTGGGTGACGGCCAGCTCGGCGGCCTCCCGGTCGTCACAGGAGATGAAGGGCGCGGGGAGGGTCGGTGCGTAGCCGTTGACCATGACAATCGGCAGCGGGCGGGCGATCAGTGCGCGGTACCGCTCGTGGTCGGCGGCGGTGTCGGCGTGTAGGCCGGAGACGAAGACGATGCCGGAGACCTGTCGGTCGAGCAGCATCTCCACATATTCATCCTCCCGGATTCCCCCGGGGGTCTGGGTGCACAGCACGGGGGTGAAGCCGGTCGGCGCCAGGGCCGACTCGATGATCTGCGCGAAGGCGGGAAAGATCGGGTTGTCGAGCTCCGGGACGACCAGGCCCACCAGTCCGGCGCAGCGTTTGCGCAGCCGGGCTGGACGTTCGTAGCCGAGCACGTCGAGGGCGGTCAGGACGGCCTGTCGGGTCTCGGGCGCCACTCCGGGTCGGTCGTTGAGTACCCGCGACACGGTGGCCTCACTGACCTCTGCCTGCTGGGCGATGTCGGACAGTCGAGCGCGCATGGCGGCACTGTAGCTCACCGAATCCTTTTTGCGCTTACCGGCAAGTTTTTGCAGTCGTGGGTTCCGGGGCTGCCAGCCCGGGCTGCGGACGGCGTGTGGTCGGTGCGCGCCCAAGGCCCTGCATCGAGCAGCGTCAACGCGGCGGGGGTGCTGGCGGCCGGGGGGCGGAGGGCGATGGCCGACCGATGCCCGGGCCTGCCGTTTTGTCGCGCAAGCCCGACATGAGAAGGGTCTGGATGACAAGATGGCCCCGGTTGTTGCAAGACCGTTCGCAAAGGGTTTCTAACTTAGAAAACTCTTGCTAGTGTCCCGCCGACACCGGCAGGCAATCTAGGAGCGAACATGCGTCGCACAGCCAAGGGAGTCGCCGTACTCGCCTCCGCCGCCCTTGCTCTGACCCTCGTCGCCTGTGGCGAGGACGAGCAGAGCGCGGGGGAAGGGTCAACGACCGACCCCGCAGCCATGAAGGCCGAGCTGACCTGGTGGGACACCTCGGACCCGAAGAACGAGGGTCCGGTTTTCCAGGAGCTGATCGCCAAGTTCAACCAGGCCTATCCGAACGTGAAGATCAATTATCAGTCGGTCCCGTTCGGTGAGGCACAGAACCAGTTCAAGACGGCAGCACAGGCCGAGACCGGCGCGCCGGACATCCTGCGGGCGGAGGTGGCCTGGGTTCCGGAGTTCGCCTCGCTGGGCTACCTCTACGCGCTGGACGGCTCCGAACTGCTCGCCGACGAGGCGGACTTCCTTGCTACTCCGCTCGCCTCGAACAAGTACGACGGCAAGACCTACGGCGTCCCGCAGGTAACCGACACGCTCTCGCTCATGTACAACAAGAAGCTGTTGGCCGAGGCGGGTGTCGCCGCCGCGCCGACGACCTGGGCCGGACTGAAGACCGCCGCCCAGGCCGTCAAGGAGAAGACCGGCGCGGACGGCCTCTACCTCAATCCGGAGGGCTACTTCCTCCTGCCGTTCCTCTACGGCGAGGGCGGGGACCTGGTGGATGTCCCGGCCAAGAAGATCGTCGTCGGCTCGGACCAGAACGTGACCGGGCTGAAGATCGCCAAGGATCTGATCGACAGTGGGGCGGCCGTCGCGCCGCCCGCGACGGACTCCTACGGCACCATGATGACCCTCTTCAAGGAAGAGAAGGTCGCCATGATCATTAATGGTCCGTGGGAGGTCAACAACGTCGCGCAGGCCCCGACCTTCGGCGGCGTGGAGAACCTCGGCATCGCCCCGGTCCCCGGCGGCTCGGCCCGGGCCGGTGGTCCGGTCGGCGGGCACAACTACACCGTCTGGTCCGGTATGCCGGAGGAGAAGATCGAGGCCGCTATCGCCTTCGTGGCCTTCATGAGCTCCGCCGAATCACAGGCATTTCTCGCCGAGAAGCTCGGGCTGCTGCCGACGCGCAAGTCGGCCTACGACCTCGACGCGGTACGGAGCAATCCGATCGTGGCCGCGTACCAGCCGGCCGTCGAGGCCGCGGTCAGCCGCCCCTGGATCCCCGAGGCCGGCCAGTTCTTCGAACCGCTGGACCAGATGGCCACCGAGGTCCTGATCCAGAACCGGGACCCGAAGGAGGCGCTCGACGAGGTCGCGAAGAGGTACCAGGCGGAGGTCGTCACCGCGTACGGGTTCTGATCCACCGCCGGCGGGCAGGGGCCGGCGACCACTCGTCCCTCGGCATCCGGCAGGGCCGGCGACCGTTCCGGTCGCCGGCCGGCCGGCTCACCTACTGGAGCTCAGCTGATATGCGCACCGTGACCGCCGCGCCAGCATCCGCGCCGCCGGACCGTCGCCCCGTCCGCCCCTCTCGACTTCGTCGTAGCTGGGACCGGAACTGGTACGCCTGGGCGATGGTCCTGCCGGTGGTGATCGTCCTGGCAGTCTTGATCTTCTATCCGCTCGGCCGGGGAATCTGGCTCTCCTTCACCAACCTCAACGAGGCCAACCAGGTGGCGGAGATCTGCACCAAGTCGATCACCGGCGGTGAGGTCTGCGAGGAGAACCCCAACCGGTGGGAGTACGCGGGTCTGGACAACTACGTCCGGGTCCTCACGGGCCAGGTTGGCCGGTTCTGGGAGTGGACCGGGATCACCCTGATCTGGACCTTCGTCGGCGTCGCCTTCCACTATGGTCTCGGGCTTGGCCTCGCCATCCTGCTCAACCGCCCGATCCGCGGCCGTGGCCTCTACCGGGTGTTGCTGGTGCTGCCGTGGGCGGTGCCGGCCTTCGTCAGCGCCTTCGCCTGGAAGTTCATCTTCAACGAGCGCTTCGGCCTGGCGAACTCGCTGCTCACCGGGCTCGGGGCCGACCCGCTCCCGTGGTTCTCCGAACGGTGGACGTCACTGTTCACCGCGATCGTCACCAACGTCTGGCTCGGCGTGCCGTTCATGATGGTGGCGCTGCTCGGCGGGCTGCAGACCATTCCCGGTGAGCTCTACGAGGCGGCGGAGATCGACGGTGCGTCGCCGTGGCAGCGGTTCCGGGCCGTCACGATGCCGGGTCTGCGGTCGACCAGCATGACCGTGATCCTGCTCGGCACCATCTGGACGTTCAATCTCTTCCCGGTCATCTTCCTGGTGACCGAGGGCGAGCCGGCCGGAGAGACCGAGATCCTGGTGACCGGCGCGTACCGGGCCGCCTTCGAGGGCATTCGGAACTACTCGCTCGCCTCCACGTACGGCGTGTTGATTCTCTCCATTCTCTTGGTCTTCTCCGTGTTCTACCGGCGGGCACTGCGTAAGCAAGGCGAGGTGTGGTGATGAGCCAGTCGACCAGCTCCGGGACGGCCGCGTCCACGGCGGGGGCGCCGGCGGCCCCGATCGAGGCCGGGGCCACGCCGACCGCCCGGGCCGAGACCGCGCGGCGTGCTGGCCGTGGTCGGCGTAGCCCGACGACGTCGTTGCTGCTGCACGGGACCTTGATCGTCGCGTCGCTGGTCGCGATCGGTCCGATCGTCTGGGTGCTGCTCTCCTCCTTCAAGCCCGGGTACGCGGTGCAGAGCACCGACCTGACCCTGGTCCAGGATCCGACCCTGACGAACTACCGCTACGTGCTCTTCGACACCAGCTTTCTGCGGTGGCTGCTGAACTCGGTGATCGTGGCCGCCGGCACGATGGGGATCGGTATCTTCCTCTCGGCGACCACCGGTTACGCCGTCTCCCGGTTCAACTTCCCGGGCCGCCGGCCGCTGATGATGGTCTTCCTGGTCACCCAGATGTTTCCGGTGGCCATCCTGATCGTGCCGATTTACACGATCATGGCGCGGCTCGGGTTGATCAACACGTTGCCGTCACTGGTGATCGCCTACCTGACCATCGCCGTTCCGTTCTGCTCCTGGATGCTGAAGGGCTACTTCGACTCCATCCCCACCTCGCTGGACGAGGCGGCGGCGCTGGACGGCTGCGGCCCGTTCGCCACCTTCTGGCGGGTGGTGCTGCCGCTGGCCCGTCCGGCCGTCGCGGTCACCGCCTTCTACACCTTCCTCACCGCGTGGGGGGAGGTCGCGTACGCGTCGGCCTTCATCCAGACCGACAGCCAGTTCACCCTGGCGTACGGGCTTCGGCAGTTCGTGCCGCAGTACAACCCGCAGTGGGAGTATCTGACGGCGGCGGCGGTGCTGGTGACGGTCCCGGCTGGTCTGGTCTTCCTGGTCGCCCAGCGGCACCTGGTCTCGGGCCTGACCGCGGGTGGTACGAAGGGCTGAGGCGCTGATCGACCGAGCCCCCTCTACTACAACCCGTCGTTGTGCGGGAGGATAGGCCGCGTGGAAGCTCTACGACTCACCCTCCGTTACATACACCTGATCGGGTTCGCGCTGTTGCTCGGTGGCGCGGTGGTGCAGTACCTCAAGGGCAGGTTCCGGATCAACCCGGCCATGCTCTGGGGCGCGACGCTCACGTTGCTGACCGGAATCGGCCTCTCCGCACCACTGCGGGACGGAGGTGAGCCGGATCCCGCGAAGCTCGTCACCAAGCTGTCGCTCGCGCTGCTCATCTTCGTCATGGTCTTCTTCTCCCGGAAGCGGGAAGCGGTCAATCGTGGACATTTCCTCGCGATCATCGGGCTGACCCTGGTCAACGCTGCAGTGGCGGTCTTCTGGCGGTAACGTCCGACTGAGGGGTATCTCCCCCTTCGGAGGAGAGTTCGTCCCACCCACGCTCCTTTGACCGGCATGTCGAGTGACCGAAAAACCCCAGGATCACGTCGGGGTAACAGGCACTCAACAGTCACGCATGATTGTCGGCCGGGGGAGGTGCCGGGGCGTACGCTCGGCGTCCGGAACGTGGGACACCGGCGGCACAGTGCAGGCCGGTTCACAAGGGCTGCCACCGTGGTGAACGCGGTGCGCAACGGAAGGAGTCGTCTTGCGCTCGGTGCGTGGGATGCGGATCGCCTCGGTCTTCGCGGTGGGTGGCCTCGTGCTGGCCGCCTCCGCCTGCGGTGAGGCGCCCGAGGAGAACAACGCCGGTAACGGCGGCGAGAAGTTCAGTGCCTGCATGGTGACCGACGTCGGCGGGATCGACGACAAGTCCTTCAACACCTCGGCCTGGCAGGGCTTGGAGGCAGCCAAGGCCGAGAACAAGGACATCGACATCAAGTACGTCGCGTCGAAGGCCGAGGCGGACTACGAGCCGAACCTGACGCAGTATGTCAACCAGGACTGCGACTTCATCCTCGCCGTTGGTGGCCTGATGGGGGGCGCCACCGGCAGGATCGCGGAGGCGAACCCGGACCAGCAGTTCGGCATCGTGGACACGAAGTTGCCGCAGAGCAACGTCTACCCGATGCAGTTCGACACCGCCCAGGCCGGCTTCCTCGCCGGCTATCTGGCCGCCGGCTTCAGCCAGACCGGCAAGGTGGGCACCTACGGCGGCGAGAAGATCCCGCCGGTGACGATCTTCATGGACGGCTACGCCGACGGGGTCGACCACTACAACGAGGCCAAGGGGAAGAACGTTCAGGTCCTGGGGTGGGACAAGGCCAGCCAGGACGGCTCGTTCGCCAACAGCTTCGTCAAGCAGGACGAGGGCAAGAAGGTCAGTGACGCGCTGGTCGCCCAGGGCGCGGACATCATCATGCCGGTCGCCGGCGGTGCGGGCCTCGGCACCACCGCGGCGGCCCAGGCCTCCGGCGGCAAGTACAACACCATCTGGGTCGACGTCGACGGCTGCGAGAGCACCTCGAACTGCCCGGCGATCATCACCACCGTGGTGAAGAACATCCCCGGCGCCGTTCAGGAGGCCGTGCTCAAGGCCGCCGCCGGCGAGAAGCTGGAGGCGAACCCGGGCTTCACGGGCACGCTGGCCAACGAGGGCGTCTCGCTCGCGCCGTACCACGAGTTCGACAGCGAGATCCCGGCCGAACTGAAGGCCGAGGTCGACAAGCTGAAGGCGGACATCGCCGCTGGCCTGATCAAGGTTGAGTCGCAGTCCCAACCGCAGTGAGCTGATGCCAGCTCGCCGTGGTGAGATGCTCTACCACGCCGTTCGGCGAGCGGCACCGCACGACGATCCGGCCGCCTTGGCGCCACGGGACCTCCCGCTGGCGCCGGGGCGGCCGATCGGCTCCACCACGAGTGTCGTTGCCGGCGTACCGGCAACTCCCCCGCACCATCGCTTCGTACCCGGGAGGTTGCGCTGAGACTCGAACTGCGCGGCATCACCAAACGCTTCGGTGACCTGGTCGCCAACGACCACATCGATCTCACGGTGGAGCCGGGGGAGATCCACGCCCTGCTCGGGGAGAACGGCGCGGGTAAGTCGACCCTGATGAACGTGCTGTACGGGCTGTACCAGCCCGACGAGGGCGAGATCCTGGTGGACGGAAAGCCGCTGCAGCTGCGCGGCCCAGCGGACGCCATCGCGGCCGGGATCGGGATGGTGCACCAGCACTTCATGCTGGTCCCGGTCCTCACCGTGGCCGAGAACGTCATGCTCGGGGCCGAGCAGGTCCGGGGCGGCATCGTCGGCTTCCTCGACCGCCGACGTGCCCGGCGCGAGGTAGCGGAGGTCTCCGCCCGCTACAACCTCCAGGTCGACCCGGACGCGATCATCGAGGACCTGCCGGTCGGCATCCAGCAGCGGGTCGAGATCGTCAAGGCCCTCACCCGCGACGTTGACCTGCTCATCCTCGACGAGCCGACCGCGGTGCTCACGCCGCAGGAGACCGAGGAACTGCTCACCGTCATGCGGGAGCTCAAGGCCGCTGGTCGGTCGATCGTCTTCATCACCCACAAGCTCGGCGAGGTGAAGGCCATCGCCGATCGGGTCACCGTGATCCGGCGTGGGCGGACCGTCGGCACCGCCACGCCGGAGGCGAGCCGGGACGAGCTGGCGGCCCTGATGGTTGGCCGCACCGTCCGGCTCACCGTGGACAAGCAGCCCGCGACGCCGGGCGAGCCCGTTCTCGAGCTCTCCGGGCTGGTGGTGGACGACGACCGGCAGGTACGTGCGGTGGACGGCGTTGACCTGTCCGTGCGCGCGGGTGAGGTGCTCGGCATCGCCGGCGTGCAGGGCAACGGCCAGACCGAGCTGGTCGAGGCGGTCATGGGGCTGCGTCCGCTGCTCGCCGGCTCGGTGCAGCTGGGCGGGGAGCGGATCGACGACTGGTCAACCAAGGAGGTCCTCCGCGCGGGCGTCGGCTACGTGCCCGAGGATCGCAGTGTTGATGGGTTGGTCAAGGAACTCAGCATCGCGGAGAACCTGGTGCTGGACCTGTACGACCGACCGCCGTTCGGCAGGGGGCTCGCGCTCCGGCCGGATGCGATCAAGAAGTCGGCGCAGGAGCGGATCGCCCAGTTCGACGTCCGTACCCCGTCGGCGGAGGCGGCGGTCGGCACGCTCTCCGGCGGTAACCAACAGAAGGTGATCGTCGCCCGGGAACTGTCCCGGCCACTGAAGCTTCTCATCGCCGCCCAGCCGACCCGCGGCGTCGATGTCGGCTCCATCGAGTTCATCCACAGTCGGGTCATCCACGAGCGGGATGCCGGAACTGCCGTCCTCCTCGTCTCCAGTGAACTCGACGAGGTGATCGGCCTGGCGGACCGGATCGCGGTGATGTATCGCGGCCGGATCATCGGCATCGTCGGCCCGGACACCCCCCGCGAGGAGATCGGCCTGCTGATGGCGGGCATCACTGCGGACCCGGCGGGCGCCGGGGCGAACGGAGCGACGGCGGGTACCGACGGCGGGGCGCCCAGCCCGTCGGGCCCCGGCAGCGAGGACGAGGCATGACCAACGCAGAGTCCGGCTCCCCGGACAAGGAACCGGCGACCGCGGACCAGACGGCCAGGATGGCGGTCGACAACACCGAGCGCGCCGAGCCGACGAGTCAGCAGCCACCGGAGCGCCCCACGCTCGGGCGGCTCTTCGTGGCGAATCTCTGGGCCGCCAACACCTTCACGGTGACGTTGCTGTCGCTGGTCCTGGCGATGATTGTCGGCGGCATCCTGATGATTGTCTCCGATCCGGACGTACTGGCCACCTACAGCTACATCACCGCCCGCCCGGCCGACGCCCTCAACGCCAGTTGGACGTTGGTCAGCGAGGCGTACGCGAACCTGTTCAAGGGCGCGGTCCTCGACCCGGACGCGGTCGGGCTCACCGCGGCGCTGAGCCCGATCTCGGAGACGCTGACCTACACCGCCCCGCTGGTCTTCACCGGTCTCTCCGTGGCGCTCGCCTTCCGTGGCGGCCTGTTCAACATCGGTGCCCAGGGGCAGGCCACGATGGGCGTCATCGGGGCCGGACTGGCCGGGTTCCTGCTGCCGCTGCCGGCCGGGCTGCACCTGCTCGTCGCGGTGTTCGCCGGTGCGGTCGGCGGGGCCGTGTGGGGCTTCATTCCGGGGATCCTCAAGGCCCGCACCGGCGCTCACGAGGTGATCAACACGATCATGCTCAACTACGTCGCGGGCTACTTCCTGGTGTGGCTGATCGTGCAGAACGGGGTTCAGGACCCGAATCGTACGAATGCCATCAGCCGGCCGGTGGACGCCTCCGCGCAGCTTCCCCGGCTCTTCGGCGACAACCTGCGGGCGCACGCCGGAATCATCCTCGCCGTGCTGGCGACGTGGGCGGTTGCCTGGCTGCTGAACCGATCGACCCTCGGCTTCGAGCTGCGGGCCGTGGGGAGCAACCCGGCGGCTTCGCGTACCGCCGGCATCAGTGTCACCCGGACCTATGTGTTGGTCATGGTCTTCGCCGGCGCCCTGGCCGGCCTCGGCGGCTCGCAGATGGTGCTCGGCACCACCGCTGCCGCACTGACCCCGCTGGTCGTGGCCCAGGTCGGTTTCGACGGCATTCTGGTGGCGCTGCTTGGCCGGGTGAAACCGTGGGGCGTGTTGCTCGCCGCCCTGCTCTTCGGCGCGCTGCAGGCCGGCGGTAACCGGATGCAGTCGTACTCGGGCGTCTCGCTGGAACTGGTTACTGTGCTCCAGGCGCTGATCGTCATCTTCATCGCCGCACCGGCCCTGGTGAAGGCGATCTTCCAGCTTCGAGCCGCCCGGGCCGCCCGGCCGCAGACGAGCCTCGCGAAGGGCTGGTGACGCGCATGTCCACCATGGCTGTTGACGACGTCGCGGTCGCCCCGGTCAACGAGGGGTTCTGGACCCGGGCCCGGAAGGCCGGCCTGGTGCTGACCGCGCTCGGCCTGCTGGCGGTGCTGCTCTTCACCACGCTCGCCGCCAGCGAGCCGGCCCGGTTCACCCTCAGCGAGGATGCCAGCGGCGCCGCGTTGAAGATCAATGGAACGGTCGGCGCGGCCCTCTTCGGGGTGGTCGCCCTCGCCGCCGGGGTGGCGATTCTGGCCGGGCTGCCGAAGCGCTGGTTCACCCTCGTGCTCGGTGTCGGCCTGGTCGGCTTCGTGGTGAGCTTCCTCTGCTGGCAGGTCTCCACCGCGCCGGCCGGGCAGAACTTCATGCCCCTGGTCAACATCGTCCGGGGCACCTTCATCCTGGCTCTTCCGCTGATCTTCGGTGCGCTGGCCGGCGTGCTCTGCGAACGCTCCGGCGTGGTCAACGTGGCCATCGAGGGCCAGCTACTGATGGGGGCCTTCAGCGGTGCCCTCTTCGGCAGCCTCAGCGGCAACCTCTGGGTGGGCCTGGTCGCCGCGGCGATCGGCGGCACCTTCATCTCGCTGCTGCTGGCGGTCTTCGCCATCCGCTACCTGGTGGACCAGGTGGTCATGGGGATCGTGCTGAACCTGCTCGCGGTGGGCATCACCGGCTTCCTCTACGAGCGGCTGATGCAGCCCGACCCGGCGAAGTACAACAGCGCCCCACACTTCAGCACCTGGGAGATCCCGCTGCTGTCGGAGATCCCGGTGCTCGGGCCGGCGCTGTTCGCCGGCAACATCTTCCTCTACCTCGGCCTGCTCCTGGTCCTGGTGATTCACATCGGGCTGTTCCGTACCCGGTGGGGCCTGCGTACCCGCTCGGTCGGTGAGCATCCGACCGCCGCCGACACCCTCGGCGTCCGGGTGTTGCGACTGCGCTACCGCAACGTGCTGCTGGCGGGGGCGGTCGCCGGCATCGGTGGTGCGTCGTACACGCTCGCTCTCTTCTCGTTCACCAAGAACATGATCGGTGGCAAGGGCTTCATCGCCCTGGCGGCGCTGATCTTCGGCCGGTGGAGCCCGACCGGTGCGCTGCTCGCGGCGCTCTTCTTCGGCTTCGCCGACCAGCTCGCCACCTACCTGAGCGCGATCAACAGCGCCATTCCGAGCCAGTTCCTGGCGATGCTGCCGTACCTGGCGACGATCCTGGCGGTGGCGGGGCTGGTGGGTAGGGTTCGGGCGCCGGCCGCCGATGGAAAGCCATATATCAAGGGTTGATGGGGATACCAGATGGAGCTCGACTGGGGGCGACTGCGCGCCGCCGCGACCGAGGTGATGCGGCACGCGTACGTGCCGTACTCGAAGTTTCCGGTAGGGGCGGCCGCCCTGGTTGATGATGGCCGCATCGTGGTCGGCTGCAACGTGGAGAACGCGTCGTACGGCATGGCGCTCTGCGCCGAGTGCGGCGTGGTCTCTTCGCTGCGCGCCACCGGTGGTGGGCGGATCGTCGCGCTCTCCTGCGTTGATGCCACCGGGGAGCCGCTGATGCCGTGCGGGCGGTGCCGGCAGTTGCTCTGGGAACACGGTGGCCCGGAGTGTCTGATCGAGGTGAAGAGCGGAGCGCTGCGGATGGCCGAGCTGCTGCCGCACGCCTTCGACGTGGCGGATCTGGAGGCGGTGACCGGGGCGGACCCGGTTCCGGTGGTGCCGGAGCGGCTGGCTGCCTGGCGGGGACGCGGGACGGTTTTCGTGCACCCGGACCTGTCGGCGGGGCAGCAGGTGTGGACGGCGTATTGGGAACGCTCGGCGGGGGAGGCCGGCGACGGCGACACCGGTGTTCTCGAGGAGGGGCCGAGCTGGGACGATCCAGCGGAGGCGATCACCTGGGGGCTGGCCCGGGTACCCCGGGTTGTGGTGGTGGACGCGGCTGGCACGATCTTCTGGGCGGGTGAGGGCGAGCCGCCGTTGGAGATCCCGATCCGGTGGCCGGGCTGAGCGTAGGGGTCGAGGGCCGACCGACGGGCGGGACACATCGGAGCGTGCGGGTGGCAGCCCGGGCTGAGAACGTGGGGGAGAGGGTTAGCTCATGACGGAATTTACGGCGGTTGATGTCATTCGGGCCAAGCGGGACGGCGCGGTCCTCTCCGATGCGCAGGTTGACTGGGTGGTGGACGCCTACACCCGGGGCCAGGTGGCGGACGAGCAGATGGCCGCGCTCGCAATGGCGATCCTGCTGAACGGGATGACCACGCCGGAGATCGCCCGGTGGACCGCGGCGATGATCTCCAGCGGGGAACGGCTGGACCTCTCGACGGTCGACCGGCCGACGGTTGACAAGCACTCGACCGGCGGTGTCGGAGACAAGATCACCCTGCCGTTGACGCCGTTGGTCGCGGCCTGTGGTGCGGCGGTGCCGCAGCTGAGTGGCCGGGGCCTCGGGCACACCGGCGGCACGCTGGACAAGCTGGAGTCCATTCCGGGCTGGCGGGCATCGCTGGGCAACGAGGAGTTTCTCGCCCAGCTCCGCGACGTCGGCGCGGTGATCTGCGCGGCCGGTGCCGGTCTCGCGCCGGCCGACCGCAAGCTGTACGCGTTGCGGGACGTGACCGGCACCGTGGAGGCCATCCCGCTGATCGCGAGCTCGATCATGAGCAAGAAGATCGCTGAGGGGACCGGCGCGCTGGTGCTGGACGTCAAGGTCGGCTCGGGTGCGTTCATGAAGTCGGTCGACCAGGCCCGGCAACTGGCCCGCACCATGGTCGAGCTGGGTGGTGCGCAGGGCGTCCGCACGGTCGCCCTGCTGACCGACATGTCCACCCCCCTGGGGCTGGCCATCGGCAATGCGGTCGAGGTGACCGAGTCCGTGGAGGTGCTGGCGGGCGGCGGTCCGGCTGACGTGGTGGAGCTGACCCTGGCCCTGGCCCGCGAGATGCTGGACGCGGCCGGGCTACCGGACGCCGATCCGGCGGCGGCATTGCGCGACGGCCGGGCGATGGACGCCTGGCGGGCGATGCTCCGGGCCCAGGGCGGGGACCCGGACGCCCCGCTACCCACCGCCCCGGAGGTCGAGGTGGTCCGCGCTGAGGAGAGCGGCGTGGTGGCCCAGGTCGACGCGTACGGGATGGGGTTGGCCGCGTGGCGGCTCGGTGCCGGACGGGCCCGCAAGGAAGACGCGGTGTCCGCGCCGGCGGGGGTGCTGCTGCACAAGCGTCCCGGTGATCCGGTCCGGGCTGGCGAGCCCCTGTTTGAGCTGCGGGCCGAGGAGGCCGACCGGATCCCGGCGGCCCGGAGCGAGGCGGTGCGGGCGGTACGGATCGCCGCGTCCGCACCGGAACAGCAGCCGCTGGTGCTCGAGCGAATCAGCTGACCGTCCGATCCGTTCCCCGCAGCGGAGGGCTATCCTGCCTGGCCAGGAGGACAATCCGGCCAGTCAGTCCAGATAGACGAGGATGACCGTCGTGGCGGTACCTGCCCCAAACCCCCGAATGGTGCGTGCGGCCAGCCTGGAGGAGTTGTCTCGGCTGGGTCTGCCCCTGCCCCCGGCGCACTTTCCACTGGTGTGGGAGCCCGGCGACGAGATCGAGCTGCGCCCGACCGGCGAGCTCGAGACGCGGGTCGCGGTGCTCCACCTCATCCTGGCCCGCTGTTTCGGGATGTCACCACAGGCCGCGATGAGTTGGCTGCTCGCCTCGCATCTGGTGGAGACAGTCACCCCGCCGGAGTGGCAGTTCGTTACCGGCGGTAAGGGTGACCACCGTTCGTTCGTGTTGCACTATGACGCGTTGTACGCCCTGGCCTGGGTGCTCGGCCTAACCCGGCAGTTGGACCCGACACTGCCGGTGGACGAGCGGCTGGTGGAGCGGCTGCCGAACATACTGGCCGGCGAGACGGTCCGGCACTGGCGGTCCCGAACCCTCACCGCCCCCCGGCATCCGGCGGACGCGGCAGCCCTGCTTGACCTGCACTACTGCCTGGACTGGGCCTATCTCGAGGTGGAGCACGCCCACCGCACACCGCCCGGCCTGGTGGACGCCAATGCGATCGGGCAGCGTCGGTGGGCACTGGAGTGGGCGGTGGTCCTCCGGGGCCCCTACCACGACGAGCCCCCCGGCTGGGAAGAGGTGGATCTCTCCACCTAACAACGGCGGTGGACGCCGAGCCGGACGGCCACGGTCACCTCGACCGGTTCGGGCAGGGCGGCGATCCGTTCGGTGAGCCCGTCCGGGTCGGTGTGCCAGGCGCTGGGTCCCATCCCGACCAGAGCGGCGATTTCTGGGCGGGTCAACGTCAGCCGGGTTCGGTGTGCGGTCTCCGACTCGGTGGCAAAGCGCCTCCCGAGGTGCCCGGCAACCCGGTCGGACTTCGCCGGATCCACCCGGAGCAGGCCGAGTACGCCGACCAACTCGGTGAGGTGATCGGCGGCCGGCGTGACGACCAGCAACGCCCCGGCCGGATCGAGGACCCGGTGAAACTCCGCTCCGTTGCGCGGGGCGAAGACGTTCAGCAACACGGCGACCGACTCGTCGGGCAGGGGCAGCTGCTGCCAGGTGTCGGCCAGTGCCGCCCCGGCTCGTTCATGGGCGCGGGCCGCGCGGCGAAGCGCCGGTTTCGACACGTCCAGGGCTAGGCCGACGGCATCCGGCAGCGCCCCCAGCACCGCGGCGAGATGTCGCCCGGTGCCGGCACCGGGCTCAACTACCAGGGGGTACGCCGCGGCGCTCGCCCCGGGCTGGGGGTGCGCGGCGCGGTGGCGGGCGGCGGCGACTGTGGCCGCGCCGGCCAGCGCCCGGGAGATCAGGTCGTAGTGTCCGGCGGCGAGGAAGTCGGCGCGGGCGGCGACCATCTCGCTGGTGTCCCCGACGTGTGGTGTCCGGCCGGCCAGGAGGTTTACATAGCCCTGTCGAGCCACGTCGAAGCTGTGTCGGCGCGGACAGGCCAGCGTCTGGGTGGTGCCTGCGGTCGCCTCGGCCAGCGGGAGGGCGCAGATCGGGCAGCGCAGCCGCTGGCGGATGCGGGGATCCATGTCGGGCTCCGGCCGGTCGGTGGTTCCCCGGGCGGTCGCCCCGGGGAACCGGCATCCTATCGACCCGGTTGCCGCGTCGCGCACTGCCGCGCCCGGCTGGCGGGCGTGACCCGAGCAACGCGCCAACGGGTCTGACGCGGTGCAGACGCCGGTGCCGACTAGGGTCTGAACATGGTTGCGACTATCCGGTATGAGGACATCGTCCAGGTTCCCAAGGCGCTGCTGCACGATCACCTTGACGGCGGCCTGCGACCAGCGACGGTCGTCGAGCTGGCCGCTGAGGTGGGGCACGAGTTGCCGACGACCGACCCGGAGGCGTTGGGCCACTGGTTCGTCGACGCAGCCAGCTCCGGCTCGTTGGAGCGGTATCTGGAGACCTTCGCGCACACCGTTTCGGTCATGCAGACCGCTTCGGCACTGCGGCGGGTGGCCCGGGAGTGCGCGCTGGACCTGGCGACCGACGGCGTCGTCTACGCGGAGGTCCGGTTCGCGCCGGAGCTGCACCTGGAGCGGGGCCTCAGTCTGGACGAGGTGGTTGCGGCGGTGATCGCCGGCTTCGTCGAGGGCAGTGACCTCGCCGCGGCGCAGGGCACGCCGATTCGGGTCGGCACGCTGCTGACCGCCATGCGGCACGCCGCCCGGTCGCAGGAGATCGCCGAGCTGGCCGTGCGGCACCGGGACGTCGGCGTCGTGGGCTTCGACATCGCCGGTGCTGAGGCCGGTTTCCCGCCCACCCGGCACCTGGACGCCTTCGAGTACCTGCAGCGGGAGAACTTCCACTTCACGATCCACGCTGGTGAGGCGTTTGGGCTGCCGTCGATTTGGCAGGCCATCCAGTGGTGCGGAGCGGATCGGCTCGGCCACGGCGTGCGGATCGTGGATGACATCACGCCCGGATCGGAGCCGGTGCTCGGCCGGCTGGCCGCCTACGTGCGGGACAAGCGCATTCCGTTGGAGCTGTGCCCCTCGTCGAACGTGCAGACCGGGGCGGCCCCGTCGATCGCCGACCACCCGATCGGGCTGCTGCGGGATCTGCGGTTCCGGGTCACCGTCAACACCGACAACCGGTTGATGAGCGGCACCTCGATGTCCCGGGAGATGGCCTTGCTGGTGGACGCGTTCGGTTATGGCTGGCGGGAACTGCAGTGGCTGACGATCAACGCCATGAAGAGCGCCTTCATCCCGTTTGACCAACGACTGCAGATAATCGACGAGGTGATCAAGCCGGCGTACGGGCGACTGCTGGCCGGTGCGGGGCAGCAGTAGGGTGGAGCCCCCTACTCGCGAGTAGGGGGCTCCACCCTTGGTGATGGGCGTAACCTCCGGCAACAACACCCGTTCGGAGAAAAAGAGTAGCGGGTTGGCTACCTTTTCTGCCTAGTTGACTATACAAATTCCGCAGTTGGTTGCGTATAATGCCGGGCCGAGTCGGCCGGTGCTGGGTTGGAGTGCCGTTCCCCCCTGTCGTGTCAGCGCGAGCCGGGTCGGCGCCTCCCCGGCAACGTGGTCTTGTGTGGTAACTGCGGCGGGTGCGCGGAGTAGCGCGCACCCGCCGTTCGCATCGAGGCGGGAAGTCCGTTTCATCGAGCTATATGCGACTTTCGTTGGCCGGAGGGTTGCCTAACGGGACGACGCGGAGGGCCGTCCATTGCATTGGGTGATCCTGGTCGCACTCAAGGCGACCGAATTGCCAAAACATCTCACCGCGTCCGGGGTTCGGCCCGGGCTGGGCTTTCTCTTTCCGGGGCGGCGTGGTGGAATCTCGTGGTCCGACCCAGTGGGTGGGTCACCCAGTGTTGCCCGCGGGCAACGAGCAAGAAGCAAACGCGAGGCGGTGACGTGAGCAAACGACCGAAGAAGGCAGGTTCTCTCCTGTCGCGTCTGCGCCGGCCGGCAGGTCGGCTTCGCGACCTGCCGATCTGGTCAAAGCTCGGTCTCATTTTGATCGTGCCGACCGTCGCAACGGTCGTCGTGGGTACCAGTGGCATCGTTGACCACTTGCAGGAACTCAACAATGCCAATCGCTCCGGCGACCTCGCCAGCCTGGTCGCCTACTCGGGTGACCTGGTCGGCCAGCTGCAGGACGAGCGGACGGAAGCGATCCGGCTGCTCGGCGAGGATCAGCCGGCGCAGCGGGAGGAGCGCGGCGCGGCGTACGAGGAGGTGTCCGCCCGCGTTGACCGGGCGAAAGAACCCTACGCCGAGCGGCGGAGTGAGGTTGAGGACCTGCCCACCACGCTGGAAAACCAGCTTCGCTTCATCGATCAGACCCTCACCGACCTGCCCGGAACGCGAAGCCAGGTGCTTAACGGTCGGCTCAGCATCACCCAGGCGCAGCAGCAGTACGACGCCCTGCTCGCCGACCTGATCAACCTGCGGGACTCGGCCACCCAGCTGGCCGGCGACTCCGAGCTGAGCGACCGGATGCGGGCCGCGACCGCCCTGACCCGGAACAAGGAGTACCTGTCCCAGCAGCGGGACGTGGTGCACATTGCCCTCAGCCGGCAGCAGCTCACCCCCGAGCTTCGGAACACCTACATCTTCACCTGGACCGGTCAGCGACAGTGGCTGGAGACTTTCGCTGCCGTCGCCGACCGCGCTGACCAGGAGCTGTACGACCAAACGGTCGCCGGTCCCGACGCCCGCGAGGCGGACTCCTACAACAGCAATCTGCGCGGTCTCTCCGACGCCAGGAACCTGGCGAGCGCCGGCTTCACACCCGACCAGTGGGATAACGCGATGGTCGCGTACGCCGCCCTGGTCCGGGAGGTGGAGGCGAAGATCGACAGAGACTCCGTCCAGCTCGCGGACGAACTCCGGTCGGCCGTGCAGCTGCGAGTGTTCCTGGAGACCGGGCTGCTGCTCAGCATGCTGCTGCTCGCTATTCTCTTCGCCTATTTGGTCGCTCGGTCGATGGCGCGGGCGCTGCGCGACCTGCGGCAGGGCGCATTCATGATCGCCGAGCACGGGCTGCCGCAGGCCGTCGCCCGACTACGGGAGACGCAGAGCGCCGGCGGCCAGCAAACTCCGGTGCAGCTCGCCACTCGGATCGCCGAGCCGCTGCCGGTGCGCAGCAAGGATGAGTTCGGCCAGGTGACCGAGGCGTTCAACGCGGTCCACCTGGAGGCGGTGCGTACCGCGGCGGAGCAGGCCGCCCTGCGGGCTTCCGTGGCGACCATGTTCGTCAACCTCGCCCGCCGGTCGCAGATCCTGGTCGACCGACTCATCGGCCAACTCGATCGACTCGAACGGGGCGAGGAGGACCCGGACCGGCTGGCCGAGTTGTTCCAGCTCGACCACCTCGCCACGCGGATGCGCCGTAACGACGAGAACCTGCTGGTCCTCGCCGCCGCGGATTCCACCCGCGTGCAGCGGGAGCCGGCCGCCCTGATCGACGTACTTCGGGCCGCCCAGTCCGAGGTGGAGCACTACACGCGGATCGAGTTTGGCGTCATCGATCGCGATATCGAAGTCGCGGCCGCCGCCGTCAACGATCTGGTGCACCTCGTCGCCGAACTGTTTGACAACGCGACGGCGTTCTCGCCGCCCGAGTCGCAGGTCGTCGTGGAGGCCCGCCGGGTCGGTGACCGCGCCTCCCTCTACGTGGAGGACCGTGGCATCGGCATCAGTCCCGAACAGCTACGGGAACTGAACGAGAAGCTCGCCACCCCGCCGCAGGTGGACGTAGCGGTTTCTCGGATGATGGGCCTGGTCGTGGTTGCCCGGCTGGCGTCCCGGCACGGGGTCCGGGTGCAGCTGCGCTCTGGCGCCGATCGGGGAGCCGTCGCGGAGGTGAGCCTTCCAGCTGGCGTGCTGGTGCCCCGGGCGCTCGCCGCCGGGCCACAGCTGCCTCCCGGCCTGCCACCAGTGGCGAACACCAGCTCGACGGCCTCGTTCGAGGCGCTTCCCGCAGCGAATGGTTCGCTCTCCGGCCCCCGTCCGGGGGAGTCGGGCAACCAGGTAACGCTGGGTGGCCGGCCCTTCGATCCGGCCCACAGCAACGGTGCGGGTACGCCCTCGGGTTCGCCGCAGGCGATGCCGGCGTGGTCCGATCTCACCGGTGCGAACCGCGCCAGCACCGGCGGTGCGTTCCCTACCCCGCCCCCCACCAACGGGCAGCCGAATGGCGCGTTGCCGCAACGGCGCTCCTCGGGTGGGTCGGAGATTGCCGGGCAGCAGCCGGGGATTCCGCGACAGCTGCCGAGCAGCCCAGAGGCCCAGCCGTACGCCGCGCCGCCGATTCCGTACCCCGGGCGGTCGGCTTCCGGCCCACCAGCCGCTGGCATGCCGACCTCTGCGTCGCCGGTGTCCGGTACCCCGACGTCCGCGTCGCCGGTGTCCGGTACCCCGACTTCCGCGGCACCGGTCTCCGGGCAACCGTTCGCGGCGCCGTTGCCGCAGCGTCCGACCACCCCGCCCCCGAGTAGCGCCGCCCCACCGGTGTGGCCACCGGTGCCCAGCGCAGCCGGAGACGCCGCCGCTGCCCCGGCCTCCGAACGGTCTCCCGCAGCCCCGGACCTGACTACCGAGTTGCCCCGGGTAACAGGTCCGGCCGGCCCTCCGCCCGCCGCGTACCCCGCCGCTCCCGCGTCGGCCGGCCCCGCCGCTCCCGCGTCGGCCGGCCCCGCCGCTCCGGTGCCGGGTCCCCAGCCGACCGCGGCGCCGGCGATGCCAACGACACCGCAGACCGCACCGGCGCAGAGCCAGCAGCCGCCGGCTGACGCGACGATGGAACTGCCGATCTTCCGGGAACTGGAATCGGCCTGGTTCCGTACCCGACGACCCGGGCCAGAAGAGGCGGCCAAGGGCGCCGACGCTGCCGGGGGCGGCGGTGCCAAGGGGGCGGGTGGTGCCGCGAACCAGCAGTTCGCCAGGATGGATGCGGACAGGCAGCAGCAGACACCACCCGCAACGACAGGTAACACACCAATGGCAGAAACCCCGACGACCGGTGGTACGTCGCGTCAGAACGGCACGACAGCAAACGGGAGCACACTCCCCACGGGCGGGTTCACCCAGCGGCGGGGAAGAGCCGGTGAAGGCTGGAGCACCGCCGCCGATGATGGTTGGCGGGCCGCCACCGCGGCCAGCGACGTACCGGTGGCGGCGACCACCTCGACTGGCCTACCGAAGCGCACGCCGATGGCGCAGCTGGTACCAGGCGCGGTGGAGAAGCCGTCGGCGGCGGTTCAGCGTCGCACGCCCGAGTCGGTCCGAGGGCTGCTCTCCGCGTATCACCGTGGGGTCCAGCGGGGGCGCAAGAACCCTTCGGACAGCAACCGGAGCAGCCCGGAGGGGAATCCGGGCGGGCAGTCCTCGCAATCTGGCTCAGGCCCAATGGCCGGGAGCGGGCAGAAGGAGCAAGAAGGATGACTACTACGCAGGACCTCGGCTGGCTTCTCGCCAACTTTGCCGATCGGGTGCCGGGAGTCGCGCATGCGGTCGCCGTCTCGGCGGACGGCCTACTCCTCGCGGCCTCACGGGACCTTCCACGAGACCGGGCCGACCAGTTGGCTGCCATCGCATCCGGCCTGGTCAGCCTGACCCAGGGAGCAGCCCGCTGCTTCGAGGGCGGTGCCGTGCTCCAGACCGTGGTAGAGATGGACAACGGTTTTCTCTTCCTGATGTCGATCTCGGACGGCTCGTCGTTTGCCGTGCTCGCCGCCCGCAACTCTGACGTGGGGCAGGTCGGGTACGAGATGGCCCTTTTGGTTGACCGGGTGGGTGATGCGTTGACCCCGCAGCCGCGTGCGGCGGCAGGCATGCCGGGCTGATGTTTCGCTGACCGGGTGGTCGGCGGGGCAAGGACAACAACGAGGGGACCGGCCCGCGCCGGCCAGTCCCGGGTGCGAAGGAGGTGAGCGGCGACATGACTGATCATGATGACGAACCGACGGGCGCGTTGGTCCGTCCGTACGCCGTGACCCGGGGTCGCACCCGTCCCCGGCTCGACATCGCGATGGAAGCGCTGATCGAGACGACGGTGCGCGGGCGGGCTGTTGCCACCGGCAACGGCGGACACGGCCGTGAGCACCAGTACATCGCCGCGCTCTGTGATGGACGTGTGCAGTCGCTAGCCGAGATCGCGGCGCGGATGCAGCTTCCGCTCGGGGTGGCCCGGGTGCTCATCGCCGATATGGCGACAGATGGCCTGGTCGCCGTCCATGAGCCGACCATTCTGGACGACTCGGACGATGTGGTGGGCACTGAACTGCTGGAAAGGGTGCTGAGTGGACTTCGCAGGCTCTGACGTGGCGCGTCCGCCGACCTCGAGCGGCCGCGTGACATCGGCGAAGATCGTCATTGCCGGTGGATTCGGCGTCGGTAAGACGACGCTGGTCGGCTCGGTCTCGGAGATCACGCCGCTGACAACGGAGGCGGTCATGACCTCCGCGAGCGTGGGCGTTGACGACAACCGGCAGGTGCCGGGGAAGTCGACGACCACGGTGGCCATGGACTTTGGCCGGATTTCTATCGACCGAGACCTGATTCTGTACCTGTTCGGTACGCCCGGTCAGACTCGGTTCTGGTTCATGTGGGACGAATTGGTCCGTGGCGCCATCGGCGCCGTTGTCCTGGTCGACACCCGTCGACTCGCTGATTGCTTCGCGGCGATCGACTTCTTTGAGCACCGGCGGCTGCCCTACCTGGTGGCCATCAACTGCTTCGATGGGATGCAGTACCACAACCCGCAGGAGGTGCGGGATGCGCTGGCGATCTCCAGCGACGTGCCGGTCGTGCCGTGTGATGCCCGCAACCGAGAGTCCACGAAGCACGTGCTGATCTCGCTTGTCGAGTATGTGCTGACCATGCGCCGGTCCCGGGCTGTCGCCCGGGCCTGATTGACGTGCGGGCGGTCCAGCGACGGCAAGGCCGTCGCTGGACCGCCGAGCCGTCGCTGGACCGCCGAGCCGTCGCTGGACCGCCGAGCCGTCGCTGGACCGCCGAGCCGTCGCTGGACCGCCGAGCCGTCGCTGGACCGCCAGGCCGTTCAACGCCGCCGGCCAGGAGTGGCTGCGCCATATCCGGCCCCCGTATGCCTACCCCGCCCCACATGCGCTACCCACCGATGCCGCGGCATGCCGGGGACTGAGGAAGTCGAACAGCCCCCGGCCAACTGCCGAGGGCTGTTTCGCGAGCTGGCTGGTGCTGGTTGCGGCCTGGGGCTCCGGGAGCCGGAGTCAGGACCGGTATCCGGCCGAGCGGTACTCGTACTTTCGCTCCTCGTCCCGGTCACCGGTGTCCCGGGTGAAGTCCCAGCCACCAGCGGCTTCGCGCCCCGGGCGGCCGCCGACCGCGAAGCCCCCGATCTCCTGACCGCGACGCCAGCCGCGGAAGTAGCCGGTGGTGTTCTCCGCGAGGCTGGCCGGATCGCGAACAATCCGTAGCGGCCGGTCGTCCCGCTTCGGCGAACCGGGGACCAGGTTGGCCTGCGGCACCCGGATGGGAAGGCCCGCTGCCGTCTCGGAGCCGGCTGCCGGCTTCGCGGCCTGCTCCGCGGCCTGCTCGGCCGCCTGCCAACCGGTGTCGTTCAGCGACGACCAGTCCACCTCATCGTCTTCGCTCTGACCGACGAACCAGGCCGACTTCGCCTGGGCGAAGATGAGCAGGTCCCCGTCCCCGTCCCCATCGTCGGCGACCGGTGCGGGTCGGTGTTCCACCGGCGGCATGTGCTGCCCGGTGGGGTGCTCACTGGGCTGGTGATCGCCAGGCCCATCCCGGTCAACGAGGCGGAGCGGCGGCGTCTCGAGCTGTGGGTTGGCCCCATCGCGCAACGCGCGGTCGGCCAGCGGGGGTGGCTCGACCAGGCGCAGCACCGGCGGCTCCTGCGGCATGTCGTCGGCCAGCCACGGTGGTGGCACCCGATTCTCCGCGCCGGGATCAGTCGGAGCGTCCACCCCCTGCCCACCATACGATTCGGCCAGCGGGTTAAGCGCGGAACTGTCCGCCGGATCCGGGTTGTTAACCAGCGGCCAATTCGCCCGCGAGCCCGGAGCGGGATCCCGGGGACGCGGAGTGGGCACCGGCACGCTGGGGTCGGTCACGCTGAACCCGCCGCTCGGGGGCGGCGGTTCGGCTTTCGTGTTGGGTCGTGGCGGGATGACGGTGCGCTGCCGCTCAGCGCGGGCACTCTGGATCGCCGCGGTGGTCAACGTCGCCCGGAACGGCTCACCCGCCTCCGCTGGCGAGCTCGAGCCGCGCTGCGACGGCGGGGCCGGGGTGCTGCCAGGCGACGAGACGGGGCGGTTCGTCGGGCCGTCAACGGCGCCTGGCGTCGCCTCCGGTTGAGCCGGTGCCGCAGCGCCCGCCGGGCCGGCCACGGCCGCGGGCGCGATCGGCTCCGGGGCCACCGGCGGGGGTGCAACCGGCATCGGCGCAACCGGCGGGGGGCCGAGCGGGCGTGGGGACGGCGGGACAGCCCGGCCCGGCAATGCCTCTGGTGGGGACCGGCGGGTGCCAGCCGGCCGGGTGGACAGGGCAGTGCTGGTGGACGCGGGGTCGTCGATTGGTGCACCGCGTCGAGCGGCGGCCCGGCGGCCCGGCACCTGAGTGCCCGCCCGGTCATGGAGCACACCGACCAGCGCCTCACAGCCGACGTCGCAGGCCCGGACGGCGGCGACGGCCTGCCGTACGGTCGTGGCAACCGCTGAGGTGAGGGCCCGGCTGACCGAGGCGCGGCGCGGGGTCTCGGAGACCGCGATCCGGAGGGAGGTGATCGCGGCCTCGACCACCTCGGGTGTGGTCACGCCATCGGCGGCAAGGTCCGCGACGACTCGAGCGGTCGGCTCGTCGGGCCCGCTGCTGGCCAACATCCCGGGCTCGGGAAGGGCGTCCAGCACCGCCAGCGCAACCGGCTCGGCCGGGTCCGGGTAAGCCTGTAGAGCGGCCGGGAAGAGCTCCCGCAGTACCTCCCGCAGCGCGACCGCGGCCGAATGCCGGCCGCTGGCGAGCGCGGCATGCGCGGCGAGGACCGGCTTGTAACCGGCGAGATCCCGAGGAGCGGGGAGCGCGACGGCGGAGAGCGCACCGGCCTGCAGGGCACGGGCGAGGCCGATGGCCCGTCGCTGCACCGGCGGTGCCTGCGTCTCCTCAACCGAGTCGTCGTCGGCGAACCGCTCGGCGAAGTCGTCCACCGAGTCGTCGTCGGCGATCGCCAGCGGACGACCGGCGGCGCTGACGAGGGAGGTGACTGTGTGGTCGTCGTTGTCCGCGGCGATCGCCGCGCCGCTGGGTCCGCCCGATCGCTCCACCAGCAGCGTGACCAACTGGGCGTAGCCGACAGGGTCGTCGCTGATCTCGTGGATGTGTAGCAGACGACCAGCGTCGTCAACCACAGCGGATGTCAGCGTCGAACCGACGGAAGCTGGCTGCTCAGCCGGATCCGCCGAGGCCAGGCCGCAGTACACGCGCACGAGCGCCACGCGTCGTCCTCCTCCCGGGACACAGATCTTCTCTGCCAGAGAATGATGCTCCCTGGTACGGGTCAGTCGCGCCAGTCCACAACGGCAGAGATCTTGCCGACAATGGTGCGCCAACCCAGGCTTGCGGTTTGTGCCCCGATCTTCTTGAGCCGGCGCCGGGCGCGAAACGCGCCGATCCCCCCGTTGCTGGCCGCCCGTAACGCCTCGTCCAGGTCGTCGAGGCTGGAGCCGGTGGAGAGCATCTCCAGCACGGCGGGGAGCCGCAGCGCGTACGAGAGGTCACGGGCGATCTCGCCGGATTCGATGAGCAGCGTGGAGTCCCACGCGTCGCGCCCGCCGCGCAGGTTCTCCACGACCAGGTCGAGCTCGTAGGTGTCCTCGTCCAGCGGCGTGACGTCGGCCGGCTCCACCCGCTCGGACAAGTCGCCCCAACTGTCTAGCTGGGACAGATCGTTGGGGGCGCCGGAGCGCACGAAGCTGACCAGGGACTCGGCCGTCTTGAAGAGCAACAGCCGACCCTGGTGACTGAGGAAGACCGGTACCTCCTCGTCGCCCGCGTCGTCCGCGTCCTCCGAGGTAGCCTTCGTCTCGTCCGCGGAGTCGCCGTGGGTCTTGCGCTCCTCCTCGTCGCTCTCCGCGAACTCCTGGGCGACCTCCTCATCGAGGATGACGACCTCCTCGTCGTCCTCTTCGGTCACCACCTGGCGCCGGGCGAGGAAGGGGTCGTCCTGGTCGCGCTCTTCGACGTCGGTTGGGGTCAGCTCCCGAACGGGGCGGTAGGCCCGCAGCGTGTAGCCGGTGCCGGCGGGTAGTGCGATCTCCACCGGGTCGATCCGCAGCTCCGCCCAGAGCGCGCGGGTGGCCTCAGCCGACTCGGCGGCGGTGCCGGAGGCAGCCGAGTCGTCGAGTTCAGGCTCGTCGGAGTCGGGTCGTTGAGGCGACTGGCGGGCCACGCTGACCTCCGTGTGCTTCGGATTGCCCACCCACCAGGTCGACCGGCGGGTGACTACGCGCACATACCCTAGTGGGCGGCACCGGGCTGTGGTGTCGGCACCCCGGCGGCGTTTGGGAATTACAGACGTGCGAGCGGACCGAGACCAGCCTACGGGCAGTGGCTGGATGCACGTCAATCCGGAAACCGCCGGCCCGGTCAGGGCAGCGGGCCGAGCGCGAGATAGCCGCGCTCGGCAGCCTCCTGGAGCTGCCACTGATCCCGGTACCAGCCCGGGGAGGCGACCAGGTCGGCGTGACGGCCGCGTTGGACCAACCGACCAGATTCGAGCACCAGGATTTCGTCAACCGCGTCGAGGCCGCGCAGCCGATGGCTGATCAGCAGGACGGAGCGCTGGGCCGGCGTGGCGGCCAGCACGGACGCCAGTACGTCGTCCGCGGCCAGCGGATCGAGCCCCTCGGTCGGTTCGTCGAGCACCAGCACCGCCGGCGCGGCGAGGAGCGCCCGGGCCAGCGCGAGACGCTGCCGCTGGCCGCCGGAGAGCTGCCCGCCCTCTTCCCCCACCACCGTGTCCCCGCCGTCGGGCTGCTCCCGTACCCAGCCTGCCAGCCCGGCGGTGCCGGTTGCCGCAGCGAGATCCTCCTCGGTCGCCTCGGGGCGACCGAGCAACAGGTTCTCCCGGACCGTGGCGTGGAAGACGTACGCCTCGGCGAGCAGGCCCCCGACGAAGCGGGGCAGGAGCTCCGGCGGGTAGGTGGAGAGCTCCTGTCCGTCCAGGATGATCTGTCCGGTGGTCGGCCGTACGCTGCCGGTCAGAACGGCGGCGAGCGTGCTCTTGCCGGCGCCGCTCGGCCCCACCACGGCGACCCGTCGACCGGGGGGTAGGTCCAGGCAGAACCGGTCGAGGGCGGGCGGCCCCGCACTGCGGTAGCGGACGGTGACGTCGCTGAACCGGATCTCCGCGGCGGTGGGGGCGGGGTGTGCCGGCGGGGTGGCCGCGGATGCTGCCGGGGCCTCCCGCAGTAGCGCGGCGACCCGGGTGAGGCCGGCACGGAGGCCGGTCCACTGCCGGGCGGCGCCGACGAGGGCGAGCGCGACCTCGACGGCGACCAGCGTGCCTACGGCGAGGACGCCGACCAGCACCCCGGTCACGCCGTCGGCCAGGGCCACCAGCAGCACCGCCCCGGCGGACAGCCCGGCCACCAGAACCCCCAGCGCGTCCACCGCGAAGCCGGTCGCGGCCAGCCGCCGCTCGATACGGGCCAGCCGCCGGATCCGGCCGGTTGCCGCGCCCCGGGCCCGATCGGTGGCCCCGAAGGCGGCGAGGTCGGCAGCGCCGTGGGTCAGGTCAACGGCGTCGGTGGCCAGAGCGCCGCGGAGCGGCGCCAGCTCGGCGGCGGCCCGCCGGGTCAGCGCGGTGGCCAGCGCCGGCAGCGCGACCCCCGCAAGCAGTAGTCCCACCGCGAGCGTGCCGGCGGCGGCCGGTGAGACGAACGCGGTCGCGGCGACGGCCACCACGCCTACCAGCCCCGCTGCCGTTGCCGGAACGAGGACCCGTAGTAGCAGGTCCTGGACGGCTTCGACATCGGAGACCAGTCGGCTCAGGGCATCGCCAGAGCGCTGCCCGGCGTTGTCCCGCCGGGACGCCAGGGCAGCGAAGACGCGGGTACGGACATCGGTGACCAGCCGCAGCACCGCGTCGTGCCCGGCCAGGCGCTCGGTGTAGCGGAGCACGCCCCGCCCGATGGCGAGCGCACGGACAGCGACGATCGCCACCGTCAGCCGGTCCAGCGGCGGGCGGCCGGCGGCGCTCATCAGCAGCCACGTCGCGGTGGACATCAGGGCCAGCGCGGCGAACTCGGTGGCGGCGGCGAGCAGTCCCGCCCCGAGCAGCCGGTTCAGGTAGGGGCGGGCCAGCCGCAGCACCACCCACTCCGGCGTACCGGCACGCCCGGTCCACCGCGGTGCCGCGTCGCCCGCGGTGGCGTCGCCCGCGGTGGCGTCGGCCGGGAGAGCTCCGGGGTTGCCGGTCGGGTTGGAGACACTCATCGGGCCGTCCTCCCGGCGGGGGTCGGGGTGAGCTCGGTAACCCGCCCGTCGGCGACCCGCAGCACGCGGTCCGCGTCAGCCAGCAGCGCGGGACGGTGGGCCACCAGCAGCGCGGTGCGGGCAGCCACCAGCGCCCGGGTGGCCTCGAGGACGGCAGACTCACTCTCCGAGTCCAGGCGGGCGGTCGGCTCGTCGAGGAGCACCACCGGGGCGTCCCGGAGGAAGGCACGGGCTAACGCGATCCGTTGTCGTTGACCGCTGGAGAGGCCGTGCCCCCGCTCACCGAGGCGGGTGGCCAGCCCGTCGGGGAGCGCGGCGACGACATCGGTCAGCGCTGCGTCGCGTACGGCGTCGGCCAGCGCGGCGTCTGGTGTGTCGGGGGAGCCGAGACGGATGTTGTCCGCCAGCGAGGCGGCGAAGAGGTGGGCCCGCTGCGGGACCCAGGCGAGGTTGCGGCGCCAGGCGTCCAGGTCGGCCTGGGCCAGATCGACACCGTCCACGGTGACCCGGCCGGAGGTGGGCCGAACAAATCCGAGCAGCAGGTTCAGCAGGGTGCTCTTGCCGGCGCCGCTCGGCCCGACCACCGCGATCCGCTCGCCAGGTCGGATGGTCAGCGTGACATCACGGAGCGCCGTGGTCCGGTCGTAGGCGACGGTGACACCCTCGAACCGGATCACGCCCCGGCCGTTCGGCTGGGCCGGGCCCGCCCCGGCACCGGCGTCGGGTGCCCCGGCGGAGAGGGTGAGCGCCTCGTCCAGCGCGGTGAGCCCCTCCATGCTGGCGTGGAAGCGGCTGCCGGCGGTCCGCAGCGGCAGGTACGCCTCGGGGGTGAGGAGCAGCACCAGCAGTGCGGTCTGCAGGGTCAGCCCGCCGCCGAGTAGCCGGACTCCGACCGGCACCGCGACCAGCGCAACGGAGAGGGTGGCGACCAGCTCCAGCACCAGCGCGGAGAGGAACGCGATGCGCAGCGTCCGCATGGTCGCCACCCGGTGCCCGTCGGCCATCCGGCGGACCACCTCGGTCTGCGCCCGGGCCCGGCCAAACGTCCGCAGCGTCGGGAGCCCGGCGATCATGTCCAGGAAGTGCCCGCCCAGCAGCGCCAGCCGCCGCCACTGACGTTCCGTCGCAGCCTGCGCCTGCCAGCCGAGCAGTGCGCCGAAGATCGGGATGAGGGGGAGGGTGACCGCGATGATGAGGGCGGAGCTCCAGTCGGCGACGAAGATCCGGGCGAGTACGGCGATCGGCACGGTGACGCTGAGTACAAGCTGTGGCAGGTACCCGGTGAAGTAGGCGTCCAGCGCGTCCAGCCCGCGTCCGGCCAGGGTCGCCAACTGCCCCGCCCGCTGCCCGGCGACCCAGGTCGGGCCGTGCCGACCGACCGCGGCGAGCAGCTCCGCGCGTAGCGCTGCCTTGACCGTCGCGGCGACCCGGGCCGACACCGTTCCCTGCGCCCACACCAGCAGCGACCGGGCGCTGATCGCCACGACGAAGCCGGCCAACGCGGGCCGGTTGAGTCGTCCGTCGAACGCGGTGGCGAGCAGTGCGGCGAGCGCGGTCGCCTGCGCCAGCACCAGGCCCGCGGCGAGTACGCCGAGCAGCGCGAGGACGGCGAGGTCGCGCCGGGCCGCGGGGATCCGTCGCAGCAGGCGTGGATCGAAGGGACGACGGTTCACCGCGGTCCCGGTGCTCTGTCGTTGGTCTGCCCCCGGAACTCCCACCAGCACATTTCGCAGAGCCTAGTCGGGTCGGACTCTGGTGACGCCGTTGCCATCAACTCAGGAACAGCGAGATCGGCAGGGCAACCAGCGTGGCCGTCACCGTCAGCGCGGTGGCGGCCAGCAGCCGGGGCGGGCGCCCCGACTCCAGTAACCGGTGGACCCGGAGCTCGAGATCGTCGTTGCCGATGCCCAGGGTGCCGGCCGGAGCCAGCCGGTCACCAGCGGCGGCGAACCGGCGCAGCGCGCCCGCCAGGGGTGCCTCGGCGTGCCGCTCCCGGGCCTTGTCATCCGCGCGCATCTCGACGAGCAGGGCGACTCGCTCGTGTGCGTCCCGTACCCAGCGGAGCCAGGGCAGCACCCGGCGGAGCGCGGTGAACGGCAACAGGACGAGATCGTGCCGTTCCTGGGCGTGGGCCCGCTCGTGGGTGAGCACGGCCGCCAGTTCGGCCCGGTCCAGCAGGTCGAGGGTGCCGGCACTAACGACGACCCGAGGCCGTACTCCGGGCAGGCAGTACGCGGCCGCACTCGGATGGTCGAGCACCAGGGCACCGGGCACCGTCGGATCCTGCCGGGCGACCAGCGTGAGCAGATCCCGGTGGCGGCGTTGGGCCCGCACTGCGCTGTGCAGGCTGCGGAGGGTGGTGGTGAACAGCACCACGCCGATACCGCAGCCGAGACCGACGAGCCCGAGCTGAGGCGCGGTCACCCCGGCCGGCCATGCGCCGCGCCGCAGCTCTCCGGCGAGGGCCCAGAGGGCGCTGCCGGTCGGCAGGTCGTAGGCGGCCAGGCCGAGGGCCATCGGGAGACCCATCGCCGCCAGGCCAACCGCCAGGCCGACCGCCTGCCAGCAGAGAATGGCCACCCGCGGGCTGCGCCAGGTCCAGGTCGAACGGGCCAACACCTGCGCGGTGAGCCAGCAGGCCAGCACCGTGAGCCCGAAATGCAGCGCGTAGGTCATTCGGGCCGCCCTAGTGCTCCGGCGTCTTGGTAGCCGGTGTGACCGGGCCCGTCGGTGTGGTGCGGGCCGCCGGTGTGGCGGGGCTGGCCGGTGCGCTGGGCTCGCCCGCCGCGCTGGGCTCGCCCGCCGCGCTCAACGCGGCGCGCAGCACCTCCGCCTCGGTGCCGGTCACCGACCGGGCGAAGCGCACCAGGGCGGCGTCTCGGCTGCCGCCGAGGTCCAGCGCGTCGAGCATGAGTTGGGCGATGTGCGCCTCTCGGCTCGCGGCGGCCCGGTACCGCCAGGCCCGCCCCTCGCGTTCCCGCCGCACCATGCCCTTGCCGGCGAGCCGGTCCAGCACGGTCAGCACGGTGGTGTAGGCCAGCTCGCGCCCGGCGAGGGCGTCCACGACCTCCCGCACCATAAGCCCGTCTGATCTGCTGGGGAGTAGGTCCCACAGCACATCCATCACTGCGCGTTCGAGCTCGCCGAGCCGGGTCACCCCGCTATCCTACCCTGCGTAGTAGTGTCCGCTACCCGCCCTTGGGGTGCCAGACCGTCTTCGTCTCCAGCAGTGCCGTCATCCGGGCCAGGCCGGGATCGGCATACCAGTCGTGGTTGGCCGGGACTGGGCGTAGCACCCGCTTGAGGTTCTCCGCCGCCTTGACCTCCAGACTCGTCGCCAGCTCGGCGTCGGCCACGCCCGCCAGGTCGAGGGCGTTGACATCCCGGTGACCCGCCAGCGACGGGACCGTCTCCTGGAGCCGACCGGTCAGGATGTTGACCACCCCGGCGGGCAGGTCGGCGGTGGCCAGCACCTCGGCCAGGGTCACCGCGGCGAGGGGGTCGGTGGGCGAGGCCGCCACGACCACCGTGTTTCCGCTCACGATCGCCGGGGCGATCACACTGACCAGGCCGAGTAGCGCTGGCGCCGCGGGGGCCACCACGGCCACCACGCCGGTCGGCTCCGGCGTCGACAGGTTGAGGTACGGGCCAGCGACCGGGTTCACGCCGCCCCGCACCTGGGGCAGTTTGTCGGACCAGCCGGCGTACCAGACCCAACGGTCGGTCGCGGCGTCCACCTCGTCGCCAGGGATGCCCAGGGCCACGAACTGCTCGCGCCGGCCTTCCAACATCTCGGCGGCGCGGTAGAGGATCTGACCCCGGTTGTACGCGGTCGCGCCGGCCCACCCCGAACCGGCGGCCCGGGCCGCCACGACCGCGTTTCGTGCGTCCTTGCGCGAGGCGAGCGCCACGTTGGCCGTGCTGTTCCCACCTGACTGCACGAGATACGACCGTCCCGACTCGCTGCGCGGGAACTTCCCGCCGATGTAGAGCTTGTACGTCTTTCGTACCGCGACCCGCTCAGACATTCAGGTACGCCTCCAGCCCGTGCCGGCCGCCCTCGCGACCGTAGCCCGACTCCTGGTAACCGCCGAACGGCGAGGTGGGGTCGAATTTGTTGAAGGTGTTGGCCCAGACCACGCCGGCGCGAAGCCGGTCGGCAAGCCACAGCATCCGGGAGCCCTTCTCCGTCCACACGCCGGCGGAGAGCCCGTACGGAGTGTTGTTGGCCTTCTCGACAGCCTCCGCTGCGGTGCGGAAGGTCAGCACGGACAGCACCGGGCCGAAGATCTCCTCGCGGGCGATCCGGTGGGCCTGGGTGACACCGGTGAAGATGGTGGGCGCGAACCAGAAGCCCCGCTCGGGAAGCTCGCCCGGGGGCGACCAGCGTTGCGCGCCCTCGGCCGTGCCGGCGTCGGCGAGCGCGCTGATCCGGGCCAACTGCGCCGCCGAGTTGATCGCCCCGATGTCGGTGTTCTTGTCCAGCGGGTCACCGACGCGCAGCTGGGCCATCCGCCGTTTGAGCGACGCCAGCACCTGGTCGGCGACCGACTCCTGCAGCAGCAGGCGGGAGCCGGCGCAACAGACGTGCCCCTGGTTGAAGAAGATGCCGTTGACGATGCCCTCAACCGCCTGGTCCACCGGGGCGTCGTCGAAGACGATGTTGGCGGCCTTACCGCCCAGCTCCAGGGTCAGCCTCGTGTCGGTGCCGGCGACGGCGCGGGCGATGGCCTTGCCCACCTCGGTGGAGCCGGTGAAGGCGACCTTGTCCACGTCGTGGTGCTCGACCAGGGCCCGGCCGGTCTCACCCGCGCCCGTGACGATGTTCACCACTCCGGCGGGGAGGTCGGCCTGTTGGCAGATCTCGGCGAAGAGCAGCGCGGTTAGCGAGGTCGTCTCCGCGGGTTTGAGCACCACGGTGTTTCCGGTGGCCAGCGCCGGGGCGATCTTCCACGCCAGCATGAGCAGGGGGAAGTTCCACGGGATGATCTGCGCGGCCACCCCGAGCGGCCGCGGGCCGGGCCCGAACCCCGCGTGGTCGAGCTTGTCCGCCCAGCCGGCGTAGTAGAAGAAGTGGGCAGCGACCAGCGGTAGGTCAACGTCCCGGGACTCCCTGATCGGTTTGCCGTTGTCCAGCGACTCCAGCACCGCCAGCTCGCGGGAACGCTCCTGGATGAGGCGGGCGATCCGGAACAGGTACTTGGCCCGGTCTCGGCCCGGCATCGGGCCCCAAACCCGGTCGTACGCGGATCGCGCGGCGCGCACCGCGCGGTCGACGTCGCCGACGCCGCCCGCGGCGACTTCGGCGAGGACCTCCTCGGAGGCGGGGTTGATCGACGTGAAGCTGTCGCCGTCGGTCGGATCGACGAACTCGCCGCCGACGAAGAGCCCGTACGCGGGCTGGAGCCGTACCACCGAGCGTGACTCGGGGGCGGGGGCGTATTCGAACATCGCGCTCAGTCCCGGGTGAAGTAGTCGGGACCGGCGTAGTCGCCGGTCGTCAGCTTGGTGCGCTGCATCAGCAGGTCGTTGAGGAGGCTGGAGGCGCCGAACCGGAACCAGTCCGGGTCCAGCCAGTCCGTGCCGACCGTCTCGTTGACCAGCACGAGGTATGTGATGGCGTCTTTGGTGGTCTTGATGCCGCCGGCCGGCTTCACGCCGACCTGCCGTCCGGTCGCGGCACGGAAGTCCCGGACCGCTTCCAGCATCACCAGCGTCACCGGCGGGGTGGCTGCCGCCGGGAGCTTGCCGGTGGAGGTCTTGATGAAGTCGGCGCCGGCCAGCATGGCGAGCCAGGACGCGCGGCGGACGTTGTCGTAGGTGGCGAGCTCCCCGGTTTCCAGGATCACCTTGAGGTGGGCCGGTCCGCAGGCCTCCCGGATGGCCACGATCTCGTCGTAGACCTCCTGGTAACGGCCGGTCAGGAAGGCGCCCCGGTTGATCACCATGTCGATCTCGTCGGCGCCGGCTGCGACCGCTGCCCGGGTGTCGGCGAGTTTGACCTCCAGCGGCGCCTGGCCGGAGGGGAAGGCGGTCGCCACGCTGGCCAGGTGCACCACGCCGGCCCCGGCCGGTCCTGCCCCGCCGGCGGGCCCACGTAGCACCTCGGCCACATACGGGACCATCGACGGGTAGACGCAGACGGCGCCGACGTGCGGACAGGACGGGTCGGCGGGGTCGGGGCGCAGGGCCTTGGCGGCGAGTGCCCGAACTTTGCCGGGGGTGTCGGCCCCCTCCAGGGTGGTCAGGTCGACCATCCGGATTGCCAGATCGATCGCCCAGGCCTTCGCCGTGGCCTTGATCGAACGGGTGCCGAGCTGCGCCGCCCGCTGCTCGGCACCGACCTGGTCCACGCCCGGCAGGCCGTGGAGGAACGCCCGGAGGGCGGTCTCGGATCGTCCCAGCTCGGTAAGGTCCGACCGGGCCGACATCGCTGTCGCCGTCATGGTCTGGAGTCTACGCCGGAGCTCCAGGCTGTGATCTTGGCCATGGTCATGGTGTGTACCCGCGCCGCCGGTCCGGCCACACCCAGGGTGCCCAGGACCGAGGGCGGGTAGGTTGAGCGACCGTGGAAGTACATGTCATTGACCACCCGCTCGCCCAGGCGCGGCTGACCGCGATGCGCGACGCCCGGACCGACTCGGCCTCGTTCCGCGCCGCGCTGCACGAACTCACCACCATGCTGGTGTACGAGGCGGCCCGCTCCTTCCCCGTCGAGCGCTACCCGGTGCAAACCCCGGTCACCGGAACCCAGGGCACCCGCCTCGCCAATCCACCGCTGCTGGTGCCGGTGCTGCGGGCCGGCCTCGGCATGGCCGACGCCGCGCTGGGCCTGTTACCGGAGTCGTCGATGGGCTTCGTCGGCCTGGCCCGGGACGAGGAGACCTTCGAGCCCCGCGCGTACATGGAGTCGCTCCCGCCCGACCTCGCCGGACTGCCGGTGCTGGTGCTCGACCCGATGCTCGCCACCGGTGGCTCGTTGGAGCACTGTTGCCGGTTGCTCGCCGATCGGGGATGCACCGAGATCACTGTGCTCTGCGTGCTCGCCGCGCCGGTCGGAATTGACCGGTTGCACCACTCCGGCCTGCCCCTGCGTCTGGTGACGGCCGCAATCGATGAGGGTCTCAACGACCACCGGTTCATCGTTCCCGGCCTGGGCGACGCCGGTGACCGGCAGTTCGGCGGTATGCCCCGCTTCTGACTGACCGCTCCACGGCCGGTGTTGCTGCTGTCGGGTTGCTGGGCATGGTCCGGTGTTCTGCTGCCGAGCTGCCCCGCGCCTGCGTCCATCGTTGGTGCGGGGCAGTCCGCTGCTGCTGAGGGGCATCGGGCCGCGGCGCCCCATCTGTGCGGGCAGCTCGACAGCGTGGAATTCCGGAGTATGCCGATCTGTCGGCTGCCCCCAGCATCCTCGGTCGACTGGGACATGCTCGGGCGGCCGCCCCAGAATGCCCCGGTCGGCCGCCCCAACATCCTCGGCGGTGCTGCTTCGGAACGGACCCGCCCTACACGCCCAAGCTGGCGGCGACCTCAGCGCGCAACTCGGCGACGGCAGCGGCGGCGCGGCGGCGGGCCGCGGCGATATCACCCGCCACGACCGGCTGCACCACCTCCAGGTACGCCTTGAGCTTCGGTTCGGTGCCGGATGGTCGGATCACCACCCGGGCGGTGGCGCCGCGCAGGATCACCACGTCGGCCTCTGGGAGCAGGTCCCGAGATTCGATGATCGGCTCTCCGCGCAGCGTGTTCGGGGTCGTGGCGCGGATCCGGGCCATCGCGTCCGTGATCACCTGTAGGTCGTCCACCCGTATTGATAGCTGGTCGGTGTGGTGCACGCCGAACTCGGCCGCCAACTCGTCCAGCCGGTCGGCGAGGCCACGGCCCTCCGCCTTGAGCCCAGCGGCGAGCTCGGCGATGGTCAACGCTGCGGTGACGCCGTCCTTGTCCCGAACATGGTCGGGGGCGACGCAGTAGCCCAGCGCCTCCTCGTAGCCGAAGACCAGCGGGGAGGACCCCCCACCGGCCCGGACAATCCACTTGAACCCGGTAAGGGTCTCGTCATATGGCAGGTCGCGGGCGGTGCACATGGCGCGTAGCAGCGCCGACGACACGATGGTGGTCGCGTAGAGACCGGCTCGGCCGCGTCGCATCAGATGGTCGGCGAGGAGCGCCCCCACCTCGTCACCCCGGAGCATGCGCCAGTGCGTGGCGTCTCGGTCCGCCGCGGAGTCGGCCGACTCCCGGATCACCACCGCGCAGCGGTCCGCGTCCGGGTCGTTGGCGATCGCGAGGTCCGCGCCGGTCGCGTTGGCCAGGGCGATGAGCCGGTCAACGGCACCGGGCTCCTCCGGGTTGGGGAAGGCGACCGTGGGGAACTTCGGGTCGGGCTCAGCCTGGTCCGCCACGAGCTGCGGGGTGGGGAAGCCGGCGTGGGTGAACGCTGTGGTGAGCACCGCTGCGCCGACTCCGTGCAACGGTGTGTACGCCACCTTCAGGTCGCGTGGTCCGCCTGGTGCGATCACCGCGACGGCCTGCTGCACGTACGACTCCACCAGGGTGTCGTCGAGGAGCTGTCCCGGTGGGCCCAGCGGTACGGCAGCCAGCGGGCCGACCGCGCGGATGGCGGACTCGATCTCGGCGTCCGCCGGCGGCACGATCTGCGCCCCTGCTCCCAGTTCACCGCCGAGCTGGGCGCCCAGGTAGACCTTGTAGCCGTTGTCCTGGGGCGGGTTGTGGCTGGCCGTCACCATCACTCCGGCGACCGCCTCGTGCTGGCGTACCGCATGGGCCAGCACCGGCGTTGGCAGCGGGCGGGGGAGCAGCAGGGCCGGGCGGCCGGCGCCGGTGGCGACCTGCGCGGTCCGTTCCGCGAAGGCGCGGGAGCCGGTCCGGGCGTCGTACCCGATCACCAGCGGACCGGCGCCGCCTCTTGCGGTCAGCCAGGCGACCAGCCCGGCGGCGGCCTGCGTGACCACCGCGAGATTCATTCCGTTCGGGCCGGCGCGCAACGGGCCGCGTAGGCCCGCGGTGCCGAAGGTCAGCGGGCCGGCGAAGCGGTCCGCCAGCTCCGGGGCGCTGGCCGGAAACCGGTCGAGCACCGCCTGTAGCTCGGCGCGGCTGGCCGGGTCCGGATCGTCGTCGAGCCAACGTTGGGCCTGTTCACGAAGGTCATTGAGGTGGTGGTGATCCGCCGACATGCCTCTTGATAGCACGTCGGCGGATCACCGCGTCGGCGCGCCCAGCCTCAGCTGGCCGCGGTCAGCTGGAAAGATTTGACCATCTCGTCGAAGATCGGTCGACTCTCCTCGAAGCGGGCGTCGGTGGCGGTTAGGTAGAACGAGTACGACTGGCCCTCGTGGGCGACGCCACGCCAGATGCCGTGCCGCATCTCCGCGCCCTCGCCACAGGTGTATTCGAACTCGGCCGCCGGCTTGCCGGCCAGCTCCGTCTCGACGTCCAGGGCGATCTGACGGTACGGCTTCACACAGGAGGTGGAGCGGGTCTGCAGCCCCTCCTCGGCGACCTCTGCCCAGCGTGCTGAGGTGTTGGTCCACTTCTCGGTGATGACGCGGACCCGACGGCCATTGTCCTCCGGGTCGACGTAGTCGGTGTACAGCCCGCCGACCTTCTCTTCCCAACCCTTCGGCACCAGGACCCGCACCCCCCGCGCCGAGTGCTCCACCAGCTCGGGGAGTTCGACGTCGGGAGCGGTCGACGTCGGGGCCGCCTGTGGGGCCACCGGGGTCTCCGAGTCGTCTGCGCCGGTGAGGGCGAGGACGCCGACGAGGAGCACCACGGCCAGCCCGCCCGCGGCGGCGAGTTGGACCTTGCCCGGCCAACCCTTCACCCGGCGAACGAGTTGGTCGCCGGTGGCCCGCGCCCGGCCGGCGAGACCGCCGGCTGGTGCCGGTGTCGGCGACTGCGGTGTGCTGGTCCACGCCTGACCGGTACCCGGAACCGACCACTGGGCGCCGCCCGCGGTGGGAGCGGCCGGGCCCGGGTAGCCGCCGATGCGCTGGGTGGCATCCCCGCCGTAGGTGCGGCTCGGCGCCGGCATCGCCCCGGTCGGTGTGTTCAACGGACCGGCGAGCCCGTCGGCGCTGGTGTTCTCCAGGATGGCGGGGGTGGCCCGGGACTCCACCGCGGGACGCTCACCCCGGCGCAGCGCGGCCAGTCGGTCGGTGAGTGATTCGCCGGCCGCGAGCATCGCTCGCCCGCCGATCGCGCCGCTCGGCTTCGGCTGGGCTGGTGGGGCCGGCTGAGCCGGCTGCGGGATCGCGGCTGGTTGCTGCTGGACCGGCACCACCGAGTACGGGTCGGTCACCGAGTGCACCGCGGCTGCGGTGCTGGTCAGCGGGCCGGCGAGTAATTCGCGAAGCATGGCGCGGGCGGTGTGTACCGGCAGCCGGCGGTCTGGGTCCTTCTCCAACAGCCCCATCAGCACCGGCACCAGCGGGCCACTGCGCTGGGGCGGGGCCGGCGGGTCTTCGACGACCGCATGCATCGTCTCGATCGGATCGCCCCGGTCGAAGGGCGGGCGTCCCTCGACGGCCGTATAGAGGGTTACCCCGAGGGAGAACAGGTCGCTGGGCGGCCCGAAGTCCTGGCCCATCGCCCGTTCGGGGGAGATGAAGTGTGGGGAGCCGAGCACCATGCCGGGCGTGGTGAGTTGCACGTCGGTGGGCATCCGGGCCACGCCGAAGTCGGTCAGCACGCAACGGCCGTCCGCACAGATCAGCACGTTGGCCGGCTTGACATCACGGTGCAGTACACCGATCGCGTGCGCCACCTCCAGCGCGCCGAGCAGCGAGACGCCAATCTTGGCTACCACCCGCTGGGCTAACGGTCCGTCTTCGATCACCATGTCCGCGAGGCTGCGGGAGTCGAGTAGCTCCATCACGATCCACGGCCGGCCACCCTCGGTGACCACGTCGTAAACCTGGACGACGGCGGGGTGTTGGATCGCTGCTGCGGCACGGGCCTCGCGCAGGGTGCGTTCGTACATGGCGTCGCGGTCTGAGGGGGCCAGCCCCTGGGGGAGGACGACCTCCTTGACGGCCACGTCTCGGCGCAGGAGCGTGTCTGCGGCACGCCAGACCGTGCCCATGCCGCCGTTGCCCACTGTCGAGCGCAATGAGTAGCGCCCGCCGATGATGGTGTCGGGTGTTGCGCGGTCGCTGGGAGGACTGACAGGTCCGCCGCTCCACGTCGGGATCTGAGTCACTGAAGAGCCACCGGGGATTTCGAGGGGGGCTGGGACACAACCCCCCTATCTTGCTGGGTCGGACGCCGGTTGCGAAAGCCGACGCGGCGGACATCCGGCAAAGTCGACGATGCGTGTCCGACCGGGCACGCCGGGTTGGCCCGGGCGGGTTCGTGTGCCCAATCCCTCATCCGGTGCCGGAGCAGGGCGTCTTACCATCCGGTAATGAGCGAACGGCGGTCAAGCGAGTCCGGTTTCCCGATTCAGGGCGTCTACACGGCGGCCGACCTCCCGGAGGACCTGGACTCCCGGCTGGGCAACCCGGGGGAGTACCCGTACACCCGCGGGGTCTACCCCACCATGTACACGGCGCGCCCCTGGACGATGCGCCAGTATGCCGGCTTCGGTACCGCCGCGGAGTCCAACGCGCGCTACCACCAGCTGCTTCGGGCGGGCACGATGGGGCTCTCCGTCGCCTTTGACCTGCCCACCCAGATGGGGTACGACTCGGACGAGCCGATCGCGCACGGTGAGGTCGGCAAGGTCGGTGTCGCCATCGACTCCATCGAGGACATGCGGGTGCTCTTCGGCGGCATCCCACTGGACAAGGTCTCCACGTCGATGACGATCAACGCGCCGGGTTCAGTGCTGCTCCTGCTCTACCAGTTGGTCGCCGAGGAGAACGGCGTGCCCGGGGCGGCGTTGAACGGCACGATCCAGAATGACATTCTCAAGGAGTACATCGCCCGCGGGACATACATTTTCCCGCCGAAGCCCTCGCTGCGCCTGGTCGCGGACACCTTTGCCTACTGTCGCACCGAGGTGCCGAAGTGGAACACCATCTCCATCTCCGGTTACCACATGGCCGAGGCAGGCGCCTCACCCGTTCAGGAGATCGCCTTCACCCTGGCCAACGGGATCGAGTACGTGCGCGCGGCGATCGCCGCCGGGCTCGCGGTGGATGACTTCGCGCCGCGGCTGTCGTTCTTCTTCGTCGCCCGGACGACGCTGTTGGAGGAGGTGGCGAAGTTCCGTGCCGCCCGGCGAATCTGGGCGCGGCTGATGCGGGACGAGTTCGGGGCGAAGAATCCGAAGTCGATGATGCTCCGCTTCCACACCCAGACCGCCGGCGTGCAGCTCACCGCCCAGCAACCGGAGGTCAACCTGGTCCGGGTGGCGGTGCAGGGGCTCGGCGCCGTACTCGGCGGAACGCAGTCGCTGCACACGAACAGCTTCGACGAGGCGATCGCGTTGCCGACGGAGAAGGCCGCCCGGCTCGCGCTGCGGACGCAGCAGGTGCTCGCCTACGAGACGGACCTGACCGGCACCGTGGACCCGTTCGCCGGCTCGTACGTGGTGGAGGCGATGACGGCCGAGATCGAGTCCGCGGCGGAGGGGCTGATGCAGCGGGTCTTCGCGCACGGTTCGGCGGTTGAGGCGATCGAGGTCGGGTTCCAGAAGCGGGAGATCGAGCAGTCGGCGTACCAGATCGCGCAGCAGATCGACTCCGGTGAGCGGGTCGTGGTGGGCCTCAACCGGTTCGCGGTGGACGAGGAGGAGCCGTACGAGCCGTTGCGGGTGGACCCGGCGATCGAGGTCGCGCAGGCCGAGCGGCTGGCGAAGCTGCGGGCCGAGCGGGACTCCGGCGCGGTGGAGCGCGCTCGGGCGCAGCTGCGGGTCGCTGCCGAGGGGGGCGGTAACGTGCTCTACCCGATGAAGGAGGCGCTGCGGGCCCGCGCCACGGTTGGCGAAGTCTGCGGCACGCTGCGTGAGGTCTGGGGGATGTACCGCCCCGCTGACCGTTTCTGACCCGTCCCGCTCCCCGCGTCGCTGGCGGGCGCCGCTCGTTGTCGGCGCTGCCCGCTGCCCGCTGCCCGCTGCCCGCTGCCCGCTGCCCGCTGCCCGCTGCCGCTGCCGGTGGCGGTGGCGGTGGCGGTTTCGGTGCGTAGCGGGCGGCATCCGTGGGTAGCCCGTTCGAGTGCGGTAAACGCACACCGTGTGTGGTCGGTTGCCGGGTGAACGTGTGACCGTCTGCGGGCCCGGTCGCGAGTGTGGTTACTAGTTGTCGGAGTGTCCGTTAACAGAACGGACTAAATGCCACAATTCGGATGACGGTCTCGAGTGTGGGGGAAATTTTCCACACTCGTGAATCGGTTACGCGTTGTAGGAGGTGTGGGGCAGATGGCAGCGTTCAACCGCGATCTACCTGCTGTCCCGCCGATGAACGAGCGCCTCGAGCAGGGCGTACGTGACGCAGAGCGGCCCGATCGCTACCAGAACGAGGTTGCGCAGAGTCACCGTCGGAGGTCTAGGCTGTCGGCGGTTCCGGAAGATTCATCCATTTCTAGTGATCGAGAATTCGACGTGACGAGTGCGTTGACGCTGCCGAGTAATGGCCAGCTGGCGTCGTCCTGGACGGAGGCGCCCGCCGGCTCCCAGCCCCTACCCCTCGACCTGGACCAGTTCCTTGCGCTCCGGGTTTCGGGCCTGATCGCCACCCGTCGGCGGATCCACTCGCATCCGGAGCTCTCCGGCGAGGAGTTCGAAACCGCCGCTCTGATCGCCCGGGAGCTGACCCGGGCCGGGTTGCGACCCCGGCTGCTCCCCAAGGGCAACGGAGTCATCTGTGACATCGACGGCCGGCCAGACGGTCCCGTGATCGCGTTCCGGGCCGACATCGACGCGTTGCCGTTGACCGACAGCAAGGACGTGCCCTTCCGCTCCACCGTTGACGGGGTCTGTCACGCCTGCGGCCACGACGTGCACACCGCGGTCATGCTCGGCTTGGGGATGCTCCTCGCCCGCCTCGCCGAAGCGGGTGAGCTGCCGGGCCGGGTGCGCCTGATCTTCCAACCGGCCGAGGAGATCCTGCCCTGTGGGTCGCTCGAGGTGATCGAGGCCGGCGGTCTCGACGAGGTGGTGCAGATCTTCGCGTTGCACTGTGACCCGAACCTGCCGGTCGGTGAGGTCGGCCTCCGGGTTGGTCCGATCACCGCTGCCGCCGACAACGTCAGCGTTCGGTTGACCGGTCCCGGTGGGCACACTGCCCGCCCGCACCTCACCGTCGACCTGGTTGACGCCCTCGGTCGGCTGATCACCGAGGTGCCGGCCCTGGTCGCCCGGCGGGTGCCGGCCAACAGCGGACTACTGCTGGTGTTCGGCCACGCCTCGGCCGGCACCCGTTACAACGTCATCCCGTCGGAGGCCTGCGCCTCCGGGACGCTGCGCGTGATGGATCGGGACACCTGGGCGATGGCCCCAGAGGTCGTCGCCCAGGTGGTCCAGGACGTGATCGCCCCCACCGGCGCCACCGTGGACCTGGACTATCAGCGTGGTCGACCGCCGGTCAGCAACGACTCCCAGGCCATCCAGGTCCTCGCCGCCGCCACCGCCGCAGCGCTCGGGCCGGCCGGGATCGCGGAGACCCCGCAGAGCATGGGGGGTGAGGACTTCTCCTGGTACCTGGAGTACGTCCCCGGTGCCCTGGCCCGACTCGGTGTCGGCCGCTCCGGCCCGAACGTTGACCTTCACCGTGCGTCGTTCGACCCGGACGAGCGGGCCATCCCGGTCGGCGTTCGGCTCATGGTGCAGACCGCGCTCCAGGCGCTTGCGGCGGCGCAGTAACCACACCAATGCGCCCCGCGTCTGGGTCGAGCACCGCCTCGGTGACGTCCTCGGTGGAGGTCTCCTGTCGCTGCCGGGTGCCGAGTTCGGCGACCCGCTGCACCGCCGTGTTGAACGTCGCGGCCGGCACCCGGAGCGTCAGCTCGGCGGTGGCGTTCCCGGCCGCACTGCGTCGCTGGTCACTACCGACGAAATCGCCGGCCGTGGTGGTCAGGGCGATCGCTTCGCGGGCGGCCCGGACGGCAGGGACGATCGGTCAGTCGGGACGCGATGCGGCGTCCCTTCGGGCAGACTGCGCTGAGGAGGTCACGATTCGATTCTCGAGGAGTCACGAATGCGGCTGACCAAGTACACGCACTCCTGCATCCGGGTGGAGGACGAAGGCGGGGTGCTGGTCGTGGACCCCGGCGTCTACAGCGAGCGCGTCGCGCTGGACGGGGTGGACGCGGTGCTGATCACCCACGAGCACCCGGACCACGTGGACGTGGCAGCCCTGACCGAGCAGCACGATCGGGGGCCGTTCGTCCTGTACGGGCCGCCGTCGCTGGCGGCCGCGCTGGCTGGCCTGGCCGCCGCGTTCGTTCCGGTCGAGGCGGGCGCGGAGTTCACCGCCGCCGGCGTCCCGGTCCGCGTCTACGGCGGTGAGCACGCGGTGATCCACCCCGACCTTCCGCAGGTGGAGAACCTGGCGTACCTGATCGACGACGTGGTCTACCACCCCGGTGACTCCTTCGTCGTGCCGCAGGACGTGCCGGTCGACACCCTGTTCCTGCCGATCCACGCGCCCTGGGCGAAGTTCTCCGAGTCGCTGGACTTCCTCCGTTCCGTCGCGCCCCGCCGGGCGTACGCGCTGCATGACGGGTTGCTCAACGATCGCGGCCTGGACGTGCTCAACAACAATTTCGCCCGCCTCTCCGACGTGGACTACCGGCGGCTCGTACCGGGCACTCTGGTGGACGCCTGAGTGGCATGTCTGGTCCGTCCCGGGAGCTGCTGCGGCAGCTCTATCGCACGCCTCCCGACCGGTTTGTGGCCGCCCGGGACCAGGCGGTGGCCGAGGCGCGGCGGGCCGGCGACGCATCTGCCGCGCGGGAGATTGCCCGGCTTCGTCGCCCCACGGTCGCGGCTTGGTTGGTGAACCTGCTCGCGTTGGAGCGACCGGAGCTCGTCGCCAACCTGGGTCAGCTCGCGGAGTCACTCCGGTCGGCCCAGCGCGAGCTTCGCGGCGCGCAACTGCGGGAGCTCTCCACCCAACGGCGGGCCGTGGTCGGCGCGTTGCTCGCGGAGGTTCGCAGCCTGGCGACCGCGGTGCCCGGTGCCCCGTCGCCGGGCAAGCTTCCACTCGGTGCGGTGGAGTCGACCCTCAACGCCGCGCTCTCCGACGTCGAGGTCGCCGAGCAGGTGCGCTCCGGCCGGCTGCTCCGGGCCGCCAGCTACGCCGGCTTTGGCGAGGTGCCCCGACCACAGCTGCGTCTGGTCACCGAGGAACCAATGCCGCCGTCCCGGGCGCCGGGTAGCGACCGGTCAGCACCCCGTGCCCGGCAGGCGGAGCGGGCCGCCCGTGCCGAGCGGGAACGGCGACGCCGGGTGTTGGAGAGGGAGTTGGCGAAGGCGCGTACCGATCAGGAACGGGCCGAGGTGGAGCTGGCCGGTGCCGCGGAGGCCGAGCGGGGCGGGGTGGACGGCCTCGCGGCGATCGAGGCGGAACTCGCTGAGCTGGAGCGGCGACGGGCTGTTGCCGAAGAGGAGCTGAGCCGGGCTAGGTCGGCGCGGCGGGCAGCTGAACGGGCGGTCACCGTCGCGCGGCGCCGGACCGGCGAGGTTGAGGCCGCGGTCGAAGCGTTCGTCGAGGAGGAGGAGGCTGACCCGAGCGGGGGCGCCGACACCCAGATGTGTGATTGACGACGCACGGCGGGGCCGGCTCGTTGCCCCATCGGGGGCGATAGCAGACTGGGATCGTGCGACATGCCCCGACAGACTGCTGGCCGTCAGGCCGACGCGGTGCCGGTGGGGCGGGAGCGCAGCCCCGTGACGTAGTCGTCCGGCGCGCCCGCCTTCTCGGCGGCGTTGGCGATTTCCGAGAGGTACCACGAGGTCGGCAGGCCGCCCTCGTAACCGTCGAAGACATAGATCCATGCCGTCACGTCGCCGGTCAGGGCCGACACCCGCAGGTGAAGTTTTCGGTAGGTGTCGGAGGTCACGCCCTCGATCTCGTCGAGCTGCGCCGCGTCGAACGGGTGGATGTCGTAGAGCGCCACGAAGACGCGGTCTCCGGGCGACTCCACCACGGTGCTGACCGCGCCCTCCCAGCCGATCACGCCTTCACCGGCGAACGTGAGCCGCCAGCCTTCGAGCCAGCCGGTGCCCACCATCGGCGAATGCGGACAGTAGGCGCGCATCCGGGCAGGGTCGAGGTTTGAGCCGTAGGCGGCGTAATGACGCACAACGATGACGATAGCCCGGTCGGCGGGTGGGGGAGAATACGACGGTGCGTGTCGGATGCGTTCGGGAGAAGAAAGTCACCGTGAGCATGGACGGAGAGTGAGCGCTGTGAGCCGGATCGTGATCATCGGTGGGGGGCCGGCCGGTTACGAGGCGGCGTTGGTCGCCGCCCAACTGGACGCCGATGTCACCGTGGTCGAGGCAGACGGTGCCGGCGGTGCCTGCGTGCTGTCCGACTGTGTGCCGTCGAAGACCTTCATCGCCAGCTCGCAGCTGGTGACGGGGTACCGGGACACGGAGGAGTTCGGGGTCCACTCGGACGGGCTGGAGGCGGTCACCGTTGACGCCCCGGCGGTCCACGCGCGGGTCAGGCGGCTCGCGCTCGCGCAGTCCGCCGACATCCACGCCAAGTTGGTCAAGGCCGGGGTGACGTTCGTGGCGGGCAGCGCCCGGCTCGGTGAGGACACGCTCGGTCACAACCACCGGGTGATCGTCACACCGGCGGACGGCGGCGCGGAGTACCGGATCGATGCCACCACCGTCCTGATCGCCACCGGCGCGACCCCGCGTCAACTCCCCACCGCTGTCCCGGACGGCGAGCGCATCCTCACCTGGCGGCAGGTGTACGACCTCCCCGAGTTGCCCCGGCACCTGGTCGTGGTCGGCTCCGGCGTCACCGGCGCCGAGTTCGCCAGCGCCTACCTGGCGATGGGGATTGAGGTCACCCTCGTCTCCAGCCGGGACCGGGTGATGCCGCACGAGGACGCCGACGCGGCGATGGCGATCGAGCGGGTGTTTCGCAGCCGGGGGATGAGCATCCTGAACAACTCCCGGGCCAACGCCGTCAGCCGGACCACTGACGGCGTCGAGGTCGAGCTCTCCGACGGGCGCCGGGTGCACGGTTCACACGCGCTGATCGCGGTGGGCTCCATTCCCAACACCGCCGACCTGGGGCTGGCCGAGTACGGCGTCGAGTTGGCCCGGGGTGGGTACGTCGCGGTCGACCGGGTGTCCCGGACCAACGTGCCCGGAATCTACGCCGCTGGGGACTGCACCGGGATGCTGCCGCTGGCCAGCGTTGCCGCGATGCAGGGCCGGATCGCGATGTGGCACGCGCTCGGCGAGGCGGTTCGGCCCCTGCGCCTGCGGACGGTCGCGGCGAACGTCTTCACCGACCCGGAGCTGGCCACGGTCGGCGTCTCCCAGGATGAGGTGGACGCGGGGAAGGTGCCGGCCCGGCAGGTCATGCTGCCGCTCGCCGGCAACGCCCGGGCGAAGATGGACGAGGTCCCCGACGGCTTCGTCAAACTCTTCTGCCGGCCCGCCAGCGGCCAGGTGATCGGTGGCGTGGTGGTCGCCCCGAAGGCCAGCGAGCTGATCCTGCCGATCACGATGGCGGTGGAGAACCATCTGACGGTCAACGAGCTGGCGCAGACCATCACCATCTACCCCTCGCTCTCCGGCTCCGTCACCGAGGCCGCGCGGCAGTTGATGCTGCACGAGCCGGAGTGACCACGCCAGAACTCGCGGGGCTTGCCTCCCGAGACCACCAGCCCCGACTCGCAAGGGTCGGGGCTTGCGGCGGTCGCGATCGGAGGTGGGTGAAATTCGGGTGTGGGCTCGGGGTTGCTCGCCGTAGCCTCGCCCCATGCATGCTGCGGTAGGGAACACGACGCCGGGGAACCCCGGCATACCGCACTGACTTCACCGTCAACGAGGCCCCGGGGCGAACCGCCCCGGGGCCTCGGTTGCGTTCCGGGTACCGATCGCTTCGCCGGCCGTACCCGAACCAGGAGCGCGACATGATCGACCACCGTAGGCTCGGCCGGGAGCTGGGCCTGTTCACCTCCGACCCGCTCGCCGGCGCGGGGCTGCCGCTCTGGCTGCCGGCCGGGGCGGCGGCCCGGCACGCCGTCGAGGAGTACCTTCGGGATCTTGAACGCCAGGCCGGCTACCAGCACGTTGTCACCCCGCCCCTCGGTCGGCGGGAACTCTTCGAACGCTCCGGGCATCTGGGCCACTTCGCCGAGGAGATGTTTCCACCGATGCGGCTGTCGGCCGACGATGAGCTCCTGCTCCGCCCGGCGCTCTGCCCGCACCACGCGTTGGTCTACCGGTGCCGGGGACGATCCTGGCGGGACCTGCCGCTGCGGATCGCCGAGCTGGGCGGGATGTACCGGGCCGAGCGCTCCGGTGTGCTGGGCGGGCTGGCCCGGGTACGGACGATCTCGCTCAACGACGCCCACAACTTCTGCACCCTGCAGCAGGTCGGGGCGGAGGTGGCGGAGATCCTTCGGCTGATCCGCACGGCACACGCCGCCCTCGGCGTACGGCCGGCGGGGTTCCGGCTGTCGCTCCGGGGCCCGGGTCAGCGCTACGTCGGCGCGGAGGACGACTGGGCGTGGGCCGAGGAGTTGCTCCGCGCCGCGCTCGACGGGGTGGGGTACACCGAGGATGTCGGTGCGGCGGCCTTCTATGGACCAAAGATCGACATCCAGGTGGCGGACGCCGCCGGTCGAGAGTGGACGCTGTCCACCATCCAACTCGACTTCGACAAGCCGGAGCGGTTCGCTCTGTCGTACGTCGACTCCGGTGGTGCCCGGCGCCGGCCGGTGCTGGTGCACCGCAGCCTCGTCGGGAGCATGGAGCGGCTGTTCAGCTACCTGATCGAGGTGCACGAGGGGGCGTTCCCCGTCTGGTACGCGCCGGTTCAGCTGGTGGTCCTGCCGGTCGCGGCCGAGCAGGACGGCGCGGCTGACGAGTTCGTTGCCGCGGCGCGGGCGGCCAGACTGCGGGTCGAGGTGGACCGGAGCGGCTCGCTGGGCGGGCGGATCCGCGACGCGGCGCAGGCCCGAATCCCGTATGCCGCGGTGGTGGGCCCGCGGGAGGCCGCCGCCGGACGGGTGTCGCTGCGGCTGCGGGACGGCCAGCACCTGGCCCCGCTGCCCGCCGCCGAGGCCCTCGCGCTGGTTGCCCGGGTCGTCGCGACCCGCTCGCCGGAGCTCCTCCCGCCGGGCTGAGCGGCACGCCGAGGAACCGCCGGCAACCCGGCTGATCTGGGTTGCCGGCGGTTCCTCGGCTTTCGTACGGGAGGCGATCTTCCGCGGTCCCCCGGTGTCCCTGCGCCGGCTACGGAGCTGAGCTCGGCTCGGACTCGGCCGGCTGGCCCTGGGTGAACTGGGAGCGGTGCAGGCCGGCGTACGGGCCGTCGGCCGCGAGCAGTTCGTCGTGGGTGCCCTGTTCGACGATCCGCCCGTCCACCATCATCAGGATCAGGTCGGCGTCGCGGATGGTGGAGAGTCGGTGTGCGATCACGAAGCTGGTGCGGTCGGAGCGCAGTGCCGCCATCGCCCGTTGGAGCAGCACCTCGGTCCGGGTGTCCACGGAGCTGGTGGCCTCGTCGAGGATCAGTAGCGACGGCTCGGCGAGGAAGGCGCGGGCGATGGTGATGAGCTGCCGTTCGCCAGCGCTGATATTGCTCCCCTCCTCGTCGATCACGGTGTCGTAGCCCTCGGGCAGGCTGCGTACGAAGCGGTCCACGAAGGTCGCCCGGGCCGCCGCCAGGATCTCCTCCTCGGTGGCGTCGGGTCGACCGTAGGCGATGTTCTCCCGGATCGTGCCGGTGAACAGCCAGGTGTCCTGGAGCACCATGCCGATGCGAGAGCGCAGGTCGTCCCGGCGCAGCCCGGTGATGTCCACCCCGTCGAGGGTGATCCGACCCGCGTTCAGCTCGTAGAAGCGCAGCACCAGGTTGACCAGGGTGGTCTTGCCGGCCCCGGTCGGCCCGACGATCGCCACCGTCTGGCCGGGCTCGGCGGTCAGTGACAGGTCCTCGATCAACGGCTCGTCCGGCGTGTACCGGAAGGTGACGTGCGCAAACGTGACCCGCCCGCGGGGTGCGGTCAGTTGGGCCGGGGCGGCCGGTTCCGGAGCCTGCTCCTCGGCGTCGAGCACCGCGAAGACCCGCTCGGCAGAGGCGACCCCGGACTGGAGCAGGTTCATCATCGCGGCGAGCTGGGTGAGCGGCTGGGTGAACTGGCGGGAGTACTGGATGAAGGCCTGCACGTCGCCGAGGGTCATCGTGCCGGATGCCACCCGGAGCCCGCCGACCACGGCGATCGCCACGTAGCTCAGGTTTCCGATGAACATCATCGCCGGCATGATGATTCCGGAGATGAACTGTGCCCCGAAGCTGGCCTGGAACAGCTCCTCGTTCTTGGCCGCGAAGGAGGTTTGCACCGCCCGCTGCCGGCCGAAGACCTTGACCAGCTCGTGGCCGGTGAAGGCCTCCTCGATCTGGCCGTTGAGCTCGGCGGTGTGCGTCCACTGGGCGACGAACCGCGGCTGGGACCGCTTCGCGATCTGCTGGGTGACGAGGACCGACAGGGGCACCGCCACCAGTGCGATCAGGGCCAACAGCGGCGAGATCCAGAACATCATGGCGAGCACCCCGACCACGGTGAGCAGCGCGGTGAGCAGTTGGCTCAGGGTCTGCTGCAGGCTGACCGAGATGTTGTCGATGTCGTTGGTGACCCGGCTGAGCAGCTCACCCCGGGGCTGTCGGTCGAAGTAGGGCAGAGGCAGTCGGTTCAGCTTGGCCGCCACGTCTTCGCGCAGCCGGTGCACCGTCCGCTGCACGATCCCGGTGAGCAGCCAGCCCTGCCCCCAGAGGAGCAGGGAGGCCGCGACAGCGAGGGCGAGCGCCAGCAGCAGCACCCGGACCAACGCGGCCGAGTCGATCCCGGTGCCGGGAACCACGCCCATCCGGGTGATGATGTCGGCGAAGCTGTCGTTGCCCGCCGCGCGGGCCGCCGCGGCGGCGGCCTCCGTCGTCGTGCCGGGTTCGAGCTGTCTCCCCAGTACCCCGGCGAAGATCAGGTCAGTGGCGTGGCCGAGCACCCTCGGCCCGACCACGTTCAGGCCGACACCGAGCACCGTCAGGGCGATCACCCCGATCAGGGGGAGGCGGTGCGGGCGTAGCCGTCCGAGGAGGCGCCGCGCCGACGGCCCGAAGGACATCGACCGTTCGGCGGGCATGCCGGCCCCCGGCCAGGACGCTCCGCTGCCGCGTGGGCCGCCGTTTGGTAGCCGCTGGGGCGTGGGCTCCTCCCCGGGTGGGTTCTTCTTCGGTACGACTGGAGCGCTCACGCCGTCACTCCGGTGCTCTGCTGAGATGCGACGATCTCCGCGTACGTGGGGCAGGTCGTCAGTAACTCGGCGTGCCGGCCGATCCCCACGACACCCCCGTCCTCCAGCACCACGATCCGGTCGGCGTCTGCCACGGTGGCGACCCGCTGCGCCACGACCACCACCGCCGCGTCGGCGGTGACCGGGCGCAGCGCCGCCCGTAGCCGCGTGTCGGTGCCGAGGTCAAGGGCGGAGAAGGAGTCGTCGAAGAGGTAGATCTCTGGTCGGCGGACCAGCGCCCGGGCGATGGCCAGCCGCTGCCGTTGCCCGCCGGAGAGGTTGGTGCCCCCCTGCGCTACGGGCCCGTCCAGCCCGTCCGGCAGCGCGGCGACGAAGTCGCGGGCCTGCGCCACCTCCAGCGCCGCCCAGAGCTCGGCCTCGGTCGCGGCCGGGTTGCCGTGCCGCAGGTTGGTGGCGATCGTGCCGGTGAACAGGTACGGGCGCTGGGGCACCAGGCCGATCCGCTGCCACAGCGCCTCCGGTGCGAGATCCCGGACGTTGACCCCGTCCACCAGCACCGCACCGGAGGTGACGTCGATCAGTCGTGGGATCAGGGCGAGCAGGGTGCTCTTGCCGGCGCCGGTGCTGCCGATGATCGCGGTGGTCGTGCCCGGGGTCACCCGGAACGACACGTCCCGCAGCACCGGTTCGGCCGCACCGGGGTACTGGAACCGCACCCGGCGCAGCTCCACCTCGGCCCGGGCCGGCGGTGCGGTGACCGGCTCCGGTGGGGGCGGGACCGAGGTCTCGGTCGCCAGCACCTCGCTGACCCGCTCGGCGCAGACCGCCGCTCTCGGCACCATCATCAGCATGAACGTGGCCATCATGACCGCCATCAGGATCTGCATCAGGTACTGGAGGAAGGCGGTGAGGGAGCCGACCTCGATGGCGCCGGCGTCCACCCGTTCGGCACCGAACCAGAGCACCGCGACGCTGGAGACGCTGAGGACCAGCATCACGATCGGGAAGATCAGTGCGGCCAGTCGGCCGGTCTGCAGGGCGGTCGCGGTCAGGTCGGTGTTGGCGGCGGCGAAGCGCCGGGTCTCGTCCGGTTCCCGGACGAACGCCCGTACCACACGGATGCCACTGATCTGCTCGCGGAGGATCCGGTTGACGGTGTCGATGCGGGTCTGCATGAGTCGGAACCCGGGCACCATCCGGCGGATCACCTGGCCCAGACCGAGCGCCAGGACGGGGACGCAGACCAGCAGCAACCAGGAGAGCCCGAGGTCCTCGCGCAGCGCCATCACCACCCCGCCAACGCTCATGATCGGCGCCGCGACCAGCATCGTGCAGCTCATCAGCACCATCATCTGCACCTGCTGCACGTCGTTGGTGTTGCGAGTGATCAGGGATGGTGCGCCGAAGTGGGCGACCTCCCGGGCGGAGAAGGTGTTGACGTGGGCGAAGAGCGCCGCCCGGACATCCCGGCCGTACGCCATCGCGGTGCGGGCGCCGAGGTAGACGGCGGCAACCGAGCAGACGATCTGGACCAGGCTGACGGCGAGCATCCAGCCCCCGGCGCGGAGGATGAAGCCGGTGTCGCCGCGGGCCACTCCACGGTCGATGATGTCGGCGTTGAGGCTCGGCAGGTACAGCGAGGCGATGGTGCCGACGAACTGGAGGGCGACCACGGCCGCCAGGGGGCGGTGGTAGGGGCGTAGGTAGGTGCGGAGCAGTTGGATCAGCACGCCGGCTCTCCGTGGGGCTCGCCTCGGTCGGCCCGGGCGGTCAGGATGACCAGCGCCCGAGTGGCGCGTCCTGGCGGGGGGTTACGGTCACCCGGGCAGGTTAGTGGTCGGATCGTCAGGCGCCAACCGAAATGGCGACGGCGGTGGCGACGAAGACTCCCTGGATGGCGGTACGGGCGGCCAGCGGGGTGACGGGACGGCCGGCCAGGGTGAGCTTGCGCCGTGCCCCGGACACGTTCGCCGGGAACATCGCCAGCATCAGGACGGCCAGCCCGGCGGCGGCCCACCGAGCAGTGGAAGGAGCCAGGAGCGCCGCCGCGCCGAGTAGCTCCAGCACCCCGGTGAGGGTGACCAGGAACGTGGGGTGGGGGAGCCGTGGTGGCACCAGCGCGACCAGGTCGGCCCGGCGTCGTGGGCTGAAGTGCGCCAGGCCGGTGACCGTGAGCATCAGGGCGAGCCCCACCCGCAGCGCGGGATGCCAGCCGTCGAGCGCACCCACGCCGGCCAGACCGGCCAGTCGGGCCAACCCGGTGCCGGCCACCAGTGTGATCAGTGGAACCATCGGAACCTCCAAACCGGATCTTGTCGGTGGCAAGACTGCCTCCGTCGGCAAATCTTGTCAACGGCAAGATATGCTTCCCGGATGACCGGTGCACGTGGCTACCATCACGGCGATCTTCGGCGGGTCCTGCTCACCGCCGCCGTGGTGGCGATCGAGGAGTCCGGGCCCGCCGCCCTGAGCCTGCGGGACCTCGCCCGCCGAGCCGGCGTGTCGCATGCGGCGCCCGCCCATCACTTCGGCGACAAGTCGGGGCTGCTGACCGCGCTCGCGGTCGAGGGCTTCGACCTGCTCGCCGCGGCCCTGCAGACCGGCGACAGCCTGCTCGAGATGGGGGTGGCCTACGTGGACTTCGCCGTCCGGCGTCGGGCGCACTTCGAGGTGATGTACCGCCCCGACCTCTACCGCGTTGACGCGCCGGAGGTGGTGGCGGCCCGAGGACGATCGCGTGCGGTCCTGCGTTCGGCAGTGGCGGACCTGCCGCCGGGACCGGGCGCGGTGGGCGGCGTCGCCGGGGACGCGCTGGCCGCCTGGTCCATCGTGCATGGCTTCGCCACCCTGTGGAACGCGGGTGCCCTGCCGGACGAGGCGGGGGATGATCCGCGGGAGGCCGCACGCGTCGTTATTCGTCGGCTGTTCGGATCCCGCGTGGCGGACGTGGACGCGCGAGGTCGGGCGGCTCCTCCTGCGCGGTCACCACGTACTCCCGCATAACCTCGGCCACCTCCCGCAGGAAGGTGGCCGTGGCGGCTGCCTGCTCCGGCGTGAGCCGGTCGACGGCCTGCTCGATGCCGGCCAGCATCGGCCGCAGTGCCGCCGACACCTCGTCGTACCCCTGGTCGGTGACCTGCAGCGCCACCCGGCGACGATCCTGTGGATGCGGCGTGCGGGCCAGGTGACCGGCGCGCACCAGCCGATCCACCAGCGCGGTGGCCGAGGCGGACCGGATGCCGAGGTGGTTGCCCAACTCCACCGGGCCGAGTGGGTCCGGGCTGGCGGCGAGGTGGTCGATGGCGGCGGCGTCGGTGACCCCGATCCCGAGCCGGTGGGCCAGTGCCCCCCGGGTGCTGCTGGCGGCCCGGATCACCTCGCGCAGGGCCCGGGCGGTTCGGCTGGTCGAGGGCGCTTCGCTGTACGGCCCGCGACGCGAGCCGGCGGTAGTTGACGCGGCGCTGTCCACGGGACGAAGCTAGCAGCTCAGGTAGCTAGACAAACTAGCGATCGGAGCGAAATATGCCGGAGCAGGGACGTGGCCGCTGGTGGGGGCTGCTCGCCATCAGCCTCGGAGTCGCCACGATCATCGTCGACGTGACGATCGTCAACGTCGCCGTCCCGGCGATCATCGCCGACCTCGGCGTCAGCTCCGCCGGGGCGCAGTGGGTCCAGGAGGCGTACACCCTCGTCTTCGCCGCCCTGCTCCTGGTCGCCGGCCGCTTCGCTGACCGCGCCGGCCGGCGACGAATGTTCGTCGTCGGTGTGCTGGTCTTCGTCGTCGCAAGCCTGCTCGCCGCGTCCGCCGGCTCCGGTGCGGAGCTGATCGGGGCGCGGGTGCTCCAAGGGCTCGGCGGCGCGATGATGCTGCCCACCTCACTGTCCCTGTTGAACGCGAACTTCGCCGGCCGAGAGCGGGCGATCGCCTTCGCGGTCTGGGGCTCCACGATCGGCGGGGCCGCCGCGCTCGGCCCGCTGCTTGGCGGCTGGCTCACCACCGAGCTCTCCTGGCGGTGGGCATTCGGCATCAACCTCCCGATCGGCCTGCTGGTCGTCACCGCCACGCTCGCGCTGGTCCCCGAATCCCGCGACGACCGGGTCGAGCGCGGCATCGACCTGATCGGGGCGCTGCTGTCGGTGCTCGGCATGACCGGCGTCGTCTTCGCCCTCATCGAGGGGCGCACGTATGGCTGGTGGGGGTTGGCGAAGCCGGTCAGTATCTTCGGCCTGGACTGGCCCGCCGCGATCTCCCCGGTGCCGGTCGTCGGGCTGACTGGCCTGGCCGCCCTTGCCCTTCTGGTCACCCACCAGGTGCGCCGCAACCGGCTCGGTCGGCCGGCGCTGGTCGACCTGTCGCTGTTTCGGATCGGCTCCTTCCGGACCGGCGTCACCGCCGCCGCGATCGTCAGCCTGGGCGAGTTCGGTCTCCTCTTCGCGCTCCCGCTCTGGTACCAGAACGTCCTCGGCTACAGCGCCTTCCACACCGGCCTGGCGCTGCTGCCCCTCGCCGTCGGGAGCTTCCTCTCCAGTGCCCTCGGAGCGCTTCTCGTCAAACGGTGGGGTACCACCCGGGTGGTGCAGCTCGGCGTAGCCGCGGAGATCGCCGGCATCGCCGGACTCGGCCTCGTGGTCGCCCCCGACACCCGCTGGTGGGCTCCGCTCGGCCTGCTCTTCGTCTACGGCGTCGGCGTCGGTCTGGCCACCGCCCAACTCACCGGGGTGTCGCTGCGTGAGGTGCCGGTCCGGCGCAGCGGCCAGGGGTCCGGGGTGCAGAGCACGGCGCGGCAGTTCGGATCCGCCCTCGGCATCGCTGTGCTCGGCACGGTCCTCTTCGCCGGGCTCAGCGGGCTTCTCGGCGCGCGCCTCGCTGATCGGTCCGAGCTTGGCTCCACCCAGCGTGACCAGGTGGTGACCGAGGTTCGGGAGAGTGGCGGAGCGGCGATCGCCGGGCTCGCCGCCGACCCCCGCACCGCGCCGATCGCCGAGGAGGCGAAGGCCGCCTTCGCCGACGCCACCCGGTACGCCGCCTTCACCGCCGCCGGCTTCCTGCTCATCGGGCTGATCGCCTGCGCCCGACTACCGCGGGATCGCCCCGGGGTAGCGGACCCGGCGCCGACGCCACAACCGGTGGCCAGTCCGGCCAGCTAGCCGTGGCGGGCTGCCGGCACCGAGTGGTCGAGTCACCAACTCGTCGGGAGCGGCATCCCCTCGGTGTAGCCGGCCGCGCTCTGCACCCCGACCAGCGCCCGCTCGTGGAACTCGGTGAGGTTGTGCGCCCCGGCATAGGTGAAGGCGCTACGTACCCCGGAAATGATCTCGTCAACGAGGTCCTCCACGCCCGGCCGCTCCGGGTCCAGGTACATCCGCGCCGACGAGATGCCCTCCTCGAAGATCGCCTTCCGGGCGCGGTCGTACGCGGAGTCCTCCGCCGTCCGCGCGCTGACCGCCCGGGCCGAGGCCATGCCGAAACTCTCCTTGTAGCGGCGGCCGTCGGCGTCGGAGTAGAGGTCGCCCGGGGACTCGTAGGTGCCGGCGAACCAAGAACCGATCATGACGTTTGAGGCCCCCGCGGCCAGTGCCAACGCCACATCGCGGGGGTACCGGACCCCGCCGTCTGCCCACACGTGCCGGCCCAGTGCCCGCGCCGCCGCGGCACAGTCCAGGACCGCCGAGAACTGGGGTCGCCCCACCCCGGTCATCATTCGCGTGGTGCACATCGCGCCCGGCCCCACGCCGACCTTCACGATGTCCGCACCCGCCGCAACGAGATCACGCACGCCGTCGGCGGTGACCACGTTGCCGGCCGCGACCGGTACGGCCGGATCGAGCGCGCGTACCGCCCGGAGGGCGGAGATCATCCGTTCTTGGTGGCCGTGCGCCGTATCCACGACCAGGGTGTCCACCCCGGCCTCCAGGAGGGCTCGCGCCTTGCCGGTGACGTCGCCGTTGATGCCCACCGCCGCGGCGATGCGCAGCCTGCCCCGGTCGTCGAGTGCCGGTCGATAGAGCGTGGCGCGCAGCGCACCCGACCGGGTCAGCACGCCGACCAAGCGCTCCTGGTCGTCCACCACCGGTGCCAGCCGACGCCGGCCGGCCGAGAGCCGGTCGAAGCCGGTACGCGGATCGGCGTCCGCCGAAACAGTGTGCAGCTCCGCCGACATCACGTGCCGTAGCTGCGCGAACCGGTCCACGCCCACCGTGTCCGCCTCGGTGACCACCCCGACCGGCCGGCCGGACTCGTCCACCACGACCACCGCGCCGTGCGACCGCTTCGGCAGCAGGTGGATGGCGTCGCCGACGGTATCGGTCGGACCCAGGGTGATCGGGGTGTCGTACACCAGGTGCCGCTGCTTGACCCAGGCGACGACGTGCGCGACCACGTCGATCGGGATGTCCTGCGGGATGACCGCGATGCCACCCCGTCGGGCCACGGTCTCGGCCATCCGCCGCCCCGCGACCGCGGTCATGTTCGACACCACCAACGGGATGGTGGTGCCGGTGCCGTCACCGGTCGAGAGGTCGACGTCGAGCCGGGACGCCACCTCGGAGCGGGCCGGGGCCATGAAGACGTCGTTGTAGGTCAGGTCATGCGCGGGGACCGCGCCGTGAAGGAACCGCACTCGGCCATCATGACTGGCTGACTCGGCTCGCGTTCCCCGGGTCGGGCAACATCCCGCCGTCTGGCTGCCGGGCGGCGCCCGCAGCGCGGGCGGCCGGGTCGTCGGTGTACGTCCTCCGAACCGCGGCAGCCAGCGCCGCTCAGGCGATGGTGCAGATCGCGCCGCCAGCGGTGATGACCGCGCCGATCTCGGCGGCGAGGCTGCTGACCGTGCCCGCCTGGTGCGCGTGCAGCGGCTGCTCCATCTTCATCGCCTCCAAGACCACGACCAGGTCGCCCTCGGCCACGATGTCTCCGTCGGCGACCGCGATCTTCACGATCGTGCCCTGCATGGGGGAGGTGAGCGTGTCGCCGCTGACCGCGGCCCCGGCCTTCGCCCCGCCGCGCCGACGGGCCGGCTTCTTCGCCGTGGGCGTGGCGGTGGCCGTGCCGGCGCCGAAGCCGGCCGGGAGGCTGACCTCCAGCCGCTTGCCGCCCACCTCCACCACCATGGTGTCGCGCTCCGCCGGGCCCTCGGTGGGGCTGGCCGTGGCGGTGAAGGCCGGCACGGTGTTGTCGAACTCGGTCTCGATCCACCGGGTGTGCACGGTGAACGGCTCGGCGGTGAAGGCCTCGTCCCGGACCACCAGCCGGTGGAAGGCAAGCGCGGTGGCCATGCCCTCGACCACCATCTCGTCCAGCACGCGACGGGCCCGCTCCAGGGCCTCGGTACGCGTCTCGCCAGTCACGATCACCTTGGCGAGGAGCGAGTCGAAGTTGCCGCCAATCACATCGCCGGCGGAGACACCGGTGTCGACCCGTACTCCCGGGCCCGTCGGCAGGCGCAGCGCGGTGATCGTGCCCGGGGCGGGCAGGAAGCTCCGGCCCGGGTCCTCACCGTTGATCCGGAACTCGATGGAGTGTCCGCGGGGCGTTGGGTCCTCGGTGAACCGCAGCTGCTCCCCGTCCGCGATGCGGAACTGCTCCCGGACCAGGTCGACACCGGCCGTCTCCTCGGTCACCGGATGCTCCACCTGAAGTCGCGTGTTGACCTCCAGGAAGGAGATGGTGCCGTCGGCGCCGACCAGATACTCGACGGTGCCGGCACCGTGGTAGCCGGCCTCCCGACAGATGGCCTTGGCCGAGTCGTGGATCTGCTGTCGCTGCGCGTCGGTGAGGAACGGCGCCGGCGCCTCCTCGACCAGCTTCTGGTGCCGGCGCTGGAGGGAGCAGTCCCGAGTGCCCACCACGACGACGTTGCCGTGCTGGTCGGCGAGGACCTGGGCCTCGACGTGCCGAGGCTGGTCCAGGTACCGCTCGACGAAACACTCACCCCGGCCGAACGCGGCGACCGCCTCCCGGGTGGCCGACTCGAACAGGTGGGGGATCTCCTCCATGGTTCGGGCCACCTTGAGGCCGCGACCGCCCCCGCCGAAGGCCGCCTTGATGGCGACCGGCAGGCCGTGGTCGGCGGCGAAGGTCAACACCTCGTCGGCGCTGCCGACCGGGTCCGGGGTGCCGGGGACCAGCGGCGCGCCCGCGCGTTGCGCGAGGTGCCGGGCGGTTACCTTGTCCCCCAGGTCGCGGATCGCCTGCGGGTTCGGCCCGACCCAGGTCAGCCCGGCGTCGATCACCGCCTGGGCGAAGTCGGCGTTCTCGGAGAGGAAGCCGTAGCCCGGGTGCACCGCGTCGGCACCCGATCGCGTCGCGACATCGATCAGCTTCTCCATGCGCAGGTAGCTGTCGGCGGCGGTGTCACCGCCGAGCGCGTACGCCTCGTCGGCCAGGGTGGCGTGCAGGGCGTCGCGGTCGGAGTCCGCGTAGACGGCGACGCTGGCCAGGCCGGCATCGCGGCACGCGCGAATAACGCGGACAGCGATCTCGCCGCGGTTGGCGATGAGTACCTTGCGCACCTTGGGGGCTCCTCCCGGGGTGTTCGTTGACGGGGAGTGTAACGGCCCTGCCGAAGCTCCCTAACGAGCGCTAAGTGTGGGATGCCGCACTGCCCGTTCACCAACCGTCCCGCAGCGCCGCGCGGCGGGCCGGTCAGCGCACCCGGGCCAGGGTCAGTCCGTCGGCGATCGGCAGCATCACCGGGTCCACCCGTACGTCGGCCAGCACCTCGTCGTTGAACGCGGCGATGGCCCGGTCGGCGTCGTCCTGCGGGGCGAGCACCCGCCCGTCGCGGAGGACGTTGTCGACGGCGATCACTGCGCCGGGCCGCATCCGGGGTACCAACTCCGCCCAGTAGGCCGAGTAGCCGACCTTGTCCGCGTCGATGAAAGCGAAGTCGAGGTGACGGTTGGCCGGTAGCTCCTGCAGCGTCTCTCCGGCGGGGCCGATCCGCAGCTGCACCCGGTCGTCCACGCCGGCCCGGGCCCAGTGGCGCCGAGCGATCCCGGTGAACTCCTCCGAGACGTCGAAGCAGGTCAGCTGCCCGTCTTCGGTCAGCCCGCGGGCGATCGCCAGCGCGGAGAGCCCGGTGAAGGTGCCGACCTCGACTGCTCGTCGCGCCCCCAGCAGCCGGGTCAGAAAGGTCAGGAACGCGGCCTGTTCCGGTGCCACCTGCATCTTCGCGTCTTCCGGCAGGTGCGCCCGGGTCTCCTCGATCAGGTCGAGCATGACCTCATCCGGTGGGCCACCGTGGGCGACCAGGTATGCGTGCAACTCCGACGTCAACGGGATGGACTTGGTGGTCAACGCTGCTCCTTCGTGCTCTCGACGGCGATACTCTCGCCGGTCAGGCTCCAGGGTGTGGCTTTGCGGCGGCCGGGGTGCCGGACTGTGTGGCGCTCGATGTGCCCCGGCTCCACAGGTCGGTGATCTGCAGATCCAGCTCGGCCAGGAGACGGCGCAGTAGCGGCAGGGAGAGGCCCACCACCGTGCTGGGGTCGCCCTCGATCCGTTCCACGAACGGTCCACCCAACCCATCGATCGTGAACGCGCCGGCCACTGCCAGGGGTTCACCCGTGTTGACGTACGTGGCGATCTCGTCGTCACTCACCGCGGCGAAGTGCACGGTCGTAGCGGCGACGGCCTCTGCCCGTCGGTCGGCCGTCAGGTCAATGAGGCAGTGCCCGCTGTGCAGGATTCCGCTGCGCCCCCGCATCCGCTCCCACCGGCGGATGGCGTCGGCCCCATCGGCGGGCTTGCCGAAGATCTCGCCATCGAACTCCAGCACCGAGTCGCACCCGATCACCAGGGTGCGCTGGTCCTTGGTCGGGCGCTGCCGGGTCAGGACCGCCTGCGCCTTCAACCGGGCCAGCTCAAGGCAGAGTTCATCCGCGCGATCGCTGACCACGAGGGACTCGTCAACGCCGCTGACCAACACCTCCGGTTCGATCCCCGCTGCCTGGAGGGTCTTGCGGCGGGCAGGGCTCGCGGAGGCGAGGACGAGGCGAGGCGGTAGAGATCCAGACACGACGCAGACGTTACCCGCTTCGTCCCGGTGCTTGGGACGCTGTGGCCCTGGCCAGTGGGATCACCGCGACGGGACCCGGCTGCGTGGTCAGCAACGTCAATCGGTGCAGTCGATGGCGGGGTCGGTCGGCCCGTCCTTCGGCGGGCGGAGCGTCGGACTCACCCCCTGGACTGTCTCCCCCCGCTGGTCGGGATCCCAGGTGCGCGCCGTCTCCTCGGAGTTGAGGTGGTGTGTCGGGCCCCCCGGGCGGCCAGTCGGCACCGAGGACCCCGCTGCGGCCCCGAAGGGCGGGATGGTGGGATCGCCGGGGAAGCCCTTGCCGCCCCTCGGGCGAGAACCGGCTCCGCCGGTGGGTGCGGTGCCCGCGCCGCCACCGCCGATCACTCCGCCGCGGGGCCGGCGTGGCGGGCCGTCGGTGGGGGAGGGGCAGCCCGATCCCGGGCTCGTGCCGGTGCTGAGCGCCGGAGTGGTCCGGGTCTTCGACGGGGCCGGCGTTGGCGTGGAGGTGGCTCCAGGCGACGGTGGCGACGGGGGTGAAAGGGGCGCGGGAAGACTCGACTTCGGGCCTGCCGCCCCGGGCTTGTAGGAACGCTCCTGGTGGAGCTTCGCCTGGTGCTCCTCAGGTATCTCCACCACGCCGCTGAGGCTCGGAGACTGGGCCGCTGGACGACCCTCACCCTCCTCGACCATCGTCCCTCCCTTTCTGTCACCGCGCCGTTTCCATGAGTGAGGGTAGCGGGTGCGGGATGGGAGTTGCAGTCTTGAATAAGTGCATTTCGGATGAGAAGCCTAGGGTGGGCGCACCTCATAGTGGAGTCAACCGCTCGCGTCAACGTGAATCGTGGACGCGGGAACCGACAGTCAGCCCCACCGGCTCTGGGCGCTACCGTGGCGCGGATCTGCGGTGGGCGGTGGCGTGCCACCCGACCGGCTGTTTCCGGCGCCGGGTACCGTTTCAGGCGATGTCGAACGCACCTTCGGAACTTGTCGCTGGCCGGTACCGGCTTTTGTCGCCGATCGGCCAGGGTGGCATGGGTCGGGTGTGGAAGGCGCAAGACGAGGTGCTGCATCGGACTGTGGCGATCAAGGAGTTGGTTCCGCCGCCCAGTCTTACCGATGAGGAGCGTCGTGAGATGCGGGAGCGTTCGCTGCGTGAGGCGCGGGCGATCGCTCGTCTCAATCACGTCAACGTCGTTCGTATCTTTGATGTGTTGCGTACCGATGGTGATCCGTGGATTGTGATGGAGTACGTGGCGTCGAAGTCCCTCCAGGGCACGCTTGCTGAGCAGGGGCCGGTGTCGTCGGCTCAGGCGGTGCAGATTGGTCTTGGGGTGCTTGGTGCGCTGCGGGCGGCGCACAGGGCGGGTGTGATGCACCGTGATGTCAAGCCGGGCAACGTGCTGCTCGCTGAGGACGGGCGGGTGGTGTTGACCGACTTCGGGCTTGCCACTGTTCCGGGTGACCCGAATGTCACCCGCACCGGCATGGTGCTCGGTTCTCCCGCCTACATCGCACCCGAGCGGGCGCTGGATGGCACCGCGGGGCCGGAGGCGGATCTCTGGTCGCTGGGCGCGACTCTGTATGCGGCGGTTGAGGGTAAGTCGCCGTACGCGCGTTCCTCGGCGATCGCGACCCTCGCGGCGCTGGCGACCGAGCCGCCGCCGCCGCCGAAGAACGCCGGCCCGCTGCGCCCGGTGCTCAACGGCCTGCTGTGCAAGGATCCGACCGAACGGATCACCGCCGAGGTGGCGGAGCGGCTACTGCGCCGAGCCGGCGCCCCCTCGACAGCGATGCCGGCCAACGCCCGCCCGGCCAACCCACCCTCGGCCAACGCCCGCCCGGCCGCGCCGGTCGGCCCTCCGGCGGCCCGAGCAGACGCCGGGCCGACGGTGAAGGCCGGTGAGTCGGGTGTCCCGGCATTGCCCGTGCCCCCGCCAGCCGCGCCCGGTGCCGGTGCGCAGCGCTACTCCACCCGCCGCAGACGGCTGTTCAGTGCCGTGGCGGGTCTGCTCCTGCTCGGTGCCGTGCTGTTCTCCGGGTGGCTACTCGCCACCGAACCGATGATCGGTGCCGTGGCGGGTCTGCTCCTGCTCGGTGCCGTGATGGCCTATCCCCGGCGCATCCCGGACGACGACGGAGCAGGTCCGGATGCCGTCCTGCCCGGCGCCGTGCCCGCCGAGGCTCCGGCGCGTTCGACGGCCGGGGGCGACTAGATCGGGTGGTGAGCCGGGGGTGGGCTCGCCGGCACCGGGATCCTCGGTGCGGACCGGATAACCCGGTGTGGGGCGGAAGTCGTCGTCAGCGGGGCAGGCCGGAGGCGCGCCAGGCGTCCGGGCCGACGGTGTGGCCGCTACTGGCGGGGCGGGCGCCGCGTGCCCAGACGGAAACCGTAGGTGGGGCGGGGGGTGCCGCCGGCCGGGGGTGAACGACGATCGCGCCCACCAGGGCGGCCAGCTCCTCAGCGGTCGGCGTGCCGTGAACGACGCGGAACAGTGGCTCCTCGGCAGACATGGCGTCAGCGTACGCCTGGAGTTTGGATCTTCGTTGTGCGGTGGCGTGCCGCCCGAGTTGCCGCCGCTGCCGCCGGGTACCGTTTCAGGCGATGTCGAACGCACCTTCGGAACTTGTCGCTGGCCGGTACCGGCTTTTGTCGCCGATCGGCCAGGGTGGCATGGGTCGGGTGTGGAAGGCGCAAGACGAGGTGCTGCATCGGACTGTGGCGATCAAGGAGTTGGTTCCGCCGCCCAGTCTTACCGATGAGGAGCGTCGTGAGATGCGGGAGCGTTCGCTGCGTGAGGCGCGGGCGATCGCTCGTCTCAATCACGTCAACGTCGTTCGTATCTTTGATGTGTTGCGTACCGATGGTGATCCGTGGATTGTGATGGAGTACGTGGCGTCGAAGTCCCTCCAGGGCACGCTTGCTGAGCAGGGGCCGGTGTCGTCGGCTCAGGCGGTGCAGATTGGTCTTGGGGTGCTTGGTGCGCTGCGGGCGGCGCACAGGGCGGGTGTGATGCACCGTGATGTCAAGCCGGGCAACGTGCTGCTCGCTGAGGACGGGCGGGTGGTGTTGACCGACTTCGGGCTTGCCACTGTTCCGGGTGACCCGAATGTCACCCGCACCGGCATGGTGCTCGGTTCTCCCGCCTACATCGCACCCGAGCGGGCGCTGGATGGCACCGCGGGGCCGGAGGCGGATCTCTGGTCGCTGGGCGCGACTCTGTATGCGGCGGTTGAGGGTAAGTCGCCGTACGCGCGTTCCTCGGCGATCGCGACCCTCGCGGCGCTGGCGACCGAGCCGCCGCCGCCGCCGAAGAACGCCGGCCCGCTGCGCCCGGTGCTCAACGGCCTGCTGTGCAAGGATCCGACCGAACGGATCACCGCCGAGGTGGCGGAGCGGCTACTGCGCCGAGCCGGCGGCAAACGTTCGCAGCTCATCCCGCTGCTGTCCGGGGTGCGCCGGCCTGGGCCGAACCGTCGCGAGGGGCGGACGCCCGCAGCTGTGCCGGCGCCGCGACCGGCGCCGAAGCTTCCCGAATCCCCGGTGCCGGCCGCACCGGCATCCGCGCCGCCGCCACCGGCATCCCCACCGTCGCCACCGGCGGTCGCGCCGTCGGCCGATGCCGCCCCCACCGCGAAGGTGACCGGCACCGGTCCGACCGCACCGGTTGACCCTCCGGTGGACCGAGTCGATGCCGACCCGACAGCGAAGCTGGGTGGGCCGTCGGCTGCCCTGACATCGGCGGTGCCCTCGCCCGGCGGGCCCACCGGTACGAAGCGCTACGCCACCCGTCGCAATGTGTTCATCGGTGCCGTGGTTGTCCTGCTCCTGCTCGGTCTCGTGGTGGCCTATCCCCGGCTCGCCACCGAGGACGACGGAGCGGATCCGGGTGCCGTCGCGACCGGTGCCGGGCCCACCGCGGCTCCGGCCAGCTCGGCTCCGAGCGCCGCGGCGTCAACGAGTCCTCCGCCGGCCAGCGCCAGCTCTCCGCCGACCAGCGGCAGCCCGACGCCGAGCGGCACGGCGGGCGCGGCCCTGCCGGCCGGCTGGAAACTACACCAGGACGCCACGGGATTCGTGGTGCCGGTGCCGCCGGGGTTCGACCTGGACTATCGCCGAAAGTGGGGTCGGGGGCCGGAGGACTATCGGGTCCGGTTCTCCGATGGCCAGGGACGGGCCCTGCTCATCGACCAGACGACGACGCCATTGGACGATGCCGAGGCCGACTGGCGTAAGCAGGAGGCCGCCCGACGCGGCAACTACCGTGGCTACCAGCACGTCAAGATTGTTTCAGTGGACTACTGGGATGAGGCCGCCGACTGGGAGTGGATCTTCGATGACGATTACGGACGTCGGCTGCACGTCCGTAATCGTGGCTTCGTGACCGCGCCCGACAAGGGGTACGCGATCCGCTGGGACTGCCCGGAGAACGACTGGGCGGCGAACGAGCCAGTCTTTGCGATCATCGCCGCCGGGTTTGTGCCAGTACGTAGCTGATCTCGTCCCGCGCGGCCGCCGGCGGCCAGATCGGGCCGGGAGCCGGCGGGGACGAGGGCGGTAGGCTCCCCGCCCATGGTGTCGATCGACGGTCTGACCGGTATCTGGGACACACTGCTCGGCGCGCAACCGGACCCGCCTCCGTTGTTGGTGCTGCTGACCGGGGTGGGGGCGCTGGTGGTGGTCAGCACCGGTCGACCCTGGCGGGTCGCCCGCAACGCGGTGACCATCGCCCACGAGGGCGGGCACGCCCTGGCCGCCCTGCTCACCGGCCGTCGCCTGCACGGCATTCGGCTGCACTCGGACACCTCCGGGCTCACCCTCTCCGCCGGCCGTCCCACCGGTCCCGGCATGGTGATCACCCTGCTCGCCGGCTACCTGGCTCCACCGCTGGTCGGGCTCGCCGGCGCCGGGATCCTCGGTGGAAACCGGATCACCCTGCTGTTGTGGATCGCCGTCGCACTGCTGCTGGCCATGCTGGTCCTGATCCGCAACGTCTTCGGAGTGCTGTCGCTGGTGGTTACCGGGGGGCTTGTACTCGTCGTCTCCTGGTACGCCGCACCGCAGGTGCAGGCGGCGTTCGCATACACCGGAGTGTGGTTCCTGCTGCTCGGCGGTGTCCGCCCGGTGGTCGAGCTGCAACGGCTACGCGCCCGCGGCCGGATGCCCGCCTCCGACGCCGACCAACTCGCCGGCATCACCCCCTTCCCCGCGTTCTTCTGGGTCACGGTGTTCGCCCTGGTCAACCTGGTCGTGCTGGGGTTTGGCGCGGCGTTGTTGGCCGGCCCGGCCCTGACCGGGTACGGGCTGACCGGTTGAGCCGGTCAGCCCGGGATGGCCCGGTCGGGGCAGAAAAGCCGCGGCCTTCCGGCAACCTGGAGCCGGCGCTGGCGCGTGTCCTCTGCGACCGCCACGGGAGGTAGCCAGGTGCCGGATATCGAGGGGTTCGACGAGTTCTACCGGGGGAGTCGGCAGCGGCTGCTCGGCTTCGTGTACGTGCTCACCGGTGATCTCACCGAGGCTCAGGATGCGGTGCAGGAGGCGTATATCCGGGCCTGGCAGCGCTGGTCAAACGTGAGCGGGTACGACGACCCGGAGGCATGGGTACGGGTGGTGGCGAGCCGGGTCGCGGTCAGTCGCTGGCGCAGCCTACGCAGTCGTGCTCGGGCGTACCTGCGGCACGGTGCCGTCGGGAGCGTCCCCGCACCGAGCACCGACACGGTGGCGGTGGTCGCCGCGCTGCGCCGACTACCCGAGGAGCAGCGCATCGCGATCGCGCTCTACTACCTGGTGGGAATGCCCGTCGTCGAGGTCGCCCGGGAGACCAACGCCCCGGTAGGCACCGTCAAGGCCCGGCTGGCTCGGGGGCGGGCGGCTCTCGCCGGGCTGCTCGCCGTCGTTGATCTGGAGGAGGCCGTCGATGCGTGACGAGCTGAGCGCCGTCGAGTCCATGCAACGTGCCCTGCGCGACATCCGTTGGCCGGAGGCGGCGGAGCTCCGTGCTCGGGCCCGCCGTCGAAGCCGGCGGACCGTCCTGTTGGCGGGGGGAGTCCTGGTGGGGACCCTGGCGGTGGCCATCATCGCGGTGGTCAACCGTCCCTCGGGATACCAACCGTCCACTTCGGCACCGGTGCAGGCTGCGGTGGGCAGCGCTCCGGCGTCGACTGCCGGGCTGGTCGCGACGATGCGCTCCGACCTCCCGCCCGAGCTCTTCATCCAACAGTCGGACCTGGTGGTGCGCACCGAACTGCACCTCAAGGAGGCCGCTGCGGGCGGGAACGTCACGTTGGGCCTCGGGCGCGACCGATGTGGTTTGGGTTCGAGGGCGGAGGCCTGGATGAGCCGGTCGCAGACGTTGCTGCGGTGGTCGGCCGGCGGACCCGACCGACTCGGGGACGTCCTGGTCGTGCAGGATCTGTACCGGTTCCGCGACGATGCCGCGGCCCGCTTCTTCACCGAGGTCCGGCAGACGATTGTTGCCTGCCCCCAGCAGGGGGAGGTCTGGACGGCCGACTACGAAGGCAGGGGGGTCAACCTGCAGGCGGTGCACCGCTGGGACACTCCGCGGGTGGGCTTCGCCGGTGACGAGTCGCTGCTGCTACGGCACTCGTCCGCCCTGCTCCCCAATCCCGCGACGGGCGAGCTGCAGACCGTGGTGAACTCACCGGAGCTGCGGGTCGTGCTGCGCGTCGGTGACCTGGTTACGGTGCTCTTCGCCAGCATGGCCGGCGAGACGGAACTGGTCCGCCTCGCCGACGTGGCAGCCCGTCGAATGTGCATCGCTGCCAACCCGCCCTGCGAGCCACGCTGACCGCACACCTACAGCGGGATGTTGCCGTGCTTCTTCGGGGGAAGGGTTTCGCGCTTGGTGCGCAGCACTCGCAGTGCGCGGACGATCTGTGCCCGGGTTTCGTGCGGCGGGATGACCGAGTCGATGTACCCGCGCTCGGCGGCGATGTACGGATTGGCGAGGGTGTCCTCGTATTCCGTGATCAGCTCAGCACGCCGCGCCGCCGGATTGGTGGCGCCGGCCAGCTCCTGCCGGTGCAGGATGTTGACCGCCCCCTGCGCCCCCATCACTGCGATCTGGGCGGTCGGCCAGGCGAAGTTCAGGTCAGCGCCGAGGTGCTTGGAGCCCATGACGTCGTACGCGCCGCCGTACGCCTTGCGGGTGATGACGGTGACCTTTCCGACGGTGGCCTCGGCGTAGGCGTAGATGAGCTTCGCGCCCCGGCGGATGATGCCCTCCCACTCCTGGCTGGTGCCGGGGAGGAAACCGGGTACGTCCACGAAGGTGATTACCGGAATGTTGAACGCGTCGCAGGTGCGGACGAAGCGCGCGGCCTTCTCCGACGCGGCGATGTCCAACGTGCCGGCGAAGTGCATGGGCTGGTTCGCGACCACGCCGACCGGCCGGCCCTCGACCCGGCCGTAGCCGACGATCAGGTTCTGTGCGTACAGCGGTTGCACCTCGAGGAACTCGCCCTCGTCGAGGACGTGCTCAATGACCTGGTGCATGTCGTATGGCTGGTTCGCCGAGTCCGGGATGAGGGTGTCCAGCTCCCGGTCCTCGTCACTGATCTCGAGGTCCGGGTCGACCGGGTACGTGACCGGCTCGTCCAGGTTGTTCGACGGCAGGTACGACAGCAGCGCCTTGACGTACTCGATCGCGTCCTCCTCGTCGGTGGCGAGGTAGTGCGCGTTGCCGCTACGCGAGTTGTGGGTACGGGCGCCGCCCAGCTCCTCCATGGCGACGTCCTCACCGGTGACGGTCTTGATCACGTCCGGGCCGGTGATGAACATGTGCGAGGTGTGGTCCACCATGACGGTGAAGTCGGTGACCGCCGGCGAGTAGACGGCGCCGCCCGCGCACGGGCCGAGAATGAGCGAGATCTGTGGGATGACGCCACTGGCCCGTACATTGCGGAAGAAGATCTCGCCGTAGAGGCCGAGCGAGGCGACACCCTCCTGGATGCGGGCACCGCCGGAGTCGTTGATCCCGATGACCGGGCACCCGATCTTCATGGCCAGGTCCATCACCTTGACGATCTTCTCGCCGAAGACCTCGCCGAGGGAGCCGCCGAAGACCGTGAAGTCCTGCGCGAAGACGCAGACCTGGCGGCCGTCGATGGTCCCGTAGCCGGTGATGACGCCGTCGCCGTAGGGGCGGGTCTTCGCCAGCCCGAAGTTGGTGGACCGGTGTCGGGCCAGCTCGTCCAGTTCGACGAAGGAATCGGGGTCGAGGAGGAGCTCGATCCGCTCCCGTGCGGTCTTCTTGCCCCGTGCGTGCTGTTTGTCCACGGCGCGTGCCGATCCGGCGTGCACCGCCTCGTCGATCCGACGCTCCAGGTCCGCCAGCTTGCCCGCGGTGCTGTGGATGTTGGTCCCGGTCTCGGTAGTCACCAAGGGAATATAACGATGGTTCAGCTCGGTGCCGCTGTGCAGTGCGCCTCACCACCGGTCATCGGGAGGGTCGTAGGCTGGCGGGATGCTGGGTTCCCCGTACACCGATCTGGATCGCCCGCCGTTGTCGGTGGTGCGGCTGCGCCGCGCGTTGGTCGCGCCGCATGGTCCGTGGGCCCGGCTGGAGCTTCTCGCCGAGACCGGTTCGACCAACGCGGACGTGGCCGACTACGCCCGCTCCGGGGAGCCGGAGGGCCTGGTACTGGTCGCGGAGCGGCAGCGTGCGGGGCGGGGCCGGCGGGGCCGCGACTGGCAGTCGCCGGCTCGGGCGGGCATCGCGACCAGCGTCTTGCTTCGGCCGGGGGAGGCGGTGGCCGAGCGGGGCTGGGCAGCGGTACCACCGTCGGCGTACGGGTGGCTGCCGCTGCTCGCCGGAGTGGCGTTGGTGGAGGCGGTGACCCGGCTGGCCGAGCTGGAGGCCACCCTGAAGTGGCCGAACGATCTGCTTGTCGGTGCGGCGAAGTGCGGCGGGATCCTGGCCGAGGGGGTGCCGGTGGCGGGCGTGGCTGCGCCCCCCGCGATCGTTCTCGGTATCGGTCTGAACGTGACTGTTCGTGCTGACGAGTTGCCGGCGAACCCGACCGGTCTGCCGGCAACCTCGTTGCAGTTGGTCGGTGCGGCGGCGACCGACCGGGATCCGTTGCTGCGGGCGCTGCTCCGGTCGCTGGGTGACTGGTATGGGCGTTGGCGGGCTGCGGACGGTGATGCGGTGGCGAGCGGCCTGCGAGCGGCGTACCTGGCCGTCTGTGCCACCGTGGACCGTCCGGTCCGGGTGCTGCTGCCGGATGGTGGCGAGCTGACCGGTACGGCGACCGGCGTTGACGCCGACGGCCAGCTGGTGGTGGCGACCCCGGAAGCCACCCGGCACCTCTCCGCCGGCGACATTCTGCACCTGCGCTGAACGGCCACTGCTGACCCGGCGGGGCTGGCTCGGCGGTGTCCATCGTCGTCCGGCCCGCGCGGCTGATGCCCTGTGGTCGGGTGAGCGGTTACGGTCTGCGCGTCCGATCTGCGCTGGAGGTATCCGTGGCGTTTCCTGAGGACGTGCTCACCGAGGACGAGCACGTCGTGCTGCACCTGCATCCGCACTGGAAGGCCCTGGTCCGGCCGGTCGCGGTGACGGTTCTCGCCGTCGCGGTGGTGGCGGCGGTCCTGGTGCTGGCTCCCGGTGGGGCCGGTCGGGCGGTGCTGTTGGTGCTGCTCGGCGGGTTGGCGCTGGTGGGGGTGCTCTGGTTCGCGCTCTGGCCGGTGCTGGTCTGGCGGGCGACCCACTACCTGTTCACCGACGAGCGGGTGCTCATCCAGCAGGGTGTGCTCTCCCGCGACCGCCGGGACATTCCGCTTACCCGGGTGACCGACCATGCGATGCAGCAGCGCTTCAGTGAGCGGCTGTTCGGCTGCGGCACCCTGACCATCGATTCCGCCGGGGAGCGGGGGCGGTCGGTGTTGGGCGATGTGCCGCAGGTGGGGCGGGTGCAGACCACCCTCTACGAGCTGGTGGAGGCGCAGTACGACCGACAGCCGTCCGGCGACGAGCTTCGGGAGGCGCTGACCGAGGTCCAGGACGGCAAGCCGCTACGGGAACCGGGCTGAGTGGGTTCGTCGTGGGGTGGGTGGGCCGGCGCGCACCGGCTCCGGAGCCGGTGGTCAGGGGTGACGGGCCCGGTCAGGCGCGACGAGATCGGCGAGTGCTCGCCTGGAGTTCCGCAGCGAGCTCGGCTGCCAGCTCCCGGTCCAGGTCGAGGCGGGCGTCCAGCGGGATGGTCAGGCCTTGGACCGGTGTGCGGTGCGGTTGGTGGGTGCCCGGTGGCGGGGCGCTTTCCTCCAGCTCGGAGACCGACTCCGCCAGCTCGGCGACCGGGTCCATCTCGGCCATCGTGTCCCACTCGTCGCGGGGGATGCTGTGCCAGTTGTTCGCGGCCGGCGCTGGCGCCGGCTGGAAGACGAACGTCCGGTAGGACCAGAACCGGAACAGCGTCGCCAGCACGATACCCATCGTCTTGGCGAGGTTGAGAGCGAGCAGGCTGGTCACGCCGAGGCCGTATTTGGCCGCGGCCAGCACGCCCAGTTCGATGAGGAGCCCTGCGCCGTTAAAGAGGAAGAAAAGGACATACTCGCGCTGAACCGCTGTTTTCGGGCGATCGCGGTACGTCCAGTGGCGATTCATCAGGTACGACGTGATCGTCGCCGTGATGGTGGCGACGACCGTCGCCTTCAGCGCGCCGCCCTGGAAGACAGTGAGTGCAAGGGCGTTGAACACCGCGTAATTGATGACGGTGTTGACGCCCCCGACGATGCCGAACTTCAGCGCCTCGTGGACGAACTTCTGCCAGCGCTCGGGCAGGAGACGGACAAGACGCATGCGGAACACCTTAGGCGAGTGGACTGGGCCGGGACCGTCCCGGCCTGGCGAGATGGGCGCCAGGTCACGCCCGGTATCGGTCGTGCTTCGCTTTCGGTGCGGCAGGAGTTCCCGCTGGTACGAAGACGAACCGTCGATAGGACCAGAACCGGAAGAGGGTCGCCAGCCCGGTGCCGACGAGATAGCTGGCGATGTTGTCCGCCAGCGGGGTCTGGAAGACCTCCGGCCAGATCTGGCCCAGGCCGTAGCGGCTGATCGCCAGGACCGCCACGGTGATACCAAGGCCCACCGTGTTGAAGATGAAGAAGAGCGCGTACTCGCGGGCCGGGTTGCCGCCCCGACGGTGCCGCCACGTCCAGAACCGGTTGCCGAGGAAGGCGAAGGTCGCCGCCACCACCGTGGAGATGGTCTTCGCGGTCACCTGCTCGACCTCCTGCACCGAGGTCAGGAAGTTGAACAGGGCGAAGTCAACGAGGAAGGCGACGCCGCCCACAGTGGCGAACTTGCTCAACTCGTGGACGAGGTGACCGAACCGGTCCAGCAGGGAGTGGATGAGACCTGGCCGAGTCCGCCGGGAGCCGGGCTCCCCGGCCATCGTCGCTGCCACCGAGCGAGCGTACCGGGTGCGGGCCCGCGGCACGGGTAGCACCGGCCGGCATGGCTGATCCCGGGCAGTGGTGCTGAGCGGAACGTAACCGTGTGCCGCGGGGTCTCCCGGGCGATCCGCCCAAGCGGGGCCGGATCACCGGGCGTACCGGACGACGACGGGCCAGATGTTTCGTCACTGGATTTGCGTGAAACTGCGCGTGAAAGCGGGTATTAGCTCGCGATGCCGCAGCTGGGCCGTACCTTGTGCAGTTCTTCACAACCAGTCCCACTGACTGGTGGCGCAAGCCGGTTTACGCTGAGGCCAATCCCAGGTTTCACGTAGGCGACGCACCGCGCCGTCAAGCCTCGTGCATCCCATAGACCGGTCAGCGTCGACCACAAGGAGATGTGTCATGGTTGCTCCGGCGACTGTTCGGGGTATCGATCAGGCCCCGACATCCCACCCCAAACTGCTTGCCTGGGTCCGTGAGATCGCGGAACTGACCACCCCGGACCGTGTGGTCTGGGCCGACGGGTCAGAAGAAGAGTGGCGTCGTCTCACCGACGAACTCGTCGAGGCCGGCACCCTGGTCCGACTCAATCCGGAGAAGAAGCCCAACTCGTTCTACGCGCGGACCGACCCGACGGATGTGGCGCGGGTCGAGGAGCGCACCTTCATCTGCTCGGTGGACGAGGCAGACGCCGGTCCGACCAACAACTGGATGGCGCCCGCCGAGATGAAGCGGACGATGACGGAGCTGTACCGCGGCTGCATGCGCGGTCGCACCATGTACGTCATCCCCTTCTGCATGGGCCCGGTTGAGGCTGAGAAGCCGATGTTCGGCATCGAGATCACGGATAGTCCGTACGTGGTCGCCTCGATGCGGATCATGACCCGGATGGGTGCGAAGATCCTGGAGGCGATGGGCGACGACGCGGACTTCGTGCACGCCCTGCACTCGATCGGCGCGCCCCTCGCGCCGGGTCAGCAGGACGTGTCCTGGCCGTGCAACGAGACGAAGTACATCTCGCACTTCCCGGAGACCCGGGAGATCTGGTCCTACGGCTCCGGTTACGGCGGCAACTCGCTGCTCGGCAAGAAGTGCTACTCGCTGCGGATTGCCAGTGTCATGGGGCGGGACGAGGGCTGGCTCGCCGAGCACATGTTGATTCTCAAGATTACCTCTCCGGAGGGGAAGGTCTACCACATCGCCGGGGCCTTCCCGTCGGCCTGCGGCAAGACCAACCTCGCCATGCTGGAGCCGACCATTCCGGGCTGGAAGGTCGAGACCATCGGGGACGACATCGCCTGGATGCGGTTCGGCCCGGACGGACGCCTCTACGCGGTCAACCCGGAGTACGGCCTCTTCGGGGTCGCCCCCGGGACCGACTGGAAGACCAACGCCAATGCGATGCGGACGTTGGACCGCGGCAACTCCATCTTCACCAACGTGGCCCTCACCGACGACGGTGACATCTGGTGGGAAGGCATGGGCGAGCCCCCGACGCACCTGATCGACTGGAAGGGCAACGACTGGACGCCGGAGAGCGAGCACCTCTCCTCACACGCCAACAGCCGGTTCTGCACCCCGATCACCCAGTGCCCGATCCTTGCCGAGGACTACTACGACCCCAACGGCGTACCGATCGACGCGATCCTCTTCGGGGGGCGGCGGCGGGACACCGTTCCGCTGGTCACCGAGGCGCGGGACTGGGTGCACGGCGTCTACCTGGGTGCCACGCTCTCCTCGGAGACCACCGCCGCGGCCTCGGGGGCGGTCGGCGTCGTGCGCCGGGACCCGATGGCGATGCTGCCCTTCATCGGTTACCACGCCGGTGACTACTTCCGGCACTGGATCGAGATGGGCAAGGGCGCCGACGGTGACGAGTCGAAGCTGCCGAGCGTCTACTACGTCAACTGGTTCCGTAAGGACGCCGAGGGCAGCTTCCTCTGGCCGGGGTTCGGCGAGAACTCCCGGGTCTTGAAGTGGATCGTCGAGCGGCTCGAGGGCCGGGCCGACGCCGTGGAGACCCCGATCGGCATGGTTCCCGCCGAGGACGCGCTGGATGTTGAGGGTCTGGACATGACCTCCGAAGACATTCGGATCGCGCTGAAGGTCGACGTGAACGAGTGGCAGGCCGAACTGCCGTTGGTTACCGAGTGGTTTGAGAAGTTCGGGGACAAACTGCCCGGTGTCCTCTGGGCCGAGCTGGACGCGCTGCGTGCTCGGCTCGACGCGGAGCCGCAGAAGTAGCGGAAGTAGCGGAAGTGGCTGGGCCGGCGCCGCAGGCGGTGGATGATCCCTGCAACGGCCGCCGAGAGCAGTAGGTCGGCGGCGGAGAGGGGGCGCGACGTGGCGACCGGGCCGGCCGACGGGGGCGACGAGTTCGATGTCGTGGTGGTGGGGGCGGGGCCGGCGGGTTCGGCCGCCGCCATCGCCGCCCGCCGGACGGGAGCCCGAGTGCTCCTGCTGGATCGGGCCAACTTCCCCCGGGACAAGGCCTGCGGGGACGGGATCGCCGCGCATGCGCTGGATGTCCTGGCCGGGCTGGGGGTACCCGACCCGGTAGCCGGATACGCCCCGCTGCCCGCGCTTCGCCTGGTCGCCCCGGGCGGTCCGGCGGTGGCGCGGGCGCTGCCCCGCCCCGCGTACACGGTGCCCCGAACCGTCTTCGATGCTCGGTTGGTCGCGGCGGCGGTCGCGGCCGGCGCCCAGCTGCGCCAGCACGTGGTACGTCGGGTCGAGGTGCGGGCGGACCGGGTCGTGCTCGACGGGTGGATCGCCGGGCGGGCCGTGGTGGGTGCCGACGGTGCGGGCTCCGTCGTACGCCGGGCGCTGGGGCACCCCCCGAACCCCGACCGCCATCTGGCCCTGGCGATCCGGGGTTACGCCCCCGCGTCGTCCGGCCCACCAGAGCAGCTCATCGTCACGTCAGCCGCCCGCTGGCCGGCATACGCCTGGTCCTTCCCGATCGGCGACGGACGGGCGAACGTCGGGTACGGGGAGGTGCTTCGCGGCGAGCCGCTCACCCGGGAACACCTCCTTGCGCGGATTCCAGCGTTGCTACCCGGAGTCGATCCGGCGGCGGTTACCGCCCTGCGGGCCCATCACCTGCCGCTCTCCACCCACCGGCCAGTGTCGGGGCGAGCTCGGGCGGTGCTGGCCGGCGACGCGCTCTCGTTGATCAACCCGTTCACCGGGGAGGGGATCTTCTACGCACTGCTCTCCGGAGCGCTCGCCGGCACCGCGGCGAGTCGTACGCCGGAGCAGGCCGCTCGGCGCTACACCGCGGCGCTTCGTCGTCGACTCGGTGGTCATCTGCGGCACAGCTCGGTTGCGGCCTGGCTCGCCCGGCGGCGGTCGGTGGTTGACGCGGCGGTGTGGGCGGCCAACCGGGATGAGCAGGTGTACCGGGCGGTGGTGGAGTTGGGGCTCGGCGACGGCCGGTTGGACATCCGGACGTTGGCCATGATCGGGCGTCGCCTGGCCAGCGGGGATCGGCATCCCGAGCCGTGAGGCGTCGTTCCGGTCGCTACCCTGGCAGGTGATGACTCTGCGGGACGTTGTCTACTCGGTGTACGAACGCCGGCTCTCGGCCAAGCTGGCGGGCAAGCCGGTGCCTCAGCATGTCGGTGTGATGTGCGACGGTAACCGCAGGTGGGCGCGGGAGATGGGGTTTGTTGACCCCAACGACGGCCACCGGGTCGGCGCCGAGCGGATCAAGGAGCTGCTGCGGTGGTGTGACGCGGCCGGCGTCGGGCACGTGACGCTCTGGCTGCTCTCCACCGACAACCTTACCCGCCCGGCCGCTCAGCTTGATCCGTTGTTGCAGATCATCGAGGACCTGACGAGCGAGCTGGCCGAGGAGGCCAACCCCTGGCGGCTGCGGCTGGTCGGGGCGCTCGACGTGCTGCCGGCGCAGCACGCGGCGGCGCTCAAGGCAGCGGTGGAGCGGACCCGGGACCGGGTCGGCGGCGCACAGGTCAACATCGCCGTGGGCTACGGCGGTCGGCGCGAGATCGCCGACGCGGTGCGATCGTTCCTGCACGAGCACGCGAAGGCCGGCACCAGCATCGAGCAGCTGGCCGAGACGTTCGATGTCGAGCACATCACCGATCACCTCTACACCCGGGGGGTGCCGGACCCCGATCTGATCATCCGGACCAGCGGCGAACAGCGCATGTCCGGTTTCCTGCTCTGGCAGTCCGTCCACTCGGAGTTCTATTTCTGCGAGTTGAACTGGCCGGACTTCCGCCGGGTTGACTTTCTCCGCGCGCTGCGCTCCTACGCCACCCGTCAGCGCCGTTTCGGCATCTGATCGCCCTGGCACGGCCTCGGCCGCCCCGGGGCGGCCGGGCACATGGTCGTCGGCGGGTCACCCCACCGGGGGCGAGGTGCGCTCCGGCCGCCTGCTGCGTCGGAGCGTGGGAGTCAGGCCAGTCGGCGTGCGGCGGCGGTGAGGAAGTCGCCGAGCTCTGCGGGCGAGTCGATGGTCAGGTCCGCGGCGGCGGCAACCTCCTCGCCGGTCTCCGGGTTGGCGACGGCGACGCAGACGCCGAAGAAGTGCGGGTCGGCGGCGGCACGGGCGCGCAGCGCCGCAAAGGCCTTGATGTCCGATACGTCGTCGCCGAAGTACCAGGCGGCCTCCGCATCCCGCACCACCTCGTCGATGACCATGCCCTTGTCCCGGTCGACGGGAGGCTTCAGCTCCAGGACCATCCGTCCGGCCTGGACCCGGAGGCCGAGCTGCTCGGCCTGGGCGCGACCCCATTGGGTTACCGCCGGGCCGAGCTGCGGGGCGGTCCGCCAGTGCAGTGCCACCGAGAGCCGTTTGTACTCCACCAGGGTGCCCGCAGGGAGCTCGGTGCGGGCCTTGTCGGCGAGCTCCGCCATGGTTGGCACCCAGGGCAGCGCCGCCGGTTCGGTGACGGTTTCACCGCCGGAGTGGCTGTGCTCCAGCCCGTAGAGGCCGTAGAGGTCAACACCGGCCAGATCACCGAGGCGCTCGCGGAGGAAGTCGACCGGGCGGGCGGAGACGATCGCGATCCGACGGACGACGGGAGCGAGCGCCTCGATGGCGGTGAGCACCCTCGGTGCGGGGTGCACCGCCGTCGGGTCGTCCCGGACCGGCGCGAGGGTGCCGTCGAAGTCGAAGAAGAGGATGGTGCCGGCAGCCCGGGCAGCGGTTGTCTGCCAGGCGAGGTCGGCGGTGAACGGGGTCTTCGGCGGCTGCTTGCCCAGATTCAACGGCGGCACGCGCGACAGCGTACCCCGCTCGGAGCGGCTCAATCGTGGCCGTGAGGTACCCGGCCACCGGGCCGGGTGGCGGGTGAGTGACCGGCTTTGGTGGCGGTGTTCAGCGTTCGGCGGCTTCCCGTCCCCGACGCCCGATGGGAATGACGGTGGCTTCCCGACTGTGACTGAGCAGGTAGCCCTCGACGAAGCCGGAGTTTCGGTCCCCGGTGCTGGATTCGATCTCGTTGAGCCGCGCCACCAGGAACTCGGTGAGCGCGCTGATTCGGTCGTTGAGTCGGTCGTTGAGTTCGGCGAACACGGCCACGACGACGGCGGTGCCGGCGGCGGTGAGCGCGACGAGGTTGACGAGCAGGGGAAGCTGCCCGCCGTTGACCGCCAGGGTCACCGCGTTCCCGGTCACGCACAGCGTCAGGGACACGGTGCCAACCACGACTGCCAACCATTTCAGGGTCATGGACAGACCCCTCCTTCTGTCCCGCAGGGCTGGGTTCGGCCTTCCCGTCCCCCCGCCGACGACGAGCCCAAGCAGTACGAGTACGGACGCTAGCGTGCCGATCCGGGCCCGGGAGCGAAACGAATGAGTCTGACCTGCTGTTCTTTCGCCATCTGAGGATCATCCAACCTGTTTGCCCCGATTTGGTGCTGCTACGGGGAGAGTTGGACGATATGCGAGATAACGAATTGTTTCTCGAATGTGGAACTTCTCCGCGTCCGATACCTCGGGGTCAACCAGTCGACGCAGCAGTGCCTCGACATCGGGATCCATCGGGGGCAGGTCCGTCTCGGTTCGGTGAGGGGTGCTTCGTCGGTCCCAGCCCAGGGTGGTGAAGGCGGTTGCCGGGTCCAGCCCGAGTCCTTCACAGAACGCCACGACGCGTTCGGCCTCAGGGTCGCTGGCCCAGTCCCCCCGGACCCATCGGTTGATCGTCTGCCGGGAGACGCCGGTGCGCCGGGAGACCTCGGTGCCGCTCCAGGCGCGGGTGGCCCGGGCCTCGTCGAGCGCGCGACGGACGAAGGTGGCGAAGGCAATCTTCCGTGCGTTGGCCGTCTCGGTCACCTGGTGACCGTACGGCCACGGAGCCCTCGAGTGGTCTCCTGGCGCGCGGTTGTCACGCGAATGTGACGATACGCTCGGCTTTTCGTTGTCCGGGTGGGTGCTACTTGCCTGGCCCTCACCTGGGATGAATAGGTGGGAATGCGGTCGGGGGGAATCAGACGAAAAGCTGATACTGTCACGCTCGCGGGACACTCTACCGTGTGTCCGTGCAGGAGACGATGACTGCTTGCTCTCATGCGTGATATCTCCGGCACGAGGGGGACCTGGTGACCGAACTCGCCACCCGAGCGCAGGCCTTTGGCCTGATCGCCGCCGGGGTAGCCACCGGTTTGAGCGCGCCCTGGCGCCTCTACCTTGCCCGGGGTTCGCGTCACCTCTCCCTCAGCGTCGGGGATCGGGCGGAGTGGCATGCCTGGCGTACCCACCTCGGTTGTCCGGAACTCAGCGTCCGCGTCTACGACGCGGGTGGTGAGATTCGCCGCTCGTCGGTGGCCGAGGTTGTCCTGGACGGGTGCCGGATCAGCGTCGAGTTGGTCGAACAGGTCGGAACAGCCGACCTCGACCAGCTACTCGTCGTAGATCCCACCCCGGTTGAGCCGGAGGAACGATGAGTCCACACTGTCCGCGGTCCGGAGTGGCCGGATGAGCCCACTCCTCGCCCTGCTCCTCGTCTGCGTCCTGATCGCCACCAGCTATGCCGCAGGTCGCCTGCACGGTCAGCTCAGCTATCGGATCGGCTACCGGTTCGGCTACCGGCAGGGTTACTTCGACGGCGACCGCGGCGCCTGGAACCGGCGTCGGCGTGACGCCCAGGCGGCGATCGCGTCCGCGCTCGCCGGCCCGCCGCCGGTGAATCCGGCTCGTAACCGCGGCGCGCCACCGATGGCCCGCTCCGGAACCACCTACACCGGCTCGGCGGTGGCTCCGGCCGCTGGTCGACATCCGGCTGACTCGGCGGTGGCTCCGGCCGCTGGTCGGCACCCGGCCGGCACGCTGGTTCGGCGAAGCGGGTGACCGGGCCTGCCGCTGGTGGAGGTGGGGCTGGTCGGCGTAGCCGCTCCGCCGTCCCTGCAGCGGTGGTTTGACCTGCGGCGAGGCGGTGGGCTGCATGGTAAAAATGGACCGGTTTGGGGGCGTGCTCTGCTCTGGCCCGCGTGGACAGGCTCTGGTCGTGACCCTCGGTGATCGAGAGTCGATCCCTGGGTTTGTGGGGTTGCGCCAGGGAGAGTGGTGCAGATCACATTTAGGGCTGATGGTTTCCTATCCGCCCCATCGTGCGCGATCGTGTCCCCGAGTGCTCGCGCATCCGGCGGATCGCCGGTGACCGTTTGCCTGCGTCCCCGTTGGCGGAGCTGTCGGGGAGACGTGCGCGGTCGGAGCGCTCGCGGTGTGACCCCACCCCACCCAGGTGTGGTCTGCGCCGTGCCCGTGCCCCGAAAGAAAGGGACCGTCTCGTGAATCGGCTGTGGAGCCGGTTGGGCGCCCGGACGGCCACGGTGGCGCTGCTCTCCGCGGGCGTCGTCGGTGGTTTCCACCTGGGCGACAACCGGGATCAGGGTCGGCGCCTGCCGGATGCCGCCGGAGTCGAGCAGGTTGCGCTGTACGCACCGCAGGTGCACCCGATGAAGGAGCAGGCCACCGAGTACCGCGAGAAGCTGCACGAGGCCGCGTTCGCCGAGGCGGCAGCGGAGCGGAAGCGCCGAGAAGAGGCCGCTGCGGCGTCGCGGAAGACTGTCCGCGAGGCGGCGGCGGAGTTCGCCAAGGCTAAGGCCGAGGCCGAGGCGGCAGCGGAGAAGCCGTACGACGGCCCGATCCCGGACTCGTGTGCGGAGTTTACCGGCAACCGGCAGATCGGCTGCGCGGAGATGCTCAACGCCGGCTTCGCAATCGATCAGTTCCCCTGTCTGGACAAGCTCTTCACCAAGGAGAGTGGCTGGAACCACAAGGCCCGCAACCCGTCAAGCGGCGCCTACGGAATTCCGCAGGCGTTACCCGGTAGCAAGATGGCCTCGAAGGGTGACGACTGGGAGACGAACCCGAAAACCCAGATCCTGTGGGGGCTCGGCTATATCGAGGGTCGGTACCAAACGCCCTGCAAGGCCTGGGCCTATCTGCAGGACGTGGGCTGGTACTGAGCTCGAGCGGGGGCTGGTCCTGATCGTCGGACGACGGGGTGTGCGTGGTCACACCCCGTCGTCATCGGTCCGACATTGACCGCTGGCCCAGGTGGCGGCTGTCGCCGCTACCTGATAGCTGTTGACGGGTGAGTCTGCTACCGGAGGGCAGTGACGCGCACCGGTTCGGCACCGAGGCGTTCTACGCCGCGATTGGCCGGGCCTTCGTCGCCATGTGTGCGGTGGTGCCGTTCCTCTTCCTCATCGAGGCCGTTGACCAGGGGCTGGCATTCGGGCTCGACCCGGCGGCCGGCATCATCCCGCAGCGCCTCGACGGCCTGGATGGCGTCTTCTTCTCACCGTTCCTGCACCACGGCTTTGATCATCTCTACAGCAACAGTATTCCGCTGATCCTGCTCGGCACCTTCGTGCTCGCGGCGGGTGCGCGTCGCTTCCTCTGGTCCACGTTGATCATTATTTTGGTCAGCGGGCTCGGCGTCTGGTTCACCGGTTCCCCGAACTCCGTCGTGGTCGGCGCGAGCGGCGTCATCTTCGGCTACCTGGGCATCCTGCTCACCCGGGGCATCGTCGAGCGCAGCTGGTGGAACTTCGCGGTCGTTCTCCTGGTTGGCCTCCTCTACGGCTGGCAACTCGTCGGCATCCTCCCCACCGACGAGCGGATCTCCTGGCAGGGGCACCTCTTCGGGCTGGTGGGCGGGGTGGTCGCCGCGATCGTCTTCCGGCGGCGTCAACCGGGCCTGGGTGGCTCGCACTACTCCGACTCGACCCGCATCTTCGGCTGACCGGAGCGGCGACGACCGACTGCCGGACATCCTTGCCCGGCGGCTCCGGCCCCTCTACCGTCAGGGGCAGCGTCGGTTGAGCCGGGAGCGGAAAGCGACGGTACGCCCATGCACGAGGTCGATGTCGCGGTGATCGGAGCCGGGCCCGCCGGCCTCTTCGCGGCGTACTACGCCGGCTTCCGCGGGCTCTCGGTGGCAGTGGTGGACGCGTTGCCCGAGCCCGGTGGCCAGATCACGGCGATGTACCCGGAGAAGTTGATTCACGATGTCGCCGGCTTCCCGTCCATCAAGGGCCGGGATCTGGTGGCCAACCTGGTTGTCCAGGCCGCCCCGTTCGACCCGCGTTACCTGCTCGGCACGCGGGCGGAGAAGCTGTCCTACGCCGATGGTCGGCCGGTGCTCGGCCTGGCCGGGGGTGAGCAGCTCCGCTGCGGCGCCGTAGTGATCACTGGCGGGCTGGGCAGCTTCACGCCCCGCCCGCTGCCGGTCGCGGAGCGCTTCGTCGGCACCGGAATCATCTACTTCGTGCCGCAGCCGGCGGAGCTCACCGGTCAGGACGTGCTGATCGTCGGTGGTGGGGACTCCGCCTTCGACTGGGCGTCAACCCTCCAGCCACTGGCCCGTTCGGTGACCCTCGTGCATCGCCGGGAGAAGTTCCGCGCGCACGCCGCCACCGTCGCCCGGGTGCGCGCCCTGCCGGTGCGGGTCGTGGTGAACGCGGAGGTGACGGGGCTGCACGGGGGCGGCGCGGTGACCGGTGCCGAGATCACGGTCCGGGGCGGCGCGGCGGAGTTGTTGCCGGTCGACACCGTTGTCGCGGCGCTCGGCTTCACCGCTGACCTCGGCCCCCTGGCGGAGTGGGGCCTGCGCCTGGACCGCCGGCACCTCGTGGTTGACAGCACCATGGCGACCAACCTGCCGCGGGTCTTCGCCGCCGGGGACATCACCGAGTACCCGGGCAAGGTTCGCCTGATCGCCACCGGCTTCGGTGAGGCCGCGACCGCGGTGAACAACGCGGCCGTGGTACTCGATCCGGCGGCGCACCTCTTTCCCGGGCACTCCTCCGACGGGACCTGACCCGGTGGTGACCGGCGCTCAGTCTGCGGGAGTTGGCCACCCGCGCCGCGGCCCTGGCCGGCGCACCCACGCCGCGGTTGACCCGCCTGCCCTACCCGGCGCTCTGGCTGGGTGGCCTGGTCAATCCGTCAGCAGGCCCTCGGGATCGCGCCGACCGCGCTGGACGAAGCCCTCGCCGAGATCCTCGGCGCGCTGCGCCGGGACCCCGATGCCAGCTCGGCGAAGCTCAGCTCCTAACGCCGGGCGGCGATGAGGACAGCGACCAGGGTCAGCGCCGCGCCGAGCAGGGTGGTGGCGTCCGGGCGGGAAGCCGCGGTCGGTAGGAGCACGTCCAGTAGGACAGCGCCGACCACCTGGCCGGCGATCGTGGCCAGGCCGAGGAGCAGGACCCCGGTGAACTCGACGACAGCGGCGGCGATCGCGATGAAGGCGATCCCGATCGGCCCACCCAGGTAGAGCCACGGCTCGGCCGGTGGTGAACCGGCGGGTAGCCCGCGTATCGCGATGTCGACCGCGAAGACCGCCAACAGGGCGACGATGCCCACCGTGAAATTGACCAGCGTCGCGGTCAACGGGCTGCCGGCCGCCCGGCCGACCAGCCCGTTGACGGCCTGCTGCCAGGCCACCGCGATCCCCGCGAGCAGCGGCAGCACCGCCAGCGTCAGCGCGGTCGGATCGTTGAGCCGCCCGCCGACGGCCAGCCCGACCGCGAGCACGGTGAGCACCGCCCCGAACAGGCGTCGACCGGTAACCGGCTGGCGTCCGCTCGGGCCGATGCCGGCCCGGTCCACGAGGAGACTGCTGGCGGACTGGCCGGCGACTACCGCCACGGTGAAGACGGCGACGCCGAGGGTGCCGACCGTGAGGCCCTGCGTCGCCACGAGGAACGCCCCGCAGAGTCCGCCGAGGCACTGCCACGGGCGCAGCGTGCCGGCGGTCAGCGCGGCGCGCAGGGCGGCCAGCCCGCGCCGCCCGCCGGGCGTCGCCGGCACCAGCACCAGCAGCACCAGCAGGCCCAGACCGAACGAGATGACCGCCGCCGCGACCCCGTCGGCCAGGCGGACGCCCAGTTCGCCGTTGATCCGGGACTGCACGGCGATGGCAACTCCGGCAGCGGTCGCGAGCACCACCCCGATCAGCCGGCGGGCCGGGGACGGCCGGTGTAACGCCCCCGGCACTGCCTACTCCTGCTCGGCGAGGGGGCGGCCGTCGAAGTCGACCGCCGAGTACAGCGCCAGCTTCTCCAACCGGTGATACGAGTCGATGACCCGAATCGTGCCGCTCTTCGAGCGCATCACGATCGACTGCGTGTAGGCCCCGCCGGCCTTGTACCGGACGCCGCGAAGCAGGTCGCCGGAGGTGACCCCGGTGGCGACGAAGAAGCAGTTGTCACCGGTCACGAGGTCGTCGGTGCCGAGCACCCGGTCCAGATCGTGGCCGGCGGCGATGGCCTTCTCCCGCTCCTGTTCGTCGCGCGGCCAGAGCTTGGCCTGAAGGGCGCCGCCCATGCACTTCAGGGCGCAGGCCGCGGTGATTCCCTCGGGGGTGCCGCCGATGCCCATCAGCACGTCAACGTCGGACTCGCCGCGGGCGGCGGCGATCGCGCCGGCGATGTCCCCGTCGGAGATGAAGCGGATCCCCGCGCCGGTGCGGCGGACCTGGTCCACCAGCCCGTCGTGTCGGGGCCGGTCCAGCACACAGACCGTCACCTCGGAGGCGTCGGTGCCCTTGACCTTCGCGATCCGGCGTACGTTCTCGGCCACGCCGGCGTTGATGTCCACCACGTCGGCGTAGGCCGGACCGACGGCGAGCTTCTCCATGTAGAACACGGCACTCGGGTCGAACATCGCTCCACGCTCGGCGACCGCCAGTACCGCCAGGGCGTTCGGCATGCCCTTGCTCATCAGCGTGGTGCCGTCGATCGGGTCGACTGCGACGTCAACCTCTGGCCCGGTCTCGTCGCCGACCTCTTCCCCGTTGAAGAGCATCGGCGCATTGTCCTTCTCGCCCTCGCCGATCACCACGACCCCGCGCATCGGAATCGAGTTGATCAACTTGCGCATCGCGTTGACGGCGGCGCCGTCGCCGCCCTCCTTGTCGCCCCGGCCGACCCACCGGCCGGCGGCCATCGCCGCGGCCTCGGTCACCCGGACCAGGTCGAGGGCGAGGTTGCGATCGAGATTCTGTGGGGTCCGCGTCGTGGTGTTCGTCATGACGGCTCCTCCTCGCGACGGTGCGGGGTGGCCCGGCAGGCGTGGTCGCTGCCGGCTTTGTCGCTGATCCTCACATGATCGGCCACACTGCGTGGTGGTGGGGCGGTGATGGCTTGGTCACGTCTGATCGGGTGGCTGCGAAGATAGCGGGGTGGAACCCGCACAGCCCGCCGACCGCGTCCCTGCCGATCAGACCGCGCCGGAGCTCTCGCCGGTTGAGCCGGCGCTCCCCGGCCCGGCCGCGCCCGCGACCGCCGAGGAGCCGGCGGTGCCCCCGACGGCCGAGGAGCCGGCGTTGGTGGAACCCGCCACCGGCTCGGCGGCAGTCAGCGGCCCGACCGAGACCAACGGCGCCGGGGAGCGTAACGATGTCGGGGAGAGCAGCGGCGCGGAGGAGACCAGTGCTGCGGGGCAGACCAGTGCCGCGAGGGAGGCCGGCGAGTCGCCGGCACCGCCTGCTGCGGCGGACTCCACCCGTTCGGAGCGTTCGCCGAAGGACATGGCCATCTCGCTCCTCGTGCTGCTGATCCCGATTGCCCTGCTGCTCGCCTTCTATCGCGGCTTTCTCGGGGGAGACCAGGCAACCGTCGTGGACCCGGCACCCGCGGTGGACTCGGCGCAGGCGGCGGCGGCCTTTCCGGTCAGCCAGCCAGAGGGGTTGGATGCGGGGTGGCGTACCGTCCGGGCCGACTTCCGGACCGTGGAGGACGGGTCGACTCTGCGCCTTGGCTACCTGACCCCGGAGGGGCGGGGGGCTCAGATCGTGCAGAGCAGCGTGCCGCCGGAGCGGTTGCTCCCCACCGAGCTGACCGATCAGGGGCAGCCCCAGGGCCGGACCGACCTCGCGGGACGCACCTGGCAGCGGTACACGGCCCGTGGCAACGAGCAGGCGTTCGTGCTTCTCGAACCGAACCGCACAGTGATCGTGGTCGGCGATGCCCGAGACACCGAGCTGCGGGAGCTGGCCGGGGCGTTGGGCTGAATCGGCTCCGACCAACCGGCAGCGGGGCGGGGCCGGGGTCAGTCGGTGGGTTCTTGTCGAGCGGCGTCCAGGCGGGCTCGGGCGCCGTCCAGCCACGCCTGGCAGACCCCGGTCAGCTGCTCACCGCGTTCCCAGAGGGCCAGTGACTCCTCCAGCGTGGTGCCGCCGGCCTCCAGCCGTTCGACCACCGACGCCAACTCGGCGCGGGCCTGTTCGTAGCTGAGCCGCTCGTCCTTCGTCTCCTCGGTCATCGCTCACATCCCACCACATCCACCCGTCCGGGCCATTCCCGCCGTGCCCGGTGCGCCGCCGGTGCCCCGCCCCGACGGCCGGTGCCCCCATCCGGCCGGATCGGCGGCGTACCGCTACCGCCGTTGGGCCTCCGGGTGGGGCTCTCCGGCGTCGATGGTCGCCGTCACCTCCCCGTCGGTGAGCCGGACCCGCACCGGGTCTCCGCCGGTGACCTCAGAGACCGCACGGACGACGGTGCCGTCGGCGCGCCGTACGATCGCGTACCCCCGGTCGAGGGTGGCGGCCGGGGAGAGGGCCCGGAGTCGGGCCCGGGTGTGCCGCAGGCCGTCCTCGGCGGCGGTCAGCCGGTGGGCGAGACAGCGGTCGGCCCGGTGCCGCAGCCCGGAGACATCGGTAGCCCGCTGCTCGATCATCACCTCTGGCCGGGCCAGCACCGGCCGGGAGCGCAGCAGTTCCAGCCGGTGCGCCTCGCGGTCAACCAGGTTGCGCACCGCACGTTGGAGTCGGGACCGGGCCTGTCCGATCAGGCGTACCTCCTCGGTGAGGTCCGGGACGACTCGCTTGGCCGCGTCGGTCGGGGTGGAGGCGCGGATGTCTGCGACGTAGTCGAGCAGCGGCGCGTCGGTCTCGTGGCCGATGGCGCTGACCACCGGGGTACGGGCGGCGAACACCGCCCGGCACAGCGCCTCATCGGAGAAGGGCAGCAGGTCCTCGATGCTGCCGCCGCCCCGGGCGATCACGATCACCTCGATGGTGGGATCGGCGTCCAGCACCCGCAGTGCGTCCACGATCTGCGGCACGGCCGACGGCCCCTGCACGGCCACGTTGACCGTTCGGAACGCCACTGCCGGCCAGCGTCGGTGAGCGTTGGTACGTACGTCCCGCTCGGCGGCGCTGGCCCGGCCGGTGATCAGCCCGATTCGGTGCGGGAGGAAGGGCGGGCGTCGTTTGCGCCGGGGGTCGAAGAGTCCCTCGGCGGCGAGCAGCTTCTTCAGCTTCTCCAGCCGGGCCAGTAACTCGCCCAGCCCCACCTGCCGGATTTCGTCGGCGCGCAGGCTCAACGTGCCCCGGGCGGCATAGAAGTCGGGCTTGGCGTGCAGCACCACCCGAGCGCCCTCGCGAAGCTGCGGTGCGCCGGAGTCGAGCACGTCGCGGTTGGTGGTCACGGTCAGGCTGAGGTCGGCTGACGGGTCCCGGAGGGTAAGAAACACCGTGCTCGCGCCGGGCCGGCGACTGACCTGCGCGACCTGCCCGTCCACCCACACCCAGCCCAGCCGGGCGATCCAGGCGCTGATCTTCTGGCTGACCACCCGGACCGGCCATGGCTCCTCGGGCGTGCTGCGGGTAACCCCGCCATCCGAACTCACCCGCTCACCCTACGGACCGTCCCGGCGGGTTGCAGCCGCTGGCGGGTGGTGGGTCGGCACGTACGATGGGCGGGTGAGTGAGGCTGAAGCGACCCGGACCGGTAAGCGTGTGATCCTGGCGAAGCCGCGCGGTTACTGCGCGGGCGTCGACCGGGCGGTGCAGACCGTCGAGGAGGCGCTCAAGCTCTATGGCGCGCCGATCTATGTCCGCAAGCAGATCGTGCACAACCGGCACGTGGTGCGGACCCTGGAGGGCAAGGGCGCGATCTTCGTGGAGGAGAACGAGGAGGTGCCGGAGGGCGCGACCGTGGTCTTCTCCGCGCACGGCGTCGCCCCCGAGGTCCACGAGCAGGCGCGGAGCCGCTCGCTGAAGGCGATCGACGCAACCTGTCCGCTGGTCACCAAGGTGCACCAGGAGGCGAGGCGGTTCGCCGCTGAGGACTACGACATCCTGCTGATCGGCCACGAGGGGCACGAGGAGGTCATCGGCACCGCCGGCGAGGCGCCCGAGCACATCCAGCTCGTCGATGGTCCCCAGGACGCCGAGCGGGTCACCGTCCGGGATCCGAACAAGGTGGTGTGGCTGTCCCAGACCACCCTGTCGGTGGACGAGACGCTGGAGACGGTGGCCCGGCTGAAGAAGCGGCTGCCGCTGCTCCAGTCGCCGCCGAGCGACGACATCTGCTACGCCACCAGCAACCGGCAGCACGTGGTCAAGCAGATCGCGTCGGACTGCGATGTCATGATCGTGGTCGGCTCCACGAATTCGTCGAACTCGGTACGGCTGGTCGAGGTGGCCCTGGACGCGGGTGCGCGCGCCGGCCACCTCGTCGACTTCGCCCGTGAGATCGACGACGCATGGCTCGAGGGCGCCCGCACAGTCGGCCTGACCTCGGGGGCCAGCGTCCCCGAGGAGCTCGTCCAGGAGGTTCTCGCGCACCTCGCGGCGCGGGGCTTCACCGACGTCGAGGAGGTGCTGACCGCGGACGAGCGGCTGACCTTCTCGCTGCCGCAGGAGCTGAAGCGGGACATGCGGGCCGCGGCGGCCCGCGGTTGAGCGGTGGGGTCCCGCTTCGACCGGACGGGCCCGGGCCGCGTGGCGGCAGCGGCGTGGCGGGAACGAATCGACGGGCCGGAGCGTCCGAAACTGTATGAGAAGCCCTTGGCTCGCCACCCCGGCGTTGGCCGTCTGCCTGGCGCTCAGTGCCTGCGGCAGCGGCCAGGGTGCGGGTGAAGACCCCCCGACCGAGATGGGAGCGACGCCCGTGCCGACCCCCACCGATCCGGAACCAACGGCCGCCGACCCCGAGTCCTCCACCCTGGCCGCCCCCACCACCCCGAGGTCAACGCCGGCCTCCGTGCCGACGCGTACGCCCAAGGAGCCGGCGGGACCGAGTAAGCCGCCGCCGGTCGGCGCCGCCACCCTGACCGGCACCGTGCAGGCCGGGGTGGAGTCCGGATGTCTGCTGCTGGATGGCTATCTGCTGGTCGGTGGGCCCCCTGCGGTACTGACCCCGGGCGCGTCGGTGGTGGTGACCGGGAAGATCCAGCCGGACCTGGTGACCATCTGCCAGCAGGGCATCCCCTTCCTGGTGGAGACGGCGTCCCGGCAGGGCTGACCCCGCCCGCGCAACCGCCGGAGCCCGCCCCCGGTAACCGGGGACGGGCTCCTGCTTGTGTTGCGTACGGGTCAGTTCACCGAGCCGATGGCGACGGCGCTGCGGCCGACGACCGCGTCCTCCGCCGTCACCACGGTCAGCTCACCCTGCAGTTCCCGGCCAGCGGCCGGGCCCGCCAGGGCGGTCACCGTGCCGCTGAAGGCGTCGGTGTCGCCGTGTCCCAGGGCGAGTGGGGTGGACGGTGCCGACAGGCTGCCGAGCGCCGGGGCGGAGAAGGAGTCCCGGTAGTCGTACGCGGTGCTGCCACCGAGGCCGTCCACCGCGTACCCCTCGACCACGATCCGGTAGGTGCCCGCGGCCGGCTCCGACAGCGTTACCGCCTCCTCCGAGTCCCCGTCTGCGGAGGAGCCGAGCAGCTCGGTGCCCCGGTAGACGTACAGGTCCAGGTCGGCTCCGGCGTTTGCCGGGTTACCGATCCGGGCCGCGAACTCGGTCGCGTCGGCCGGCACCTCCACGAGGAACTCCTGCGCGGCGCCCTCGGTGATGGTCGGGCGGTCAGTGTGGACGCTGGCGAGCGGTCCACCCTGACCGGTGACGGTGACCGGGCCGTAGGTGTTGGTCACGCTCCACTCGACCGGGGTCGGCGTACCGGCGTCAACCGCCGGTAGCTCGACCACGGCCGGCTCGAACGCCACACCCTGGATCCGCGCCGTCAGCTGGTACGGGTTGTTCAGCGACGGCGAGGTGCGACGCGACTCCACCTCGATCTGCCAGACACCGGGGAGCGGGTTCTGGTAGTCCCGCTCCTGCGGGTTGCAGAGGTCGGGGTCGGAGTAGTTGGTGAAGCAGAGCCGGCTGGAGGTGCTCTCCGTCGGTACGCCGTACGGGTTGAACGCGATGAACCGGGTCTGCGAGCCGGTGGCGATGCCGCCGAGGTTCAGCTGGAGGGCCTCGGTACCGGGCGGAACGGTAACGAAGTAGGACTCGAAGCCGTTCCGGTCAACCGAGCCTTCGGCCGCGAAGGCGAAGTCCGGCTTGCGGGTGTCGTTACTGGCCACGACCACGAGGGAGACCTCGAAGTCGATCGTGTTGGTCGCCGGGTCATCCACCGTCATGATCGCGCCGTGCGCGCCCGCGTCCGGTCGAGCGACGACGGGGACGGTCACGGTCCGGTTCAGTGGCAGCTTGACGGACTTCGGTGCCTGGAAGGTGCCGTCATTGCCGCGCAGCGCGATGTCGTGCTTGACGGTGCCGGTCGGCCCGCTGGTACGGGTGATCTTGACCCGGTAGGTCTTCTTCTGGTCGATCCGGTGACCCCCCTCGCCAGCGGCGCACCGGTTGTAGACGCCGGTACCGCGGTCCGGCGTCCCCAGCTGGTCGGAGAGGACGGTGCAGACCGGCGCCACCGAGGTGTACGAGCGGGTCTGCACACCCTTGCGCAGCAGCTTCCACGCGCCGGACACGTCCACCATGCCGTAGCCCTGGCCGTACGTGGGCACGTCCTTGATCGGCTTCGCCGAGCTGTACAGCGCGCGGCGCAGCATCTGCGGGGTGACCCCGCGGTCGGTCGCCCGGGCGGCCGAGAGCAGCAGCGCGGTGGCGCCGGCGGCCTGGGGAGAGGCCATCGAGGTGCCGTTGAACATCCCGTAGCCCGGCGGCAGCGAGTAGCCGGCCTCGGGGACCGGGCTGCCCGCCTGCCAGAGCGGGATGGTGGAGATCGCCGCGCCGGGTGCGGCGACGTTCGGCTTGCTGCCGCCGTCTTCGCGTGGGCCCCGGGACGAGAAGTTGAACAGCGCGTTCTTGGTGCGCACCACCGAGCCGTAGTTGGCCAGCCAGGTGTCCTTGCTGACGCTGGCCGCGACGCTGACGACGTGCTGGGCGACTGACGGGTCGCCGATGGTGTTCAGACCGGGACCGGAGTTGCCGGCGGAGATGACGAGCTGGACGCCGTAGGTGGTGATGAGGTTGTTGTACAGCTCGGCGCGGGCGTTGTCGCCGTCGTTGAGCGCCGGCAGACCACCGATCGACATGTTGACCACGTCGACACCCCGGTTGATGACCAGGTCGGCCATGCCGCTGGTGAGCGCCGAGTAGGTGCAGCCACCGCCCCAGGAGCAGGCGCGGGACGAGACGATCTGGGCGCCGGGTGCGGCTCCGTCGAACACCTCGTTGCCGAACATGTCGTTGGCGGCGGTGATGCCGGCGACGTGACTGCCGTGGGCGTCCGAGACGATGCCGATGTTGACGTAGTCGACCAGGCCGGGGCCGCCGACGGGGGTGGTGTCGACGTCCTCCCGGAACTCGACCACGAAGGGCAGCTGCTCGCGGACGGTGGTTGCCGGGTTGTCCGTGCCGAAGTGCCCGATGTCGAACTTCTCCCGGTAGGGACGCATGACGGTCTCGTCGGTGAAGTCTCCGTCGAGGTCAACGTCGATCAGGATGTCGTTCGTGGCGGGGTCGTAGAGCACGCCCCACTCGTCGGTGGTGTCGCCGTCGCGGTTGACGTCACCGTCCACCTCGCTGCCCGCGGTGATCTCCTCCCGGAAGACGTTGAAGTGGTAGCTGCCCGCCGGTGCCGTCCAGGTCCCACCGGCCGACTCGAACGATGGGCCGGTGACCTCGGTGATCATCGGGCGCCAGGTGGCATCCTCGAACGGGTGCGTCGCGGTGACCCAGTCGACGATCTTTCGGTCGCCCGTGGTGGTGTGCTGGAGCGCCGGGTGGTCCAGGTCCACGCCGGAGTCCATGATGCCGATGGTGATTCCCCGGCCGTCCCACTCGGGATTCTGGTCAACGAACGTGACGGCGCCGGTCTCGCCGGCCGGCAGGTAGGGGTTGTCCGCGCGGGTGTCATCACCGGGACCGCTGAGCGTGCTGCCCTGCTTCGCCGCCCGCTGGCCGCGGGTCATCGGCCGCGGGTCGGCGAGCTGGATCGTCTCGTCCAGGTCGACCGCGGCGACCCCGGGCAGGGTGGCGGCCTTGATCACCTTGCTGGTCGGGACGGTGGCCAGGACGTAGTCGATGGTGTCGTATGTGTCCGTGACGGCCGCACCGAGCTCGGTCAGGTCGGCAGCGACCTCTTTCGCCTCGTCCTGCTCGGTCGCGACGATCAGGGTGACGGTCTCGGCCTTCGTCGCTTCCGCCTCGGCCAGGAGTTTGGCGTCGTGCGAACCCAGCACCTCCACGGGGGTGGATGGCGTGTCGGGTGCGGCGCTCGCGGTGGCGGCGCCGCCTGCGACGGTCACGGCGCTGGCGGCCATGACCGAGGCGAAGAGTCCGGCGGAGGTGCGCCGGCTCAGCTTTCGGGGTTTGCTCACGTTCTCTCCTCCGGAGAACAGGGCCCTCAGTTCCAGGGCACGCGTGAGCGAAATCCTTCGGCTATCGATGTCGGTTGTCACGACTGACAGAGGCCTTGTGACCATCTCGTGACCTGTGGGTTTGCCGCTGTCACACCGAATCGGCGCGATTTCCATCCACTTTCGCGTGAAACTGGGTCCACTCTGGAACATCGTCGGTGAGCTCCGGTGCCTGCGGTTGCCGGGGGGCGAGCTCCACCTGCGCCGGCGGGGCCAGCTCCTCGTCGGAGACGCCCAGCTCGGCGAGCTTGCGGGCGCTGACCAGTACCCGTGACTCCAGCGAACCGACCGCCCGGTTGTACGCCGTTACCGCCCCACCGAGCGCGGACCCCAGCCGGCCCACATGCTCGCCGAGCGTGGCGAGTCGGCCGTGTAGTTCCCGGGCGAGCGAGTGCACCGCCACCGCGTTGCTGGCCAGCGCCGCCTGCCGCCACGCGTAGGCGACCGTACGCAGCAGTGCGACGAGGGTGGCCGGGGTCGCCAGCACCACGTTGCGGGTGAAGGCGTGCTCCAGCAGGGTCGGGTCGCGCTGTAGGGCGACGTCGAGGAACGGGTCGGCCGGCACGAAGAGGACCACGAACTCCGGTGCCGGGTCGAATGCGGTCCAGTACGCCTTCGCGGCCAGCGCGTCGACGTGGGCCCGCAGATGTTTCGCGTGCGCGTCCAGGTGGGCGTCGCGTCCCCGTTCGTCGCGGGCCTCCATCGCGGTCAGGTACGCCTCGAGCGGCGCCTTCGCGTCCACCACCACCGACCGCCCCCCGTGCAGGCGAACCACCAGGTCGGGGCGGACCGTCTGCTGATCGGTCGCGGCTGTTACCTGCTCGGCGAAGTCGCAGTGCTCCAGCATGCCGGCCGCCTCGACGATGCGGCGCAGTTGGTGCTCGCCCCACCGCCCCCGGACCTGCGGCGCCCGCAGCGCCGCGACGAGCTGTTTGGTCTCGGTGCGCAGCTCACCAGAGACCGTGCTCATGGCGCGCACCTGCTCGCGCAGCTCGGCGTAGGCGTCAACCCGGTCCCGCTCCAACTCGGCGACCCGCTGCTCGTAGCGGTGGAGCGTGTCGTGCAGGGGGGCCACCGCGCGGGCCACCGCCTCCTGGGACTGCGCGGTCGCCTCGTAGCCCAGCGTCCGTAGGGACTGCTCCAGGCGACCCTCGCCCGCCTGCGCGGCGGCGAGCGTGGCCTCCAACCGGGCCAGCTCGGTGACGGATCGGGCCCGGGCGGCGTACCACCCCACCGCGCCGCCCGCCGCGAGGCAGCCGAGCACCACGGCCAGCGTCGGAAACTCCATGTCGCCGAGCATCCCAAACGGGTACGACCGACCGGTGCCGGGTGGATCGAAGGTGATGCCGCCCCGCCTCCGCCGTGGGCCGGCGAGGCGGCCCGTCCACGGTGCTCAGCCGGTGTTGCGCATGCCGGCGGCGATACCGTTGACCGTGGTGAGCAGGGCGCGTTCCAAAGCGGTGCCGTCGCTGGGCGCCCGACGACTGCCCGGTGCCGTCACCACCGCCCGGCCTGGTGCGCCGGAATCCCGGTACTGCCGCAGCAACGCCACCTGGAGGTGGTGCAGCGGTTCCAGGTAGGTGTCCCGTACCGCCAGCGTGCGCTGGAGCACCGGCGCGTTCTCCAACAGCTCCGGGGAGACGGTCACGGCGAGCACCTCCCGCCGGGTCAGCTCGTACTCCTGCTCGATCTTGTGGAAGATCGGGTGCAGCTTCTTCGGCACCAGCGTCTCCACGTACCGCCGGGCGATGGTCAGGTCGGTCTTGGTCAGCATCATCTCCACGTTCGACAGGAACGTCCGGAAGAAGTGCCAACTGCGGTGCATCTCGGCGAGCACGTCCCCGTGGCCGGCGGCGCGGGCCGCCGCCAGCCCGGAGCCGACGCCGAACCAGCCGGGGACGATCTGTCGGGTCTGGGTCCAGCCGAACACCCACGGGATGGCCCGCAGCCCGGTGAGCCCGGCACCGGTGTTCGGTCGCTTCGCCGGTCGGGAGCCGATGTTCAACGCGCCGAGCAGCTCGGTCGGGGTGGACGCCCAGAAGTACGCCGGCAGGTCCGGGTCCTCGACCAGGTCCCGGTAGGAGCGGTAGGCCGCCGCGCTGACCACGTCCATTGTCGCGTCCCAGCGTTCCAGCATCTCGGCCGGCTGCCGGGGTGCGGTGTGCAGCAGCGTCGACTGGAGCACCGCGGCCACGGTCAGCTCCAGGTTCTCCCGGGCCAGCGCCGGCAGGCTGTACTTGTCGGAGATCACCTCGCCCTGCTCGGTCACCTTGATCTCGCCGTCGAGGGTCCCGTACGGCTGGGCCAGGATCGCGTCGTGCGTCGGCCCACCACCTCGGCCGACGGTGCCGCCCCGGCCGTGGAAGAGCCGCAGCTGCACGCCGTGCCGGGCGGCCACGTCCCGCAGGGCGCGCTGCGCCCGGTGGATGGACCACTGACTGGTGGTGATGCCGGCCTCCTTGTTGGAGTCGGAGTAGCCGAGCATCACTTCCTGCACGTCGCCGCGGGCGGTGACCAGGGCCCGGTAGGCGGGTAGCGAGAGCAACTCGTCCAGCAGGTCGCCGCCGGCGTTCAACTCGGCGGGGGTCTCCAACAGCGGTACGAAGCCGATCCGGGCCCGGCTGCTGTGCACGTCCACCAGCCCCGCCTCGCGGGCCAACACCACGGCGGCGAGGACATCGTCCACACCGAGGGTCATCGAGATGATGTACGACTCGATCACCTCGGTCCCGAACCGGTCCTGGGCCTCCCGGATGGTGCCGAAGACATCGAAGGTCCGGCGGGCCGACTCGGTCAGCGGAGTGTCGAGCGTAGACAGGGGTCGACGGCCGGCCAGCTCGTCGGCGAGGAGCTTGGTGCGCTCCAGCCGGCTCAGCGCCGGGTAGTCGGACACCTCGCCCACCGCTGCGAAGAGCTGGGTCAACACCTCGTGGTGCTTCTCCGCGTGCTCGCGGACGTCCATGGTGGCGAGGTGCAGGCCGAAGGCGGAGACCGTACGGATGGTCGAGGCGAGCCGGCCCACGGCGGTGAGCTGGCCGGAGTTTCGGGCCAGCGAGGCGCGCAGCAGCTCCAGGTCGGCGATCAGCTCACCCGAGCCGCGGTAGTCCCGTCCCGGCAGGTGCGCCGTGTCCTGGCGTAGCCGCTGCCGGGTGTTGGCGAGCTTCGACTTCACGCACCGGGCCTTGAGCCGGTACGGCTCCTCGGCGTTCACCCGACGGAACCGGGGCGCCACCTCGGGCAGCGCGTCCAGGTCGGCGGCGAGGCTCGCGGAGAGGTCCAGCGAGACCCCGCGCAACCGCCGGGAGACGGAGACCTCGTTGATCAGTTGGTCCATGGCCTTTTCGGTGGCGGCGAGGCCGTGCTCGTGTGCGATGACCAGGACCTCCCGGGTCACCGTGGGGGTGACGAACGGGTTTCCGTCCCGGTCCCCCCCGATCCAGGTGCCGAAGGTGAGGGGCCGGGCGGTGGGTGCGGTCTCCACCCCGAGGGTGCGGAGCGTGTCGGCCAGGTCGTCGAGCACCTGGGGTGCCGCCTCGGCGTAGAGGTCGCGTAGGTAGTAGATGGCGTTGCGCGCCTCGTCGGTCGGGTCCGGCCGGTCGAGCCGCAGCTCGTCGGTCTGCCACATCAGGTCGAGTAGTTCGGCGAGGCGGCGGTTGGCCGGGCCCTCGTCGCTGGCGCCGTAGAGGACCGCGTTGGTGGTCTCGGTGTCCAACTCGTCGGCGATCGCGCGCAGCTTGGACAGGATCGAACGGCGGGCGGCCTCGGTGGGGTGGGCGGTGAAGACCGGGCGGATGGCCAGTCGCCGCGCCGCCGCCGCGATCTCCTCGGCGGGAACGCCACGCTCGGCGATCATCTTGGCGGTCTGGTCCAGCCAGCCGCCCTGCACGGCCCGACGGCGCCGCAGATCCCGGGCGCGATGGACCTGTTCGGTGATGTTGGCCAGGTGAAAGTAGGTGGAAAAGGCGCGGGCCAGCCGGGTGCCGGTGGCGACATCCAACCCGGCGAGCCGCTGCGCGGCAGCCGGGGCGTCGGTGCGAACCTGGGCACGGATCTCCTCGACGAGGTCGAGCAGGGGCCGCCCCTCCTGACGGGCCAGGGTCTGGCCGAGCAGGGTGCCGAGGCGGCGGATGTCGGCGCGCAGTGCGGCGTCGGGGCCGTCGTGGTCGTGTTGGTCGGTCACGAAGCGCTCCTTACGTGAGTACGAAGGACAGCGCTGTCCGACTCCCAGGATCGTAACCGCGGGGACCGGGCGGAGCCCACGGGGTCCTTGCTAAACCTTGGCGAGTCGCGCCCACCCAGCCCCGGGGATCCACGTCACGGGCCCGTTGACCCACCCCCGGAGAGATAGGGTCGACGAGTCAACCCCCCGTCCGGCTGGACGAGGGGCGCTCGTCGTGCCGTCGTCGTGGAAGTGATCACATGCTCACCGGACTCTTCGCCGCCGCCCTCGCCGACCCGGCCCTGGCTCGGGCTCGGGACCTGGCGCGTTCCGGCGCAGCCCAGGTCGACGGGCTCGACCTGACCGCACCGCCGGCGCTGCGTCCGTTCGCGGTCGCCGCCGTGGCGGCCGACGAGCCGGTGGGGGGTGCGGGGCGCCCGGTGCTGGCGGTCACCGCGACCACCCGGGAGGCGGACGACCTCGCCGCCGCGCTGGGCAGCCTGATCCCCGCCGACCAGGTGGCGGTCTTTCCGTCCTGGGAGACGTTGCCGCACGAGCGGCTCTCGCCGCGCTCCGACACCGTGGGCCGCCGGCTGGCGGTACTCCGCCGTCTCGCCCACCCCGAGGCGACCGACGCGCAGGGGCGCAGCGGCCCGCTGCGGGTGGTCGTCGCTCCCGTCCGATCTCTGTTGCAACCCCAGCTCAAGGGGCTGGGTGAGCTGGAGCCGGTGCGACTGTCCGCCGGCGACGAAGCGGACCTCGAGGAGGTGGCGCGCCGGCTCACCGACATGGCGTACGCCCGGGTCGACCTGGTCACCAAACGCGGTGAGTTCGCGGTGCGCGGCGGCATTCTCGATGTCTTCCCGCCCACCGACGAGCACCCGGCCCGGGTTGAGTTCTGGGGCGACGAGGTGGAGGAGATCCGCACCTTCGCGGTGGCCGACCAGCGCACCATTGAGCTGGTCGACCAGCTCTGGGCCCCGCCCTGCCGGGAATTGCTGCTCACCCCGGACGTCCGGAAGCGGGCCGCCGCACTGGCCGCGGAGCACCCGGAGCTGGCGGAGATCCTCGACCGGCTCGCCGAGGGCATTCCGGTCGAGGGGATGGAGTCGCTCGCTCCGCTGTTGATCGGGGCCGACTCGATGGAACTGCTGCTCGACACCATGTCCATTGGGACCCACGTGCTGCTCTGCGACCCGGAACGGATTCGTACCCGGGCGCACGACCTGGTGCGTACCTCAGCGGAGTTCCTCCAGGCCAGCTGGGCCGCGGCCGCCGTGGGCGGCGCCGCCCCGATCGACCTCGGCGCCGCCGCCTTCCGGACGCTCGCCGAAGTCCGCGCGCGGGCCGGTGCGCTGGGTCAGCCGTGGTGGACGATCTCCCCGTTCGGGCTGGCCGAGCCGGCCCCCGCCCGTCAGCCGTGGGAGGACGAGCCGAACGAGGTCGACATCACCCCGGACGACGCGATCGCGGTGACGGTCGCGGCCCAGCCCGCGCCGCTCTACCACGGCGAGACGGCGCGGGTGGTGGAGGAACTGAGGCGTTGGGCCGGAGCGGGCTGGTCGATCGCGCTGGTTTTCGAGGGGCACGGCCCCGCCCAACGGGCTGTCGAGGTGCTGCACGATGCCGGGCTCGGCGCCCGCCTGGTGGACGAGGTGACCTCGGCGCCGGCGCCCGGCCAGGTACTGGTCAGCTGTGGGTCGCTGACCGGTGGTTTCGTCGCTGAGGAATCCCGTTTCGTGCTGCTCACCGGGGACGACGTCACCGGCGGCCGGGGCGCGTCAACGCGGGACATGCGCAAGCTGCCGAGCCGGCGGCGTAACACCATCGATCCCCTGGAGCTGCGGGCCGGTGATCACGTGGTGCACGAGCAGCACGGCATCGGCCGCTACGTCGAGTTGGTGCAGCGCACCGTCAACGGGGCCAGCCGGGAGTACCTGGTTATCGAGTACGCCCCGAGTAAGCGCGGCCAGCCGGGCGATCGGCTCTTCGTCCCCACCGACCAGCTCGACCAGCTCTCCCGGTACGTCGGCGGCGAGCAGCCGGCCCTGCACAAGATGGGCGGCTCGGACTGGCAGAAGTCGAAGGCCCGGGCCCGCAAGGCGGTCCGGGAGATCGCCGCGCAGCTCATCCAGCTCTACGCCGCCCGCAAGGCGTCCAAGGGGCACTCGTTCGGCCCGGACACCCCGTGGCAGCGGGAGCTGGAGGACGCCTTCCCCTGGCAGGAGACACCGGACCAGCTTGCGGCGATCGAAGAAGTCAAGCGGGACATGGAGCAGACCGTTCCGATGGACCGGCTGATCTGCGGCGATGTCGGCTATGGCAAGACCGAGATCGCCGTCCGGGCGGCGTTCAAGGCGATCCAGGACGGTCGGCAGGTGGCGGTGCTGGTACCCACCACCCTGCTGGTGCAGCAGCACTACAACACCTTCGCCGAGCGGATGAGTCAGTTCCCGGCCACGATCCGCCAGCTGTCCCGGTTCCAGACGCCGAAGGAAGCCGAGCAGACCCTGGAGATGGCCGCGGCCGGCAGCGCCGACATTGTCATCGGTACCCACCGGCTGCTTCAGGCGTCTGCCCGCTTCCGCTCCCTGGGGTTGGTCATCGTGGACGAGGAGCAGCGCTTCGGCGTCGAGCACAAGGAGCAGCTCAAGTCGGTGCGGGCCTCGGTTGACGTGCTGAGCATGTCGGCCACCCCGATCCCCCGAACCCTGGAGATGGCGATCACCGGCATTCGGGAGATGTCCACCATCGCCACCCCGCCCGAGGAGCGGCACCCGGTGCTCACCGCGGTCGGGGCGTACGACGAGCGGCAGGTGGCCGCCGCCATCCACCGTGAGCTGCTCCGGGATGGCCAGGTCTTCTACCTGCACAACCGGGTGGAGTCGATCGAGCGGGCGGCGCGGCGGCTGCGGGAGTTGGTGCCCGAGGCGCGGGTCGCGGTGGCGCATGGCCAGCTGGGTGAGGAGGCCCTGGAGCGGGTCATGGTCGGCTTCTGGGAGAAGGAGTTCGACGTCCTGGTCTGCACCACGATCGTCGAGTCCGGCATCGACATCCCGAACGCCAACACCCTGATCGTCGAGCGGGCCGACCTGCTCGGTCTGGCCCAGCTGCACCAGATCCGGGGCCGGGTCGGCCGGGGCCGGGAGCGGGCGTACGCGTACTTCCTGTATCCGTCGGACAAGCCCCTCACCGAGCATGCCCACGAGCGGTTGGCGACCATCGCGCAGCACACCGAGCTGGGTGCCGGCATGTACGTGGCGATGAAGGATCTGGAGATCCGGGGCGCCGGCAACCTGCTCGGCGGCGAGCAGTCCGGTCACATCGAGGGCGTCGGTTTCGACCTGTACGTGCGGATGGTCGGAGAGGCGGTGCAGGCCTTCAAGGGAGAACGCCCGGAGGAGGAACCGGAGATCAAGGTCGATCTGCCGGTGGATGCCCATCTGCCGCACGACTACGTCGGGGTGGAGCGGCTGCGCCTGGAGATGTACCGCAAGCTCGCCGAGGCCCGGGACGAGGAACGGCTGGGCGCGGTGGTCGCCGAGCTGACCGACCGCTATGGCGAGCCGCCCGCCCCGGTGCAGAACCTGGTGGCGGTGGCCCGGTTCCGGCTGCTCGCCCGCCAGTACGGGCTCACCGACGTCAGCATGCAGGGTCGCAACCTACGGTTCGGCCCGTTGCCGCTACCGGACTCGAAGCAGCTGCGACTCAAGCGCTATCACCCGGACGCGGTCTACAAGCAGGCGCTGGAACAGGTCAGTGTGCCTCGGCCGAGTACCCGGCGGGTCGGCGGCGAGCCTCTGCGTGACCAGGCGTTGCTGGAGTGGTGTGGGCAACTCCTCGCCGACGTGCTCGGCCCGCCCCGGGAGCTGGCCGGTGCCGCCGACGCAACAGCGCGCGGCGGGCGGTGAGGTGGCGCGACCCCAGCCGGCGGACGCGGGGCGTCGGGGGGTGTCCGGTCCTACGCCGCTGGCGTGAGAGAGTTGCCTGCATGCGTGCTCGCCGTCTTGTCGCCGCCGCCAGCCTGGTGGTCGGCCTCGTCGCCCTCACCGGATGTCGCACCGAGCCGGGGGTGGCCGCGTACGTGGGTGACCAGCAGATCACCGAGGACACCGTGGACGAGCTCCTTGACGAGCTGCGGGCCACCGCCACGACGGAGGCGCCCGAGCTTGGTGGGCCGGCTCCGCAGCCGCCGCCCCGGTCTCAGGTCGTCCGCGAGCTGGTGCTCGGCACGGTGTGTGACCAGGTCTCCGCTGACCGGGGCTACCAGCCGCAGGGGCGGACGGAGCCGGCTCAGGTCGCCGGCCAGCTTGGTCTCCCCTCGGAGTCGGGGTATGTGCGGCAGCTGGCCGATCTCTACACCTGCCTCTCCGGACTGCCGGTGGGCGATTCGGTCGCCCCGACCGAGCAGGAGCTCGCGGAGGTGATCGCCGCTGGGCGTGCGGCCGGAGTGATTCCTCCGGATACTCCGGATGCCGTGGTCGCCGGTCAGCTCGACGGCCCCCAGCTGCGCAACGCGCTGGCGAGTCGCCGGGCACTTGCCGAGGCTGCCGGGGAGTACGACGTTACGGTCAATCCCCGCTATCGGCCGCTGGAGTTTCCGATCCTTAACTTCTCTTCCGAGGTCGCGGCGGTGAGCGTGCCCCTGGGTGAGTCCGGTTCGGACGCGGTTACCGACGTCTCCAGCCCGGAGCCGCTGCCGCCGGCCGGGGCGGACCGACCGGCCTGAGCATGGCGGCACGGATCACACTGCTCGTCACCTCGCCGCGGCTGCCGGCTGGGCTGCTCACCGCGGCCGCGTGGGACGTCGTACGCCAGAGTCCCGTGCTGGCCGCGGCGGAGAGCGAGTTGACGGCGGCGGTTCGCGCCGCGGGAGCCGAGGTGGCCGTCGTTGCTGGCCCGGCCACCCCGGCGTTACTGGAGGCTGCCGCCGCCCACGGTGGTGCGGTCTGGCTCGCCGGCCCAGCGGGCGACGAGTCGCTCGCCCGGGAGCTGGGCCTGCGCCTGGCCCGGGAGCCGGGGCTCGCCGAGTTGGAGCTGCTGTACGGATCATGGGATCCGCCCGGAGCGCGGCTGCTCGACGCGGTGGCGGTGCTGGACCGGCTCGCCTCGCCCGGGGGTGACCCGTGGAAGCGGGCGCAGACCCATCGCAGCCTTGCCGGCTTCCTGTTGGAAGAGTGCTACGAGGCGTACGACGCGATCAGCGCCGGCGACACCGACGCGCTCCGCGAGGAGCTTGGGGACGTGCTTCTCCAGGTGGTGCTGCATGCCCGGCTCGCCGAGGAGTTGCCCGAGGGCGAGCGGTGGAGCGTGGATGACGTGGCCGGTGGCCTGGTCGACAAGATGGTGCGGCGCAATCCGCACGTCTTCGCCGAGGGTCAGGCCGGCACCCTCGCCGAGATCGAGGAGAACTGGGAGCGGATCAAGCGGGCGGAGAAGGCGCGTGACTCGGTGCTGGACGGCATCGCCCTGAGCCAGCCCGCCCTCGCCCTGGCCGCCAAGATCATTGATCGGGTCGCCCGGGTGCGGCTCGCCGTCTCGCCCCCGCCGGCGCAGTCGCCGCTTGACCCGGAGGCTCGGCTCGGCGCCGACCTACTGGCTGCGGTGGCCGCCGCCCGTGCCTCCGGGCTGGATCCGGAGGCGGCCCTGCGCCGCGCCGCCCTCGCCTACGCCGAGCTCGTCCGCCGGGTGGAACGGGCCGGCAGCACCGGTAGCTGAGGTCCGTCCCGCCAGCTTTGGCGGCGGGACGGAACGTGAGTAAATGCCATAAATTGGGCATAGGTGGGACGGGCTTGTGGGACGGTCCACCACGTCGGTCTCCGCCAGCAGCTCGAGCGGACCGGTGTGGCTGATGGTCTGACCGGCTGCGTCGAGGCTTGGGCGACCGGTGACGGTGAGCGACGCGATGGCGGTGGCGGTGAGCAGGCGGAGCGGGGGCGAGATGGCGGACATGATGACTGGCCTCGCCGATCGGATCGAGCGCGCGCAAACCCCGACGCCGGTTGACATCGGAGAATACGGGAATGTCGGGCGTGCCGTTCGAAGGAACGGGTCGGCACTCGACGGTGCGGCCGGAGATTCAACCGCCGGGTGCCGCGTTGCGTTCTATCGCCGCCCGATACGCTGCGTGCAATACCTTCCTCGCCGCACCGTCGCGGCCATCAACGATCGGCACACACACGAGGAGCGACTCAGTGGCAACCATCGAGGGAATCGTCGCCCGGGAAATTCTCGACTCACGGGGCAACCCGACGGTCGAGGTCGAAGTGGGGCTCGACGACGGCACGATCGCCCGCGCTGCGGTGCCCTCGGGCGCCTCCACCGGTGCCTTCGAAGCGATCGAGCTGCGCGACGGTGTGAAGGACCGCTACCTCGGCAAGGGCGTTGCTCAGGCGGTCTCGAACATCGAAGACAAGATCGTTGACGAGTTGATCGGGTACGAGGCCAGCGAGCAGCGGCTGATCGACCAGAAGATGCTCGACATCGACGGTACGGACAACAAGAGCCAGCTCGGCGCCAACGCGATCCTGGGCGTCTCCCTGGCGGTGGCGAAGGCTGCCGCCGGCGCCGCCGAGTTGAGCCTCTTCCGTTACCTCGGCGGCCCGAACGCGCACCTGCTGCCGGTTCCGATGATGAACATCCTCAACGGTGGGGCGCACGCGGACTCCAACGTCGACATCCAGGAGTTCATGATCGCGCCGATCGGTGCACCGACGTTCCGGGAGGCCCTGCGTTCCGGCACCGAGGTCTACCACGCGCTGAAGTCGGTACTGAAGAAGAAGGGTCTCGCCACCGGCCTCGGCGACGAGGGTGGTTTCGCGCCAAACCTACCGACCAACGCCGCCGCGCTGGATCTGATCTCGGAGGCGGTCGAGAAGGCGGGTTACCGGCTCGGCACCGACATCGTCTTCGCCCTCGACGTGGCCGCGACCGAGTTCTTCGAGAACGACACCTACACCTTCGAGGGTGCCGCGAAGACCGCGGAGGAGATGAGCAGCTACTACACCAAGCTCGCCGACGCGTACCCGATCGTGTCGATCGAGGACCCGCTGGCCGAGGATGACTGGTCCGGTTGGCGTACCCTGACCGCCTCCGTCGGAGACCGGATTCAGATCGTCGGCGATGACCTGTTCGTCACGAACCCGGAGCGGATCGCCCGCGGTATCGCCGAGAACGCCGCCAACTCGGTCCTGGTGAAGGTCAACCAGATCGGTTCGCTCACCGAGACCCTGGACGCGGTGGACCTGGCCCACCGGGCCGGCTTCCGGTGCATGATGAGCCATCGCTCCGGCGAGACCGAGGACACGACCATCGCCGACCTCGCGGTCGCCACCGGCTGCGGCCAGATCAAGACCGGTGCACCGGCCCGCTCGGACCGGGTCGCGAAGTACAACCAGCTGCTGCGGATCGAGGAGGAGCTGGCTGACGCCGCGCGGTACGCCGGGACGGGCGCGTTCCCGCGTTACCGTTCTGCCTGACGGACGCGCACACTCGGGGGAGGGGCCAGAGGATGCAGCAGCGCCGCACGCCGGCCGGACAGCGTCCGGCCCGCCGGCCAGGTCAGGCCGGTCGGTCGGGCGGTGCCCGGCCGGTCCGTGCGGGCGGCGTCCGCGGCGAGTCGCGGGCGACCACCAGCCGCTCCCCGGGCGCGGTCCGGGGCGCCGACGGGGCCCGTTCGGCGAACCGGCCCGCCGCTCGGCGATCGGCGCCCGGGGGTGCGGTGAAGCGACTCTCCGCACCCCGCCCCCGGTGGGGCACCGGGCGGGCGACCGTGCTGGTCGCGGTGCTGGTCGCCCTCGCTCTCGGCTACACCTATCCGGTCCGGGTCTACCTTGACCAGCGGACGGACATCGCCCGGATGGAGGCCGCCCAGGCGGCGCAGCGGGCGGAGATCGAGAGGCTTGCCGCCGAGGCCGCGAAGTGGCAGGACCAGAAGTACATCGAGGCCAAGGCCCGGGAGCGCTTCTTCATGGGCCGCGAGGGCGAGCAGATGTTGATTGTGCTCCCCAAACCGCCGGCGGAGGCCGAGGCGGCGGATCAGCTCGCCGGTCAGGACGGCTTGGCCGGGGCTGACCGGTGGTACGACACACTGTGGTCGAGCGTGACGGCCGCGGATCAGGAATAGCCCGGCGAGTGAGTGCCGCCACCGAATCAGGAAGGACACCGTGACAGTCGTACCACCGCAGGAGCCGGCGGCCTGCTCCGTACCCCCGCCGCGACGCGAGCCGGCTACCCCAGCCGACCTGGCCGCGGTGGCGGGACAGCTCGGCCGTCCGCCCCGGGACACCCGGGCAGTGGCCCACCGCTGCCCGTGCGGCATGCCCGATGTGCTGGAGACGACACCGCGGCTCGCCGACGGTACGCCCTTCCCGACGCTCTTCTACCTGACCTGTCCGCGGGCGACGGCGGCCTGTAGCCGGCTGGAGTCCGCCGGGCTGATGAAGGAGATGGCCGACCGGCTCGCGGCGGATCCGGAGCTCGCCGCGCGCTATCGTGCCGCGCACGAGGACTACCTTCGGCGCCGGGAGGCAATCGGTCAGGTGCCGGAGATCGCCGGAATCTCCGCCGGTGGGATGCCGGATCGGGTCAAGTGCCTGCACGTGCACCTCGGGCATGCGCTCGCAGCCGGTCCCGGTGTCAACCCGTTCGGGGACGAGGTGTTGCGGCTGATCGAGCCGTGGTGGGCGGGGGGACCATGCGTGGCCGCGCCGGCGGACGGGTGAGATGACCGCTACCGGCGGGATCGTGCTCCGTCGCGCCCGGACGGCGGACGTTCGGGGGATCCGTCGGCTGATCGACACGTACACCGACGGAAGGCGGCTACTCAGCAAGGCGACGGTGACCCTGTACGAGCACGTGCAGGAGTTCCGCGTCGCGGTGACACCTGCTGGGGATGTGGTCGGCTGTGGCGCCCTACACGTCATGTGGGAGGACCTGGCGGAGATCCGCACGGTGGCGGTTGACCCGACCTGTCGGGGCGGCAGGATCGGGCACCGCATCGTGGGCGACCTGATTGACACTGCCCGGGAGTTGGGCGTGGCGCGAATCTTCGTGCTCACCTTCGAGACTCGCTTCTTCGGTCAGTTCGGGTTCACCGAGATCGACGGGGCGCCGGTCCCGCACCCGGTCTACGAACAGCTGCTGCGTTCGTACGACGAGGGTGTCGCGGAGTTTCTCGACCTGGAGCGGGTCAAGCCGAACACGCTCGGCAACACCCGAATGCTGCTGCGGCTCTGAGCGGGGGCCGTCCGGCCTGCCGTAGGGTTGCGGGCGTGACAACGCGTGTGGCCGCCATCGACTGCGGGACCAACTCGATTCGCCTGTTGGTCGCCGATCTGCCAGATCCGGGTGCTGGAGCGGGCGCGCCGTTGGTCGAGCTGAGCCGCCGGTTGGAGACTGTTCGGCTGGGCCAGGGCGTCGACCGTACCGGCCGGTTGGCCCCGGAAGCGATCGCGCGGACCCGGGTGGCGCTGGCGGAGTACGCCGCCGAGATCGAGAAGTTGGGCGTCGACCGGGTGCGGATGTGTGCCACGTCGGCCTCCCGGGACGCGGAGAACGCCGCCGACTTCCGGGACATGGTGGAGCGGACGCTGGGGGTCGCCCCGGAGGTGGTGACCGGGGAGGAGGAGGCGCGGCTCTCGTTCACCGGGGCAGTTTGTGGGCTGCCCGACTCGACCCGGGAGCCGTACCTGGTGGTCGACATCGGCGGCGGTTCGACGGAGTTCGTCGTGGGCACCGGCAGCGGCGGTGTGGACGCCGCGATCTCGGTGGACATTGGTTGTGTCCGGATGACCGAGCGGCACCTGGCGGGTGACCCGCCGGACCCCGCCGAGATCAGGGCGGCCGAGGCGGACATCGTGGCTGCCGTGGACCGGGCGCTCGATGCGGTACCTGGTCGGGAGGCTGCCACGCTGATCGGGCTTGCTGGCTCCGTCACCACGGTGGTCGCGATCGCCGAAGGGCTGACCGGGTACGACCCGCAGCGTATCCACCACGCCCGGGTGTCGTATCGGGCGGTGGCGGAGGTGACTGCTGATCTGCTGGTGGCGACCCGGGCGCAGCGGCTGGCGATTCCGGTGATGCATCCGGGTCGGGCCGACGTGATCGCGGCGGGTGCCCTGGTGCTTCGCGTGATTATGGAGCGTTCGGGCAAGGACCTCGTGGTCGCCTCCGAGCACGACATTCTGGACGGCATCGCTTTCAGCTTGCGGTAGGGGCGACATCGACCCATTCTCGTCGTGATATGGCCAAACCTGCCCATTTTTCGGGTGGTTTGGATAGGCTGAACCTGTTTCATGATCAGCCTTTCGGGGTGAGGGGAGCATGTGTGGACGGGAAGGGGGAGACGGTCACCGTCGGCGAACTACTACTCGGTCGCCTGCATGACCTTGGTGTGCGGCACATATTCGGCGTGCCGGGCGACTATGCCATGGAATTCACCGATCAGGTCATGTCCTTCGACGGTATCGAGTGGATTGGCAGTTCCAACGAACTCAACGCCGGCTACACTGCGGACGGTTATGCGCGGATTGCTGGTGTGGGGGCAATTACTACCCAATATGGTCCGGGTGAGCTGTCGGCGCTCAACGCCCTGGCCGGCGCGATGGCGGAGTCTGTACCCATCGTTTCGATCGTCGGTGGCCCTTCGACTGAGATCATGCGGCGGCGCACCTCGGTTCATCACTCTTTCGTGGATGGTGATTTCGACCATTGGGCTCGGATGGCGTGCGAGGTTACGGTCGCCCAGACGTCGTTGACCGCGGAGCACGCGCTGCGGGAGATCGATCGGGTGCTGGGCGAGTGTTGGTCGCAGCAGCGTCCCGTGTACATCCGAATTCCGGGGGATGTGGCGGTGGCTTCGGTCCCGCGACCTACGCAACCCTTCCGGCGCCCGGAGCCGGTCACCAACCTGGCGCAACTGGACGCGTTTACGGCCGCTGCGCAGCGCCGGCTTGCTGGCGCCCAGCTGCCGGTATTGCTGGTGGGGAACGTGCCTATCCGGTTGGGCCTGGGGCCGGCTGTCGCCGCGTTCGCGAGCGAGTGCAACTGGCCCGTCGTCGCGCAGGCGCTCGGTCGAGGCCTGTTCGACGAGGCCGACTCCCGCTACGTCGGGGTCTACTCCGGCCTGGAGAGTCGGGACGCGGTCCGGGAGGTGGTCGAAGGCGCCGACGTCGTGCTCTGTCTGGGAACCACGTTCATCGACTGGAATGGCCTGTTCACCGCGGAACTGGATCCGGATCGGATCATCAATCTGGGGCCCGATGCCGCATCGGTCGCCGGTACCCGTTTCGGCCCGATTTCCATGGCTGCGGCGCTGGGCCGGTTGCACCAGCTGGCTGTCCGTCGTACGCGCGACTGGCCGAGCGGGGTGGCCCAGTCGACGAACTCGTCCGCACTGGACAGCGCGAGTACGACGCCGATCACTCACGAACGGCTCTGGCCGGCGATCGAGGCTCTGCTGCGCCCGGGGGATATTGTGGTCGCGGAGGTCGGGACCTCCTTTTTCGGCCTGGAAATGATGCGGCTGCCGACTGGGGCATCCGCTCTGTCGGCACCAATCTGGAGTTCGGCTGGCTACGTGATACCGGCGGCTTTCGGTGCCGGAGTCGCCGGACTGGGCCGGCGGGTGGTGTCGATAACCGGTGATGGTGGCATGCAAATGTCCCCGCAGGAGCTTGGTCAGATGTTCCAGTTTGGCCAATCGTCGATCGTCTTTATGATCAATAATCGCGGTTACGCTACGGAGCGGGCGCTCGAAAGGGCGGTGGGAGAAGAGTCCCAGGGCTATGCCGAGATACCCAACTGGCGGTATCCCAAGCTGCTGGCGGTGTTTGCGGCGGAGGACGCCTTTGTGGCGCGCACGGCCGGCACCGAGGCTGAGCTGGCCGAGATCCTGTCCGATATCGACGAGCGTCCGGAGCGGTTGACCTTCGTCGAGGTGGTCGTCGATCCGGCGGATGTGCCCGAAGGAATGCCGGAGTGGAGTCGGGAGGCTTCCGCCGCCATCTATCACGCGAAGTTTCCTGCTCCGGCTCGCCTGCCCTGGAGTGGGCTCGCCTAGCCGGTTGACGCTACTGCGTATTAAATAGTACTGTTCTTTGTATGGACACCACACAGCTCTTGAAGGGCGTGCTGGACCTGGCTGTCCTCGCGGTGCTTCGGGAAGAGGACGGCTACGGCTACGACATCCTGCGTCGACTACGCGACGCCGGCCTGACCGAGGTGGGCGACGCCTCGGTCTACGGCACGTTGCGGCGTCTCTTCGCGGCGGGGCTGCTCACCACATACGTGGTGCCCAGCGAATCCGGGCCACACCGCAAGTACTACTCGCTGAACGCCGCCGGCCGCGACCAGGTCGCGCGCTCCGGCAAGCGCTGGCGCTCATTCGCCAGCACCATGGACACGCTGCTCGACGATCGGGGGAGGGCGGCATGACCGTCACTGAGCAGGAGATAGCCGACTACGTCGCCCGGGTTCGAGGCGCCCTGACCGACCTGCCGCCGGCGATCCGCGACGAACTGACCGAGGATCTGCCAGCGCACCTCGCCGTGGTGGCCGCCGAGTCCGACGGAACGCTGGTGGAACGGCTCGGTGAGCCGGAGGCGTACGCCGTTGAGCTGCGGATCGCTGCGGGGGTCGGAGTCGGTCGCCGGTCGGCGACCGGAGGGCTGACCGCCTTTGTTGACCGGTTCCGTGCCCGGCTGAACACCCTCGACCGGCAACTCGGCCCACCCCTCGGGTATCCGACGGTGCGCGCTTTCCTGGACCTACTCGCCCCGGGCTGGTGGGTGCTGCGCGGCTATCTCGCGGCGATGCTGCTGGCCGTGCTCACTACCGGTCTCAACGGCGGAATTGGGCTACTACCCAGGTTCGGCGGCCACCTGTCGCTTGGCCTGATGATCCTGGCGGCCCTGGTCATCGCCTCGGTCATGCTCGGTCGGCGGGACCGCGGGTCGCAGATCTGGCCGGGACGGCTGCTGGTCCTCGGTAACCTGGTGCTCGTCGGTTTCGGGCTGGCGGCGCTGGTCTATCTGGAGGATCGGCGCGGTGCGGGTGACTACTACGCTCCGATCTCGGTCGACAGCCGATACGACCACATCCGCGACGTCTTCGTCTATGACACCGAGGGTCAGCTGGTGGACTACGCGCGGCTGTTCGACCAGAACGGCGATCCCATCCGACTCGGCTATCCGGAATGCGCTGACGTGCGGGACGTGATCAGCCGGGATGAGATCGCTGGCGCCAACTCGCTGCTGCGTGGCTACCCGTACTGCCCGGAGGCGGCCCCGTTCGGGCCGCGGCCCACAGCTGACGCGTCCCCGCCGGCCCTCCCCGCTCCACCCGGAACGGTCCAACCAGACTCGGCGGTCCCGCCAACCGTGCCGGATACCGCACCAACGACACCGGAGGCGCCGTCGGTCACCACACCGGAGGCCCCAGCGGAGACCGCACCGACCACGCCGGAGATCCCGCCGACATCCGCGCCCGCGCCGGGTGTCGCGCCCACCGGCTGAGCGCCCCGGGAAGCACCGGCGCCCGTTTTCAGGGTGGTAAGCCACATTTTCGTAGCGACGAAAATGACCGAAGGGATGAGGCTGCCGGGCAATAAGCGTGTTGTTGATCGTCTACGGTTTCCTCCGCACTATCAACCCCTGGAAGGAAAATCCGTGCCGGAGCAGGTCGTACCCCCCGCCAACCCCGACGTCCCACAGCCGGCGGGCATGCAGCCGCCCACCGGCGTACCCCAGGCCGGTGCCCCGGCCCCAGAGCCAGCTCGGAAGTCCGGTCGCAAGAAGGTCTTCGGCATCGTTGGCGCGATCGTCGCGTTCCTGGTGGTCGCTGGCCTCAAGTTCGGCCTTGGCGCGGTGCTCGGTGGGACAGACGAGACCGCGGAAGCCAAGGCTGGTGACTGCATCGCCGAACTACCCGCGACCATCGGCGACGAGATGGAGGAGGTCGACGGGGGTAAGGTCGTCGACTGTGCCTCCGCTGAGGCGACGTACAAGGTGGTCGGTCGCGCCGAGGATCAGACCGAGGAGCAGGCCGAGTCCGGCGAAGCGTGTAACCAGTACTTCCAGGAGAACGAGGAGTACTACATCTTCAGCAACATCGCCCCGGGCAAGACGGGCTATCTGCTCTGCCTGACCACCAACTCCTGAGCGGCGTACGGGAGTACGGCGACGGCGGCGCGGGTGAAACCGCGCCGCCGTCGCCGTACCTGGGTCATCGATTGGTGTTCGGGAGGTGAACGCCACTTCTCCGGCGTCTTCCCGGGGGCTCGCGTGGCGTGGCAGGCTACCGGCACGTAGGACCACTGGGCGACCAGCCAACGATGACTGACCGCTAGGAGGACGGCCGATGGGCGACATGGTGACGTACCGGTGCAACGGTGGTACGGGCGGGGGGTATCTCATGGTGCCGCCCGGTGGTACGGCCAGCCCGGCGGTCATTGTGATCCAGGACTGGTGGGGCCTGGCATCGCACGTCCGAGCGGTCGTTGACCGCTTCGCTGAGGCCGGCTTCGTCGCCCTCGCCCCGGACCTGCGGCGTGGCGGTCCGGCCAACAAACCGGACGAACCCCGGAACCTGCTCAACAGCGGGCAGTTGGACGCCGCCGCGGCGGATGTGGCCGCGGCGGCCGACTACCTCGCGGGTCGGCCAGAGGTCGTCGGCAAGATCGGTTGCGTCGGCTTCTGTGCCGGAGCCAGCCTGGCGCTCTGGTCCGTCGCCCGGACCGAGCGGATCGTGGCGACCTCGGCCTTCTATCCCCGGCTGCCCGGGGAGGGGATGCGCCCGGAGTGGCCGGAGTACGCGGGCAAGGCTGCCGCCATCCACTGCTGCGAGGCCGACGGCACCTCGGCCGACCCGGGAGTACAGTTCGTTCGTCGGGCCATCGAGACCGGCGGCGGTGCCTGCCAGACCTACGACTACCCCGGCACCGCGCACGCCTTCTTCAACGAGGACCGGCCGGAGAACTTCGACCAGCGGGCCGCCGCCACGGCATGGGCCCGCACCCTGGAACTCTTTCGGGTGAAGCTTGGCTGACCACAGATCGGCGAATCCCGGCGGAACACCCGCCGGGATTCGGCGCGGGCAGCCGGTACGCGCGGTTACCGTCGGCCCGCGTACCGCAGTGCAGGTCGCCGGGGCCGCGGCGGGGGCGACCAGCCTCACCGCACTGGACACGGCGATCAGCGACTGCTCCGCCTGCCCCCGCCTCGTCGAGTGGCGGGAGGAGGTGGCCCGTACTCGACGCGCGGCCTTCCGGGAGCAGGAGTACTGGGGGCGACCCGTGCCCGGCTTCGGCGACCCGAGGGCCCGCATCGCCCTGCTCGGCCTCGCGCCGGCCGCACACGGCGGCAACCGGACCGGCCGGGTCTTCACCGGCGACCGTTCCGGCGATGTCCTCTTCGCCGCCCTACACCGGGCCGGGCTGGCCAACCAGGCGACCAGTGTCGCCGCCGACGACGGGTTGGCCCTGCGCCACACCCGGGTCTTCGCGGCAGTGCGCTGCGCGCCACCGGGCAACAAGCCCACCCCGGGCGAGCGTGACACCTGCCAGCCGTGGCTGCACCGCGAAGTCGCATTGCTCCGGCCGAACCTGCGGGTCGTGGTCGCGCTGGGCGCCTTCGCCTGGGCCGCATGGTGGCCGACTCTGCACCGGGTCTACGGGATGCCCCCGCCCAGCCCGCGACCCGCTTTCACGCATGGGGCACACTGGTCCGGGAGCGCCGTGCCGGATCTGCTCGGCTGCTACCACGTCAGCCAGCAGAACACTTTTACCGGGCGGCTGACACCAGGGATGCTGGACGACGTGTTCGCCCGGGCGAAGCGACTGGCCGGGGTGGAGTAAGGGCTGCGGGGACTGGGATGACGGACCGGACGCACCGATCCGCACCCTTGGTTCCCGCCGACAGCGGTGTCCTGCGCCGGTGGTGGCCGGTCGCGGCGGTGCTGCTCCTGTTGGCCGCCGCTACCGCCGCGGCCGCCCATTCGTCGCTCGGGTCGAGCCGCATCCCGCCCGCGGCCGAACAACTGCCATTCGTCCCGGAATACCCGACGGCCGAGCCGGTCTCATCGATCCCGGTAGAGCCACGCGACGCGGGTGAGCTGAACAGCCAACAGCGTCCCGACTGGTGGCGAACCGCACTCCTTGCGTTGCTCGGGGTGGCCGGGTTGGCCGTCGCCGGCTTCCTGGTCGGGACGCTCCTGCGCCGTGTGCTTCGACGAAGCACACGGCGCAGGTCCGAGCGCCGGATCCCGCGCACGGCGGAAGGCACGGCCCGGGAGGTCGTCGCCGCGCTCGACGCCGGCCTGGTTGACCTCGACGACACCGGCACCGATCCGCGTACGGTGGTCATCGCCTGCTGGGTTCGCCTGGAGGAGGCCGCCGCCGGTGCCGGGGTCCGCCAACTGGCCGGGGACACCCCCACCGAGCTGGTGGTTCGCCTCCTACAGGGAGATCCGGGCGCCGGCGTACCCGCGATCGCCAGCGCCGACGTGCTGGCCGAGTTCGCACACGTCTACCGGGAGGCGCGCTACGCTACCCGGCCAGTGGACGCGCGTACCCGGGACCAGGCCCGGGCCGCGTTGCGCCGGCTCCGCGGGGAGCTGACCGCTCTGGCCGGCACGAGCGGGAAGGGGCCGGCGTGACCAACCGACGGCTCCGGACCCGGTACGAGGAGGTGTCGCGGTGAGTGGCACCAGCATCGACGACCTGCTCAGCGCCGAGGAGGAGCGGAGGCCGCAGCGGAGCCCGCACCGGGATTCGGCTCGCGGCGGACCGCTGCGGCTGTTGCTGCGTAGCCTTGCTGGCGCCGGGGCCGTGGTGGTCGTTGTGGTTGCCGGTCTCCGCGCGGCCGGGCTCCAGATGTCGCTACCGGTACTGGTCGCTGCCGTACTCGCGCTCTTCGTGGTGCGCCAGGTCGTCCGAGCGCTCCGTCCACCACCTGCGTCGCCTCCCGTCCAAATGGCCCTGCACGACCCGGCCGAGCTCCACGCGGGTGGTGGCGACCAGCACGACGCGCTGCGCGCGGCGATCAACAGTTGGGAGAATCCGCTGGGCTGGGCGGCCAACCGGGCCGAGCGATTCAACGGGACCATCCTGCCCCGACTCGGGGAGCTGGCCGACGAACGGATCCGGCTACGGCACGGGGTGACCCGCGGGTCGGACCCCGCCCGCGCCCGCGTACTGCTCGGTGATCGGCTGTCGACCTTCCTGGAGCACCCGCCTCGCCGCCCGCCGCCGCCGCGCGAGCTCGCGGCGATCGTCGCCGAACTGGAGAAACTGTGATGAACGACGTGGACCGGAAGCTACCCGCCACGGAGGTCGGCCACCTTGCCCACGCGGTGTTGGACGCGGTCGGTGAGGTTGTGGTCGGGAAGCGGGAGGCGCTGGAGCTGGTCCTCGCCGGGATTCTGGCCGGCGGGCACGTGTTGCTCGAAGACCTACCCGGGCTGGGTAAGACGTTGACTGCCCGGTCCTTCGCCCAGGCCCTCGGGCTCGACTTCCGGCGCCTCCAGTTCACTCCGGACCTGCTGCCCGCCGACGTCACCGGCTCCTTCCTCTACAACCAGCGCAGTGGGGACTTCGCGTTCCGCGCCGGGCCGGTCTTCACCAACCTGCTCCTCGCCGACGAGATCAACCGCACTCCGCCGAAGACCCAGTCCGCGCTGCTGGAGGCGATGCAGGAGAAGCAGGTCTCGGTGGAGGGCGTCACCTACCGGCTCGACGAGCCGTTCCATGTGCTCGCGACCGCCAACCCGGTCGAGTACGAGGGCACGTACCCGTTGCCCGAGGCCCAGCTGGACCGCTTTCTGCTGCGGGTCTCCTTCGGATATCCCGACCCCGGCGAGGAGTGGGAGGTGCTGCGCCGCCGGATTTCCCGCCGTCGGGAGGAGGCGGAGATCAAGCCGGTGGTGAACGCCGCGACCCTGCGCGCGATGCAGGCCGCGCTGGAGGACGTGGTGGTGGAGGACTCGATCGGTCAATACCTGGTCGCGCTTACCGGGGCTACCCGGGAGCACCCCTCGGTGCTGGTCGGTGCCTCCCCGCGTGGCTCGCTGGCGTTGCTGCTGCTGGCCCGGGTCCGCGCGGTGATGGCCGGGCGGGACTACGTGGTGCCGGAGGATGTCAAGGAGGTGGCGGTGCCGGCGCTGGCACACCGGATCACGCTCCGCCCGGAGCTGTGGCTGCGTCGGGTCGCTCCGGCTGTCGTCGTGGACGAGGTGCTGGCGGACACCCCGGCTCCGGCCAGCGGTGCGCTGCCCAGCTACGCCACCGGCCTGCCCGTCCGCTGATGACCTCGTCCACCGCGCCGTCACCGCCGGAGCACACCGGTGGCTGGACGCCGACCTGGGCGTTCGGCCGGGCGGTGCTCCTGACCGGTCTGCTCCTGATCGCCGGCGTGCTACTCGGGCGGGTTGACCTGGTCGTGTTGGCTGCCCCGTTCGCGATGGGCACCGCGTACGCCCTGCGCCGTCGGCCCGCCGCGTTGCCGGAGGTCCGGATCGCCGCCGCCGAGGGGAACCTGGTGGAGGGGGGCGAGCTTTCCGGGCAGGTCACCGTCGGTAATCCGGAACCGGTCGACTACGACCTTGCGCTGCTGCAGAGTCGAGCGTCGCGGTGGCTGCGGGTCGACCGGGTGAGTATCGCCGGTACGGCGGCGACCGCCGCATCGCACGGCGGGCAGTCGGTCGTTGACCGTCCCTTGGCGAGCGCCGTACCGGCTGGTGCCCTGGTCGAGGTGGACCTCGTCGGTACCGTTCGCCGCTGGGGACGACATCCGCTGGGACCCGTCGGGGTCCAGGCCTGCGCCGCGCTCGGACTACTGGTCTCCCGCACGGTGGTGGCCGAGGCGGTCTCGGTCAGTACCTACCCGGTGACTGATCCCTTCGACGCGGTGGAGGCGATGCCCCGCGCGGCGGGCCTGGTCGGCGCGCACCATTCGCGCCGCCCCGGCGAAGGTGGCGAGCTGGCCGGCGTACGGGTCTTCGGCCCCGGTGACCGGTTGCGTCGGGTGGACTGGCGGGTCTCGCTGCGGGCCCGGCAGCTGCACGTCGCGGCCACGCTCTCCGACCGGGACGCGGAGGTGGTACTGCTGCTCGACGTGCTCGCCGAGGCGGGCCGCTCCGGCGGTGTCGGGGGCACTGCCTCGGTGCTGGACACGACGGTTCGGGCTGCTGCGGCGATCGCGGAGCACTACCTGCACCGGGGGGACCGGGTGTCGATGCTGGAGTACGGTCCGGCCGGCCGCCGGCTGCGTCCGGCCACCGGCCGTCGCCACTACCTGATGGTGCTGGAGTGGTTGCTCGACGTACACCCCCAGTCCTCTTCGCACGAACTGTACGACTCGGTCTTCGGAGCGCAGCTGCTCTCCTCGGAAGCGTTGGTGGTGGTGCTCACGCCGTTGTTGGACGAACGATCCGCCCAGATGCTGGCCCGCCTGGCCTGGTCGGGGCGCTTCGTCGTGGCGGTGGACACGCTCCCCGCTGATTTGGCTCCGTCGCGGGAGCGGCGTTGGTCGGAGGCGGCGCACCGGTTGTGGCGGCTTGATCGGGACACGATGCTGCGCCAGCTGCGGGAACACGGTGTGCCGGTGGTGCGGTGGGCCGGCGCGGGCAGCTTGGATGAGGTGCTGCGGGACGTGGCCCGGCTGGCGGCTGCGCCGAGAGCGGGGGCCCGGTGAGCCGGCTGGCCCGGGCCGGGGGCGGGCCGCGATGAGCGCCGTGATCACCCGGATCCACGCGGCCCGACGCGCGGTGACCCGGATCACGCTGCTGCCGTTGCTGCTCCGGGCGGGCATCTTCCTCAGTGCGCTGGTCGGGCTGGTGCTCGCGTTTCCGGTGGAGGTCCTGCGGGGCCAGCTGCTGGTGGCGCCGGTGGTGGCGCTGTTGCCGGCGGTGGGGCCACGGCGGATCTGGCCGACCGTTGTCGCCCTGCTGACCGTGGGCGGATGGGTGTTGGCCATTGATGGCTACGGTCGGCCGGTCGCGCTCTGGCGGTTGCTCGCCGTGGCGGCGGCGCTCTATCTCGGCCACACCCTCTGCGCGCTCGTGGCCGTGTTGCCATACGACGCGGTGGTGGATCCGGCCCTGGTTCTGCGCTGGCTGCTGCGGGCGGTCGCCGTACTGCTCGGCACGGCGGTGCTGGGCGTGCTCCTGGTTGAGCTGGCGGGGCTCGGCGGAGAGCAGGGACTACAGGTGGTGACGGTGGCCGGGCTGGTGGTAGCGGTGCTGGTGACTGTGTTACTGGGATGGCTACTCCGTCGACGCTGAGGGTGGTATGTCCGGCTTAGGTGGGGTCAGGACTTGTGTTCAGTCACAACGGCCCCCGTAGCCGGGGATTTCGCTGAGTCGCCGCGGAAGATAGAGGGGTGAATCCGAAGCGGATCCTTGTGGTGGGTGCCGGACACGTCGGGCTCTACGCAGCGCTGCGGCTGTCGAAGAGGCTCGGCCCGCGGGAGGCCGAGGTTATCGTCGTTGACCCGCAGCCCCACATGACCTATCAGCCGTTCCTCCCAGAGGCGGCGGCGGGCAGCATCTCGCCCCGGCACTCCGTGGTGCCGCTGCGGCGGGAGCTGCGCCGATGCACCGTCGTCGTGGGCGCGGTCACTCAGATCGACCACGCCACCAAGACCGCGTCGGTCCAGCCGATCGCCGGTCCGGCCCGCGAGATCCGGTACGACCAGGTGGTCATCGCCCCCGGTTCGGTCTCCCGGACGCTGCCGATTCCCGGGCTGCACGAGTGCGGCATCGGCTTCAAGACCATCGGCGAGGCGATCTACCTGCGCAACCATGTGCTGGATCGGCTCGATGTCGCCGCGGCCACGCCGGATCCGGCGCTGCGCCAGCGGGCTCTGACGTTCGTCTTCGTCGGCGGGGGTTACGCCGGCATCGAGGCGCTCGCCGAGATGGAGGATATGACCCGGAGCGCGCTGCGGTACTACCCGGAGCTGAACCCGGACGACATGCGGTGGGTGCTCGTCGAGGCGACGCAGCGGGTGCTGCCCGAGGTCGATCCGGACATGGGTGCCTACACGGTGCGGCAACTCCTCCGGCGCAGGATGGACATTCGGTTGGGTACCCGGCTGGAGTCCTGCGTTGACGGGCTGGTGAGGCTCTCGGACGGCGACAGCTTTCCGGCCGACACGATCGTCTGGACAGCCGGAGTGAAGCCCTCGCCGATGCTGGACGCAACGAACTTCCCCCGCGACGAGCGGGGGCGGGTCACCTGTCAGCCCACGCTGCAGGTCGTCGACGGTGATCAGGTGGTGGCGGATGCCTGGAGCGCCGGGGACTGCGCCGCGGTGCCGGATCTGACGAAGGAGCCCGGCAACTACTGCTCGCCGAGCGCCCAGCACGCGGTGCGTCAGGCAAATCGGATGGCCGACAACATCGTCAACGTCATCCGGGGCCTGGAGCCGGTGCCCTACCAGCACCAGCACGCCGGCAGCGTCGCCAGCCTAGGCCTGTACAAGGGGGTGGCGCAGGTGTATGGCATCAAGATGAAGGGCCTGCCCGCCTGGTTCATGCACCGGACCTATCACATGAGCCGGATCCCCTCGCTGAACCGAAAGGTCCGAGTGGTCGCCGACTGGACGTTGGCGTTCTTCCTCAAGCGTGAGGCTGTCGCTCTCGGCCAGCTGCATGATCCGCGCGAGGAGTTCGTTGAGGCATCGCAGCCGGTCAGCCCTGGCTAGCAGGGGCGTAGGGCTCGGCCGGCGTCGCGGCGCCACGCCGGGCCGGGCGAAGCCCCGGCGCGGCGGGACTGCGGGTACGCCTGCTGGCCGCAGACCGGTTACGGTGGCACTGCACCGTCGCGTGTCGGCGTGTCGGTGTCACCCGCCCGGGTGGTGGAATGGCAGACACGGCCGCCTTAAAAGCGGCTGCCGAAAGGCGTGCGGGTTCGATCCCCGCCCCGGGCACCTGCGGTCAGCCGCCGTCGGGGCATCGTCCAACACCGGCCCTGTGCGATCTCCACGACTCCGCTTGGCCGTTTATCCTTGATGCTGCACGTTGACGTGCAACGACCCCCTGAGGGAGGCCTGACAGTGAAGACCTCGAACCCGGTGCTCGCCCGGCTCGGCCAGGCGGCCGAGCGTGAGCGGGCCACCGGGTACGCCCCGACCGGGCCGTACGGACAGCCCGGCTACCCCCAGCAGTACCCGACGCAGGCCGGCTACCCGGCCGCGCCGCCGGCCGTCAACACCATGACGGTTGACGACGTGGTGGTGAAGACGGTCAGCCTACTCGGCATCCTCGGCGTGGTCGCCGCTGCCGCGTGGGTGATGATCCCGGAGGCGCTGCTCGGCGTCGCGTGGATTGGCGCCGCAATGGTCGGCCTGGTGCTCGGCCTGATTATTTCGTTCTCGCGGATGGCGAACCCGGCGCTGGTCGTCGCGTACGCCGTCGTCGAAGGCGTGCTTGTTGGTGCCGTCAGCAAGTACTTCGAGACGCTTTACGACGGCATCGTGCTCCAAGCGGTCGTGGCCACCTTCGGCGTCTTCTTCCTGATGGCGATGCTCTACCGGGCCAAGGCCATCCGGGCCACCCCGAAGTTCGTCAAGGGCATGGTCGCGGTGATGGCCGGCCTCTTCGCGGTCATCATGATCAACCTGGTGTTGTCGCTCTTCGGCATCAACACCGGGCTGCGCGACGGCAGCCCGCTGGCGATCGGGTTCAGCCTCGTCGTCATCGTCGTGGCGGCGCTCAGCTTCGTGCTGAGCTTCAAGGAGGTCGAGGACGGCGTCCGGATGGGGTTGCCGCAGCGCTACTCCTGGGTCGCCGCCTTCGGCATCCTGGTGAGCCTCATCTGGCTCTACATCGAGATCCTTCGCCTGTTGAGCTACTTCCAGGGTGACGACTGATCGCCTCCGCGAAACGGTGATGCCCGGCCTGCGAAAGCGGCCGGGCATCGCCGTTTCCAGCTGACGATCGCGGGCCGGCTGCTCCGCGGCTGGCCCGACGGCGACGACGGTGGTCAGCGATGCTGACGGGCAGGCCGCCGACGGCTTCGGAGTAAACTCGGCGCCGTGGACCAGGCCGGGGACTTGAGACGGACGGTGGAGCTCATCGTGCGACAGGTGGGGCACTGGCAACAGCCACGGTGGGCCGCGAGTGCTACCGGCGGAGACGTCTCCCGGGCCGACCTCGTGCACCGACTCGTGCAGGAGCTCGCGGATCTGGCCGCCGACGCCGAGGCGCGGCCCCGCCGGGTCGTGCCCCGACTCGACCACGACCTTGCCCTGCCGGACCAACTGCGGGTGGTGGCGGCCGATCTGCTGGCCGCAACGGCCTCGGATGCGGCGCTGGCGCAGGCCACCAGCGTGGTCACGGCGACCCGCGTGGCCCTCTGAGAGGCACCAGCGGAGCCGGCGGGCCCGTGCCCGATCGGCACGGGCCCTTTCGACCCGCAGCGGGCCGGCTCCCGGAACCTCAGTGCAAACGTTCGATCAGCATGGCCATGCCCTGGCCGCCGCCGACACACATCGTCTCCAGGCCGACCGTCGCGTCGTGCCACTGGAGGGCGTTGAGCAGGGTGCCGGTGATCCGTGCGCCGGTCATGCCGAACGGGTGACCGACGGCGATGGCGCCGCCCATCACGTTCAGCTTCTCCGCGGCAATGCCCAACTGCCGGTAGGAGGGGATCACCTGCGCGGCGAAGGCCTCGTTGATCTCCACCAGGTCCACGTCGTCAATGGTCATCCCAGCCCGCTTCAACGCCTGTTTCGATGCCTCGACCGGGCCGAGCCCCATGATCTCCGGCGAGAGTGCGGTCACGCCGGTCGAGACGATTCGTGCCAGGGGGGTGACCCCGAGGTCGCTTGCCCGCTGCGCGCTCATGATCACTACGGCGGCGGCGCCGTCGTTGAGGGGGCAGCAGTTGCCGGCGGTGATTCGGCCGTCGGGCCGGAAGACCGGCTCCAGCTGGGAGACGGCGGAGCGGGTGACGCCGGGTCGGGGACCGTCGTCGGCGCTGACCACGGTGCCGTCCGGGGTGGTCACCGGGGTGATCTCCCGAGCCCAGAACCCGGCGGCGATCGCCTGTTCGGCGCGGTTCTGGCTGCGCACGCCGAACTCGTCCATCTCGGCCCGCGTGATGCCGTGAATCTGGGCCAGGTTCTCCGCGGTCTGCCCCATCGCCAGGTAGATGTCGGGCAGGTCGCCGGTGTCCCGCGGGTCCGTCCATGCCTCGGCTCCGCCCTTGGCGCGGGCCGTCGAACGCTCCCGCGCGGCGTTGAAGCGGGGGTTCTCCCAGCCCCCACCGACGAGCGCCTGCGCCTCCGGCGGCAGACCGTCGGAGGTGCCCCGGGCGTACCGGGAGACGGTCTCGACGCCGGCGGAGACGAAGATGTCACCCTCACCTGCCCGGATCGCATGCATCGCCATCCGCGTGGTCTGCAGGGACGACGCGCAGTAGCGGGTCAGGGTGGCTCCGGGCAGGTCGTCGCGCCCCATCAGGGTGGCGACCACGCGGGCCAGGTTGAAGCCCTGCTCACCGCCGGGCAGACCACAGCCCAGGTACAGATCGTCGATTTCGCTCGGGTCGAGCTGGGGGATCTTGTCGAGGGCGGCCTGCACGATGGTGGCGGTGAGGTCATCCGGGCGGAGCTCGCGCAGGGACCCCTTGCGGGCCCGGCCGATGGGGGAGCGGGCGGTGGCGACGATGACAGCATCGCGGGACGACTCAATCGGCATGGGCCAAACCTAACCGGTCAGTAACATCGGGCGGAAGCCGTGCCGGACCCGGGAAATGTCACCGCGGCCGACCGTGTCGAGCCGCCATCGTCGTGGCAGCGGCCACCGCCGGGAAGAGAGCGTGTGCCCACACCCGGTACCCGTCGGCAGACGGGTGGAAGCCGTCGTGGCAGAACGTGCCGGCGTCGGCCCGGAAGACCGGACCGGCCTCAGTGGCGAGATCCACCACCGTCCCACCGGCGGTGAGTACCGCAAGGGTCTGGGCCCGCGCCGTCCGCCGACCGGACCAGCTGATCAGGTGCCGTAGCGGGGGCGCGATCGCGCGCACCGCCCCGAGGTCAGGGCAGGTCCCGACCACAACCTCGACCCGCGCCGCTCGGAGCCGGTGCACCGCGGCCCCGAGGTAGGCGGCGGCGTCGGTCGACCGGCGCAGGGTGGTGGCGTCGTTCGCGCCAATCAGGATCACCGCCACATCGGGTCGCTCCCCGAGCAGCGCCCGAGCGACCTGGGTGGCCAGATCCGCGGAGCGGGAGCCCGAGACGCCCACGCTGGAGAGGTGGACTGGCTGCCCGGCCGGCCCCTCAGCGAGCAGGTGGGCCAGCTGCCCACCGACGGTATCCGGTAGCCGGCTCACGCCGACTCCGAGTGCGGACGAGTCTCCGAGGAGCACGAGCCGCAGCGGGGGAGCGTCGGCCTGGCCGACCGTGGCCTGCAGGGCCAACCCCAGCTCGGGTTGGGCATAACGCCGATGTCGGGCGGCGAAGGCCTGTCCAGCCAGGAGGGCGGCGCCCCCCACCGCCGCGGCGGCGAAGCAGCCGGCCGTGGCCCGCCCGAGCCGGCGGGAGAAGCCCGGGCGGAAGCGGTAGGTCACGGTGCCACCGCCCCGTGCTCATTCCTCCGCTCCTGCATGCCATCCTCTCCACTGTGGGGCACGTCCACCGCCGGGTCGGACTGGGGCACAGCACCGAAGAAGGCTCGTCGGCGTAGCTGCGCCCACCGGCCCGCCGGGCCGCGATCGCGGCCCCGAACCTGGGCGCCGCTGACCTCGGTCCCCGCGTGCCGCGCCGCCTCCTGGGCGGCCTCTGGCAGCGACCGTACGCCTCGGGTCCGCGATGGCGAAGCCCCGCGCTCCGGCCCTGCCCCGAGGGCGGAGAGGACGGTCGGCAGCAACGCTGCCACGGCCATCGCGTAGCCCTCTGCCGACGGGTGGAATCGGTCCCACGCGAACATCCGGGCCGGCTCCGCCGTGAACCGGGGACCGAGTAGGTCGCCGAGGGAGACTGTCGCGCCGCCGGCCTCGACCACAGCGACCGTCTGGGCGGCGGCGAGCTGGCGACTCCAACGGCGGGCCAGCCAGCGCAGCGGCGGCTGGATGGGGCGGATCGCCCCCAGGTCCGGGCAGGTGCCGACAACCACCGCACAGCCAGCGGCGCGAAGCGTGGTCACCGCCTCGATCAGGTAACGCACGGCCACGGCGGGCGGGGTGCGATTGGTGACATCGTTACCGCCGATCAGGATGACGGCGACGTCGGGTCGAGCTTCGAGCGCCGCCTCGACCTGGTGGCGCAGCACGGCGGAGAGCGCCCCCACCACAGCGAACCGGTGCAGCCGGACCGGTCGGTGTAGCCGGCGGGAAACGCCAGTGGCGAGCAGTGCCCCCGGTGTTTCGCGGCGGCGGTGCACGCCGTAGCCGGCAGCGCAGGAGTCGCCCAGCACGACCATGGTGACCGCTGGGCCGGGCAGCTTTGCCCCGTAGACTCCATCGCAGCGCGGCGGTGGTGCCTCCGCTGGTGGGATGCTTCGCCGCGCCTGCCGGGCCTGGCCGATCAGGACACCGCCGGCGGTAGCCGCGGCGGCGGCCGTGGCGCCGGCGCCGAGCACGACCAGTCGGGTGACGCGCCAGGCGACCTGCCAGCGTGGACCGGCCGGGACAACGGAATCAGCGACCCCCATGCACCGACATTACGCGAACCCGTCACCGGACACCGGCGCCGTGCCGGCTCCCCGCCGCCGGGAACCGGCACCGGCCCGGCTTGTGCCGGGGCGGCACGCTGGCATTGGGAAGGAGTGAGCAGATGGGGAAGACACTGCACCGACGGGCGGCGTTTCTCGCGTTGGCCCGGGCACTCGCGGTCGGCGTACGAGGTGGGCCCGGTCTCGGGACACGGGTGGCGGCGCTGCCTCGGATGATCCTGGCGACCGTCCGGGGACGGTACGACGGGGGCCTTCGGCTGGCGCTGATGACCGCCGCCACGGCGTACATCGTCTCTCCGGTTGACCTGCTGCCGGAGCTCGGCCTGGCGCTGCTCGGGCTGGCCGACGACGCGGTCATGGTCACCTGGCTCGCCGGCAGCGTACTCGCCGAGACCGAGCGGTTCCTGGAGTGGGAGGCGCGCCAGGCTTCGGTCGTCCCGGGCGAGACGGCGGGCTGACGGGACGTAGGCTGAGCGCGACATCATTCGTCTGCCCGGCCGCCCATCCGGCGGCACCGGAGGAGAAGGGCACAACCAGGTGCAGTACTACGACAACGTAGTCGAGTTGATCGGCAACACCCCGCTGGTACGCCTGCGCAACGTGACCGAGGGCATCCAGGCCACCGTCCTGGTGAAGGTGGAGTACGTCAATCCCGGCGGGTCGGTCAAGGATCGGATCGCCCTGCGCATGGTGGAGGACGCCGAGCAGGCGGGGATCCTCCGTCCAGGCGGCACGATCGTCGAGCCGACCAGTGGAAACACCGGGGTCGGGCTGGCGCTGGTGGCCCAGCTCAAGGGCTACCGGTGCGTCTTCGTCTGCCCGGACAAGGTCAGCCAGGACAAGCAGGACGTGCTGCGTGCCTACGGCGCCGAGGTGGTCGTCTGCCCGACGGCTGTCGCGCCCGCGGATCCACGCTCCTACTACAACGTCTCCGATCGCCTGGCCCGGGAGATCCCCGGTGCCTGGAAGCCCAACCAGTACGCCCACCCGGCGAACCCCCGCTCCCACTACGAGACCACCGGACCGGAGCTGTGGGCGCAGACCGAGGGTCGGATCACCCACTTCGTCGCGGGGGTCGGCACCGGTGGCACGATCTCCGGTATCGGGCGCTACCTGAAGGAGGCGTCGGCGGGGCGGGTCAAGGTGATCGGCGCTGACCCGGAGGGTTCGGTCTACTCCGGTGGCACCGGGCGGCCGTACCTGGTCGAGGGGGTCGGTGAGGACTTCTGGCCGGAGACCTACGACCGGGAGATCGCCGACGGGATCGTTGAGGTCTCCGACAAGGCGTCGTTCGAGATGACCCGCCGGCTGGCCCGGACCGAGGGGCTGCTGGTCGGTGGCTCCTGCGGGATGGCGGTCGTCGCGGGGCTGGAGGTGGCCCGTGCGGCCGGTCCGGACGACGTGGTCGTGGTGCTGCTGCCGGACGGGGGACGCGGCTACCTGTCCAAGATCTTCAACGACTCGTGGATGGCCCGGTACGGCTTCCTGGACAACTCCGGCAGCGAGCCCACCATCGCCGAGACGCTCGCCGGCAAGCCGGGTGGGCTGCCGGAGCTGGTGCACGTGCACCCGACCGAGACGGTCCGCGACGCGATCGACTACCTGCGCGAGTACGGCGTCTCCCAGCTGCCGGTGCTCAAGGCCGAACCGCCGGTGGTGACCGGAGAGGTGGCCGGGTCGGTCGCGGAGCGGGACCTGCTCGACGCGCTCTTCACCGGCCAGGCGCAGCTGCACGACACCATCGAGCGGCACATGGCCGCGCCACTGCCGATGATCGGCGGCGGGCAGCCGGTCAGCGAGGCGGTAACCCTGTTGGAGAAGTCTGACGCCGCTCTGGTGCTGATTGACGGCAAACCGAAGGGGGTTCTCACCCGGCAGGACCTGCTCGCCCACCTCGGTTCCCGCTGACGGACACCGGATCGGTCCGCCGGGCCCCCGCCGACCCCGGGTGTGGGCGGGGGCCCTGCCGGCGCCACCTCGCCCTACCGGAGCTACAACTCTCGCCGGTAGCGGAGCAGCACGGCGGGAGTCGAGCCGATCAGCTCTTCTTGGGCGACGCCGGTCGGCCGCCACCCGCCGTGCTCGTAGAAGCGGCGGGCCGGCCCGTTCTGCCGCAACACCCAGAGTGCCGCGACTCGCCACCCACGGGATCGCATCTCGGCCAGGGCGTTGGCCATCAGCATCCGGCCCAGCCCGCGGCCCCGCTCCGCCGGCTCCAGGTGGACCGCGTGGAGCAGCCCGGTGGCGGGGTCCCCCTGGTCGTCGGGGCCCAGGTAGCTGAAGCCGACCAACTGGCCGTCCCGTTCCGCCACGGTCAGCACGTGGTCGGCGCGCTCGTAGCTCCACCGTTCTCGCCAGTACTGCCCCAGCGCCGCCGGGGTCGGTGTGGCCAGCGCTTCGCTGGTCAGGAAGGGCGCATAGGCGGCGACCCGGGAACGTTGGTGCAGCGCCCCGACCGCGATCAGGTCGTCCGCCCTCCCGGGGCGGAGCGTGACGGTCACCGTGCCGAGGGTACCCGTCGAGGCGGGACCGACACGGTCGTCAGGTCCTCGGCGACCACCAAATCACCGGCGAAGTGCTCCCGGGCCTCGGCGACGAAGCGGTCCAGGTCCGGGTAGCGCTGGGAGAAGTGGGTGAGCACGAGGCGGCGTACCCCGCACTCGGTGGCGACCCGCGCCGCCTGTCCCGCGGTGAGGTGCCCAACCTCGGCGGCGAGCGCGGCCTCCGAGGCCAGGAAGGTGGCCTCGATGACCAGGAGGTCAGCGTGGTCGGCGAGAGCGTACACCGCGTCGCAGAGGCCGGTGTCCATCACGAACGCGAACCGCTGGCCCGGCCGCGGCACGCTCATCTGCTCCCGGGTGACGCGGCCTCCCGCCACGTCGAGGTGGCCGATGCGCAGCAACTCGCCGACGGCTGGGCCGGTTATCCCGTGGGCGGAGAGCCGCTCCGGCAGCATCCGGTGCCCGTCTGGCTCAATGATCCGGTATCCGTAGGTCTCGACGGGGTGCCGGAGCCGGCGGGCCTCCAGCGTGCCGCTGCGGAGCGCGATCTGTTGCCCGTCCGTATCGATCGGCGTGACCGCCAGTTCGGCGGTCTCGTAAAAACTCGACGCGTGCCGCAGCCGGGCGAAGTAGTCGGCACCGCCCGCCGGAAAGTGGACCGTGACCGGGTGTGGCACCCGGTCCAGGGAGAGCCGCTGAATGGTGCCGGGAAGCCCGAGACAGTGGTCGCCGTGGAAGTGCGTGACACAGATCCGGGTCAGGTCGGTGGCGGTCACCGTGCTGTACAGCAGCTGCCGCTGACTGCCCTCCCCTGGATCGAAGAGGATCACTTCTTCGTCCCAGCGCAGGACGTAACCGTTGTGGTTTCGGGTGCGGGTCGGCGTCTGGCTGGCCGTCCCGAGCACCACCAGTTCCCGCATCGACATGCCGCCCTCCTGCCGCACCCGCGTTGCTGGGGAAAGAACGACCCCCGGGGCTTCCGCGCTGATGCGCGGGCCGGCTGGACTGGGCCGGCACCCCGGGGGTCGGGTGGCTGTCATGGATTCGCCGCACCGCTGCCACACGGTCTCGACGATCTTTCCTGCCCACCCGGTGGGGTGGACGACTGTCGAGGACAGCGGCTAGCGGGCAGCCACCTCACGAGTCCGATTGCTATACAAGTCTGGACCACCTCCTTTCCCGTGTACCGCCACGCTATCCACAGCGCTGTGCCCCAGGCAACGGATTTCGATCACAAGCTCGGGCGGAAGGCGGATCAGGTTCGCGATAGCCGCGCGGGTGCTGGTCGCGCCCGGGCGTAGGTGTGCTCAGGTAAGGCCGTGGAGGCCGATCGGGCCCTCGCGCGGTCCGTCCTCCTGCGCGGGCTGCACGGCCAGCGACGGGAACTTCGCGAGTTCACCCGCGGGCTCTGCATCCCACTCCGGGAAGACCAGGTCGCTCTGGAGGTAGAGGCAGAGCAGCTGGGTCAGGTGGCGCAGCCCGTCCAGATGGGTGCGCTCATGGCCGTGAGTGGCGTCCACCCCGAACCCGAGCAGTGCCACCCGGGCATGCGCACCGGCCTCGACCGCCGCCGCGACGTCCGAACGGTAGTTGTCGAAGACGTCGCGGACCAGGTCGACGTCGTTATCACGGGCGATCGCCGCCAGGTTGCGGGTCAGGTGGTAGTCGAACGGGCCTACCCCGTCGCCCATCGCCAGGGTCGCCGCGTTCTCCCGGGACTGCTGTCCGGGGGCGACCACGGCGGCGTCCACCGAGACGATCTCGGCCACATCCGGATCCAGCCCGTGGGAGGCGCCGTGGCCGATCTCCTCGGTGACGGTGATCAACAGGTGGGCACTGACCGCCGGGGTGACCCCGGCGTCAACCAATGCCTTGCAGGCGGTCAGCACCGCCGCCACGCCCGCCTTGTCGTCCAGATGGCGGGACTTCACGTACCCGGCAGCGGTGACCTGTGGGTTGGGCAGGAGCGCCACGAAGTCGCCCACGTCCACCCCCAGCGCGCGGAGGCCGGCGGCATCGTCCACCGGTTCGTCCACCCGGACCTCGACCAGCTCCCAGCCGATGCCCTGGGAGTCCACCGCGTCGTTGTAGCGGTGCCCACTGGCCTTCAGCGGCAGCACCTGACCGGTGACCACCCGATCCAGGTGGTCGGTGAAGACCCGTACGTGGGCGCCCTCGGCGAAACGTGCGCTGTGCGTCCCGATCGGCTGGAGCTCCAGCCGCCCGTTTTCCTTGAGCCGCTTCACCATCCCACCGATGACATCGGTGTGCACCACGATCGCCCGGTCGGCCCCGGTCGTCCGGGGGCCCGGCAGGTAGGCGCTGAGCGCGCCACGTCGGGTCAGCGTGGACGGGATCCCGAGCGCCGCCAACCGCTCGCCCACGTACTGCTGTACGTGGTCGGTGCGCCCGGACGGGCTCGGGATCTCCAGTAACTCCACCAGGACGTGGCGTAGGTAGTCGAGGTCGAGCGGGAGGGGTACGGGCTGGGTCGGGGTCATACTCCAGAGCTTGCCGCACCCGCCGGGGACCAGAGGCGCTGCGGGGCCCGCGTCCCGGGGAAGAGTAGGTCGACGAAGCGTTCGGCGGTCGGCTGCGGCTCATGGTTGGCCAGGCCGGGGCGCTCGTTCGCCTCGATGAAGACGTGCTCGGGGTGCTCCGCGGCGGGCACCAACAGATCCAGCCCGGTCACCGGGATGTCGAGTGCCCTACTTGCGGCCACGCATGCCTCGGCGATCTCTGGATGCAGCTCCGCGGTGACATCGTGGATCGTGCCACCGGTGTGCAGGTTGGCGGTTCGGCGGACGACCAGGAGCTCGCCCTCGGGCAGGATGTCGGCCAGGGCATACCCGGCTTCGGCGACCACCTCGCGGGTCATCTCGTCCAGCGGGATGCGGGATTCGCCGCCGGTCGCGGCGGCCCGACGGCGGCTCTGCCGCTTGATCAGCTCAGTGATGTCGTGCACCCCGTCGCCGATGATCGACGCTGGTCGGCGCACCGCGGCCGCTACCACCTCATGATCGATCATGAGGACGCGCAGGTCCTCGCCGGCGCGCAACTCCTCGAGCAGCACCTCCGGGCAGAACCGGGCGGCCAGTTCGACGGCCGTCCGTAGGGCTTCGGCGGTGCGTACTCCGACGGTGATCCCCTTGCCCTGCTCGCCCCGGGCCGGCTTCACGACCAACTCGCCGACGTCGGCCAGGAACGCGGTGTCGGCCGCGTCCCCGGTGGCCGTCCGGCCCTGCGGCACGGAGAGCCCGGCCTGGGCGAGGATCCGGCGGGTGACCCGCTTGTCGTCACAGCGGCTCATCGCCACCGCCGAGGTCAGCTCGGAGAGCGACTCGCGGGTGAGGATCGTCCGGCCGCCGCTGGTAAGCCGCAGCTCACCCCAGTTCGGGTCGGTCACCTCCACCCGGATGCCCCGGCGCATCGCCTCGTCCGCGACGATCTGCGCGTACGGGTTGAGCTCGTCGTATCCCTCCGGCATGGCGGGGAGGAAGAGGCGCTCGTTGATCGGGTTCTTCCGCTTCACGCAGAGCGCGGCGACACGGTAGAAGCCGAGCCGCTCATAGAGCCGGATCGCGCCCTCGTTCTCGGCGAGCACCGAGAGGTCCACGTACGCCCGTCCCCGGTTGACCAACCGGGCCGCCAGCTCAGTGATGAGCGCCTGGCCGGTGCCGGGCGGCGCGGCGTTGAAGTCCACGGTCAGGCACCAGAGGCTGGCACCGCCGTCCGGGTCGTCAAAGACGGCGACGTGGTCCACCCCGGTGATGGTGCCGACGATCTCGCCGGTCGCGTTCTCGGCGACCAGGTGCAGGAAGCTGTCGGTGGCGGCGTTGGTGACGAGTACCTCTACCGGTGCGGTCACCATGCCGTTGGCCGCGTAGATCCGATTGACGTCCTCGGCGTCCGGCGCGTCCCGCAGCGGCCGGATCCGCAGGCCGGGGATTTCCGGGGCAGCGAGGCCTTCGCCGTGCAGCGGCAGCCGGAAGGTCAGCGACGGGTCGATGAACAGCTCGTCCGGCAGCCGGGAGACGAGTACGTGCGGATCGTCCAGGTAGATGCAGATGTCTCGGGCGCCGGCCGCCTCCGAGCGCAACACGTCGGCGACGTCGGCCTGGTCGGCGTAGGTCTGGCCGAACACCAACCGGCCCCAGCCGCAGTCCAGGACGACGCCCGCGGCAGGCGCGTCGGCGACGTCCTCCGCGGCGGGTGCGAGGGCCGGGCTGGCTGTGGTGGCCGCGGCGGCCATCGGGTCGCCACCGGGGCCGACCCGCTCGAACCGACGACTACGGCCCCGTACCTGATCTGCCAGCGCTACCCCGGTCGCGAGGCTCCCCGACATGGTCAACCGATTCCGTGGTTCTGGAGCCACATTTCCAGGAGTCCGAGTTGCCACAGTTTGTTTCCGTTCAACGGGGTCAGTTCGGCGTTCGGGTCGTCGAGCAGCGCGTTGACGTAGTCGGTGCGGTACAGCCCCCGACGACGAGCCTCCGGCGCCGAGAGCGCGTCGCGGACCCGGTCGAGGAGCTTGCCCTCCAGGTGGGTGAGGCCCGGAACCGGGAAGTAGCCCTTCGGCCGGTCGATGACCTCGTGCGGCAGGACCCGCCGGCCGATCTCCTTGAGTACGCCCTTGCCGCCCTGGGCCAGCTTCAGCTCCGGCGGACAGGTCGCGGCGAGCTCCACGAATTCGTGGTCGAGGAACGGGACCCGGGCCTCCAGCCCGTGTGCCATGGTCATGTTGTCGACCCGCTTCACCGGGTCGTCGGTCAGCATGATCTGCGTGTCGATCCGCAGGCCGGCGTCGACCGCGGTCTGCGCCCCGGCCTGGGCCAGGTGGGCGGCGACGAACTCGCGTGCCGGATCACCGTCGGCCAGCCAGGCCGGGTTGAGTACGTGCGCCAGCCCGGCCGCGTCCCGGTCGAAGAACGCACGGGCGTATGTCTCGAGCGCCTCCTCCCGCGCGACCTGCGCCAGCGGCGGGTACCAGTGGTACCCGCCCAGGATCTCGTCCGCGCCCTGACCGGACTGGACGACCTTGACGTGTCGCGCCACCTCCTGGCTGAGCAGGTAGAACGCGACGCAGTCATGGCTGACCATCGGCTCGCTCATCGCGGCGACCGCCGCCTCCAGCGGCGGCACCAGGTCCTGCGACGGGACGCGGATCTGGTGGTGGTCGGTGTCGAAGGTCTTCGCCACCAGGTCCGAGTAGCGGAATTCGTCGCCCTCCCGGCCTCCGACCGAGTCGAAGCCGATGGAGAAGGTGGAGAGGCCGCGCTGCCCCTCTCCGGCGAGCAGGGCCACCACCAGGCTCGAGTCCAGGCCGCCGGAGAGCAGCACACCGACCGGTACGTCGGCGACCATTCGTCGCCGTACGGCGGTCGTCAGTGAGCCCAGCAGGGCATCCTGCCAGTCCTCCGCCGACCAGCCGGCGCGGTCCGGGTTCCGGGTGAAGGACGGATTCCAGTAGACCCGCTCGTGGCTGCGGCCGTCCGGCTCGTAGACCCGGACGGTGGCCGGGGGAAGCTTGGCCACCCCGCGCAGGATGGTGCGCGGGGGCGGCACGATGCTGTGGAAGCTCAGGTAGTGCGCCAGCGCGACCGGGTCGATCTCGGTGTCGACGCCGCCGCCGGCCAGTAGCGCGGGCAGGGTGCTGGCGAAGCGGACCACGCCCGGCGACTCGGCCAGGTAGAGCGGCTTGATGCCGAGCCGGTCCCGGGCCAGCACGAGCCGGCCGGTGTCCCGCTCGGTGATCGCCACGGCGAACATGCCGACGAGGTGGTCAACGAAGTCAAGGCCCCATTCGGCGTACGCCTTGACCACCACCTCGCTGTCTCCGGCGGAGAAGAAGTGGTGCCCCTTGGCCTGCAGCTCCGTCCGTAGTTCCCGGTAGTTGTAGATGCAGCCGTTGAAGACGCCGGTCAGGCCGGCGGTCGCGTCTACGACGGGCTGGCCGCTGGCGGCCGAGAGGTCAATGATTTTCAGGCGGCGGTGCCCCAGGGCGATCGCTCCCTGTGCCCACACCCCGCTGTCGTCCGGCCCTCGGTCACTCATCGTGGCCGCCATGCGCTCCACCGTGGCCACGTCGGCCCGGGAACCATCACGGCGAAACTCTCCCGCAAGTCCGCACATGTCAGCCCATGCTGCCAGAGGATATTGCGATTAGCCTGTTGAGACTATGACGGTCGTGTAAAAGGGTTGCTAGAATTCCCGTCCCTCATTGCGCAGAGTAACGGTTCCTGGGGTTGAGGGTGGCAGTTCGTGTCACGCGTGGTCACTCTGCGAGGATCTGCTGCCGTTACCCGATGTGATGATCGACCCATTTATGGAATGCGATGTGGCGGGCGGGTCGTCGGCGCGAGTGACCCATCGGCCCCGCCTCGGCTGGCGGCAGGGATGGGTCAAGTCGCAAAAATGGTTCAGAATGGGGCGATCTTCGCACCGTGTCTGTTGGTGTCCCGGTCGCGGCGACAGCGAAGTTTAGGATCCGCGACGGGTCGGTCTGCTGGTCCTGGAGGTCGAGGAGCTCCGGCACAACAAGGGAAACGCCGCGACCTACGGGATCCGGCGCGTGCGGGGGCGGCCGGTCAAGCCGTGTTGAAGATCTACCGGCCGGGTGTGCCCGGGTACACCGGCTTCTGGCCAACCTCCACCGAGCCGGCGCACTGGAACTACTGGCGGCGGGAGTCACCGGCTGAGCGGAAGGCCTGACCTCGACGGTAGGCGGGCTGCTCCGGCTCCAGGAACTCCAGCCGGTTGCCCAGTGGGTCGTGGGCGTAGAACCGACGGTGCCCGGGGAAGTTGTCGTCCCAGTCGACCTCGATCCCATGCTCGCCGAGGCGCTTGGCCAAGGCGTCAATGTCATTCACCAGGATTCCCGGGTGCGCCTTGCGGGCCGGCCGGAAATCCAACTCCACGCCGAGGTGGATCTCGAGCCCGCCGGAGCGGAACCAGCAACCACCGCGGGTGGCGAGGACTGGCGGTTTGGCTAGCTCGACCATGCCCAGCACACCGCCGTAGAACTCTCGCACGGTCGGCTCCGACTTCGGCGGGATGGCCAACTGCGTGTGGTGCAGCCCGGTCAACCGGTAGCCCTGCTGCTGGTCGCTCACCGAGGTACCCCCACTCGTCGTGACAACGCGCCTCAACGTATCCGCCGGCCGCCGTTCGCGCTGCCCGAGTTCGGTCACTTCGGCGCTCTCGCCAGACCGTTCATGCCGCTGCCACGGAGTGGGGCAACCTCAACGACGCACAGGTGGAATGCAGGAGGGGCTTTGTGGCCGCCGCGGCCCCGCCTGCATTCTTACCTGGTCAGTCTCGGTGTGCCGGTTGATCGGAAGGGGCGCAGAAGCTGAGCCCGGTCGGGCCGTGGTTGCAGTAGCCGCCGGGATTCTTGGTCGGAGCGAGGTACTGCTGGTGGTAGCCCTCGGCGAGGTAGTAGTCGCCGAGGGAGCTGATCTCCGTGGTGATCTCGCCCTTGCCAGCACGGGCCACGACCGGTGCGAACGCGTCGCGGGACGCCAACGCGGTGGTCAACTGCTCATCGGTGGTGGTGTAGATCGCCGACCGGTACTGGCTGCCCATGTCGTTGCCCTGCCGCATGCCCTGGGTCGGGTCATGGTTCTCCCAGAAGACCTTCAACAGGTCCTCGTATGTGATCTTCGTCGGGTCGTAGCTGACCTGGACGACCTCGGCGTGCCCGGTCCGGCCGGAGCAGACCTCGTCGTACGACGGATTCGGCGTGTAGCCGCCCGCGTAGCCCACCGAGGTGGTGATTACGCCGGGCAGCGTCCAGAACAACCGCTCAGCGCCCCAGAAACAACCCATCCCGAAGACGGCGATCTCGGTTCCCTCGGGGAACGGGCCCGTCAGCGGGGTGCCCAACACTTCGTGCGGGTCGGTGACCGGCGTCGCGACCGGGCGGCCGGGCAGGGCCTCCTCCGGGGTGATCAGTTGGGCCTTCGTACGGCGCAGGAACATGGGACTCCTCTCATACCCTTCCCCGGCTGCAACGTCGGCCGGCCCGGCTTCCTTACCCGCGACGGGGGCTTCCTTGCCTGTGGCGGCGGCCTCCCTGCCCGTGGCGGCGGCGCTCAGGCGTGTTTCGGCAGGGCCGCGCGGATCCGGTCGGCGTGGTTGGCCGCCTCGGCGTCGTCCCGGTAGCGGGTGCGGGGCCAGAAGAAGCCGCGCAGCCCGTCGCCCTTCGTCCGCGGCACCACATGAGTGTGCAGGTGGGGAACCGATTGCGACACCTTGGTGTTGATCGCCACGAACGTGCCGCCCGCACCCAGCCCGGCCTCGACTGCTACGGCGAGTCGGCGGACCAACCCGAAGTAGCCCGGCAGCGCCTCCGCCGGCAGGTCCGCCAGCGTGACCAGGTGGGGACGCGGCACCACGAGCAGGTGCCCCTTGAACACCGGCCGGATGTCCAGGAAGGCCACCCCGCCCGGCTCGTCCACGACCCGGAACGCCGGGACCTCGCCGGCCACGATCCCGCAGAACACGCATCCGCTCATCCCTCGGCAGGGTAGCCCAGATCGGGCCCGACTAACGTTCCGGTCATGAGTAACGGCTTCGAGACGCTCGCCATCCACGCCGGCCAGGCCCCGGAGGCCCGCACCGGTGCGGTGATCCCCCCGATTTACCAGACCAGCACGTACGCGCAGGACGCCGTCGGCGCGCCGCGCCAGGGCTACGAGTACAGCCGCTCGGGCAACCCGACCCGGGACGCCCTGCAGGAGTGCCTGGCCGCGCTCGAAGGCGGCACCGTCGGTCTCGCCTTCGCCAGTGGCCTCGCCGCCGAGGACACGCTGCTGCGGGCGGTCTGCACCCCCGGCGACCACGTGGTCATCCCGGACGACGCCTACGGCGGCACCTACCGGCTCTTCGCCCGGGTGACCGAGCGCTGGGGCCTGTCCTACACCCCGGCCCGGGTCTCCGACCCCGACGCGGTGCGGGCCGCGATCCGACCGGGCCAGACGAAGATCGTCTGGGTGGAGACCCCCACCAACCCGTTGCTCGGCATCGCCGACATCGCCGCCCTCGCGGCGATCGCCCACGAGGCGGGGGCGTTGCTCGTGGTGGACAACACCTTCGCCTCCCCGTACCTGCAGCAGCCGATCACGTTCGGTGCCGACGTCGTCCTGCACTCGACCACCAAGTACATCGGTGGACACTCCGACGTGGTCGGTGGGGCACTGGTCGTCGCCGACCCCGAGCTCGGTGCCGAGTTGGGCTATCACCAGAACGCCATGGGTGCGATCAACGGGCCGTTCGACGCCTGGCTCACCCTGCGCGGGATCAAGACCCTCGGCGTACGAATGGATCGCCACTGCGACAACGCCGAGCGGATCGCCACCTTCTTGGACGGGCACCCGTCGGTCGCCTCGGTCAGCTACCCCGGCCTGCCCACCCACCCCGGGTACGAGGTGGCCGTGAAGCAGATGCGGCGCTTCGGCGGGATGGTCTCCTTCCGCGCGGCCGGCGGCGAGGAACAGGCCGTACAGATCTGCAACCGGGCGAAGCTGTTCGTGCTCGCCGAGTCGCTCGGCGGGGTGGAGTCCCTGATCGAGCATCCGGGACGGATGACACACGCCGGTGCGGCCGGCTCGCCGCTTGAAGTTCCCGGCGATCTCGTGCGACTGTCTGTCGGCATTGAGACGGTAGACGACCTGCTGGCTGATCTGGAGCAGGCACTGGGCTGATCGCGGGGGCTGGGGAGGGTGGCCGTGCAGGACATCAAGCCGACCTGGGTGGGGGCGACCGCCAAGCAGATCGCCCGCGGCGTACGCCGCGGCGACATCTCCGCCACCCAGGTCGTCGCCGACCATCTCGACCACGTAGCCCGGGTCGACCCCGACCTGGCCGCGTTCCGGCGGGTGCGGGCTGGTGCGGCGGTCACCGAGGCGGAGAAGGTCGACGAGCTGGAAGACCTGGCTGACCTTCCGCTGGCCGGGGTGCCGGTGGCGGTCAAGGAGAACACCGCCGTCGCCGGACTGCCCACCTGGAACGGTTCGGCCGCCGCCCGGAGTCCGGTGGCGGAGGCCGACCACGAGGTGGTCCGGCGGCTGCGTGGCGCGGGGGCGGTGATTCTCGGCGTCACCCGGATGCCGGAGCTGGGCCTGTGGGGGGTGACGGACGACTCGACCGCGGTGACCCGAAACCCGTGGGACCGTGGCCGTACCCCCGGTGGCTCGTCCGGAGGGTCGGCCGCGGCGGTGGCCGCGGGGCTGGTGCCGATCGCCCACGGCAACGACGGGCTCGGGTCGATCCGGATTCCGGCAGCCTGCTGCGGTCTGGTCGGCCTCAAGCCCGGGCGTGGGGTGGTGCCCTGCCAACTCGGCGCGGACGACTGGTTCGGCCTCACCGAGCACGGGATGCTGACCACCACCGTCGCCGACGCGGCGGTCGGCTTTCAGACGCTCGCCGGCCGGCGGCAGGAGAAGCTTGTCCCGCCGGCCCGGCTCCGGGTCGGTGTGTCCCTGCGCTCCCCGGTGCGGGGCATCTCGCCGGATGCGTCGAACCGGGACGCCGTCGCCGCCGCCGGCCGACTGCTCGCCGTCGCCGGGCACGACACCGTGCCCGCCGACCCGAACTACTCGACGGCACTCGGCCTACAGGGCCTCGCCACCTGGTTCGCCGCGGCTGCCGCGGATGTCCACGCCGCTGGCCTGGACCGGCGGAGCCTGCAAAAGCGCAACCGCCAGCACGTCCGGCTCGGGGAGTGGGTGCAGCGCCGGGGATACGTCCGCCCGGCCGACCGGGCGGACTGGCGGGAGCGCTCGCTCGGGCTCTTCACCGACCACTCGATCGACCTGCTGCTTACCCCGGCCCTGGCGAGCATCCCCCCGGCGGCGATCAGCTGGTCGGCCCGCTCCTGGCGGGCGAACGTGTTCGCCAACCTTCGATACGCCCCGTACACCGCACCGTGGAACGTCGCCGGACTGCCCGCACTGGTGGTGCCGGTCGGCCGCCGCCCGGACGGGCTACCGGTGGCGGTCCAGCTGGTTGGTCCGCCCGGGTCCGAGCTCCTGCTGCTCGGTGTGGCCGGCCAGTTCGAGATGCAGGCCCCCTGGGCCCGACACGCCACTGGCTATCCACGGGGTGGGATGCCCTCGCCGGCCGCCGGGTGACCCGCCGTCGGACCCACCACAACGGCGGGGACCGGCAGCGGTGGCCAGGCCGGGCGCTGGTCGGGGCGGGTGGCACGATCAGGGCATGACGACATTGGTCAGCCTGGACGACGTACGGGCCGCGCGGGAGTTGCTTGCTGGTGTCGTACGGACCACCCCGTTGGAACCGTCCCGTCCCCTCAGCGCGGCGCTCGGCGGGCCGGTGTGGCTCAAATGTGAGCACCTTCAGCGGGCTGGTTCGTACAAGGTGCGGGGGGCTTTTGTGCGGATCTCCCGGCTGTCGGCGGCGGAGCGCGCCGACGGTGTGGTCGCGGCCAGCGCCGGCAACCATGCCCAGGGCGTGGCGCTCGCCGCCGGCCTGGTCGGCACGCATGCCACCGTCTTCATGCCGGTGAACGCACCGTTGCCGAAGGTGGAGGCCACCAAGGGGTACGGCGCGCAGGTTGAACTCGTTGGTAACACGGTTGACGAGTCGCTGGTCGCCGCGCAGACCTACGCCGACCGCACCGGGGCAACGCTGATCCACCCGTTCGACCACCGCGATGTGATCGCGGGACAGGGCACAGTGGCGCTGGAACTCCTCGAACAGTGCCCGGAGGTCCGCACGATCGTCACCGGGGTGGGGGGCGGCGGGCTGGTCTCCGGCATCGGGGTCGCGGTGAAGGCGCTGCGTCCAGATGTGCGGGTCATCGGTGTGCAGGCGGCCAGCGCCGCCGCCTTCCCGCCCTCGCTGGCCGCGGGGGAGCCGGTGCGGCTGCCGTCGTTCGGCACGATCGCGGACGGAATCGCCGTCGGCTGTCCCGGCACGCTGACCTTCCAGCACGTCCGCGCGTTGGTTGATGAGGTCGTAACCGTGCGCGAGGAGGACATCTCCAGGGCGCTGCTGATGTTGTTGGAGCGGGGCAAGCAGGTGGTCGAGCCGGCCGGTGCGGTGGGGGCGGCGGCACTGCTGGCTGGTGCGGTTGAGGTCGAGGCGCCGGTGGTAACGGTGCTCTCCGGTGGCAACATCGATCCGCTACTGATGCTGCGGGTGATCGAGCATGGACTTGCGGCGGCCGGACGCTACCTGCGGGTCACCGTCCGCTGCTCGGATCGACCGGGCCAGCTTGCCCTGCTGCTCAGTGAGATCGCCGAGCAGCGGGCGAACGTCGTGGATGTCGAGCACCAGCGGGCCAACCCGCACCTGCGGCTCGGCGAGGTCGAGGTGGCGCTGTCGGTGGAGACCCGCGGCACCGAACACTCGGACACGCTGATCAGTGTGCTGCGGGCCAGCGGCTACCAGGTGGTCTTCGCCGGCGAGGCGTGAGGCCGTCGGCCCGGGCTCGGCGGAGATGCGCCGGCCCGGGAACTCGCCGACCACCCGAGCTGGTCAACGCGGGCTGGGAGCGGGCCGCCCCGGCTCTGCGGAAGCCCGAATGCCAACGTGCCGGTGGCCCGGGGTCACCGGCACGTCGGCACGGGTGGCTCAGCCGCTGCCGTTCAGCCGCCGAAGGGCTCGAAGGCGACCACGGTGACTTTGATATCCGCGCCGCTGGGTGCGGTGTAGGTGCAGGTCTGGCCCGGGCGGCAGCCCAGGATCGCCTTCCCGATGGCGGACTCGGGGCTGTAGACCGTCAGGTCGGTGGTCGACGAGATCTCGCGGGAACCGAGCAGGAAGCGTTCGGTGTCATCCTTGTCGTCATCGAAGTAGATCGTCACCACCATGCCCGGTGCGACCGTGTCGGCGGTCGGTGCCTCGCCCACCTGAGCGGTGCGCAGCAGCTCCTTCAGGTAGACGATCCGTCCTTCGGCCTTGCCCTGTTCCTCGCGGGCGGCGTGGTAGCCGCCGTTCTCCCGCAGGTCACCCTCCTCGCGCCGGGCGTTGATCTCGGCGGCGATGACCGGCCGATTGGCGATCAATCCGTCGAGCTCCGCCTGGAGGCGGTCGTGCGCCTCCTGGGACAGCCAGGTGGCGGGCGCCTCGTTGCCAGTGGACACAGGCGATCTCCTCAGTCGTGCTGGCGGCAGGTGAAATTCCAAGTTACCAGTGCGCGCCGACACCGTCGGCCCGACGATCAACGTCGGGTCTCTCCCGCGCCGCCCCGCCGCGGCCGTCGGAGCAGGTCAGGCCGGGCGACGGCAGCGAAGTACCTCGCCGATGAAAGGGCGTCCCTGGGTCGCCAGGCGGTGCTGCGCGCGTATCTCGCGTTCGTCGGGCTGGGCGGTCACCGTGACCTGCTCCCGGGCCACCTCGGCGCCGTCTCGGTCCCGGGCCCGCAGCAGACAGACCGCGGACCCGCCCGGGGGTACGGTGACCCGGAAGTTGATCAGCACCTGAGAGTCGGTGATCTCGGTATAGGTGATGACGGTTGCGTCGTACTCCACGCCGCCGTACTGCTGGTAGAGCCGGACCACGATCGTGCCGAGGGCCGCCACCAGGGCGAGCCCCACCAGCGCGGTCAGCACCGGGCGGCGGCGGCGTTCCCGCCGACGGCCGTACCGACCGGGTGGGAAGACCGGCGCGCCGGTCAAATGTGTGGCGTGCGTCTCGCTCACCGGCGGGCCTCTCCTGGCGTCGTTGTCGGGGGGATCGGCAAGAATGGTGTGGTAAGAGTGGCAGGTTCATTCTCCCAGCCGTCTGGGCACGCCGGCACGGTGGGCATGCCGGCACCGTGAGCAGGTCACGCATCGTGGGAGCTCCAGCAGCGCACCGCAAGCATCGCAGGTCAGCGCCGGTGGAGTGTCCAGGGGTGCGGGTGTGTGCGGCGGGCGGGCCGACGGCGGGGGGATTGTTCCGTAGTCGGGCGGCCTGGGTAGGCCGCCGGGCAGAGATGAGGAGCGCCGACGTTGGCAGAGCGACTGCGACTCATGGCCGTCCACGCACATCCGGACGACGAGTCGAGCAAGGGCGCGGCGACCACCGCGAAGTACGTGGCCGAGGGGGTGGACGTCCTGGTCGTGACGTGCACCGGCGGCGAGCGGGGGAGCGTGCTCAACCCGAAGATGGACCGGCCCGACGTCTGGGCCAACATCGCCGACATCCGCCGCGCCGAGATGGACGCCGCGCGCGCGATTCTCGGCATTGAGCAGGCCTGGCTAGGCTTCGTGGACTCTGGTCTGCCGGAGGGAGACCCGCTGCCACCGTTGCCCGAGGGCTGCTTCGCCCGGCAGGACGTGGACGAGGCTGCCGGCCCGCTGGTGCGGCTGATGCGTGAGTTCCGTCCGCACGTCGTCACCACCTACGACGAGGAGGGGGGCTACCCCCATCCCGATCACATCATGACCCACAAGATCAGCGTTGCGGCCTTCGACGCCGCCGGTGTCCCCGAGCGTTACCCCGATCTTGGTGAGCCTTGGCAGCCGCTCAAGCTCTACTACGACATCGTCTTCTCCAAGAGCAGGATCCGGGTGCTGCACGAGGCGCTACTCGCCGCCGGCTTCGAGTCGCCGTACGAGGAGTGGCTCACGCGTGGGGAGGGCCGGACAGACAAGGGCCCCAGAATCACCACCCGGGTGGACTGCGCCGAGTACTTCCCGGTCCGCGACGACGCGTTGCGTGCCCACGCGACCCAGATCGACCCGGATGGATTCTGGTTCCAGGTGCCGATGGAGGTACAACAGCGCGCCTGGCCCACGGAGGACTTCCAACTCGTGCGGTCCCTGGTCGACAGCGCCGTGCCCGAGTCGGACCTCTTTGCCGGGATTGCCTAGCCGGCATACCCGGGCAGAGGGGTTCCAGCGGCCCTGCTCCAGGGGCGGGCTAGGCTGGTCACCACTCGCGCAACGGAGGACGCCATGCTGACCGCCGCTGAGGTGCTCGCCCAAAACAACTTCGGGAACACCCGCACCGGCGGGCTGGCCGGCCCCATGGGCCTGTTCCTGATCCTCGTGCTGGGGATCGCCACCGTCTTACTGATCCGCAACATGAACGCCCGCCTGCGCCGGCTGCCCCACCAGTTTCCGCCCGGCCCCGGCTCCGCTGCGGCCGGCTCCGTTCCGTCCGGTGCTGATCCGGCAGCTGCGGTAGTCAGTGAGGTGACCGGTGGCACCCCGGCGGGGGATTCATCGCTGAATTCCGGCACCGGGCCCCAGCAGCCCTGAACGGGTCTTGGCCGCATGATTCACGACTATCGGCGCGCTAGCCCCCTGTTGCGGTAACCGGTATTGGCTTAGCCTTCCCGCCGGGGACGGAAAGTTTCGTCGGCCTGGGTAGGAGGGGGCGCCGATGATCAGCACAGCTGAGGCTGCCCGTCGTCCTGCCGTAGAGCTCGGGGCCGGAGCAGGGCGGTGACCTCCACTCCGCCCGGCCAGTCGCGGGCCGGTCCGCCCGACCGGTTGACGTGGGCCCGGGCGCTCACGGCGGCGATGCTGGCGACGGCCCTGGTCGTAGCCGTGGCCGCGGTCATCCGGCCGAGCGGTCTGCCCAGCAACGACCCGCTGGGCGGCCCCACGCGCTTCGGGATCGCGGTCGCCCTCTTCGCGTTCGCGCAGCTCGCCCGACTCCAGTTCCGGGCTGCGGCCGGAGCGGTCAGCCTCACCTGGGGCGAGGCGGCGCTCGTCATCTGCCTCCACCAGGTGCCCGCCGGCTGGATTCCGGCGGCCACCCTCCTCGGCGTCGGTCTGGCCTGGTCGGGGATGTCGTTGCGCGGCCCCCGCCGGCCGCTGTTGGAGATCGCCCGGATCGCGTCGTTGCTGACCGTGGCGACGGCCCTGGCCGGGTTCGTCACCACCCTGCTGGGTCCGCCGCTGCTGGCAGCGCCGACCCCACCGCTCGCGCTCGCGATGGTCGCGGGTGCGGTCACCTATCTGCTCGTCAGTGTCGGGCTCGGTGCGGTCACCGTCAACCTGCACCACGGTGCCCCGGTCGGTGCGCTGCTGGGTGAGGCCCTGCGCGGCAAACTGATGACGTTCGTGGGGAACGTTGTGGTGGGCGTGGTGGTGGTCGCCCTCATCGAGGTGGACCCACGGTGGTTGTTGATCCTTCCGCTGCCGCTCTGGCTGCTTCAGCAGACCTACCGCCACCGGCTCCGCGCCGATCGGGACCGACGTGCCTGGCGGGCCTTCGCCGAAGCGACCGCCGCGCTCAGTCACCGCGACGAGCGGGGCATGGCGACGGCGGCGGTGAGCGGCGCACTGACCCTGTTCCAGGCCGAGCTGGTCACGGTGGAGGTCGCCGACGGCGACGGTCAATGGCATCGGTACCGGGGCGACGCCACCGGTCAGCTCTCCACCCGGGAGATCGGCGGCCCCGACACGACCGACGGGGACGAACGCGAGCTGGTGCGGCCCCTCACCGTTGGGACTGCCGTCGGCGGCTGGCTCCACGTCCGGTTCCCCCGGGCGGCACCGCCCACCGACCGCGACCGCGACGTCTTCGCAGCCTACGGTGACGCCCTCGCCGTCGCTCTGCACGACGCGGCGAGCCATCGGGAGCTGCGCAAGGTAGCCGCCTGTTCCCTGCAGGAGGCGGTGAGTGACGCGCTGACCGGCCTGGCCAACCGCACGGCCATGCTCCGCGAGGGGGACCAGGTGCTGCGGCGGCTGGCCCGGGACCGGCCGGTGGCGTTGCTGTTGCTGGACATCAACCGCTTCAAGGAGGTCAACGACACGCTCGGGCATGCCGCCGGTGACCAGCTACTCCGGCTGACCGCCGATCGACTGGGCGGGCTGGCCCGCGGCGGGGACCTGCTGGGCCGGCTCGGCGGCGACGAGTTCGCGCTCCTGTTGACCTCGGTGCCAGGGCTCGGGGAAGGGGCCGCCCCGATGGCGTACACGCTGCGCCAGGCCCGGGAGATCACCGAACGGCTCGCCGCCCCCACCGAGGTGGCGGGTGTCCGGATGTCCGTGGAGGCCGCCGTCGGGGTGGTGGTCGCCGGTGCTGGCACCGCCGATATGGCGGAGCTGCTGCGCCGGGCGGACATCGCGATGTACCAGGCGAAGGAGGGCAGCGGCTGCGTCGCCGCGTACGACTCCGCGCGGGATGCCACCAGCACCGACCGGCTCGCTCTCCTGGCCGAGTTGCGCGAGGCGTTGGCCGCCGACGACCAGCTGGTGCTGGTCCTGCAACCGGCGGTGGACCTGGCCACCGGGGCGCCGACCGGGGTGGAGGCGCTGATCCGCTGGCGGCATCCCCGACGCGGTTGGCTCAATCCGCACGAGTTCATCCGTCCGGTGGAAAACAGCGAGCAGTTGGGCACCTTCACCCGGTACGTGCTGGACAAGGCGCTCGGCGTGGCGGCCCAGTGGGCCCGGGACGGGTTGGACCTGCCGATCTCGGTGAACCTCTCCGCCCGCAGCCTGCTCGACCGGCGGCTGCCGACCGAGATCGCGGACGCGCTGCGCCGCCACCGGGTTCCGGCGCGGCGCCTCGTGCTGGAGATCACCGAGACGGTGGTGATGAGCGAGCTCGAGGTGATCGACGAGGTGCTCGGCGCCCTGCGCACGATGGGCGTGCAGTTGGCCGTAGACGACTTCGGCACCGGGTTCTCGTCGTTGACCTTCCTCACCCGGGTTGCCGTGGACGAGTTGAAGGTGGACCGGTCCTTCGTGCTCCGGATGGCCGACTCGCCGGAGGCCGCGGCGATCGTGCGTACCACGGTGGGGCTTGGCCAGCAGTTGGGGCTACGGGTGGTCGCTGAGGGGGTGGAGACCGCCGAGCAGCGCAGCGCGTTGGCCGAACTCGGCTGTACGGCCGCCCAGGGCTACCACTTCTTCAAACCCATGCCGGCCGACAAGATTGGCGCGGTCCTCGGCGCTCTGGTCAACGGGGCGCGCTCCCGGGTTGTTCCCCTCCGGGCCGATGGCGCCTCCTGACCGTCCGCGCCGATAGGGTCGTGCCGTGAACCGACTCGCCGACGCCACCAGCCCGTACCTGCTCCAGCACAAGGACAACCCGGTCGACTGGTGGCCGTGGTGCGCGGAGGCGTTCGCCGAGGCCCGCCGGCGGGACGTTCCGATCATGATTTCGGTCGGTTACGCCGCCTGCCACTGGTGTCACGTCATGGCGCACGAGTCCTTCGCCGACGAGCAGGTGGCCGCGCTGCTGAACGAGGGTTTCGTGGCGATCAAAGTGGACCGCGAGGAGCGTCCGGACATTGATGCCGTCTACATGACGGCGACTCAGGCCATGACCGGGCAGGGCGGCTGGCCCATGACCGTCTTCGCCGCCGCGGACGGAACTCCGTTCTTCTGCGGCACCTACTTCCCGAAGCCCAACTTCCTCCGTCTGCTCCAGTCGGTCACCACCGCCTGGCGGGACCAGCGCAGCGCCGTGCTCCAGCAGGGTGCCGCGGTCGTCGAGGCGATCGGTGGTGCCCAGGCGGTCGGGGGCCCGTCCGCCCCGTTGACCGCCGACCTGCTCGCCGCCGCCGCCGACCGGCTCGGTGCGGAGTACGACGAGACGAACGGTGGGTTCGGCGGCGCGCCGAAGTTCCCGCCGCACCTGAACCTGCTCTTCCTGCTGCGGCAGTACCAGCGCACCGGCGACCAGCGGAGCCTGGAGATCGTCCGACACACCGCGGAGGCGATGGCCCGGGGCGGCCTGTACGACCAACTCGCCGGGGGCTTCGCCCGCTACTGCGTGGATGGGCAGTGGATGGTTCCGCACTTCGAGAAGATGCTCTACGACAACGCCCTGATGCTGCGGGTCTACACCCACCTGTGGCGGCTGACCGGTGACCCGATGGCCCGTCGCGTGGCTCGGGACACGGCCCGTTTCCTCGCCGACGAGCTGCACCGGCCGGGCGAGGGGTTCGCCTCCGCGCTGGACGCCGACGCGGCCGGGGTTGAGGGGTTGACCTACGTCTGGACCCCCGCCCAACTCGTCGCGGCCCTGGGCGAGCAGGATGGCCGGTGGGCCGCCGACCTGTTCGCGGTCACCGAGCAGGGCTCGTTCACCCCCCACGCCGCCGCGCCGACCGGGTCAGCCGGAACCGGGGCGGAAGCCGCCGAGCGGTCGGCCAGCGTACTTCGGCTGGCCCGGGACGTTGATGATGCGGCCCCGGAGGTGCAGTCCCGCTGGCAGGAGATCGTGCACCGGTTGCTGATGGTCCGCGACACCCGCCCGCAGCCGGCCCGCGACGACAAGGTGGTCGCCGCCTGGAATGGGCTCGCGATCACCGCGATCGCCGAGTTCCAGCAGGTCGTAGCCAGCTTTGCGGAGGATGCTCCCGGGCCCGACGCCAACCTGATGGAGGGCGTGACGATCGTCGCCGACGGCGCCATGCGGGACGCGGCTGAGCACCTGGCGAGGGTGCACCTCGTGGCCGGGCGGCTGCGGCGCACCTCGCGGGACGGCCGGGTCGGGGAGGCCGCCGGAGTTCTGGAGGACTACGGCTGCGTGGCCGAGGCGTTCTGCGCGATGCACCAGCTGACCGGCGAGGGCCGGTGGCTGACCTTGGCGGGGCAACTCCTCGACGTGGCGCTGGAGCGGTTCGCCGCACCGCAGGGCAGCTTCTTCGACACCGCGGATGACGCGGAGCGTCTGGTCAGCCGGCCCGCCGACCCCACCGACAACGCCACCCCTTCCGGCCGGTCGGCGATCGTCGCCGCGCTGGTCACGTACGCGGCGTTGACCGGCGAGACCCGCTACCGGGAGGCGGCGGAGGCGGCGCTGACCACCGTGGCGCCGATCGTCGCCGCGCACGCCCGCTTCACCGGGTACGCGGCCACCGCCGGTGCGGCGCTGCTCGCCGGCCCGTACGAGATCGCCGTGGTGACTCCCGATCCGGTTGGTGAGCCGTTGGTGCACGCGGCGCACCGCTACGCCCCGCCCGGTGCCGTGGTGGTGGCGGGGCGGCCGGACCAGCCCGGGGTGCCGCTACTCGCTGGTCGGCAGATGGTCAACGGGCAGGCCACCGCGTACGTCTGTCGCGGCTTTGTCTGCGAGCGGCCGGTAACCGGAGTCGACGACCTGGTGGCGCAGCTGACGGGCCGGTAGGCGGCCGATGGCGACCCGGACCACCGGCCGATGGCGACCCGGATCGCCGGCCGGTGGCGACTGGGCGGGCGGGTAGGTCGGTGGGCGGCTTGGCGGCTTGGCGGGTGGCGGGCCCGGGTGGCGGGCTGGCTCCGCTGGCCGGATACGCTGACCTGGCTATGGACTCCCACACCGGTCTGCCCGTTGTCGGCATGGTGGGTGGCGGCCAATTGGCCCGGATGACCCATCAGGCCGCGATCGCCCTCGGCCAGTCGCTGCGCGTGCTCGCGCTCGCTCCCGACGACGGTGCCGCCCTGGTGGCCGCCGACGTGCAGTACGGCGAGCACACTGATCTCGCGGCGCTGCGGACCTTCGCCAAGGGCTGCGACGTGGTCACCTTCGACCACGAGCACGTTCCCACCGAGCACATCGACACCCTCGCCGACGAGGGCGTCACGCTGTTTCCGCCGGCCGAGGCGCTGGTACACGCCCAGGACAAGCGGGTCATGCGGGAACGCCTCGCGACGCTGGGTCTGCCGAATCCGGCCTGGCGGCCGGTCGAGAACCCGGCCGACCTCGAATCCTTCGGCGACGCCGTGGGCTGGCCGGTGGTGCTCAAGGCGGCCCGGGGCGGCTATGACGGCCGGGGCGTGTGGCTGGTGGAGGACGCGGCTCAGGCGGTTGACCTGTCGGCCACGCTGTTGGCCACGGGGACGTGCCTGATCGCGGAGGAGCGGGTGGCGCTGCGCCGGGAGCTGGCCGTGCAGGTGGCCCGTTCTCCGTTCGGGCAGGTCGCCGCGTACCCGGTGGTCGAGACCGTGCAGCGGGACGGGATCTGTGTCGAGGTCCTGGCCCCCGCACCGGAGCTGCCGGAGGCGCTGGCGGTCGGTGCGCAGCAGCTCGGCATCGACCTCGCCACCGAGCTCGGCGTGGTGGGCCTGCTCACCGTCGAGTTGTTCGAGGTGGCCGACGCGGCTGAGGCGACGGGTAGCCGCCTCGTGGTCAACGAGTTGGCGATGCGGCCGCACAACTCCGGGCACTGGACGATCGAGGGGGCCCGGACCTCACAGTTCGAGCAGCACCTGCGGGCGGTGCTCGACTATCCGATGGGGGACACCTCGTTGGCCGCGCCGGTGGTCGTGATGGCGAACGTGCTGGGCGGTGAGCCGGGCGGCATCTCTATTGACGAGCGCCTACACCACCTCTTCGCCGCCGAGCCGGGGGCGAAGGTGCACCTGTACGGCAAGCAGGTGCGTCCAGGCCGAAAGATCGGCCATGTCACCGTACTCGGCGACAACCTGGACGAGGTACGCAGGCGGGCGGCGCGGGCGGCCCGTTGGCTGCAGGAGGGGCACGGATGAGCACGGTCGGGCTGATCATGGGCAGCGACTCGGACTGGCCGACGATGCGGGCCGCCGCCGAGACGCTGGACGAGTTCGGGGTCGCGTACGAGGTCGAGGTGGTCTCGGCGCACCGGACGCCGGTCCGCATGATCGAGTATGGCCGCGACGCCGCTGACCGCGGCCTAAAGGTGATCATCGCCGGGGCGGGGGGTGCGGCGCACCTGCCGGGCATGGTCGCCTCGGTCACCCCACTGCCGGTGATCGGGGTGCCGGTGCCCCTGAAGTACCTGGACGGAATGGACTCGCTGCTCTCCATCGTGCAGATGCCGGCCGGCGTGCCGGTGGCCACCGTCTCGATCGGCAACGCCCGCAACGCCGGCCTGCTCGCGGTCCGGATCCTCGGCGTCGAGGACCGGGCGCTGCGCGATCGGATGACGGCATTCCAATCCAGCCTGGAACAGGTGGTCGCGGAGAAGGACGCGGCCCTGCGCGCCTCGCTGAGCTGATCCCGGGCGGGCCTCGCTGACTCCGGGCGGGGCTTGCTGAGCTGATCCCGGGCGGGTGGCCGCCGCAGCCGCCTAGCGCATGCCGCGCAGGGCGGTCTGGAGGCGTTCCTGGGCCCGACGGCGACGTTCGTTGCTGGCCCCGAGGACCAACAGGAGGAGGCCGGCGGGGATCAGCAGCAGCCACGGCCCGAGACTGAACAGCGCGTGGATCGCCGTGATCGCCGTGGCCGTGGCCCCCACAATCACCGGTGCCTGCTGCTGCCGCAGCGAGCCGAAGACCAGCACCGCGACCGCCCCGAGCAGCAGCAGCACCCGGCGCAGCATGCTGCTCTCGGTGGCCAGCACGATCGCCAGGGTCGGCGCGAAGGCGGTCACCAGGGCCGGTCCGTACGCCACCCAACTGCTGAGCTCGGAGCGCTGGCGCAGCTCCAGTACGCCGACGAGCAGGGCCAGCGCAGCGAACGGCAGGGTGTAGGCCTCGGGCAGGGCCACGTCCGCCACCCACATGAGAATCCACCACGCGGTGATCTCGCAGCTCACCACCGCCCAGAAGAGGATCCGCCGCTCGATGTCGCGGCGGCCGGGTCGGGCCGCCGCCACGCCGAGGATGGCGCCCCCGGCGGCGAGCAGGGCCGCGATGTGCCGGGGTGAGTCGTAGGCCAGCGCCAGGGCGATCAGCGCGGCGGCGAAGCCGCTCCACTCCACCGTGGCCGCCTCCCGCCCCGCCTCCGGGCGACGCAGGCGCGGCAGGGTGGCCGCGAAGACCTGGAGGGCCGCCCCGACGGCCAGGACGCCGAACGCCGACCAGCGCGCGCTCAGACCGGCGACCAGACCGGTGGTGAGCACGAAGAGCTGCGCCATCAGGGCGGCGAACAGCCAGCCGAGGATGCGGGCGTGCCCGGTGGCACCGAAGAGCGCGGCAACCGTACCCACACCCACCGCGCCGCCGAGCGTGACCAGGGTCAGGTCCGCTGCGGCCAGGCTGCCGGCCAGTCCCGCGCTGCCGGCAGCGAGGCCGATGCCGAAGACGAGCACCCGGGCCAGCCGGAGCGAGCGCGCCCGCTCCACCAGGGTGGGCGGCGGCGTGAGCGCGAGTCCGAGCATGGCGAGGGTGAAGACGGTGAGCCCGGCGAGGGTGCTCGCCGGCCAGGCGAGATCCAGCGCCACGGGCGTGATCAGCAGGGTCACCGCCGCACCCGGCAGGATGACCGGCACCGCCCGACTGCGCCGACCGCCACTGAAACCGACAGCAGCCAGTGCGGCGGCGGCGGTCAGCAGCAGCGCGGTGAGTACGTGCGTCGGATCCGCCGCCGCGGGTGCGGGCAGGAGTAGCTCCGGCGGCGGGCCCTGCCAGGTGCGGCCGAGGGTCCGGTGTGGCTCGACCAGCGCCACGTGCAGTGCCGGTGCGAGCGAGACCAGGGCCAGCACCGTGGGCAGGGTCGCTGCGGCGAGCGCCCCGGCGGCGGGGTCTACCCGCCACCTGCGGGTACCGGGTCCAGTGGAGTAGCCCAGGGTGCCCCCGAGGGTTACTCGCCAGCGGCGAGTCGGTGCGGCGAGCCCGGCCGGTGGCTCGGTAGCGCCGCGATTCAGCTCGGCAAGGACACCGATCAGGGCGGCCGCAGCGGCGTACACCCCGACCTGCAGGCCGGCGGGGATGGCGGCGAGGGCACTCACTGTGGCGCCGCCAACCAGCGCGGCGCTGGCCCAGGGCAGGTACTGCGGAACTCGGCGTCGGGTGGACGTCACGGCGGCCAGGCTGAGACCGGAGGTGGCCAGGGCGGCGATCAGCACCACCTGCGGTGGGTGCCCGAACCCGGCAGCCAGGGCGGCCACCGCGCCGGGCAGGGCGAACAGTGTGGCCCCGGTCGCGGCACCACCGATCTGCGTTGGGTGGGGCGGTGCCCCCTCCGTATCCACCTCGGTGCTCAGCGGTGGGGAGAGGGCGCGAGCGAAGGCCGCCACGGCGACACCGATCAGTGCGATGCCGCCGAGGGCCAGCGCCGTCGTCCACGGCCGGACCAGCCCGGCGCCGGCGACATGCAGCGCCAGTACGCCGGCCACGACGGCCCGGGAGAACGCGGTTCGGGCCTCAACCGAGGCCACCGATGCCAGGCCGTACCCGGTTGCCACCAGTGAACCCACCAGCACCGGAGACCACCACGGCAGCGCGAATGCGGCCGGTGCGCCGATGGCGGCCAGGAGCAGGGCCGCGCCGGAGATGTCGTGCTGCCAGGGTGGCGGCAACAGGATCGCGGCGGCTATCGCCAGTAGCACCAGCGCGATCGGCGCCTGCCAGGTGGAGCCGCCGATCGGGGCGGCCGGCCAGGTGCTCAGCTCGCCGGCCCAGATCGGGCCGGAGGTGAGGAGGACGCCGATGCCACCGCGGAGCGCCATCCCGCCGGCCAGCAGTCCGACCAGCCCGCCCCCCAGGGCCAGGCCGAGGGTTGGACCTCGCCGCCACGGCGGCGGGAGAGCGCGGGCCGCCACGGCCACGATCAGCAGCAGCCCGGCGGCGACCGCCAGCTGCGCTGCGGGGGCAAGGACAGCGGCGATTCGCGCCAGGGTGGCGACCAGCGCGGCGGTCACCGCAGCGCCGGCCAGGTCGGCCCCATCCAGGAAGAGGTCGGAGCGGCGACGGGCGTCGAAGGAGGGCGCGAAGAACAGGAGCACCGCGGCGACCAGCAGCAGCGCGCCGACCCAGGCGTCGGCGGCGGTGGTGGCGGGTGCCCCGAACGAGGCCGCGGCGACGGCCAGGGCGCCCAGTGCTGCCCCCGTCGCCAGCGGCATGGGGAGATGCCGGTGTGCAACCTGCACGAGCGCGGCGTATCCGAGGGTGATGCAGACCGCGAGGGAGCTGGCCGCCAGCAGCGCGACGGTCACCTCCCGCAGTGCGGTGGAGGACGCCGCCGGACCGGCGGCGACGACCGCCGCCACCGCGCCGGGCAGGGCGAAGGCCGCCCCGCCCGCGGCCCAGCCGGAGAGGACGTCTGCTCCCGCGGAGGCGGCCCGGAGCCGGGGTGCCGCCGCCACCAGCACGCCCGCCACGAAGAGGATGAGCAGGACGGCGGCGGTCAACAACGGTCGGGCCAGTCCGGCTCCGGCACCGAACAGCCCCACCCCGGCGGCGGTTACGGCATGCGCCCGCGCCGTGCGTTCGGTCCGTGCCGACAGTCCGGCCGCCCCGATCCCGACCGCCGCCATCACCATCGGCCACGGCGCGGCAGCCCAGCCGAGCCCGAACGAGGTGGGGACGGCGAGCGCGGTCAGCGCGGCACCCACCACCACGAACTCCCGGCGGATCCCTGGCGGCAGGGCGACCATGGCGGCCACGGTCAGCAGCAGCGCGCTGGCGGCGAGCTGGCTGGCGGCGGGGGAGCCTCCTGCGGTGAGCTCGGCTGGGTAGCGGTCGAGGTCGGCGGCCCACGCCGGCAGGGCGGCCCGGAGCGGGGCCACCCCGGCTCTCAGGGCGCCGGTGGCGACGACGACGCCGCTGATGGTCAACGCGATGGCGGAGGCGAACTGCGGGCCGCGCCGCAGGACAGCCGGCACTGCGCGGACGACCAGCCCGGTGAGCGCGATGAGGGCGGTGATCAGAAGTAGCGCCTGGTCGGGTGCCGCCACCCAGGCGAGCCGGCTCGACGCGCCGATTACGGCGAGGGTGAGGAGACCGGTGCCGAGGTCGGGAATCGGGGCGCGGCGGGTCGCGAGCATCCCCGCGCCGGCCACGGTCGCGGCGAGGAGGAGGGCGGCTCCCGCTCCGACCGCCGCCGCTACGGTGGTGGCCCGCAGCAGTGCGGCGCTGGCGTAACCGAGGGCAGCCAGTGCGGCGGCGCCGTAGAGGACAAAGATCAATTCACGGAGCCCGGGCACCGGGCGGACGGCGGAGCCGTCCCCACCGGGCACCTCGTCGGGCTCCGCACCACCGTCGGTTGGTCGGTCCCTCCCCGAGCGCTGGCGCGGAGCGACCGGGGCGGCCGGAGGCCGTTCCGGGTCGGGCTGGCCCCCAGCTGTGGTCGGTGGTGGGGTCAGGGGTGCTTCGGGCAGGTCCCGGCGGACCGGACGGGCCTTGGTGACGGCGGACCCGGCCAGCGAGAAGTTCAGGATGGCCACGAGGGCCAACACCGCGGCCCAGCCCGCCGGAGCGCCGATTCGGTCGTAGGCGAGCAGCGGCAGGATTGGCTGGAGGGCCAGCACCGTGGCGAACCGTGGTGCGCGGAGTCCGGTCCAGGCGCCATATACCAGGGCAACCCCGGCGGTGACCGCGAGGACGGCTCCGGCGAACACTGCCCTGGACGCGCCGTCGGCGCTGGTTACGGACCAGAGCGCGTACCCGGCCAGCGGCACCAGGAGGAGGCCGACGGCGGAGATGGTCTCGGCGGTGGCGGTGAGTCCACGCCGGGCCAGCACTGGCGGGGCGAGCAGCATCAGGACCGTCGCGAGGCAGAGCACGCCCAGCCGGGCGAGGGCATCCAGGGAACTGGTGGCGACCGCGGCGAAGACCACCGCGGCGACCCCGAGCAGCAGCGCGCCGAGCCCGAGGGGAATGTTCTGTACCTCGCGGCTGGAGGCCTCCGGGGGGTGCTCGGGGTTGTCGGCGTCGAGCCAGACCGCGGTCGGGGGCGGCTCCGGCCCGGACGGGGTGCCCTGCCCGGGCACCCGGGGCGGTGTGCCGGGGGAAGCGGTCGGTGGTCGCCGGTCTGGTCGGCGACGCAGCACGCGTCGGGGGCGGGTGGCCTGTTTGACGTTCTCCTCACCGGCGTGCGCGAGGATGTCCCGCTGGAAGAGCGCCGCCTGCATCTTGGCGGCGATCTTCCGCTGTTCGCCGGCGATCTCGGCGTCCCGCGCCTTCATCTCCGCGATCGATCGCTCGATCTCCGCCAGGTGCTCGAGCCGCTGCGGCTGTTCCGCGCCGCAGTGCGGGCAGCGGGCGGCCGGCTTCAACTCCCGGCCGCACGAGGAGCACTCGAAGCTCACCACGACACCCCTCCAGCCGCACTGTGGACCCTACTGTCGCAGCATGCCCAATGCCGGCGTGGATTTCGACAGTTGTCGGCGGGTCCAGGGTGTGGCGCCCCACTCCGCGGAGCGCGGCCGGCGACGGGCTACGGGCGGCCCATGCCGCGGTACTCCCAACCAGCCTGCGTCCACAATGTTGAATCGAGGCAGTTGCGGCCGTCAACCACCCGGCGGCCGGCGACCAGGGCGCCGAGCGCGACCGGGTCGGCGTTGCGGAAATCAGCCCATTCGGTCAGGACGCAGACCAGGTCGGCCCCGGCCACCGCCTCGTTGATGCCCGGCTCGTAGGTCAGCTCGGGCGCCACCGCGCGGGCGCGCTCCATCCCTGCTGGGTCATAGACGTGCACGTCAGCGCCGGCTTTGTGGAGGAGCGTTGCCACCGCGAGGGCCGGCGCGTCGCGGACGTCGTCGGTGTTGGGCTTGAAGGTCGCACCGAGCACGCCGATTCGGACGCCCGACAGATCGGGGCCGGCCGGGCCGGTGCGTCGGTCGAGTAGGTCGGCGGCGAGCTGGACCACCCGGGTCCGGCGGCGCAGGTTGATCAGGTCGACCTCGTGCAGGAAGCGCAGCGCCTCGCCGGCGCCGAGTTCCTGGGCCCGGGCCTGGAAAGCGCGGATGTCCTTGGGTAGGCAGGCCCCGCCGAAGCCGAGGCCGGCCTGGAGGAACCGGTTGCCGATTCGGGGGTCGAAGCCAACCGCCCGGGCCAGGTGGGTCACGTCACCGCCAGCGGCCTCACAGACCTCCGCCATCGCGTTGATAAACGAGATCTTGGTCGCCAGGAAGGCGTTTGCGGCGACCTTCACCAACTCCGCGGTGGCGAAGTCGGTGACCACCATCGGCACCTCGCGGTCCTCCGTGGCGGCCAGGTCGAAGACGCCCTTGTGCGCGGCGTAGAGCATCCCGTTGGCCCATTCGCTCTTGACGCCGACCACGATCCGGTTCGGGCGGAGTACGTCGTCAACAGCGAAGCCCTCCTGGAGGAACTCGGGGCTCCAGGCGACCTCAATGCCGAGGTCGGCGGGTGTGTGTTTACTCACCAGCTGCTCGACCCACTCCGCGGTGCCGACCGGCACCGTGGACTTGCCGACAATCAGCGCCGGGCGGGTCAACTGCTGCGCCAGGCTGGTGACAGCCGCCTCGACGTACGACAGGTTCGCCCCCAGCGCGTCGGCCTGCTGCGGGGTGCCGACGCAGATGAAGTGCACGTCCCCGAAATCGGCGACCTCGGCCATGTCGGTGCTGAAACGCAGCCGCCCGGCGGCGAGGTTGCGCTTGAGTAGCTCGTCCAGGCCGGGCTCGTGGATCGGCACCTCACCCGCGTTGAGCATGGCGATCTTGTCGGCGTCCACGTCGAAGCCGAGTACCTCGTAGCCCAGCTCGGCGTAGCAGATGGCGTATGTCGCGCCGAGGTAGCCGGTGCCGAGGAAGGTCACCCGAGGGCGAGGGGCGCCAGATGGCGGGGTCACCGCCCCGATCGGAGGTACTGGCTGGGTGTTCGGGTACGGGATCGTCACGCCTGTCTTCTCCGCTCGCACTGGCGCCGCTCGTGGCGTCGCTGCCGACCGCGGCGCCTGCCAGGGCACCGAAGGTGGGATTGTTCGTTTGTCGACCATGCTCCCGCGCGGGCTGGTCAGTGCGGCACGTCGTAGCCTACGCGGCGGTAACATCGCCCGAGCCCGCTTCGCTATCCTGCAGTCTGCGCGGTCCGCGGTCAGATGACGCTACAGACTGCGCATGATAGCGGTGAAGAGGAGGGGCCGACATGGCCGCAGAGCAGGCGTTCGACGGCTACCGATTGACGGATGAGCAGCAGGCGGTCCGGGAGGCGGTCCGGGAGGTCTGTGCGGCGAAGGTGGCACCGCACGCCGCGGAGGCGGACGAGACCAGTGAGTTCCCGAAGGCGTCCTTCGACGCGTTGCGGGCGGCTGACTTCCACGCTCCGCACATCCCCGCCGAGTACGGCGGCGCCGGTGCGGATGCCCTCGCCACAGCCATCGTGATCGAGGAGGTGGCGCGGGCCTGCGCCTCCTCCTCGCTGATTCCGGCGGTCAACAAGCTGGGCACCATGCCGCTGATCCTGGCCGGCTCCGCGGAGCTCAAGCGGAAGTACCTGAGCCGGGTCGCGGCCGGCGACGCGATGTTCTCGTACTGCCTCTCCGAGCCGGAGGCGGGCAGCGATGCCGCCGCGATGACCACTCGGGCCGTCCGGGACGGCGACGACTGGGTGCTCAACGGCGTGAAGCGGTGGATCACCAATGCCGGGGTGTCCGAGTTCTACACGGTCTTCGCCGTGACCGACCCGACCGCCCGGAGCCGGGGTATCTCGGCCTTCGTGGTCGAGAAGTCCGACCCGGGGGTGAGTTTCGGCGCACCGGAGAAGAAGTTGGGGATCAAGGGCTCGCCGACTCGTGAGGTCTACCTGGACGGCGTCCGCATCCCCGCCGACCGCATGATCGGCGCGGAGGGCACCGGCTTCGCCACCGCTATGCAGACCTTGGACCACACCCGGGTCACCATCGCCGCGCAGGCGGTCGGCATCGCGCAGGGCGCGCTCGACTACGCCAAGGGTTACGTGCGGGAGCGTCGGCAGTTCGGCAAGCCGATCGCCGACTTTCAGGGCATCCAGTTCATGCTCGCGGACATGGGTATGAAGCTGGAGGCGGCCCGGCAGCTGACCTACGCCGCAGCGTGCCGGTCCGAGCGAGGGGACGCGGACCTGACCTACTTCGGTGCGGCGGCCAAGTGCTTTGCCTCCGACGCCGCCATGGAGATCACCACTGACGCCGTGCAGCTGCTCGGCGGTTACGGCTACACCCGGGATTACCCGGTCGAGCGGATGATGCGCGACGCGAAGATCACCCAGATCTACGAGGGCACCAACCAGGTGCAGCGCATCGTCATGGCGCGGCAGCTGTTGAAGGGCTGATTCGGGGCTGTTTCGCAGCTCGGGGCGGGTGGCCGGGCCGGTTGGTCCGGCCACCCACCGTTGTTCGGGCCAGCACGCTGCCGGGTCTGACCGGAGGCGTGTCTGCCTGCCGGCGGGCCGGCGGTACGTGCAGTGTCGAGATTCGGAAGATCCGGGTAGTGCGTTCCGGTACTCGTGCGCCCCAATAGTCGACGTGAGGCGAGCTATTCGGGGAGTTCGCGCGACCCATTCGATGGGCGCGCCGGTCTATCGGGACTGGCGAAGATCCTGCAAAGGCTGTGCCCTGGCTGAGGGGTTCTGGCCCCTGGCCCTGGGAACGAGAGTAGGGCGCGACCATTCCGGATGCCCCGGTACGTGACCCTTAAATCAATGTGGGTGTCAGCAATGCTGGGGCGGATGCCGAACTGGACCGGGGCTGGCTTCTCGGCCACCTCACAGACGGCTGCGGTCAAGGCATGGTAGAGATGTCGACATCAAGTGGGGAGTTCACCCTTGTGGTGCGGAGCGCAAACATTGGGTGACCAGTGAGGAGCGTGCTGCCCCGCTCGTTCTGATTTGGTGGGCGCTCCTTGTCGAACGTTCCGGACGTGACGTACTCCCTGCGCAGCAGGGAGACTGTGCGATGTGGGGTTGGGGAATCGACTGTCCGGGTGTGTGGAGGAGTGCTCCGTAGTTTCACGGTACGGTGGCTGTTGGTCCCCGATACAGAGATCCCGGAGGCCGCCGAGCACGCCCTGGATGGTCACTGGCCATGAGGTTGGTGGCGCCCCTCGTCGGTATACCTCGGGTTGGCGGCAGTGCCGTGGTCGGACCTCCCACGCCCTGCGTCACCAGGTTCCGCCAGTTCCGGCCCGCTGGTCGGGCCGCAGGTGGCCTGCTGGGGGCCGACGAGGCCTCCCCGCCCGCTCCGCGGCCTCCGCCTCGGGTTGTCCCGGCCGGCGTCGTTCCGACCGTTACGGAGAGAGGGCGCGGCACCCGCGGCCAGTAATCCCGGCCGGCGCCACGATGTAGGGTCCCGGAATGTGTTGCGGCACTCGGTTCTGAAGGCGCCGGTGGTGGCACCGGCGCGCTGACAGTGATGTGTCATTCCCCTAACTGGTCGACAATATCTGTAGTTTTGGCGGCGGTGGTCGACCGAACGGGCGAGGCGCGGCATCCAACCTGCTTCTTGGCTTGCGTCCTCCACTGCTCACTTGCATAGTCGCTTTACGGTTTTGCGCCGCATTGTTAAGGGGGAAGACATGGTAAATATTCGTTTTTCGTCATGACCGGGAACGGGCTGGATGCCGGCGCTAACGCGGTGTCGCTCGTCCGGCATGTGACTCACGTGGTGTCCGCCAGTCACGCGGTGCGGCGGCGGTCGCACAGCTCTGCCTGCATCGGGATGAAGCCGGAAGTATCGTTGGCCTGTCGCCGAACATCGGGACGGCAGGGCGAAAGAGTTCTGATTGGCGTCGCCGTGTGGTGGCAGGTGACCAACGCTCCGTTAACTAACCGTCGTGAACGGTAGACCGTGGCGATTGGCGATCTTGAGGCTCGTTGTAACTTGCACCGGTAGGGAGGGTGGAATCGATGGGGCGGTTGCGCTTTCCGGAGGTGGCCGCCGGCGCTGTCACCCCGCCGTCGAAGGTGTACAGGGTCACCTCCGAGGCGCAGGCGAGCGAGCTTGCCCACCGGTTGCTGACGCCGGGGCGAGGGTGGCCGGTCGCGGTGCTCACCCTGCCCACCGGCTATGACGAGCCGTTCGGTGATCCCGACGCGCTGAAGGAGGCGGTCGGGGACCTGGCTGAGGTGGTGCTCATGCCCACGAGCGATGTCTCATGGGCATTCTCGCGGGTGATGCCGCCGATGACCCAGGTCTACGGCGGTGCGGGCCGGGTGTACCCGGTCGATCACGGCTGGGTGCTTGACCCTGTCCGCAGCAGGTTGCGGTTCGCCTACTCCCCCCAGGACCGTCGCCGCATCACCGAACAGTTGATCAGCGACGCGCTGCAGGCGGCGCTCTCGGCCGGACTGGTCGAACCACGCCCCCGTCCCGGGGCTCAGCTTCGGTCGGGCCGGGTGCAGGGCCTGATCGGATCTCGCGCGCTGGTGACGTTGGACGACCTGGCGGTGGCGACCGTCTGGGAGGAGTTGACGGTCCCCGGTGTCGCCCTGGATCAGCTACTCACCAAGGGTCAGCCGGTTACGGGCAGCTATGACCAGGTCTCGCGTCGTCTGGACCTGCGAGCGGCGCTGCGTTTCGTCGACAGCGCCAGCGCCCTGGCAGCCGTTGGCGAGGCGTACCAGATTGATGATGTGGTGCTGGTTGAGGTGGTGGTGGTGGCCGACGAGGCTGTCACCGTGCGGCTACTGCCGGGGCTGACCGTCGAGGTCGGCCGGGAGGCGGTCACCTCCAACCCGAACGACCGGCTCAGTGGTCTGTTCAGTGTGGGGGAGGTCGTCGCCGGTCGTCTCGTCACCCTCAAGCCGCTGTCGCTGCGGTTCGACGACATCGACGATGCGGAGACGGCGAAGCCTGCACCGAGTCTGCTCCCCGACGGGCCTCCCTGGCTACGTCCGCCCGACCCGCGGCCCGCAGCGGTACCGACGCCTCGACCACCGGAGCCCTCGCTGCCACCGGCCGCGTCACCGCAGCCGGTCGTACGGCGGGTGCCGTCGCGGCAGCCGACGCCGCTGGACGTGGCCCGACGGATTCCCCCGGTTCAGCAACCGGCGCTGGCGCGCCCAGCCGACACTGTGCCAGCGGCGGCGCAGGACCAGGTCGCGCAGCTGAGCAGGGAGTTGGCAGTCGAGCGGGCGACTCGCAGGTCGATCGCCGACGAGTCGACGGCTCTGCGTTTCCGAGCTGCCGAGCTGGAGGCCGACCTGGCCCGGGCGACTGGAGTGATCGAGCAGCTACAGACCCGCTACCGCGGTGCCGACCTGGCTCGGCAGCGGCTGGTCAAGCAGCTCCGGAGCGCGCAGGACCGCGCCGATCAGCCGCCAGCCGCGGAGGCGGCACTCTTCCTCGATCCGGAGGAACAGTTCCGCTATGAGGTCACCTGTGAGTGGACGCAGCGCGTTCCCGCCGCGGAGAAGGCCGACCGGCGGCTCGCCCCGTACGTTCTGGCTCCCGGCTTCCTGGAATCCCTGGAACAGCTGGAGGGCATCAGTCGGACGAAGGTCGTGACCGTCGTGGTCGAGGTGCTCACCGGTCAGGTCCAGCACCTTGCCGGGCGTGACCTGCACCAGATCCGCACCGGCCGGGCCGGCAGCCGCTACGCGCGCCGCGCTGACGGTGCGACCAGCTGGCGGGTGGCCCTGCAACGGGAGTCGGCCGCCGCGCGTCGCCTGCACTACTGGCGTACCCAGAGCGGCTACGAGCTCTCCCGCGTCGTTCACCACGATGACTACCGCCCCTGACGAACCCGCTCGCCACCCTGCGGCGATCGACCGGGCCGGAGAGCCGGCGGTCTCGACCGCGCCGGGGAGATTCCCACGCCCCGTTCGCGGGGGCTGGGTCGGGGCGTGGGACTCGCGGAGTCGGTCAGCGCCCGGTGGCGGTCGGCTGCCGGTAGTTGCCCCGCGGCGGAGTGGACCAGGGGGTCTCGCCACCGGTCTGCTGGGGTAGTGCTTCGGACGGGTCGGACCTCGGGTTGCCCAGGACCGGCTCGGTGCTGTCCCGCTCCGGTGTCGGCGGCCAGTCGCCGAGCGGGGTGTCCGACGGGTTCGGGTTCTCCGCCGTTCTCGGTTCCGCCTCGGTCGTCGGCCACTGCCGCCACCGTTGGCCGCTGAAGCCGGCGACCAGCAGCAGGAGGCCGATCAGGAAGAGCGTCCCGTTCTCCAGCGGCAGCCGTAGCGGTAGCGGGTCGCCGAGGACCTCCCAGTCGGCCGGGATGCGGTTGCGGACGGCGAAGGGACTGACGGCCAATACCAGGTACGGGGTGGCGAGCAGCAGCCCGGCGACGATCGGGCCGATCGGTGAGACGCGCAGAGTGCCGAGGAGTCCGAGCAGGACACCGCCGACGAACAGCCAGACCGCGGGCTCGATCAGATTGGCCGAGTTGAACCGATCGATCTCCACCCAGCGATCAACGGTACGCGCCGATCCATCCTGACCGAGAGTAACCAGGATCCACGTGACGGGTGCCACCACGAGACCCGCGAGGAAGCTCCATAGATGTCGCATCCGCGCACCGTACCGTCTCCGATATGAGTGAGTACCCCGCCACCACCGCACCGGGCCGGCCGACCGCATACTCCAGGGTCACGCTGAGTCGAATCATGACTGCCGTCGATGTGAACCTCTACGGCACCGTGCACGGCGGGGTGTTGATGAAGTTCGTGGACGATGTCGCCGGGGCCGCCGCCGCCCGGCACAGTGGCGGGACGGCGGTGACCGCGGCGATCGACGAGATCGTTTTCTCCGAGGCGGTGCGGGTCGGAGACCTGGTGCACGCCTACGCCCAGGTCAACTGGGCCGGGCAAACCTCGATGGAGGTCGGGGTGCGGGTAACCGCCGAACGGTGGGACTCGGCCGAGGGGACGCCGGTGCGGGTCGCCACGGCGTACCTCGTCTTCGTCGGTGTAGATGTCGGCGGCAGCCCACGGCCCGTCCCACCGGTGTCCCCGGAGACCGTCGCGGACCAGCGGCGCTTCCGGGAGGCGGAGATCCGGCGGGCGCACCGACTCGCCCGCCGGCGGGCGATCCAGGCGCACCGGCACGGCTGAGTCGTCGCCTTCCCGATCGGTGGAAAGCGATGGCGGCGCAGCGCGGCGCCAAGTCCCCGTGCCGGCGATCGTCCGGGCCCGGGTTGCGGCGTCGGCACCCCGGGGTAGGGCAAGATGGCGCCACGGCCGGACAGCGTTGTGCCGGGCCGAGGGAGGGTGGAGCGATGGGTGAGGTGCTGTGGACGCCGCCAGCGGACGTGCGTGAGCGGTCCCGGATCGGGACCTACCTGCGTTGGCTGAGCACACATCGGGGGCTTGACTTCGCCGACTACGACGAACTGTGGCGCTGGTCGGTCACCGACCTGCCCGCCTTCTGGCAGTCGATCTGGGACCACTTCGAGGTCGTGTCGCACACCCCGGCCACGGCCACGCTCGCCGAGCGAACCATGCCCGGTGCCCGCTGGTTCCCCGGCGCCACCCTGAACTATGCGGAGAACGTGCTACGGACGCCAGGCCGGGGCGACGCCGACCCGGTGGTGATCGCCCACGGGCAGACCCGGCCGCCGGTCACCCTCTCCGCCGCCGAGCTGCGGGAGCAGGTCCGTCGGGTCGCCGCCGGGCTACGCCGGCTCGGCGTCGGCGCGGGCGATCGGGTGGCCGCGTACGCGCCGAACATTCCCGAGACGTACGTGCTGTTGCTGGCCACCGCCAGCCTCGGCGCGATCTTCTCCTCCTGCGCACCGGAGTTCGGCACCCGGAGCGTGACCGACCGCTGGCAGCAGATCGAGCCGAAGGTCCTGGTCGCCGTTGACGGCTACCGCTATGGCCAGAAGCCGATTGACCGGCGGGCCGAGGTGGCCGCCATCCGCGCCGCACTGCCGTCGCTGTCGCACACCGTCGGCATCGCGTACCTCGATCCGGCCGGCCCTCCGCCGGCGGACACGATCGCCTGGGCCGATGTCGCCGCGCCCACCGACGAGCCACTCACCTTCACCCCGGTGCCCTTCGATCACCCGCTCTACGTGCTCTACTCCTCCGGCACGACGGGCCTGCCCAAGCCGATCGTGCACGGCCACGGCGGCATCCTGCTCGAGCATCTGAAGATGCTCGCCCTGCACCACGACCTGGGCCCGGCGGACCGGTTCTTCTGGTTCACCACGACCGGCTGGATGATGTGGAACTTCCTCGTCTCCGGGCCGGCCGTGGGGGCGGCGATCGTGCTCTTCGACGGCGACCCGGGCTATCCCGACCTGGGCACGCTGTGGCGGCTGGCGGAGCGCACCGGCACCACCTACCTCGGTACCTCGGCGCCGTTCCTGCTGGCCTGCCGCAAAGCCGGGCTGGTTCCCACCGAGTTCGCCGACCTGTCCGCCCTGCGTGCGGTCGGCTCCACCGGCGCGCCCCTGCCCCCCGAGGGCTTTCACTGGGTCTACCGGAACGTCGGTGCCGCCCTCCAGCTCCAGTCGCTCTCCGGCGGAACCGATGTCTGCACCGGCTTCGTCGGCGGGACGCCGCTGCTGCCGGTGCGGGCGGGCGAGATCGCCTGCCGGGCGCTCGGGGCGAAGGTGGAGGCGCGCTCCGGCGACGGCACCCCGGTCACCGGTGCGCTGGGCGAGCTGGTGATCACTGAACCGATGCCGAGTATGCCGGTCGGGTTCTGGGGCGACACCGACGGCAGCCGCTACCGGGAGGCGTACTTCGACCGCTACCCCGGCGTCTGGCGACACGGCGACTGGATCACGATCAACTCGTGGGGCGGCTGCGTCATCACCGGCCGCTCCGACGCGACGTTGAACCGGGGTGGGGTTCGCCTCGGCACCGCCGAGTTCTATTCCGTCGTGGAAGGGCTGGACGAGGTTGTCGACTCCCTCGTCGTGCACCTGGAGGACGCCGAGGGCGGCGCTGGTGAGCTGCTCCTGTTCGTGGTGCTCGCCGGGGGCGTGGAGTGGGATGACGCGCTGCGGACGCGGATCTGCCGGGAACTGCGGACCGCCCTGTCGCCCCGGCACGTGCCCGACGAGATCCATCCGGTCGGAGCCGTACCGCGGACCCTGTCGGCGAAGAAACTCGAGGTACCGGTCAAGAAGATCCTGACCGGTACCCCGGTCGACTCGGCGGCGGCCCGGGGTGCGCTGGCCAACCCGGAGTCGCTGACCGCATTCGCCGGTCTGGCCCAGCGCCGAGCCAGCCACGACGACACCGCCGGCGGGCGAGCCCGGTGACGGCGGCCCCCGGCTGGGGCTAAGGCCCGGACGGCACCGACCGTGGGATCAGGGCAGGGTGAGGGTGGTCCGCTCGGCGACGGCCCGGGCGCCGAGGCGACTGGTGTCGGCGTGTGCGACCAGGACCGTGGAGGCGTTCGCGGTCAGCGGGGCCAGGAGCCAGTCGATCGGGTCCGGGTAACGGTCAACGTCGATCAGGACCCGCGTGCCGGGGGTGAGCCCGAGGTCCGCGGCGCGCGCCGCCGCCCGGGCGGCCAAGTCCGCCTGGATCGGCCCACCGGGTGCGGGCGCCCCGAAGTGGTCGCCGTGCGTCCGTACCTCGGACGCGAAGTCGGCGTACCCCGGTGGTACCTCCCGCAGCGGCCGGGCGAAGGGGTCCAGCGCGAGTAGGTAGCGGTCCCCGGCGTCGATGCGGTCCGCCTCGGCCAGCCGGCCGGTGGCGACGAAGAGAACGTCCACGTCGTCCGGCGGGTCAGCCACCGTGAGGCCAGCCGACCAGCAACCGAGCAGCACGGCGGCGGTCTGCCAGTGCGGGGGCAGGAGCGCGCCGGCGGTATCGCCGGGTGCGAGTCCCACCCCGTCGACCAGCAGGTTGGCGGTCTTGGCCACCCAGTTCGCGCAGGTCGCGCCGGAGAGTTCGGTACGTTCGCCGGTGTCGTCGTCGTACCAGGTGAGCAGCGGTCGGGTCGGATCGGGTGCGATCGCGTCGGCGAGGACCCGGGCAAGGTTGTCGGCCATCAGCGCGAACGATACGCGCCCACCGCCCGGGGCCGGGGCGACGACGACTTGGCTCGGCGCCGGGTCGCAGTCACCGCCCGGGCGTGGGTGCGGCGTAGGCTTACGGCGAAAGTGTCGTACCCCACACCCCCGAGTGCAAGGAGTCGCCCCTTGACTGCCGGCAGCCCGCCCCGTGTGCTCATTGACGCCACGAGTGTTCCCGCCGATCGTGGCGGCGTCGGTAGATACGTCGACGGCCTCCTCGGCGCGCTCGGGAAGGTCTGCGGCACCGGCGTTGACCTGGTCGTGGTGAGCCTTCGGACGGACCTTGAGCGCTATACCCGGATGTTGCCCGGTGCCGAGATCATTCCCGCCCCGGCCGCGGTGGCGCACCGACCCGCGCGGCTCGCCTGGGAGCAGACCGGCCTGCCGCTGCTCGTCCAGCAGGTCGGCGCCCAGGTGCTGCATTCGCCCTTCTACACCTGTCCGCTGCGGGCGGGCTGTCCGGTCACCGTGACCGTGCACGACGCCACCTTCTTCACCGAGCCGGAGCACTACGACAAGTCACGTCGCACCTTTTTCCGCAGCGCCATCCGGACGTCGCTGCGCCGCGCCGACCGGTTGATCGTGCCCAGCAAAGCCACCCGGGACGAGCTGATCCGACTGCTGGACGCCGACCCGACCCGGATCGATGTCGCCTACCACGGGGTTGATCACGCCGCCTTCCATGCCCCGAGCGCCGAGGAGAAGGCCCGGGTCCGGGCCCGGCTGGGGCTTGGCAGCCAGAGCTACATCGCGTTCCTCGGTGCCAAGGAGCCCCGCAAGAACGTTCCGAACCTCATTCGGGGCTGGGCGCGGGCCGTGGCGGACCGGCACCAACCGCCGGCCCTGGTGATCGCCGGGGGGCAGGGGCACGACGACGAGATCGATCGCGCGGTCGCCGAGGTGCCGTCGCACCTGCGTCTGCTCCGCCCCGGCTACCTGCGCTACGCCGACCTGCCGGGCTTCCTCGGTGGGGCCCTGGTCGCCGCCTACCCGTCGTACGGCGAGGGGTTCGGCCTGCCGATCCTGGAGGCGATGGCCTGCGCCGCCCCGGTGCTGACCACGCCCCGGCTCTCCCTGCCCGAGGTGGGCGGCGAGGCGGTCGCGTACACCAGCGAGGCGTCGGATCAGATCGCCGCCGACCTGGTCGCGTTGCTCGACGACGAGCACCGCCGGCTGGCGCTGGCCCAGGCCGGTTTCGACCGGGCCAAGGAGTTCACCTGGCAGTCCAGCGCCGAGGTGCACCTCGCCGCCTGGTCGAGGGCCCGGTCGTGAACGCGGCGCCTGTTCGGCTAACCCTGCGGCCTCAGTCGATCGATTCAGGCAGAATGTGCGGGTGATCTACGCCGTCATCCCGGCGGGTGGCAGCGGCACCAGGTTGTGGCCGTTGTCCCGCGCCGGGCATCCAAAGTTTCTTCACCAGCTCACCGGCTCCACCGCGTCGCTGCTACAGGCGACCGTGGAGCGGCTCGGTCCGCTGGCAACACCGGAACACACCTTTGTGGTCACGGGCACGGCACACGCCACCGCGGTGGCCCGCCAACTGGCTCGGTTGCCGGAGCAGAACATCCTGGTCGAGCCATCCCCGCGGGACTCGTGCGCGGCGATAGCACTGGCTGCCGCGGTGATCGCCCGCCAGGAGCCGACCGCGGTGATGGGTTCGTTCGCGGCGGACCACCTGATCGGTGACCCGGCCGCGTGGCGGGATACGGTGCGCCAGGCAGCCCGGGGCGCCGAGCAGGGGCTGTTGATGACGGTGGGGATCACCCCGGCGTGGGCGGAGACCGGCTACGGCTACCTGGAAACCGGCGAGCCGACCGGGGACGGGTCGCCGCGGCCGGTGGTCGAGTTCAAGGAGAAGCCGGACGCCGATGTGGCGGAGGCGTACCTTCGGTCCGGGCGGCACCTCTGGAACGCCAGCATGTTCGTGTGGCGGGTGGATGTCTTCCTCGCCGAGTTGGCCCGACAGCAACCGGCGCTACACGCGGGCGTACTCGAGATCGCCGCCGCCTGGGGCACCGAGGAACAGGACGAGGTGCTCGGCACGGTGTGGCCGACGCTGCCGAAGATCTCGGTCGACTACGCGGTGATGGAGGGGGCGGCGACCGCGGGCCGAGTGGCGACGGTCCCCGGCGACTTCGGCTGGAACGACGTCGGCGACTTTCATACCCTCGGCGAGGTTCTGCCGGCGGACTCGGCCGGCAACATGGTCCTGGGCGCGGAGGCGAAGCCCGGTGTCCTGTTGCGGGACAGCACGAACCTGGTGGTTGTCCCGCACTCGGGCCGGCTCGTCGCGACGGTCGGAGTGCATGACCTGATCGTGGTCGACACCCCGGACGCGTTGCTGGTCTGCCCGCGCGCCCGTGCCCAGGACGTGAAGCAGCTCGTTGACGAGCTCAAGGAGCGGGGTGAAGCGGGGCTCGTCTGAGTGCCGCCAGCGCCGGCGTGACCAGCTGGGCGGTGCCGCCGGCCAACGGCGTCGGCAGCTGCTCCGGTGGGAACCAGCCCAGCTCCTCTGACTCCTCGCTGACCTGTGGGCGTGCGCCGGGCGGAGCGAGGACGGCGAAGCGTACGTCGTGGTGAAACGAGCCACCCTGGCAGCTGACCGCGTGAATGTCCACGTCGATCGGCACCGGATCGATCCGCAGGCCGGTCATGCCGGACTCCTCGGTCGCCTCCCGCAGCGCCGCCGCGGCCAGCGTCGAGTCGGCGGGCTCACAGTGCCCGCCGAGCTGCACCCACTTGCGGAACTTGCCGTGCAGGCAGAGCAGCACCCGGGAACCGGTGGCGTCGAGCACCAGCGCGCTGGCGGTGACGTGGCCGGCCCGGTGCGTCCGGCTCATCGCCTCCGGTCCGGCGGCGAGCAGGTCCAGCGTGCGGTCCCGGGCCTCGGCGGCGGCCACCGAGGTGGGCGTCCAGCCGCGCAGCACGGTGAGAGCGTCGGTGTGCAGGGCGGGATTGGGTGGCGAGTCGACGTGCGGCTCGGGCGTTGACAAGGGCCCTCCTCGGCGTTCGGATGCGCCCGCAACCCTACGTGTGCGGTGTTCGTACGCTTGGCTGGTGACTCTGCGACTCCTGGAATTCGTGGTCGGCGACAACGAGGCCAGTGACCTGCTCCCGGTGCGCTCGCCGGTGCTGCTGCGCGCCCACGGTGCCCGGCGTGGCTTCTGGACGGTGCTGGACGAGGGCCCGGTCGAGCAGTGCCTCGCGCTGCTCCTGGAGCGGGACGACGGCACCTGGACGGCTCAGCACGTGACCGGCGACGCCGGAGCCGAGAACGGCCGTACCGAGGACGGCGAGGCGTTGGCCCACCACGACGGGTGGGTGTATGTCTTCGGGTCGAAGGCCGGCCCGCTGCGTCCGCGGCGGGCGTTCGTGGCCCGGTTCCGTGAGCAGGACGCGGCCTCTGGCACGCTGCCGGTACAGGTGGTACGCAACCGGTTCCGGCTCCACCGGGCGGTGAACGACGCCCTCCTCAAGGCCCCGTTCACGCCGCTGCCGCCGGGGGAGCAGGTCCGCTCCCGGTTCATCGGCGCCACCGTGGCGCGGGGGACCGCCCGGTCCAAGGGTTGGGTCGAGCGGCTGGCCGCCGACGATCTGCCGATGAACGTGGAGGCGGTCGCCTTCACCCCGGCCGGCACGGCGCTGCTCGGGCTGCGGTTCCCGGTCACCGCCGAGGGGGACCCGATTCTGGTCGAGCTGGCCGGGGTGCCCCGGATGTTCGCGCCCAGTCCGATCTGGCCGGCGGCGGTGGGCGCGTACGTGCTGACCGGCGTGACCCCACCCGGCGCGCTGGCCGGCTTCCGGGCGATGGCACCCGCCGCGGACGGCGGCTACGCGGCGGTGATCGGTTCGATCGACGCGCTCGGGAAGGGCTCGGTGCTGCTGGCCGACCACCCGGCAGGTGGGGAGGTGACCTCCCGGCACGTCCGCTTTCGACTCCCGGGCCAGGGGCACCGGGTCCCTGGCGAGTTGGTCGCCGACCTCGCGCCGTTTCACCACGTCGAAGGGCTGGCCGAGCTCGACGGGAGCCGGTTCTACGTCACCGACGAGGACCACCGCATCGCGCTCTGGGTGGGCTGACCCGGCTGGGCCGCGGGGCGGCTGCCCGTGGCCCGGTACCACCGACCCTAGAGCGCCAGGGCCGCGGTGGCGGAGGTGCCGGGCGGGGGCGGCAGCAGGGTCGACGGCAGGCCCTCGGCGGCCAGGGCGGCGCGCAGGCGGTGTATGTCCGCGCCGAACCGGACCAGCCCGAACGGGTCCACCGGAGTCGGCGGGGCGACGAGTAGCAGGGTGTTCGCCGTGGTCGGCCAGCCCGGTACCGTTCCGGCCAGCTGGTCGTAGGTCGCCGGGTCGGTGACGTGGGTGAAGATCGTGCCGGGGGCTACCGTCGCACGGACGACGGCGATCGCCCGGCCGATCGCGGCCGGATCGGGTGGCGTCGCGCCGGTTCCGTTCGGCAGGGCGGCGGCCTCGGCCAGCCCGGCGGCCCGCGCCTCGGCGGTGCCGAGCGAGAACAGGTCCAACGACGAGTCCCGGATCAGGGCCCTGGCCCCGAGTCCGTCATCGGCCCGCGGGGTGGTCGGGTAGCCGCGTACCACCGCGACCGGTACCTGGTCACACTTGCCCTTGACCAGTTCGCCGGCGCCGGCCAGTTCGTCAACCACCGCCATCTGGGTGAGTTCCAGCTCGTTGCCGTACGGGTCGACCTCACCCCGGTGGTCGTGGACGGCATCGAGGCCGGCGACGCCGAGCGCGACGTCGGTGAGCCCGTTGCGCCATGGCCGTCCCATGGTGTCGCTGATAATGACCGGCACATCGAGGCCGTACCGCTGTCGTAGCGCGGCGCGCAGCGCCCGGGCGGAGGCGTCCGGGTCAACCGGGAGCAGCACCAGGCGGGTCTTGTCGACGTTGGAGGCGTCGATACCCGCGGCGGCCATCACAAAGCCGTGGTGGGTTTGGACGATCCGGGTCGCGCCGCGGGCGGCGACCACCCGCGCGGTCTCCGTAGCCAAGACCTCGGCCCGAGCCTCGAGCCGCTCCGGCCCATCGGCCGGAACATCTACCAGTCGTCCCTCCGCCTTCGAGACGACCTTGCTCGTCACCACCAGGATGTCGCCGTCGCGTAGCCACGGCGCCGCACTGACGATCATGGCGGCCAGGTCGTCGCCTTCGGACACGTGGCCGATGCCGCGCACCGGCATGATCTCCAGGTTCACATCAACCCCACCGCGGCCTGGACCATCGCCGTGGTCGCCGCTTCGTCTGTCATCCGCAACGGCGCCGCGTGGACCGTCACCCCCGGCACCACCGTCGCCGCATCCTCCTCGGCCACCAGCCAGCCGTCGAGCAGGCCGCCGCTGGCCCGTCCACCATAGAGGCCACCTACCCCGGCGGCGCTGCACTCGATGCCGAGCACGGCCAGGCACCGGTCGGCCATCCCGCGGACCGGGGCGGCGCCGATGATCGGGGACACTCCGATCACCGGTGCGGGACCCGCCACGACCGCGTCCCGCACCCCGGGAACGGCCAGAATCGGGGCGATGCTCACCACCGGGTTGCTCGGTGCGATCAGCAGCAGGTCCGCCGCGGCGATCGCCTCGGTCACTCCCGGCGCCGGCTTCGCGTCCTCCGCGCCGACGAAGACGAACCGGTGGGTGGGAGGCTCGGCCCGGTGCCGTACCCACCACTCCTGGAAGTGGATCGCCCGCTGGCCGCCGTCGAGGTCCACCACCGCGTGGGTCTCCAGGCGGTCGTCGGTCGCCGGCAGCAGGCGTACGCCGGGCTCCCAGCGGGTGGCCAGCGCGGCGGTGACCTGGTGCAGGGGGTAGCCGGCAGTAATCCTGGTGGTGCGGACCAGGTGGGTGGCGAGATCCCGGTCGCCCAGCCCAAACCAGGTTGGCTCCGCCCCGTAGGCGGCCAGCTCCTCCCGCACCGTCCAACTCTCCGCGACCCGTCCCCAGCCACGCTCTGGGTCGGCGCCGCCGCCCAGCGTGTACATGACGCTGTCCAGATCCGGGCAGACCTTCAGGCCGTGTAGATACAGGTCGTCGCCCACGTTGACCACGGCGGTCACCTCGGCGCCGATCGCCCGGGCGTAAGCCCGCACCCCGAGCAGGAACCGGGCGCCGCCGATTCCTCCGGTCAGAACCACGATGCGCATGTCGTCCATCCTCGCCTACCCGCCGCCTCCGGGATCCGGGCCACCCGGGAGACTAGGCTCACGTCGGCAGTTGTCCGAATCCGTTCGAAGGGGGATACCGTGACCAGCCCTGTCGAACCGGCGCCCACCGAACCAACGCCGGCCCGTCAACTGACCCGGCCGTTGCGTGAACCAGCGGCGTTCGTGCTCCTTGGTGCGAATGCCCTCCTCCTCTTTGTCGGCCTGCTCCGGCTCATGACCTCGGCTACCGCTGCCGCCGGGCGTGCCGGCAGTGCGGCTGCCGCATTTACCGGCATCGAGGCGGTCGTCCTGCCGTTACTGGCGGTCCTGCTCGCCACGCACCTGCACCCGGTGCTTCCCCGGGCGAAGCTGATCACCCAGGTGGCGTTGGGTCAGTACGCCTTCAGCGCCTTCTTCGGCGCCCTGACGTTCCTGATCTGGTTCGTTGACCGGCTGGTCTCGGCGGAGCTGCTCATCGCCTTCCTGGGGTTCTTGAGCCAGCTGGCCGGGCTGGGGCTGCTGCTGCTGGCCGGGTTCCCGGTGTATCAGATCTGGCGCCGGCTCTACTACGTGCCCAAGCCCAAGCCCCAGCCCGGGGTTTACGGCGCTCCCCAGCCGGGCTGGCCGGCTCCGCCCCCCGGTGGGCAGCCGGGAGCTCAGCCCGGTTGGCCCGGCCCCGGCCAGGGTGCAGGCTGGCCGGGGCAGAGCGCGGGTTGGCCCGGTCCCGGGACCGGCGGTTGGCCCGCCCCCGGCCCGGGCGCGAGCTGGCCCGCTCCGCCCCAGTCTGGTGCCGTCTACGGCCAGTCCACCGCGCCGCCCGGCGGGGCGTCCCCGCCGGGCCCGCCGTTCGGGCAGCCACCGTCGGTGGAACCGACCCAGGCCATTCCCCGCCAGCCGGTTGAGCCTCCGGCGCCCTCCGCCGACGAGGACCGCACCCGGCGTATCAATCCGTCCGACAGCCCCGACTGACCGTGTCGGTTGCGGCCCGCGCGGTGGCCCGGCCCACGGAGTGATCAAACCGGCAGAGCGAGGAGTCGGGTGGAGCGCCTACGCTGAGCGGATGGTTGATCGCACGGAGCCGGTCCCGACCGAGGCGAGTGTGCGGCGGGCGTTGCGTCGAGCGGCGTCCGGGCGGGCGCTGGACACCGACGAGGCGACGGCGCTGCTGAGCGCGCGCGGTGCCGCGTTGGACGAGTTGTTCGGGGTCGCCGGGGCAATCCGGGACGCGGGGCTGCGCGCGGCCGGGCGGCCGGGGGTGGTGACGTACTCGAAGAAGGTTTTCATCCCACTTACCCGACTCTGCCGGGATCGGTGTCACTACTGCACCTTCGCCACGGTGCCGCACCGGCTGCCGGCGGCGTTCCTCGACCGCGACGAGGTGCTGTCGATCGCCCGGCAGGGCGCGGAGCTCGGCTGCAAGGAGGCACTGTTCACCCTTGGCGACCGGCCGGAGGAGCGCTGGCCGGCGGCGCGCCAGTGGTTGGACGAGCGTGGCTACGACTCGACCCTTGACTATCTGCGCTCCTGCGCGGTGGCCGTGCTGGAGGAGACGGGTCTGCTGCCACACCTCAACCCCGGGGTGCTCAGCTGGTCCGAACTGCAGCGGCTGAAGCCGGTCGCGCCGAGCATGGGCATGATGTTGGAGACCACCGCGACCCGGCTGTGGTCATCCCCGAAAGGCCCGCACTACGGCTCGCCGGACAAGGAGCCGGCCGTTCGGCTGCGGGTGCTCGAGGACGCGGGCCGGGTGAACGTGCCCTTCACCACCGGTGTCCTCATCGGGATCGGGGAGACCCCGGCCGAGCGGGTCGAGGCGCTCTTCGCGATCCGCCGGTCACATCGGGAGTACGGCCACCTCCAGGAGGTGATCGTGCAGAACTTTCGGGCCAAGCCGGACACGGCGATGCGCGGGATGCCCGATGCGGAGCTGCACGATCTCGCCGCCACCGTGGCGGTGGCCCGGGTACTGCTCGGTCCCCAGGCTCGCCTCCAGGCGCCACCGAACCTCATCGCGGGCGAGTACGACCTGCTGCTGCGCGCCGGCATCGACGACTGGGGCGGCGTTTCGCCGTTGACCCCGGACCACGTCAACCCGGAGCGGCCCTGGCCGCAGCTCGACGAGCTGTCCCGCCGCACCGAGCAGGCCGGGTTCGCGCTGCGGGAGCGGTTGACGATCTACCCGGAGTACGTTCGCGCCGGTGACCCGTGGCTCGACCCGCGCCTGCTGCCGCACGTTGCGGCCCTCGCGGACCCGGCGACCGGGCTGGCGGTGCCCACCGCCCGTCTGACGGGGCGGCCGTGGCAGGAGCCGGACGAGGCCTACGGCGGGCGGATCGACCTGCACACCACCATCGACACCACCGGCCGTACCACTGATCGGCGGGGCGACTTCGACCAGGTCTATGGCGATTGGTCGATGGTGGCCGATCGGGTGGGCGCCGGAGCGACCGCCGGAGTCGGCGACCACGACCTGCGGGCCGGTCTGGGCCTCGCCGCCGACGATCCGGCGTCGCTGCTGGAACCCGGGCAGACCGCGGCGGCGCTGGCGCTCTTCGCGGCGGATGGTGCGGCGTTGGACGAGCTGTGCCGGATCGCCGACGAGGTACGCCGCGACGCGGTCGGCGACGACGTCACCTACGTGGTCAACCGCAACATCAACTTCACCAATATCTGCTATGTGGGCTGTCGCTTCTGCGCCTTCGCGCAGCGCGAGCGGGACGCCGACGCGTACCGGCTCTCGGTTGACCAGATTGCCGACCGGGCCGAGCAGGCGTGGCGGGCCGGGGCCAGCGAGGTCTGCCTCCAGGGGGGCATCGACCCGAGGCTGCCGGTGACGGCCTACGCCGACCTGGTGCGGGCGATCAAGACCCGGGTGCCGGGGTTACATGTGCACGCGTTCTCCCCGATGGAGGTCGTCACCGCGGCGGGTAAGGCGGGCGTGTCCATCCGGGAGTGGCTGACCGAGCTGCGGGAGGCCGGACTGGACACCATCCCCGGCACCGCCGCCGAGATTCTTGATGACGAGGTGCGCTGGGTTCTCACCAAGGGCAAGCTGCCGACGGCCGCCTGGGTGGAGGTGGTCACCACCGCGCACGAGCTGGGGATCCGGTCCAGCTCCACGATGATGTACGGGCATGTTGACCATCCCGCGCAGTGGCTTACCCACTTCCGCGTGTTGGCCGACACGCAGGACCGGACGGGTGGTTTCACCGAGTTTGTTGCGCTGCCGTTCGTGCACACCAACGCCCCGATCTACCTGGCCGGTATCGCTCGTCCGGGGCCGACCTGGCGGGAGAACCGGGTGGTGCACGCGATGGCCCGGCTGCTGCTGCACGGTCGGATCCACAACATCCAGTGCTCGTGGGTGAAGTTGGGCGACGAGGGCAGCGCTGAACTGCTCCGTGGTGGCTGCAACGACCTGGGCGGCACCCTGATGGAGGAGACGATCTCCCGGATGGCGGGCTCGGGCAACGGTTCGGCCCGGACCGAGGAGCAACTGATCGCGATCGCGGCGGCGGCCGGGCGGCCAGCACGCAAGCGAACAACCGGGTACGGCCACCGAGCCGGGTAGCGTGCGATTCCCCGCCGCCGTGGACCAGTCCGCCGGCGGCGGACTGCTCGATTCCCGTCGGTCCCGTCATCCCACCGGTCACCTCGGTCGCGGTGCCACGTGCTGGGACTCCCCCGGCAGGTGCCAGTGGTTGCTGTCCATGGTGTACCAATTCTCGAATTCCCTTTTCGGGTCGGCGATCCCATGGACTGTCGTTATTCGAGGCCGAATCTCGGTCCGGCCAGAAGTTCACTCCCTGGACAGGTTCTGGTGCTCCCCGGGCACCCCGGCGGTGGGTGTTGCGGCGGCGGGATAGCCTGGGCCAACCAAGATCAATGTGCTGGTTCGACGTGCTGGCTCGATGGGTTCCGGTGCCGCGCCACGGAGAAAAACTCCGGCAACTCGCCGGGGCGGGCGTTACCCGGCGGGGGTCTGAATCGGTAGGGCAGGTTGCGAGGCTCGGGAGGCCGGAGGGGTCGGACCGGGCGATGCTTGGAGGGCATTCCCAATATCAAGTTTGGCTTGACGGCGCACGTAGGACACACGTGTAATTTGACTTGGGGTTGTTCGCGAAATGTTACTAATCGGTACCGGACGGACAGCACGCCTTTCGCGTGGGGGGTTGCAGCGGCGACGACGCCGGTGCGCGACAAGGAGGCATTGAATGGACGGCCAGCTCGAGGCGGCCGACCTGCTCGGAAACGCCCCGGAGTGGCAGGAGCGGGCGCTCTGCTCGCAGACCGACCCGGAGGCGTTCTTCCCCGAGAAGGGCGGCTCAACCCGTGAGGCGAAGCGGATCTGCACCCGCTGCGAGGTCAAGACCGAGTGCCTCGAATACGCGCTCGGTCACGACGAGCGGTTCGGCATCTGGGGTGGTCTCTCTGAGCGGGAGCGTCGCCGGCTCAAGCGGCGTGCGGCCTGACACCAGGTGGGATCCGGGGTGGTGGGGGCTGCCCCGGATCGAAACCCCGGGGCCGGCTTCGGTAGGCCGGGGCCGGGCTCAGGCCAACTCGTCCGGGTCGGCCCCGAGCAGGTTTGCCACCTGTTCGATGATGACATCATGGACGAGGTCCGCCAGGTCCTCTCGGTCCATCGCCCGAAACTCGAGCGGCCGGCGGTAGAGGACGATCCGCGGCGGCATCTCCTGACGGCCCGGGCGCCCCGGTAGCAGGCGGGCGAGGGGCACCGCGCCGTCCTCGAGGACGTCGGTGTCGTAGACGTTCAGCTCCGGCGGCACATCCTCCACCGCGAACTCGACGCCGGCCAGTTCCTTGGCGAAACGCCGCTCGAGCGTCTCCACCGTGTCTAGCACCAGTTCGTCGAAGACCTCGGCCTTGGTCCGCGCCAGCGGCACCGTCGCGGGCACCAGGCGGCCGCGCAGGCCGCGCCCATGCCGGTCGCGCCGGCTGCGGCGGCCGGTGCCGGGGCGGCGGTGTTCCGGGCTTCCCATGGGCCCAGCGTAGTACCCGATCCGTGCTGGCTCTCGGTAGCGGTGGCGCGCTGGCGCGCCGAATCCGAACGGACGAAATGTGATCACCAAGACGGGCGTGTCGGGTCGCGAACCGGTGCGTCGAAGCCGGTATTGGAGATACCCTGCCGCGGTGAGGTCACCACGGCGCTGCACCCGAAACGGCTGCCCCCGGCAAGCAGTCGCCACGTTGACCTATGTCTACAACGAGTCCACCGCTGTGGTCGGCCCGCTGGCCGCTTTCGCCGAGCCGCACACCTACGACCTCTGTGAGCCGCACGCGCGCAGCCTGACCGCGCCACGGGGCTGGGACGTCGTCCGGCACGAGGGGGAGTTCGAGCCCCCACCGCCGACGACGGACGACCTGGTCGCCCTCGCCGAGGCAGTCCGTGAGGCGGCGCGTCCGGTCGCTCCTCGGCCGCCGGATGACAGCAGCCACGATCCGGCGACCCCGACGTCGTCCACGGGGCGGCGCGGTCACCTCCGCGTGATTCCCCCCAGCCACTGACCGCTGCTCTCACCCTCGTAGCGCGGTGCGGCTGCAGCCGGGACCAGGCCTCCTGGGTGGCGAGACCGCGCAGGAGGACGGTGCGGTGGGGGCGCGTGGCCGGGCGTGGTGGTCTGGTGGGTGAGTGGGGTTGTGCCCGCGCCCGATGCCGCCCGTCCCAGAGCCGAGGGACCCGACCGTCGGGCGCGGCTGGTACCGCGATCAGTCTCCTGTGGTGTCTCACTGGTCGTGTAGGTGGGGCAGCTCGACAGCGGTGGTGTAACCCTGCCTGTCGTTGTTGACCCGGTCTCTCGGCCAGCCGTTCCCCACCCTGTGTCAACGCCGGCTCCAGTGCCTCAGGCGGAGCCGACAACGTGGTCCGTGGGTGCTCGATGCGGTGCCTCAGGGCTCCGAGCTGTGATCCCAAGCAGGTCCTGGGCCCGGGTCCCAAGCAGGTCCTGGGCCCTGGTCCCGAGCCGGGCCACCGCCTTATGCGTGATCGGGGCGGGCGAGGGTGGAGCGAAGGAGGAAACGCAGGCCCTCCGGGGCCTCCAGGGAGAATCCGCTGCCCCGGCCGGGAACCACGTCGATCGTGAGTTTCGTGTGCTGCCAGAGGTCCCACTGGGCGCGCGAGATCCAGAATTCGACTGGCTCTGGCACGCCGTCCACCGTCAGCGCGGCCAGCTGAATGTCCGACGAGCCGGTGCGGAACTCCCCGGCGGGATAGCACATCGGTGCGCTGCCGTCGCAGCAGCCACCGGACTGGTGGAACATCAATGGCCCGTGCTGCTCCCGCAGCGACCGGATCAGCTCGGCCGCTGCGGGGGTCACGGCTACCAGGTCACTCATCAGAAGAAGCCCAGCTTCTTCGGGGCGTAACTGACCAACAGGTTCTTGGTCTGCTGGTAATGGTCCAGCATCATTTTGTGGTTTTCTCGGCCGATTCCGGACTGCTTGTACCCGCCGAATGCGGCGTGTGCGGGGTAAGCGTGGTAGCAGTTCGTCCAGACCCGCCCTGCCTGGATAGCCCGTCCTGCCCGGTACGCCGTATTAATGTCCCGGGTCCAGACGCCGGCACCGAGTCCGTACAAGGTGTCGTTGGCGATCTTCACCGCATCGTCGAGGTCGGCGAAGGAGGTCACCGAAACCACCGGGCCGAAGATCTCCTCCTGGAAGATTCGCATCGAGTTGCTGCCCTCGAAGATCGTTGGCTCGACGTAGTACCCGCCGGAGAGCTCACCGTCCAGCTGCGCCCGTGCGCCACCGGTCAACACCCGGGCGCCTTCCTGCCGGCCGATGTCCAGATAGGAGAGAATTTTCTCGAGTTGGTCGTTGGACGCCTGCGCGCCGACCATGGTCGCGCTGTCCAACGGATGCCCCGGCCTGATCTCCCGGGTCCGCGCGACGGCCGCCGCCAGGAAGTCGGCGTAGTGGCCCTGCTGGATCAGCGCCCGCGAGGGGCAGGTGCAGACCTCGCCCTGATTCAGGGCGAACATGGTGAACCCCTCGAGCGCCTTGTCGCGGAAGTCGTCCGGCGCAGCGCTGACATCGTCGAAGAAAATGTTCGGGCTCTTACCACCCAGCTCCAGGGTGACCGGCTTGATGTTCTCGCTGGCGTACTGCATGATCAGCCGCCCGGTCGTGGTCTCGCCGGTGAACGCCACCTTGGCCACCCGGGGCGAGGACGCCAGCGGCCGACCCGCCTCGACCCCGAACCCATTGACGACGTTGACCACCCCCGGTGGCAGCAGGTCGGCCACCAGGGACAGCAGGTAGTGGATCGACGCGGGCGTCTGCTCGGCGGGCTTGAGCACCACCGCGTTGCCGGCGGCGAGCGCCGGGGCGAGCTTCCAGGTCGCCATGAGCAGCGGGAAGTTCCACGGGATGATCTGCCCGACCACACCGAGCGGCTCATGGAAGTGGTACGCGACGGTGTCATCGTCGATCTCGGCGAGGGAGCCCTCCTGAGCCCGGATCACGCCGGCGAAATAGCGGAAGTGGTCGATCGCGAGCGGAATGTCGGCGGCGAGTGTCTCGCGGATCGGTTTGCCGTTCTCCCAGGTCTCCGCGATCGCCAGGGCCTGCAGGTGCTCCTGCATCCGGTCGGCGACCCGATTGAGGACCAGGGCGCGGTCGGCGGCCGGAGTGCGTCCCCAGGCCCCGGCGGCGCCGTGCGCGGCGTCGATGGCCCGCTCCACGTCCTCCGCGGTACCCCGGGCCACCTCACAGAAGGGCTGCCCGGTCACCGGGGTCGGGTTCTCGAAGTACCGCCCCCCGTGCGGCTTGACGTACTCGCCACCGATGAAGTGGTCGTAGCGGGACTGCCAGTGGGTGGGCGCGTCATAGCGCGTCATGGGTACCTCCGCCGTCAGCGAGGAGTGGACGGCGTCGACCCTATTTTTCTCGACGTTGCAGGGACGTTGCACGGCGGACGCCGTACTCCCGGGCGAGCTGCCGGGCCCGCGCCAGGGCGAGCGGCCGGCGTGGGGCGCCCGGCGGCAGTACCCGCGCCAGGAGCTCCCAAGCGGTCAGGTCGTCGGTGCCGGCGGGGGTCGCGGTCCAGGAGACGAGCAGCGCCGGGTCCGCGGACGCCAGCACGGCCGCACGGAGTTGTCCGTCAACCAGCCGGCGCAGCCGGGCCACTCCCGGCGCCTCCGAGCCGGGCAACAGGCTCCCGGAGTACGCGTCGATCCCTCCCGCCGGATCGCCCCGTTCCAGCCGGTCGGTGACAGTACGGAAGTCGGCGCGTACCCGGCAGCGCAGTCGGTACGGGCGGGAGTCGAGCAACTCCGGGCCGAGTACGCGGCGCAGCCGAGACAGCTCGGCCCGGAGCGTGACAGGGTGCAGCCGGTGCTCGCCGTACAGGTCGAGGGCGAGCTGCTCCCCGGTGCGTCCCTCCGGGTGGTCCACCAGCAACACCAGTAGTTCGCTGTGCCGCCGGCCCAGCCGAATCCGGCGGCCGCCCACCCGTAGCTGGGCCTCGTCCCGGCCGAGCGCGGCCACCTGCACGACGTCCGGCTCGACCGGTGTCATCCCGGCCAGGAACGCCTCGGCGGCCCGGGCCGTGGCCCGGACCAGGGCCAGGCTCTGCGGAGTGGCGAGGTGATCGCCGCCGGTGATGTCGACCGCCCCGAGAATCCGACCGGTGGCCGGATCATGGATCGGCGCGGCGGCGCAGGTCCAGCGCTGGACGCGGCGGCTGAAGTGTTCGGTGGCGAAGATCTGCACGCTGTGGTCCATGGCGAGAGCGGTGCCCGGCGCGTTGGTGCCCGCGTGCGTCTCGTCCCAGCGGGCCCCGGGCACGAAGTTCATCTGTTCGGCCCGGCGCAGTACGCCCGCGTGTCCCTCGACCCAGAGCAGCCGGCCGTGGGTGTCGCAGACCGCCATCAGGTGCGCGCCGTCCTGGGCGATCCCACCGAGCAGGTCCCGGAAGATCGGCAGCACCGGGGCCAGCGGGTGCGCGGCGCGGTAGCTCTCCAGCAGGTCGCCAACGAGGTCGACGGGCGGGGTGGCCTCCGGGTCGAGGGGCATCGACCGTTCCCATGACCGGCGTACCACCTCCCGTACCCGCTGCGGCGTCGCTCCGGTGAGAAAGGCCGCGTGGGCGGCAGCCACCTGCGCGATCCGCTCCGCCGGATCGACGCCGATTTCCAGGGCGAGCCACGGGTCAGCCATGGGTGACCTCCTGGCGCCCATCGTGACGCAGCTCATCCCGGATCGCCAAGCGGTGCCTCGTCTAGGCTGCTTGATGTGGACTCCGTAGCCTTCCATGTCGCCTCCCGCCCCGCCCACGGTGAGCGGGAGCTGACCGTGCGCCATCCGTACGACGGCCGTCTTGTCGGGCGGACCACCTTCGCCACCGGCGATCAGGTTGAGGCCGCCGTCGCGGCGGCAGCCGCGGTGGCCCCGACCGCCGCGACCCTCCCCGCCTACCGGCGCGCGGCGGCCCTGGAGCACGTCTCCCGGCGGCTCGCCGAGCGGGCCGACGAGGTGGCGGCACTGATCACCGCGGAGAACGGCAAGCCGGTGAAGTGGGCGCGCGCCGAAGTGCAGCGGGCGCTCGCGACGTTCCGGTGGGCCGCCGAGGAGGCCCGGCGCTTCTCCGGGGAGTTGCAGCGCCTGGACACCGACCCCGCCGCCGTCGGCCGGCTGGCTCTGGTGCGGCGGACACCGCGGGGCCCCGTGCTGGGGATCTCCCCCTTCAACTTTCCGTTGAACCTGGTGGCGCACAAGGTCGCGCCAGCGATCGCGGTCGGCGCACCTATCGTCGTCAAACCGGCCCCGGCCACTCCGCTGTCCGCGCTGCTCCTCGGTGAGCTGCTGGCCGAGACCGACCTGCCGGAGGGCATGTTCTCGGTACTGCCGCTCCCCAACGAACAGGCCGCCGGCCTCGTCGCCGACCCGCGGCTGCCGGTCGTGTCGTTCACCGGCTCCGGCCCGGTCGGCGCGGCTATCCGCCGGTCGGTACCGGAGAAGCACGTCACCCTGGAGCTGGGTGGCAACGCGGCCGTGGTGATCTGCGAGGACTGGAGCACGGAGGAGGATCTGACCCACGCCGCGCAGCAGATCGCGACGTTTTCGAACTACCAGGCCGGCCAGTCCTGCATCGCGGTGCAGCGGGTCTACGTGCACGAGTGGCTCTACGACGGGTTCCTGCCCCGGTTGGTCGCGGCGGTGCAGGCGCTGCGCACGGGCGACCCCTCGTCCGAGCTGACCGAGGTGGGTCCGCTGGTCTCGGAGTCAGCCGCCCGCCGCGTCGAGGCGTGGGTGGACGAGGCGGTCGCGGCGGGCGCCACCATCGAGGTTGGTGGGCGCCGGGTCGGGGCCGCGTTCCCGCCCACGGTGCTGTCCGGGGTGCCGAGGGACGCCAAGGTCAGTGTCGAGGAGGTGTTCGGGCCGGTGCTGGTGGTCGCCCGGGTGAGCACCGACGACGCCGCGTTCGCCGCGGTCAATGACTCGGCGTACGGGTTGCAGGCGGGCGTCTTCACCCACCGGCTGGATACCGCTTTCCGTGCCGCACAGGTGCTGGAGGTGGGTGGGGTGATCGTCGGGGACGTGCCGTCGTACCGGGCCGATCAGATGCCGTACGGCGGGGTGAAGGACTCTGGCGTCGGGCGGGAGGGGGTCCGCAGCGCGATGGACGACTACACCGAACCCCGGGTCCTGGTCCTCACCGGGATCGCCGGTTAGGTCTGCGACGGCCTGGTCGTGCCGCCGCGTCGGCTGACGGTGCGGGGGTGCGGGACGCCGTCGGGCCACGTGTCGTCGGCTCGCGGTAGTAGCCTGACCGGCGAGCCAGGGCGGGGAGGAACGGCGGGGTGATCATGGCGGTGTGGCGGTCCACGGCACGGCTCGCGGCGGTCTGCGTGGGTGCTGGCACCCTGCTGGCGCTCGGTGTGTCGCCCGCGTTGGCCGCCGAGGACACGGTGCGGGTCAGCGCGGCCGGGAGGTTCAAGGCCGGTGATTCGGCGGAGGAGGTCGCGGTCGAGGTACGCAAGCGCACCGAGGGCTGCGTGCAGCTGCGCGTTGGGCTCGCCCTCTACCTCGACGGCCTCCGGGCGGATCAGGTGCGGGCGCAGGTCAATGCCGGGGGCAGGTGGCAACCGGTGGAGCTGTCCGCCGGCCGGGGCGGGGTGGCTACCGCCGCGACGTCACCAGAGAACCCGCAGCTCTGTAAGGGCAAGCGCGTCAAGCTGCAGTACGAGGTGGCGTTCGCCGCGGACACGGTGGACGGGCAGCTCACCGTGGTCGGTGAGGCCGTCAGCACGGACGGCCAGGTGATCGGTCGAGATTCCGACTCCGCCAAGGTGACCGGCGGTAGCCCCGCCGGCGCTCCGACGTCCAGCGCCGCGCCCGTGCCGACCGTCGCGGCGACGGAGGCCGCCACCGCGGCGGCGTCAACGGCCGTTGACGCGTTAACCGATCCGGGGGGTGCCGCGGACAGCGCGGCACCGGCTCGGTCGTCCGGTGGTTCGGGCTTCCTCTACGCCGGCCTGGCCATGGTCGCGGTCGGCGTCGTCCTGATCGTTCTGCTGGTCCGGCGGTTCCGGGAGGACCGGTCGGTCCCCGCCGGTGGCACCCACCCCGCGGGGGTCGGGTTTTCCGGCCCCGGTCAGCCGCCGGTCCCCGGGCGTCCGGCGACGCCGGGCCTGTACGGCAGCCCGGCAGCGCAGCGCCCTAACCCGGGGCTGTACGGCGGCACCCACCCCGACGGCGCACCGTCGGTGTCGGGCGTACCCGGCACCCCGCCGGTGCCCCCAATTCCCGGCCAGCGCGGGCTGGCCGCGCCGGCGCCGGACGACCGTACCCGGTTCATCCCCCGGTTGCCGGACTGAGCTAGATACCCTCAGCTCTTCGGCTGGGCCGGAGTGATCCTCCGTGCTCCGATACGCTCAGGCCGTTGACGACGCCAGCGCGAGGAGCGGAGCACGGTGACTGACCTGTCCCAGATCGTGAAGGCCTACGACGTGCGTGGGGTGGTGCCGCACCAGTGGGACGAGCAGGTCGCCGCGGCGCTCGGTGCCGCCTTTGCCCAGGTTCTGAACGTTGGCGGGGAGTCCGGCGACGCGGTGCTGATCGCGCACGACATGCGGGACAGCGGCCCCGGGCTCGCGGCAGCCTTCGCCAGCGGAGTCCGGGCCACCGGCCGGGCGGTCATCGAGCTGGGCCTGGCCTCGACCGACATGCTGTACTACGCCTCTGGGTCGCTCGACCTGCCGGGGGCGATGTTCACGGCGAGTCACAACCCGGCCGAGTACAACGGCATCAAGATGTGCCGCGCGGGAGCCCGCCCGATCGGGCAGGACAGTGGCCTGGCGGAGATCCGGGCGCGGGCCCAGGCGCTGCTGGAGGCGGATGATGCCCGGCCGGCGGGTTCGCCGAGCGCACCGGCCCAGCAGCGCGATCTGCTCACGGACTACGCGGCGTACCTGCGCAAGCTGGTTGACCTGACCCGGATTCGACCGTTGAAGGTCGTGGTGGATGCCGGTAACGGCATGGGCGGCTACACGGTCCCGACGGTGCTCGGCGATGCCGCGCTGGCAGCGTTGCCGCTGGAGATTGTGCCGCTCTACTTCGAGCTGGACGGCACCTTTCCCCACCACGAGGCGAACCCGCTGGATCCGAAGAACCTGGTCGATCTGCAACGGGCGGTGCGGGCCGGGGGGGCGGACCTCGGCCTGGCGTTCGACGGCGACGCTGACCGCTGCTTTGTGGTGGACGAGCGAGGGGAGCCGGTGTCCCCGTCGGCGATCACCGCGCTGGTCGCCACTCGGGAGCTGGCCAAGCACCCCGGCTCGACGGTGATTCACAACCTGATCACCTCGGCTGCCGTGCCGGAGATAATCCAGGAGAACGGTGGGCAGCCGGTCCGGTCCCGGGTTGGGCACTCGTTCATCAAGGCCGAAATGGCCAGGACCAATGCCATCTTCGGCGGTGAGCACTCCGCGCACTACTACTTCCGGGACTTCTGGTTCGCCGACACCGGGATGCTCGCCGCGATGCACACGTTGGCAGCACTGGGCGAGCAGTCGTTGCCGCTGTCGGTGCTGGCCGGAGAGTACGAGCGGTACGTCGCCTCCGGCGAGATCAACTCTACGGTGGAAGACCAGGCGGCGCGGGTGGCCGAGGTACGGGCCGCGTACCCGGACGCGGAAGTCGACGAAACCGATGGCCTCACCCTGCGTTTCGCCGACCGTGCCTGGTTCAACCTACGGGCCTCCAACACCGAGCCGTTGCTGCGGCTCAACGTCGAAGCCCCGACCCGGGAACGCATGGCCTCGCTCCGCGATGCGGTGCTCGACCGGGTTCGCCGATAAGATCCCGTGCGCCGGTCGGGCGCCACCGACCGGTAGCCCAGAGGTGGAAGGAGCCGCGCCGTGGCCCTGGATCCGCAGTTGCTGGAGATTCTCGCCTGCCCGGACACACACCATGCCCCACTCGACTATGACGCCGGGGCGCAGACGCTCACCTGCACCGAGTGCGGCCGGATCTTCGAGGTCCGCGACGATGTGCCGGTGCTCCTGCTGGATGAGGCGCGCGGCGGCCCGGCGGAGCGGTCGTGATCGACGGTACGGCCGGGGTCAGTGGCCACCGGGAAGTCGACGAGGCTCTGCTGGATGATCTGAAGGCGCTCGCTGAGCGGGATCCGGGTGGGATGCTGCGGCACATCGCGTCCGGCGGGGCGCAGGTCCGCGAGTCGGCCGCCCTCGCCGCCGAGGCCAACCTGTCGGTGTTGGCCGACGAGGGGCGCCCGCGCGCGGTGGTCATCGCGGGTATCGGCACGGCCGGGCGGACCGGTGACGTGCTGGCGACGGTCGCCGGGCCGCGCTGTCCGGTCCCGGTGATCCCACATCGCAGTGCCGGCGTGCCCGGCTGGGTGGGCGCCGCCGACGTGGTGATCGCGGTCAGCGCCTCCGGCCGTAGCCCGGAGGCGCTCGGTGCGGCCGAGGCGGCCCATCGGCGGGGTGCCCGGCTGGTCGCGGTCGGTGCCCCGGACTCCCGGCTACAGTCGGTCGCGGAGCGGGCCCGTGCGCCGTTCATTCCGGTACCCCGACGGGCCCCGGCGCGAGCGAGTCTCTGGGCGCTGACCGTGCCGGTGCTGCTGGCCGCCCGGATGCTCGGTCTGGTCAAGGTCAACGAGGCGGATCTGGCGGAGACCGCCGCTCGACTGGACGCCGAGGCTGATCGGTGTCGGCCGTCCGCCGAGTCCTTCGTCAATCCGGCCAAGTCCCTCGCGTTGGGTCTGGCCGGCTCGATCCCGATCGTCTGGGGGTCGTCACCACTGGCCACCGTCGCGGCGCGCCGCTTCGGCGACACCCTCTCGGCGAATGCCCGGTATCCGGTTGTCTCCGGGGCGCTGGGTGAGGCCGGTCGCGGCCGGGTCGGCCTGCTCGACGGGGTCTTCGGCGGGCTGGCGGAGGGGGAGCGGGACATTTTCGCCGATCCCGACCTGACGACGGCGGTGGGGACCCGGCTGCGGCTGGTGCTGCTGCGCGACGGTGGCCTCAATCCGGAGGACGACGCCGACGAGCCGCTCGCGGTGGAGGAGCGGCGCGCGGACGCGGTGCAGACCCTCGCCGAGCGGCGGGGGGTGCGCGCGGACGTGGTCACCGCCGAAGGCGGCTCGGCCCTGGAGCGGCTCGCCTCGCTGATCGCGGTGCCGGACTTCGCCTCGATCTATCTCGCGCTGGCGCATGGCCTGGATCCGATGGCCGTTCCCGCGGTCACCGAGATGAAGGAGTTGGCCAGTCAGTGAGCGCAGGTAGGGGCGCCGCAGCCCAGCGAAGTGGGGCCGCGGCGTGAGCGCCAGTGGTGGGACACGGGCAATCATCGCCGCGCTGTTGGCCAACACGGGTATTGCGGTAACGAAGTTCATCGCCTTCGTGCTGACCGGCTCGTCGTCGATGCTGGCCGAATCGATCCACTCGGTCGCAGACGCCGGCAACCAGGGCCTGCTGCTGCTTGGTGGGCGGCGGGCGAGGCGTGCCGCGACCCCACAGCACCCGTTCGGGTACGGCCGGGAACGCTACATTTACGCGTTCATTGTCTCCATTGTCCTGTTCAGTGTTGGTGGCCTCTTCGCCCTGTACGAGGCGTACCACAAGTGGTCGCACCCGGAGGGCATCGAGAGCTGGCAGTGGGTCCCGGTCGTTGTCCTGGTGAGCGCTATCGTCATGGAGACGTTTTCTTTTCGGACCGCGATCGAGGAGTCGAATCGCGTCCGTGGAAAGCAGTCCTGGGTGCGGTTCGTCCGACGGGCCAAGGCTCCCGAGCTGCCGGTGGTGCTCCTGGAGGATCTGGGTGCGCTGGTCGGTCTGATCTTCGCGCTCTTCGGGGTCGGCATGACCCTGGTCACCAAGGATGGCCGGTGGGACGCCGCCGGTACCGCGATGATCGGTGTTCTGCTGGTGGTGATCGCGGTCATCCTCGCCATCGAGACCAAGAGCCTGCTCCTCGGTGAGGGCGCCGAGGCGCACGAGGTCGAGGCGATCGAGAAGGCGATGACCGCCGGTGGAGAGGTCGAGCGAATCATTCACATGAAGACGCTCTACCTCGGCCCCGAGGAGCTGATGGTGGCGGCGAAGGTCGCCGTCACCTCGGTTGGCAGCGCCGAGGCGCTGGCCCGGGGTATCAACGCGGTGGAGGCAAGGGTCCGCGCCGCCGTGCCGATCGCCCGGGTGATCTATCTGGAGCCGGACGTCTTCGTCGCGTCTGGTGCTGAGCGGACCGAAAGTGAACCCGGCGCGAACGTCGGGCTGTCTGGGGGTTGACCCATGGAATTGTTGTACGGGCCGATCCGAAACTATGCCTGGGGCTCACGCTCGGCGATCGCCACCCTTCAGGGGCGACCTACGCCGAGTCCGGAGCCGGAGGCGGAGCTGTGGTTGGGCGCGCATCCGGGCGCACCGGCCAGCGTGGACCGGGACGGGACCCGGGTCAGTCTGGTCGAGTTGTTGTCGGCCGAGCCGGGGCACTGGTTGGGCCAGCAGGTCGTTGATCGGTTCGGCGTTCGGCTGCCGTTCCTGCTCAAGGTCCTCGCCGCCGACGCGCCGCTCAGTCTTCAGGCCCATCCTGACCCGGAGCAGGCCCGCGCCGGCCACGCCGCCGACGCGGCGCGGGAGGCGGGGCAGCGTAACTACGTGGACCCGTTCCACAAGCCGGAGCTGCTGGTGGCGCTGACCCCGATGGAGGCGCTCTGCGGGTTCCGTGATCCGGCAGAGTCCGCGGAGGTGCTTGCCGCTTTCGGCGTACCGTCGCTGGAGCCGGTGGTGGCCGCCCTGCGGACGGGAGCGGCAGGGCTCGCCGACGCGGTTCGTCTCCTGTTGACCTTCCCTACCGATCAGCGCGCCGGGCTGGTGGCGGCGGTGGCGTCGGCGGCGGTGGAGAGTCCGGACGCACGGCTGGCCCGGTCACTCGCCGACAGCTACCCGGGCGACCCCGGCGTGCTGGTGGCGCTGCTGCTCAACTGGGTGCGGATCGCGCCGGGGGAGGCGATCTGGATGCCGGCCGGGAACCTGCACGCGTACCTGCGCGGCACCGGCGTCGAGATCATGGCGGCGAGCGACAACGTGTTGCGCGGGGGGTTGACGCCAAAGCGGATCGACGTCGAGGAGCTCCTGCGGGTGCTGCGATTCGAGGTGTTGGACGACCCGGTGGTGCGGGCGGTACCGGTCGCGCCCGGCGTGGTCTGCTGGCCGGTGCCGGTGGACGACTTCGCGTTGTACCAGGTGCAGGTGGGCCCGGATCAGCCGGAGGTGACGGTGCCGCTGGTCGGGCCGCGGGTGGTGCTCTGCGGTGCCGGCGCCCTCACCGTGGACGATGGTGCCGGCTCGGTGGAACTGGGGCCGGGGCAGGCGGCGGTGAGTCCGGCAGCCGCCGGTGAGCTGCGGATCGCGGGTACGGGCGAGGCGTACGTGGCGAGTGCCGGGCTGCGCTGAGCCGCACTCCAGTAACACGCAAGTCCGACTTTTCCGGAATAGCTTGACTCGCCTGGACCACAGTGTGACTCTTTAAGCGCACAGCGTTGTCGCGACGACGGTCTCGGGGGCGTGTGGGGAACTAAACCGGGGGGATGTGCGGGGCGGTCGGACCAGGGACGGAGCTTTCCTCCCGGGGTCGACCGCCTCGTGCGCTGTCCGGGGAGGGGCGCGGTCGACCGCTACGCGCGCGTAAGGTGTTTATCGCGCTGCACATCGTCGACAGGAGTACTTCATGACCAGCACCCTTCCGGCGTCCGCCAGCGGGACGTCCCAGCCCACCACCGTCTCCGACGGTGACTACAAGGTTGCGGACCTGTCGCTTGCTGCGTTTGGGCGCAAGGAGATTCGGCTCGCGGAGCATGAGATGCCGGGCTTGATGGCGCTTCGGCAGGAGTTTGGGCAGTCGCGGCCGTTGGCTGGTGCGCGGATTTCGGGTTCACTGCACATGACTGTGCAGACGGCCGTGTTGATCGAGACGTTGGTGGTGTTGGGAGCACAGGTCCGGTGGGCGTCGTGCAACATCTTCTCCACCCAGGACCATGCCGCTGCCGCCGTGGTGGTGGGTCCGGAGGGCACCCCGGAGGCGCCGGCGGGAGTGCCGGTCTTCGCCTGGAAGGGCGAGTCGCTGGAGGAGTACTGGTGGTGCACCGAGCAGGCGCTGACCTGGCCGGGTGACGAGGGTCTGAACATGATCCTCGACGATGGTGGCGACGCCACAATGCTGGTGCACAAGGGCGTCGAGTTCGAGCGGGCCGGTGCGGTGCCGGCGGCGGACGCCAGCGACAGCGAAGAATTCACGGTGTTCCTTGACCTGCTGCGTCGGTCGCTGGAGCGCGACGGCGGAAAGTGGACCCGGTTGGCGAGCGGCATCCGTGGCGTGACGGAGGAGACGACCACGGGTGTGCACCGTTTGTATGAGATGCACCGGGCGGGCTCGCTGCTGTTCCCGGCGATCAATGTTAATGATGCGGTAACGAAGAGCAAGTTCGACAACCGGTATGGGTGTCGGCATTCGTTGGTCGATGGGATCAACCGGGCCACCGATGTGCTGATCGGTGGCAAGGTCGCGGTGGTCATCGGCTACGGCGACGTGGGCAAGGGGTGCGCGGAATCGCTGCGTGGCCAGGGCGCCCGCGTGGTGGTGGCCGAGATCGACCCGATCTGTGCGCTCCAGGCGGCGATGGATGGTTACCAGGTTGCCACGGTGGAAGACGTGGTGGAGACCGCCGATATCTTCATCACGGCGACCGGGTGCTTCGATGTGATTACCAACGAGCACATGGCGCGGATGAAGCACCAGGCGATCGTGGGTAACATCGGCCACTTCGACAATGAGATCGACATGGCGGGGCTGGCGCGTCGGACGGATGTGACGCGGGAGAACGTCAAGCCGCAGGTGGATGTGTGGCGGTTCGATGACGGGCACGCGGTGATCGTGCTCTCGGAGGGGCGGCTGCTGAACCTGGGCAACGCCACCGGCCACCCGTCGTTCGTGATGTCCAACAGCTTCGCCGACCAGACGATCGCTCAGATCGAGCTGTTCACGAAGACCGACGAGTACCCGACGGGCGTGCACGTGCTGCCGAAGCACCTGGACGAGAAGGTCGCGCGGCTGCACCTGGACGCGTTGGGTGCGCGGTTGTCGACCTTGACCAAGGAGCAGGCGGCGTACCTCGGGGTGCAGCAGGAGGGTCCGTTCAAGCCGGACCACTACCGCTACTGAGTCGCGCCCCGAAGGGTGTGAACTCGTGTGCTGGCCGGCCCCACCCGATGGGCGGGGCCGGCCAGCCCCCGGCGGCTGCGGCATCACGTGGTCAGCCCCGCGTGCGTACAGAAATGCCTCTTCGGTGCTGGCGCCGGTGGGCACCCCCAGGGATCATGGTGGCAGACTGGTCCGATCAGCTGACCCGCGTGGCCGGCGGTGACGTCCCGGCCGTGGGGTGCTGCGTGACGACGGCCGACGGCATCGACGCCAGCGGACGGTGGATCCCGCCCCGGAGGCGGACGTGGATCCCATGACGGAGATGGGGATGGAAGATTAATCCCATGAGAGCTCGGGTACTGGTGGTTGACGATGACCCCGCCCTCGCCGAGATGCTGGGCATCGTCCTGCGCAGCGAGGGCTTCCTGCCCTCGTTCGTGGCCGATGGCGAACGTGCCCTGGCCGCGTTCCGGGAGAACCGGCCGGACATCGTGCTGCTCGACCTCATGCTGCCGGGCATGAGTGGCATCGACGTGGCCCGGTCGATCCGGGGCGAGTCGGGTGTACCGATCGTCATGCTGACTGCCAAGAGCGACACGGTTGATGTCGTCCTGGGGCTGGAGTCCGGGGCGGACGACTACGTGGTGAAGCCGTTCAAGCCGAAGGAGCTGGTGGCCCGGATGCGGGCCCGGCTACGCCGGGGTGAGGATGCCGCCCCCGAGTTGCTCACCATCGGTCCCCCGGGCAACCAGATCACCATCGACGTGCCGGCGCATACCGTCAGCCGCAACGGCGAGGAGGTGAAGCTCACGCCGTTGGAGTTCGACCTGCTGGTCGCGCTCGCCCGTAAGCCGCGGCAGGTCTTCACGCGGGAGGTCTTGTTGGAACAGGTCTGGGGGTACCGGCATGCCGCCGACACCCGCCTGGTCAACGTGCACGTCCAGCGGCTCCGGGCCAAGATCGAGCCAGATCCGGAGCGGCCGGAAATCATCCTCACCGTGCGCGGCGTGGGCTACAAGGCGGGTACCGGATAACCTGGCCACACTGTGGCCGACTCCCTGGTTCCCGATCCCACCACGACCGGCTCCCCGCGTCGCCTCGCCGTCGGGGAGCTGTGGCGTGCCGTGGGCGCGTGCGGCACGCGACTGGTCGCCGGGCTGCACCAGGCCTGGCGGCGCTCGTTGCAGCTGCGGGTGGTGACCATCACGCTCCTGGCCTCCAGCCTGCTGGTCGGTGGCTTCGCTTACCTCATCGCAGACAAGATCACCAGCATCCTGCTGGAGAACGCCGAGACCGATGTGCAGACCCGGCTGAACAGCGGTGCGGCGTACGCGGCGAAACAGCTCGGGTTCTACCACAAGCCGGAGGAGGCGCAGTTCCAGGAGACCGTTGACGGGACGGTGAACTATCTGGCCGGCGGCGACCCCCAGCAGGCGACGGGGGTGGTGGTCGCCCTGATCGCGGACAACGCCGAAGGAGTGATCCAAACCCGAACCGCCCCGGTGGTGAGCAACCTCAATTCGTTGATCAGCCCGGAGCTGCGCGCCACCGTCGCCGGGGGTGAGGTCGCCAGTCAGATCAGTACCGGCCGCCTCGGCGAGACCGATACGAAGTATCTGGCCTACGGCTCTCCGGTGCCGACCCAGTTCGGTCAGGTCGAGCTCTACTACCTCGTTCCGTTGACCCGGCAGGACGAGACCGCAGCCGACGCCCGGGCGACCGTGGTCGGGACCGGTCTCGCCCTGGTGGTACTGCTCGGGCTGCTCGCCGCCCTGGTGACCCGGCTGGTGGTGACGCCGGTCCGGGTGGCCGCCCGGACCGCGCAACGCCTCTCCGCCGGCCTGCTCGACCAGCGGATGGCGGTCAACGGCGAGGACGATCTGGCGCTGCTCGCCGAGTCCTTCAACCAGATGGCGACCAACCTGCAACGGCAGATCCTCCGGTTGGAGGAGATGTCGCGGCTGCAACGCCGCTTCACCTCGGATGTCTCGCACGAGCTGCGGACTCCGTTGACCACGGTCCGGATGGCCGCAGATTTGATCTTCGCCGAACGGGATGAGTTCGACCCGGCCGTGGCCCGGAGCGCCGAGCTGCTCCAGACGGAGCTGGATCGGTTCGAGGAGCTGTTGACCGACCTCTTGGAGATCAGTCGATTCGACGCCGGCTTCGCCGCCCTGGACGCCGAACCCACCGACCTGGTGCCGGTCGTGCACCGGGTGGTGGGTCGGCTGGCTTCTCTCGCCGAGCGGGTCGGGGTCACCGTCGAGCTGGATCTGCCGGGGGGCCCGGTCATCGCCGAAGTTGACCCACGTCGCGTCGAACGGGTCCTGCGGAACCTGGTCGGCAACGCCGTCGAGCACGGCGAGGGTAAGCCGGTACGCATCACCCTGGGGGCGGACGAGACCGCGGTGGCGGTCACCGTGCGCGACCGCGGGTTGGGGCTCAAACCCGGGGAGGAGAAGTTGATTTTCAACCGGTTCTGGCGGGCCGACCCGTCGCGGGCCCGACAGACCGGGGGCACCGGGTTGGGCCTGTCGATCAGCCTTGAGGACGCCCGGCTGCACCGCGGGTGGCTGGAGGCGTGGGGCGCGCCAGGGCAGGGGGCTCAGTTCCGGCTCACCCTGCCGGCGCGGGCCGGTGACCGGCTGACCTCCTCGCCGCTGCGACTGGTTCCCGGCGACGCGCAGCTGCCGTGCGGCGGCCCACGCGAGGGCGGGTTGCTCGCCATCGGTCAGGGCAGTGCGGGGGCGCTGGCAGTGGGTCCCGCACCGGTCGACGGTGCGGAGGTCCGGTCGTGAGCCGTCAGATACTCGGTGGCCTGCTCGGTGGCGTCCTTCTCGTCACCGCGGCCGGTTGCGGGATCCCAGGCCAGACCGAGGTGCGCATCGAGGGTCCCGGACCGGCGGCCGAGACGGGTACGAGTAGCGGGGGCCGGTCCGCGCCGCCGTCTCGTACCGCGGCGGACAGCCGGGAGGAGTTCGTCGACTACTTCCTCGCTGCCGCGGCCGGGGAGCCGGATGGGGCGTACGACCGGGTCAGCGAGTTCGTCGTCCCGGAGGAGCGAGCCCGGCTGCCGCAGAAGGAGGGGAGCGAGATCGCGCTGACCGTGGTGCGGCTGGTCGAGGAGCCGGTCATCGTCCCCGGGCCGGAGAAGATCCAGGTCACCCTCACGGTGCAGCAGGTCGGGCAGCTGACCGCCGATGGGGTGCTGGCGCCACCGGAGGCCACCCCCGAGACGTACGAGTTCGGGCTGAGCCCGTTCTCGCCGGAGGGCGGGGACGAGGTCGAGTGGTTTGTGACGGACCCGCCAAACGTGCTCCTACTCAGCGTCGAGGCGCTGCAGGAGTACTACAAGCCCTGGACCGTCTACTTCTGGAGTTCCGACCGGCTACGCCTGGTGCCGGACCAGCGCTACCTGGCCCGCGCCGTGCCCGAGGACCGACTGGTCAGTGAGGTGGTCCGGTGGCTGGTCGGAGGCCACTCCGCCTGGCTGAAGCGGGCGATCAGCGGGTTGCCAGACGGCACCAATCTGATCAACAACGCCACCCGGACGGACGATCGTTGGGAGGTCAACCTGGACATGACCGGTGCGGACCGCGACCGGCTGAGGCTGCTCGCCACCCAGCTCGTGTGGTCGTTGCCGGAGTTGACCGGGCAGCTCGAGTTGAAGATCCGCAACCAGTCGCAGTTGACCATCGAGGATATGGGGCAGCACCGGAGGCTGAATCCGGTTTATCAGGTCGAATCCCTCCCGCAGCCCTTCTGCATCTACGAGGGGGCGATCCGTTCCCTCGGCCCAGCGGCGGTGCCAGTGGCGCCGGCCGCGAACGAGAAGGTGCTCTCGGCCGGGCTCAGTCGCTCGGGCCAACGTACTCTCGCGGCACTCACGGTCGATGCCGGGGGCGGGCAGCAACGACTCGCGGTGGAGGTCGGCTCCGCCCCCCTCACCGCGTTCGCGGTGAGTCAGGAGACGTTCCGGACGATGAGCCGCCCGCTCTGGCTACGGTCGGCGCAACCGCAGCGGCCGGTCGGCCTGGTCGTCGCCGACGGCCAGCTGTACCGCTTTGACGAGGCGGCCAAGCTGGACCTGGTGCAGCTGAGCCTGGAGAGCGTGACAGCGGTGGCCGCCGCCCTGGACGGGCATCGGCTGGCGATCGTCAGCGGTGGCGAGCTCTACCTGGCAGCGGTAAGTCACGATGGGGACACGCTCGCCGTCGGGCCGCCCCGCCGCAGCCGCACCTCCCTCACCGGGCTCACCGCAGTCGACTGGTACGACGAGAACAGCCTGGTTCTGGCCGGCGCGAAGGGCGGCAAACGAGTGCTCTACGAGGTCGGAGTAGATGGGGCCCGGGAGACCAACCTGCATGTCACCGGCGCCATCGTCACGCACCTGACGGCGTACCCGGGGCGTCCGGAGGCCCCGTACGGCACGGTGATGTATGAGGCCAACGATGTGGCGTACCAGGGCTTCCCGATGAAGCGGATCACCCCGGACCAGGTTCGGGACATCGCGCCAACCGATGCTCACGCGAGCGACCCGTCCGCGCCCCTCCTGCTCTTCTGACCCGTGATGCGGGGCCTCGGCCGAGTCGTCCAGGACCTTGGCGCACTGGTGCTGCCGGTGGAGTGCGCCGGCTGCCGAGACCGGCGGCCCGGGCTGCGGCAGGGCGTCTGCCCGGACTGCGTCGCGGCGCTGGGCGACCTACGACCGAGGCCGGTACGTCCGACTCCGGCCCCGGAAGGTCTGCCGCCCTGCGTGGCGCTCGGGCCCTATGCGGGCCCGCTGCGCGAGGTGCTGCTCGCGTACAAGGACCAGGGCCGGCATGGGCTGGCGAGGCCGCTTGGTGCGCTGCTCGCCGAGGTGGTGGCGGTCGCGGTCGGCCCGGTGCGCCCGGTGTCGCTGGTGCCGGTGCCGGACACCCCGGCCGCGGCTCGTGCCCGCTACGGCGACCACCTCAGCCGGCTGGCCCGGCACTGCGCGCAGCGGCTGCGGCGGGCCGGCTGGCCGGTCGAGGTCCGCTCCGCGGTGCGGGCGCTGCCCCGGCCGGACTCGGTGACTCTGGACAGCGCGGGCCGGGCGGCGTCGGCCGCCGCGGCGTTTCGGACCCGGCACCGGTGGCGGCCGCTGCCGGCGGGTACGGCGCTGGTCGTCGTGGACGACATCGTTACCACCGGTTCGACGCTCGCCGCGGTGAGCCGCGTGCTGACCGCGACCGGTCGGGTGCCGTCGGTGGCGGCGGTGCTCGCGGCGACCGAGCGGAGGCAGCACCGGTAACCGATCGTGTTTTCTTTCTCCCTCTTGGTGAACGATTCAGGAAAAATCCTGGACTGTCCTGAAAACCAGGGGTGACGGTCGGCGGAACAGGAGTTAGCGTTCTGCTGTCGGGGGAAGGAGGAGTTCTCCCACCTCCCGGCGGTGAAGGGAGGCGTAGCCGCACTGACCGGTCGACGCCGAGTGGGACCGTCCCGAGGGGCGACCGGGGTACCGCAGTAACGACCATCCGAACGAGGGAGGTCACGTGGACATCGTGGTCAAGGGCCGGAACGTCGAAGTTCCAGATCATTTCCGGGTGCACGTAGCGGAGAAGCTCGCCAAGATCGAGCGCTACGATCACAAGATCATCCGGGTTGATGTCGAGCTGTTCCATGAGCGCAATCCGCGTCAGGCGGACCACTGCCAGCGGGTGGAGATCACCTGCTTTTCCCGGGGTCCGGTGATGCGGGCCGAGGCGGGCACGAGCGACTTCTACAGCGCGCTCGATGCGGCCATCGCCCGGCTGGACGCCCGGATGCGCCGGGCAGCCGACCGCCGTCGGGTCCACCACGGCCGGCACGCCCCCATCTCCGTCGCCGCCGCCACCGCCGGGCTTCCGGTGACCGACCTCGTCGCCGGACCCCTGTCCGCCGACGCTGCCACGGCGACGGCGGTCGCCGAGCGGGCCGAGGAGGAGCGCGACGACCAGCCGTGGCACATCGCCCGGGAGAAGGTCCACCCCGCCGAGCCGATGACCATTGACGACGCCCTGTTCCAGATGGAGCTGGTCGGGCACGACTTCTACCTGTTCCAGGACAAGGAGTCCGGTCGGCCCAGCGTCGTCTACCGGCGGCATGCCTACGACTACGGGATCATCTCTCTGGCCGTCTGACGCCCAGGTGCGGGCCGGGGCGCACCGGGCCGGTCAGCGGCTCAGCGTGCTCCGGGTGCCCTGGTGAGGTCGCCCGGGAGCAGGCCGAAGAGCGTACTGTCCGTGCGGTGCCCGTCGCTGGCGGGGAAGCGCCCGCGCACCCGCCCCTCCCGGCGGAACCCGGCCCGTTCCAACACCCGCTCCGAGGCGATGTTGCCGGCGTGGGTGTCCGCCCAGATCCGGCCGAGCCGGACCTCGGTGAATCCCCATGCGGCGAGCAGCCGGACCGCACGGCTGCCGTACCCGCGTCCGCGCCAGGCCGGCAGCAGGCTGTAGCCGACCATGCCCTGGTGGAGCTGCGGGTTGTCGAGGACCAGTTGGCAGATGCCGGCGGTGGCCCCGCTGCTCGCGTCGATGATGGCCAGGTTCGCGACCTGGTCCCGGAGCCATCGGGACTGCCCCTCCCGGCACCTCTGTTCGACGTCCGCCCGCCGCGGCGGCTCCGGCGGCACCAGGATGGCGACCACCTCGGGCTGGGTGTGCAGGTGGTACATGGCCTCCGCGTGCTGCGGGCCGCGCGGCCGGAGCTCCACCACGCCGTCGGTGAGTCGGCCGTCGGGCAGGTCCGGCAGCAACCGTGGAGCCGGCCCCGCGGGGTCGTCGGCGAGCCGGGCCCAGGTGAGGAGATCAGCCCGTTCGCCGTCTCGGCCGCGGCTCGCCAACCGGCGTACGCCCTCGGGGCGGAAGCCGGCGGCCAGCGCCACCCGCTGGCTGGCGATGTTCTCCGGGACGGTGAGGAGCTCCAGCCGGCGGATCCCGTTGGCGAACGCCCAGTCGGCGAGGGTCTGGGTCGCCGCCGTGGCGACGCCGCGCCCCCGCGCCCACGGGGCGACCCAGTAGCCGATCGCCGCCTCCTGGCGGCTGGGGGCCGGGTCGTTCAGCCCGACCGTGCCGAGGAGCCGATCCGTGTCGCGGTCCGCGATGGCGTACGCGGCCCCGCCGTTGGCCCAGGCCGCGGGCGCCCCTTCGGTGATCCACCACCGGGCGTCCGCCTCCGTGTACGGCGACGGCAGCGCCGTCAGGAAGTGTTGGACCAGCGGGTCGGAGCAGGCGGCCATCGTGTCGGGGATGTCCTCGAGGCGGGACAGGCGCAGCCGGATCCCGGGCCCGTCGATGGTCTCCGGCGTCATGCCGCATCCGGTCCCGGCAGGGTGTCGATCCCGGCCGGCCGCTCCGCGGGGAACCCCCCGTCCGGATTAGTGAGCTCGATTCGTCTCATCTGAGCCATCGTGCCGGATCGTTCGCCCACGGCGTAACCGGATTAGGCCCACCCGCTCAGGCCGAGTGCGTTATGTCTGTTTCGGCGGAACGGACCCCGCCACCAGTGACCATCGCCGCGATGGAACGCCTACGATGGTTCGAGACTGTCTAGGGGAGCGTTGATCCGTGTCGATTCTGGAAAAGGTCCTCCGTGCGGGCGAGGGGCGCCTGGTGCGCCGGCTCAAGGCGATTGCCGCCGCCGTCAACTCGATCGAGGACGACTACGTCAACCTCACCGACGACGAGCTGCGGGAGATGACCGCGCAGTTCCGGGAGCGGTTGGAGGGCGGCGAGACCCTTGATGACCTGTTGCCCGAGGCGTTCGCGGTCTGTCGCGAGGGCGCTGCCCGGGTGCTTGGTCAGCGCCCGTACGACGTCCAGGTGATGGGTGGCGCGGCGCTGCACTTCGGCAACATCGCCGAGATGAAGACCGGTGAGGGGAAGACCCTCACCTCGGTCATGCCGGTCTACCTCAACGCGCTCTCCGGCGAGGGCGTGCACGTGATCACGGTCAACGACTACCTGGCCGAGCGGGACGCCGCCTGGATGGGCCGGGTGCACGAGTTCCTCGGGCTCACCGTCGGCGTCGTGCTGCCCAACCGGCCCGCCGCCGAGCATCGCGCCGCCTACGAGTGCGACATCACCTACGGCACCAACAACGAGTTCGGCTTCGACTACCTGCGCGACAACATGGCCTGGTCGAAGGAGGACCTGGTCCAGCGAGGCCACAACTTCGCCGTTGTGGACGAGGTCGACTCGATCCTGATCGACGAGGCCCGCACCCCGCTGATCATTTCCGGTCCGGCCGAACACTCCGCCCGCTGGTATGGCGAGTTCGCCGCGGTGGTCGCCCGGCTCCAGGCCGGCAAGGACGGTGAGGGCGACTACGAGGTCGACTATGCCAAGCGCACGGTCGCAGTGACGGAGCGGGGAGTCGGCAAGGTCGAGGACCGGCTCGGCATCGACAACCTCTACGAGTCGGTCAACACGCCGCTGGTCGGTTACCTGAACAACGCGATCAAGGCGAAGGAACTCTTCAAGCGGGACAAGGACTACATCGTCAGCGAGGGCGAGGTCCTGATCGTTGACCAGTTCACCGGCCGCATTCTGCACGGGCGTCGCTACAACGAGGGCATGCACCAGGCGATCGAGGCCAAGGAGGGGGTGGAGATCAAGCAGGAGAACCAGACCCTCGCGACCATCACCCTCCAGAACTACTTCCGCCTCTACGCGAAGCTCGCCGGGATGACCGGTACCGCCCAGACCGAGGCGGGCGAGTTCAACAAGGTCTACAAGGTCGGGGTGGTGACGATCCCGACGCACCGGCCGATGGTCCGGGAGGACCGCTCCGACGTCATCTACAAGACCGAGAAGGCCAAGTTCAATGCGGTCGTTGACGACATCGTCGAGCGGCACCACGCCGGCCAGCCGGTGCTCGTCGGCACGGTCTCGGTGGAGAATTCCGAGATCCTCTCGCAGCTCCTGCGCCGCCGGGGCATCCCGCACTCGGTGCTGAACGCGAAGTTCCACGCCCGCGAAGCGGAGATCGTCGCCCAGGCCGGTCGCAAGGGTGCGGTCACCGTCGCCACCAACATGGCCGGCCGCGGCACCGACATCCTGCTCGGTGGTAACCCCGAGTTCCTCGCCGCCAACGAGCTGCGCCAGCGCGGGCTCGACCCGGCCGAGCACGAGGAGGAGTACGCCAAGGCGATGGAGGAGGTCCTGCCCACCTGGAAGCAGGCCTGCGACGCCGAGGCGGAGGAGGTCTCCGCCGCCGGCGGCCTCTACGTGCTGGGCACTGAGCGGCACGAGTCCCGGCGGATCGACAACCAGCTGCGCGGCCGGTCGGGCCGCCAGGGCGACCCGGGTGAGTCCCGTTTCTACCTGTCGCTGCAGGACGAGTTGATGAAGCGTTTCCGCTCCGGCGCCGTCGAGGCCGTCATGGAGCGCTTCAACATCCCGGAGGATGTGCCCATCGAGTCGAAGATGGTCACGCGCCAGATCAAGACCGCGCAGTCGCAGATCGAGTCCCAGAACGCCGAGCTCCGCAAGAACGTCCTGAAGTACGACGAGGTCATGAACAAGCAGCGGCAGGTGATCTACGCTGAGCGGCTTCGGGTGCTCAACGGCGAGGACCTGTCGGACCAGGTCCGGAACATGATCGACGACGTCGTCGAGGCGTATGTCCGCGGCGCCACCGCGGAGGGCTACGCCGAGGACTGGGATTTCGAGCAGCTCTGGTCCAGCCTCAAGCAGCTCTACCCGGTGGGCATCACCATCGAGGAGCTGGAGGAGGAGGCCGGCGGATCCAGGGCGAGCATCGATGTCGACTTCCTGCTCAGCCGGCTCAAGGAGGACGCGAACGCCGCGTACGACCGCCGCGAGGAGCAGCTCGGCACGGAGGGTGTCCGCCAGCTTGAGCGGATGGTCCTGCTCCAGGTGATCGACCGCAAGTGGCGTGAACACCTCTACGAGATGGACTACCTCCAGGAGGGCATCAACCTTCGGGCCTACGCCCAGCGGGACCCGGTGGTGGAGTACCAGCGCGAGGGCTTCGACATGTTCGCCACCATGATGGACGGCATCAAGGAGGAGACGGTCGGCTTCCTCTACAACCTGGACGTGCAGGTTCAGGAGCCGGAGCCGGCGGCCGACGAGGTCAAGCTCCTGGAGAAGCCGGTCGAGGTCCGGGCCAAGGGCCTTGGCCGCGCGCCGCAACAGCAGGGCCTGCAATACTCTGCGCCGACTATCGACGGGCAGGCCGGGCGCGGCTCGGTCGCCGTCGAGCGGGCGGACGAGGCGGCACCGCAGGAGGGGCGTCCTGCCATGACCGCTCCGGCTGCCCCCGGGCAGACCGCTCCCACCGCCCCGCAGCGGCGAGGCAGCGGTGGGCGTGGCCATGCCGTCGCCGCCGGCACCGCCCGCCGGGCGGCGCCGGGGCAGGCCGAGGGCGGCAATGGGCCATCGCGCAACGCGCCGTGCCCGTGTGGCTCGGGCCGTAAGTACAAGCGCTGCCATGGCTCGCCCAACGGCGGCGCCTGACCGACCTGTGAAAAGGTGTGCACGCGTTGCGTGCGCACCTTTTCACAGAACGTTGAGAGCGGTGCAGAGCCAGCTGCCGCGACGCCGTTCGAGGCGGATCGCCATCGCCCAGGTCCTGCCGGCTGGCCCGGCCAGTACGGCGGCTGCCTCGACGGCCGCGTCTCGCGGTTCACATACCCGCAGCCGGCGTAGGCGCGTGCCGGGCCGGGAGGAGCGGCGTCGCACCGGCCCCGCGCGGGCGGTGGCGTGGGTCAGCTCGGCCGCCAGCTCGGCCGCCTGGGTGGGGTCAAGCAGTCGCCGCAGTTGGCTGTGGGGCCGATAGCCGTTGATCACCTCCAGGCAGGTGGTGACGAACCGATGCGCAACCCGGGTCGCCTCCGGGGTGGCGGTGGCCGGCGTCGTGGCGGGCAACCGGGTCGGGACGCGCCGGGGCCCGGGCGGGCCCGCTCCGGCCCCGCGGCGCTGACCGGGTGGGCGGGTCAGCGGGCCTGGGCCGGGCTGGAACAGGTCGAGCGCCAGCTGGCCCTCGATCGGCCAGCTGGCGGGGTCATCTTCGACGTAGGGCGGGTCGATTGACGGGGCCGGGCGAAGCCGGACCGGGGGACGAGTCGGCTCGGGGCGGCGGACGGCAGTCATCCCGGCCCTCCAGATCCTTGTGTTTGCTTTCGTTTGCCTACGGCAGACCATGATTCTGGAGGATCAAGGAGGGGATGGTCAATGCCTGTGGATGGGCGGGCGGTGGGGGATGTCGACGCCGGCTCGGGCCGGCTACTCCGGCTCCCGTTCGACGAGGGGGTTGTCCCGAACCCACTCGGCGGTCTCCGCGTACTTGTGGTTGATGTACTCCTCCAGCCGTACGCGCTCCACCCGCCACTGACCGCGTCCGCCGATCTTGATCGCCGGCAGCTCGCCGCTACGTACCATGTGGTAGACCTGCGAGTCCGACACGTTCAGCTCGGCGGCGACCTCGGACAGCAGCAGAAACCTCGGCTCCGCCACACAAACTCCCTGAGTTGGCTGCGTTTGCCTCAGTTTGCCACCAGCGGAGGCGCAACGGCAGCAGGGTCCAATGGGGCGCCGGGAGTGCGCTCGGAAACACTCCGGGAACCCCACTTTCGTCGAGCCCGTCCGGGGTGTATGACAGTCACGGCGTACGGCATGACCAGCGCCCCCAGACCGGCGTCCGCCGGTGGAGCTGAACCCAGGGAGAACCGGTGACCAAAGAGCATGTCCGGGTGTATGTCCCGGCGACCGTGCCGATGCTGACTTTGCTGCGGACGGCCGGGCTCCCCGCGGCCTCCGCGCACGCGGTCACCCCGGCGCTGCGCGAGTGGTACGCCGAGGGGGACGAGGAGGAGTTGGAGTACGTCGCCTTCACCCGGGCCGCCCAGGATGCGCTCCAACTCCTGCAGGCCGACGATGCGGCACCACGCCGCCGGGTCGTCGTCTCGGCTGATCTGCCCGCGGCCACCCCCGTACCGGGCGACGCGGACCTGGGGTCCAGCACGGTCGAGCTGGCCGGCCCGGTGCCGGTGGGGGCGGTGGCCGCCATCCACGTGGACGGGACGGACGCGGTCCACGACATCGCCGCCGCAGCCCGGGTGGTGACCGAGGCGCTCGGCGGTGACCCGGACGCGCAGTTCACCGTTGACGGGGCCGAAGACCACGAGCTGGAGTGGTACGACATCACGGAGTTGGACCAGCTCCTCGGCTTGAGCTAGCCCAGCGGCTCGACGTGGTTGGCCGCCCCCGGAGCTGCTCCGGCTGACCTCGAACGTCCTCCGGCCGGTGCGGCTCACTCCCCGTCCGGGTCGTCCTCGTCCAGCGGGGCAGGTCCGAGGGTCCGGCCGAAGGCGATCATCGCGGTCAGCGCGCCGACGAAGAGCACCCAGATCCCGTTGTCCACCCGGGAGGTGCCGAGAGAGGTCTGTGCCACGGCGTCCGCTTCGCTCAGCGCGCCAGCCAGGTCGAGCAGCCGCCGTCCCCCGATCCGCAGGATCACCTCGGCGACGAGCAGCAGTAGGCCGGGGCCGGCCCCGGCGATCAGGTAGGCGGGCCAGCGCAGGCTGGGCCGATCGCCGAGGTGCGCCGCACGGCGTCGGGACCAGGTCAAGTAGCCGAAGGCCAACAGGCCCGCCACCAGGCCGGCGAGCAGGGACTCGGTACGGGAGACCCACTTCGCGGCGCTGAGCAGCGACTCCTGGGTGTCGCCCGCGCCGAAGAGGTCGAAGAGTGGGTCCCGTGCCCAGCTGAACGCCACGACGAAGACGAGCGTGCCGAGGCCGGCGGCCACCACCGCGCCAACTACCGGGGCGGTCCGCGTCGCGGCGATGCCCCCGCCGATGATGGCGGCGGCGGCGGTAGTGCCGGCGATCACGTTGGTGGTGCCGGTGTCAGCGTAGGTCAGGTTGATGGCGAAGGCGGCGGCGAGCCCGATCAGCAGCCCGCTGGCGACCGCCGCGACAAAGCGCAGGGTGCTCCGGTCCCGACCCCGATGGGCGAGCAGCTCCGCCCCGAACAGCGCGAAGGCGGTGCCGGCGACGAGCGCGGCCGAGATCACCCCGGGTAGGGCGAAGGCGGAGAGGCTGATCGCGGTGATTCCGGCTGCCGCCGAGTCGATTACGGCACGGGTGGACCAGAGCATGGCGGCCAGCCAGCCGAGAGCCAGCAGGCCGAGCGTCGGCGCGCCGGGGGTGGGTAGGCCGGCCGTTGCCGCCGCCGGCGGGCCGGCCGTGAGTGGGTCCGCCGCGTCCGGGAGCTCCGGGCCCGCTGCGCCCCGCTGCTCCCGGCTCGCTGCGTCCAGGTGTGCCGGGCTCGCCTCGTCCGCGTCCGGGCGCGCCTGCGTCGGCTCCGTGGCGGAGTCGCCGGGCTGCTTCGTCATCGTCGTCCCTTCGACCGGCACCCGGCCCACGGCGCGGCCGGTGGTTCACCGGCCCACCAGGGTACGCGTCGTTCGCCGTTCGGCCGGGAGCCGTGTCCGCCGGTGCGGGGAGGGTTGGGTGGTGGGGAAGAGGGTCCAAACGTGGGAGAATCAGTCGCGGTCCCGCCGCCGTAACGGGCCCCTGCGGCCCCGGTGCTCGGCGTCCGGCCACCCGGCCGACGCTCCGCGGGTCCGCTACCCCCACTGCCACGAATGCCCCAGGAGCCTTTTGATGGACGCCGTCTTCTCCGTGCCCGAGCCCCGCAACGAGCCGGTACGCGCCTACGCGCCGGGGGACACCGACCGGGACCGGCTGCAACGGCGGCTGGTCGAGCTGGCCAGCGACCGGATCGACCTGCCGATGACCATCGCGGGCGAGCAACGGATGGCCGGCGGTGCCTCGATCGACGTGGTGCAGCCCCACCGACACGCGCATGTGCTGGGCGTCACCGCCCACGCCACCCACGATGACGCTCGGGCCGCGGTGCAGGCCGCGAAGGACGCGGCGCCCGGGTGGCGGGCGTTGCCGTTCGCGGAGCGGGCAGCGATCTTCCTCCGCGCCGCTGACCTGCTCGCCGGGCCCTGGCGGGACACGCTCAACGCCGCCACGATGCTCGGCCAGTCGAAGACCGCGTTCCAGGCGGAGATCGACTCGGCTTGTGAACTTATCGACTTCCTTCGGTTCAACGTCCACTTCGCTCGCCGACTCCTCGCCGAGCAGCCCCTCTCCTCGTCGGGCACCTGGAACCGGTTCGACCACCGTCCGCTCGAGGGCTTCGTCTACGCGATCACCCCGTTCAACTTCACCGCGATCGCCGGCAACCTGCCTTCGGCCCCGGCCCTGCTCGGCAATACAGTGGTCTGGAAGCCGGCCCCCACCCAGCAGTTCGCCGCGCACTTCACGATGCGGCTCTTCGAGGCGGCAGGCCTGCCCCCCGGCGTGATCAACATGGTCACCGGGCGGGGTGTGGAGGTGTCCGACGTGGTGCTGGCCGACCCGGACCTGGCCGGCATCCACTTCACCGGCTCCACCAAGGTCTTCCAACAGCTCTGGCGGACCGTCGGCGAGAAGATCGCTCACTACCGGACCTACCCACGGCTGGTCGGCGAGACCGGCGGCAAGGACTTCGTGGTCGCCCACCCCAGCGCTGATGTGGACGCGCTGCACACCGCCCTGATTCGGGGCGCGTACGAGTTCCAGGGGCAGAAGTGCTCCGCGGCCTCCCGCGCGTACATTCCACGGTCGTTGTGGGCAGGTGGGCTGCGCGACCGGCTCGCCGCCACCGCGGAGGCGCTCACCTACGGCGACGTCACCGATTTCAGTAACTTCGGTGGTGCCGTCATCGACGCCAAGGCGTACGCGCGGCACACCGCCGCCCTGGAGTTGATCTCAGGGGATGACTCGTGCCAGGTTGTCGCCGGCGGCACCGCTGACGACTCAATCGGCTACTTCGTTCGGCCGACACTCTTCGAGTGCACCGACGCCGCCCACGAGACCTTCACCACCGAGTACTTCGGCCCGATCCTCGGCGTGCACGTCTTCGACGACGACCGCTTCGACGAGGTGGTCACTCAGGCCGAGTCGATCGCGCCGTACGCGTTGACCGGCGCCATTTTCGCCAATGACCGGCAGGTGGTTGATCGGGTCGCCGAGCGGATGCGGTACGCGGCCGGCAACTTCTACATCAACGACAAGCCCACTGGTGCGGTAGTGGGTCAGCAGCCGTTCGGCGGCGCCCGCGCCAGTGGCACCAACGACAAGGCCGGCTCCTGGCAGAACCTGGTCCGGTGGATGTCACCACGCACGATCAAAGAAACCTTCGTTCCGCCGACCGGCCACACCTATCCCCACATGGACTAACCAGAAGGACCCCTTCGCCACGTCGACCGCCCGGCGTGGGGAAGGGGTCCTTTCATCCACTCCATATCGGTGGACAGTGCACATAGGAAGCCCTGATGGGTGCCGAAAACGTGAAATCCTGGACGCCGCGACCGCAAAGTGGCAGCGTGAGAGGCATGGCGGATTCCGGAGTCAATCCCACGGCGGCGGCCCTGCTCGGGCTGCTTCACGAGGGCCCGATGACAGGTGGTCAACTGATGGCCGCCGCCGAGCGCCGGTTGGCGCCGTACTGGTCAATGACCCGCAGCCAGGTCTACCGAGAGCTGCCCGTGCTGGCCGAAAAGGGGCTGGTGCGGCTCGGTAAACCGGGGCCGCGGATGAGTCAGCCGTATGCGATCACCGCTGCGGGTAAACGAACCTTCTCCAGATGGCTGACGGAGGAGCCGGGTCGGGACACCATTCGAAACCCGATCGCGCTACGGTTCGCCTTCGGGAACCTGCACTCGGCCAGTCAGCTCAAGAACCTTCAGACGGCGGCGAACGAGTATCACACGGAGGCCCTGGCCCGGGTTCGGGAGCAGGTAAAGAACGCGAAGAAAGAAGGCGAAACGTACGACGCCAGTGCCCTGGAGTTCGCCGTCGCGTACCACAAGGCCGCTCTCTCCTGGCTCAAGTCCGCCTCGGTCAGCTGACCCGGCAGCAGTCCCCCGGCCCGGAATGAACCCAGTACCCAGGCCGGGCAGTAAGCCCTGCCCCGGCCGGGACCGCCCCCGATGAAGGCCCCGCCTCGCCGTGGGGTGGGTGTGGCGTGGGCTGCGTGGCGCAAGCTCGCGCCTGCTCCGCAAGCTCGCGCCTGCTCCACAAGCTCGCTCCTCGCCCGCGCTGGGTTTGTTGGGCGTGGGCTGCGGGGCTCGCAAGCTCGCTCCTCGCCCGCGCAGTAGTCTTGTCTGTCGTGACCGATGCCGACTACGCCGAACAGCTCAAGGACCTCGACGCCACTCTTCGCAATATCGAGTCGGTGCTCGACATCGACCGGCTTCGGGCGGACAAGGCCCGTCTGGAGGAGGCCGCCTCCGCCCCCGACCTCTGGGACGACCAGGCTCGGGCGCAGCAGGTCACCTCGCAGCTGTCGTACGTGAATGGGGAGATCAACAAGCTCGCTGAGCTTCGTTCTCGCCTCGACGATGCCAAGGTGTTGCTGGAGCTGGCCGAGGCGGAGTCCGACCCGGGCGCCCTCACCGAGGTCGAGACGGAGGTCGCCGGGCTGGCCAAGGCCATCGACGAGATGGAGGTCCGCACCCTGCTCTCCGGCGAGTACGACTCCCGGGAGGCGCTGGTGGCGATCCGCGCCGGTGCCGGTGGTGTGGACGCGGCGGACTTCGCTGAGATGTTGCTGCGGATGTACCTGCGCTGGGCCGAGCGGCACGGCTACCCCACCGAGGTCTACGAGACCTCGTACGCCGAGGAGGCCGGGCTCAAGTCGGCCACCTTCACGGTCAAGGTGCCGTACGCGTACGGCACGCTCAGCGTCGAGTCGGGCACCCACCGGCTGGTCCGGATCAGCCCCTTCGACAACCAGGGTCGGCGACAGACCAGCTTCGCCGGGGTCGAGGTGCTGCCGGTGGTGGAGCAGACCGATCACATCGACATCCCCGAGAACGAGATGCGCTTTGACGTCTACCGGTCGTCCGGCCCCGGTGGGCAGAGCGTGAACACGACCGACTCGGCGGTGCGGATCACCCACATCCCGACCGGCATCGTGGTCACCTGTCAGAACGAGAAGTCCCAGCTGCAGAACAAGGCGTCCGCGCTGCGCGTCCTCCAGGCCCGCCTGCTGGAGCGCAAGCGCCAGGAGGAGCAGGCCAAACTTCAGGGCCTGAAGACCGACGCCGCCGGCTCCTGGGGTGACCAGATGCGTTCATATGTTCTGCATCCGTACCAGATGGTGAAGGACCTTCGAACTGAGCAGGAGACCGGGACTCCCTCCGCGGTCTTCGATGGTGAGTTGGACGCCTTCATTGAGGCCGGTATCCGGTGGCGAAAGCAGCAGCAGCTTGCTGATGACAAAGAGTGACCGATCGTGGGCGCAGCGCGTCATCGAATATCGTGAGTGCAGGCAAATCGACGACGTGCCCCAGAATTGAGGGGCGCGGGATTTGGCACATCGGTTACACCGCGTAGACTCACGACCCGTGATTCAGCTTGAGCAAGTGACGAAGACGTACCCGAAGGCGTCCCGGCCTTCGCTCGACAACGTGTCCGTCGCGATCGAGAAGGGCGAGTTCGTCTTCTTCATCGGCCCATCCGGCTCCGGCAAGTCCACCATCATCAAGATGCTGCTACACGAGGTTGCGCCCAGTAAGGGCCGGATCGTCGTGAACGGCAAGGATGTTACGTCGATGCGCTCCTGGAAGCGGCCCGCCTTCCGACGCTCGATCGGCTGCGTGTTCCAGGACTTCCGGTTGCTGCCGAACCGCACCGCCTACGAGAACGTGGCGTTCGCGCTCGAGGTGATCGGCAAGACCAAGGCGGTCGCCCGTCGGGTGGTGCCGGAGGTGCTGGAGTTGGTCGGGCTTGGTGGCAAGGAGCACCGCTACCCGCAGGAGCTCTCCGGTGGTGAGCAGCAGCGGGTGGCGGTCGCGCGGGCGTTCGTGAACCGTCCGTTGATCCTGCTCGCGGACGAGCCGACCGGAAACCTCGACCCGGACACCTCCATCGAGATCATGCGTCTGTTGGACCGGATCAACCGCACCGGTACGACCGTCGTGATGGTTACCCACGACTCGAACATCGTGAATCAGATGCGCCGCCGGGTCATCGAGATCGAGAGCGGTCGGATCGTCCGCGACCAGGCTCGCGGCGTCTACGGGTGAGCCGGCGCTCCCACCCGACTGACGACCACCACCTGCCGGAGACGCGGAGGAATCTTCGATGCGCTTGAAATACGTCCTGTCCGAGGTCCTGGTCGGACTGTGGCGCAACGTGACCATGACCATCGCAATGATCATTACGATGGCGGTCTCGCTGACCATGCTCGGCGCCAGCGGCCTGATCTACGTCAAGGTCGCCGAGATGAAGGAGCTGTACTTCGAGAACATCGAGGTCTCGATCTTCCTCCAGACCGAGGTCACCGAGGAACAGAAGACAGCGATCCAGGCCGAGCTAGATGCCGACCCACTGATCGAGAGCGTCACGTACGTCAACAAAGAAGAGGCGTACGAGGTCTTCGAGGAGATGTTCCGGGACTCCCCGGACCTGCTCAGTGCGATTAATCCAGAAGTGCTGCCGGAGTCGTACCGGCTGAAGCTGGTGAACCCGCAGGAGTACGAGGCGATCGGGGAGCGGTACGCCGGGATCGAGGGCGTCGACCAGGTGATCGACAAGTCCAGCGTACTCGACAAGATCTTCGACCTGTTCTCCGCCGGTCAGAAGATCGCCCTCGTCGCGGCGATCGCGATGGCTGTCGCCGCACTGCTCCTGGTCGCCAACACCATCCAGGTCGCCGCCTACAGCAAGCGGCGCGAGGTCGCGGTCATGAAGCTGGTCGGCGCGTCGAACTGGTTCATCCAGGCGCCCTTCGTCCTGGAAGCCGTGGTCGCCGGCCTGATCGGATCCCTGCTCGGCCTCGGTGCCCTCGCCGGCCTGAAGGCCTTCCTCTTCGACGGTGCGCTGAAGGCCCTCCAAGGGCTCCTGGCGCCGGTCAGCTGGGGCGAGGTGCTGCTGGCCTTCCCCCTGATGGCCGCCGTCGGAGGCATCATCAGCGCGATCACCGCCTGGGTCACGCTCCGCTTCTACCTGCGGGTCTAGTGCCCGCAGGGCGGCCGTCAGGGCCGCCCGCGCACCCTGTCGGGCCTGGGCTCTCCCGCACCGGAATAATCGGCGCGGGAGAGCCCGTGCGCTCCGGTAGGATGATCGCCGCTGTCCGACCCGGGGGCGCAGCGAGCAGGCTGTTCGGCTCCAAGGGCGCAGCGACCAGGAAGGGAGGTGGCGCCGATGCCACGGGAGAAGGGGCGGAAGGTCGTCGCCTCCAATCGGAAGGCCCGGCACGACTACTCGATCCTCGACACCTACGAGGCGGGCATGGCGTTGACCGGCACCGAGGTCAAGTCGCTGCGGGCGGGGCGGGCGTCGCTGGTGGACGCCTTCGCTCAGGAGCGCAACGGCGAGTTGTATCTGCACGGGATGCACATCCCGGAGTACGTGCAGGGCACCTGGACCAACCACGAGCCCCGACGCACTCGCAAACTACTGCTCAACCGCATCGAGATCGACCGGCTGATCGGCAAGACCCGGGAGAGTGGGCTCACGATCGTCCCGCTGCAGGTCTACTTCTCCGACGGCTGGGCAAAGGTCGAGATCGGTGTCGCCAAGGGCAAGAAGTCGTACGACAAGCGGCAGGACCTCGCCAAGCGGGACGCGCAACGGGAGATCGCCCGGGCCGCCGGCCGGCGGGGCAAGGGGATGGACGACTGAGCTGGCGCCCGGCCGGGGCGGGATGAAACCCGTTGCGTCAGGCGTTAGGCTTGTCGGTGCCGCCAACAGGGGCGGTCCGTTGAGGGGGTGACTGGTTTCGACTTCGTACGTTGCGGCAGGGGAAGCGAGCCGAGGAAGCCAACGTCGTCTCGGAAATCGTTCGTTGGAAAACAATAAGCGCCAAGCAGAATCGCGCTGACTTCGCTCTCGCCGCCTGAGGCGAGTAGCAAGTCTGTCGGCCTGGGAGTGCCTTCGACCCAGTTAGCCGGCATCAGCTAGGAGGCTGGCCAATCGGACCCGGTCGCGGGGGCCGTGCGGCGAGATTAATCAGCGACTGGGCCCGTCACACCGACTCGCTCGCGTGATCGGAGGGGCCGAGTAGAGGCACAGCGAGCTGCGCTCGGAGAAGCCCTGGCAAGGCGGCGAAGGACCCGGGTTCGATTCCCGGCACCTCCACCACCTGACCTGTGCGCCCCGGTCCACCCGGACCGGGGCGCACCGGCGTTTCTGGCCTGGAGACCCCGCTGCCGCCGGGCACCGTCGTCCCGGTGCCGTTCCCGGCGCCACCGCTCCGGTGGGTGCCGCCGGGTGGGACCAGCCCCTGGCGTCGCTGCCGGCGACGAGTGTCTCCGGTGCCTGGAACCGGTGCGCGGCACCGAGCGTCCGAGAAGTATGCGTCGAGTAATCGTCCCCCTGAGCCTGACCCTGCTGCTGGCCGCCGGCTGCGCGCCGGCCGTTCCGGAGCCGGCCGGCGACCCCGCGCCGACCGGCCGGCAGGCGGTGTTCGACGAACGGGCCGCCCAGATCACCGCCGCGTGGCAGCCCGCAGCGGAGTGGAGCGACGGATACATCCCACTCCAGGAACCGACCATGACCGTCGGAAATCCCGGATTCACCCCCGACACTCAGGCCGCCTTCCGGGCCGGCTGGTACCGGGATCAGATCCCGCTGCCGAAGGAGCAGCCCGAAGACGGCACCATCCAGTTCCCCTCCGGCACCCTCACCGTGCCGCTGGTCAGCGCCGCCGAGGCGTACCGGGAACTCGATCGGGGCGACCCGCCGGAGTGCGGCGGGCGGCCGACGAACCCGGCCACCCCACCGGCGCCGGCCGACGGGCCGGACACCGGGGTGAGCACCTCGCCGCAGACCGCCTGCATCCCGCTCACCGTCACCGCCGTCGAGCTGGCCAGCGTGCCGGTGCGGACCAGCCGAGGCGAGGCTGTGGTCCCGGCCTGGCTCTTCACCATTGACGAGCTGACCGCCCCGGTGGCCCGGCTCGCGGTCGCCCCGACCGCCGTCGGAGTGCCGCCGGAGCCGGTCGCACCCACCGCGCCACTGCCCCTGGAACTGGTCGGGGCGCTGGACCTGCGCGCCGTGGGCGACGCGACGCTGACCGTACGGCTCGGCATCGGTGCGTGCGACACCGGCCTCACCCCACTGGTCTACGAACAGGATGACGTCGTGGTGGTCGGCGGCGCGGTGACCCGCAGCACCGGTGTCTGCACCGAGCAGCTCCTGCTCGAACCGGTGACGGTGCAGCTCGCCGCCCCGCTCGGGGAGCGGACCGTCCTCGACGTGCTCGGCGGCGGGCCGCTGCGGCTCACCACCGGCTGACCGGCGATGGCCCGCCGCCCGGATCAGGGCAGCGCGAAGGGAAGCTTGATGCCGTCCAAGGCTGCCCCACAGGCGCAGTCCCGATCCGTCGGCAGCTGGGCCACCGCGGTGAAGAGCAGCTCTCGGAGGCGGGCGGTGTTCTCGCCGAAAACCCGGAACACCTCCTCCTGGGTCACCGATCCGCCGCCCGGCACGCCCGCGTCATGGTCGGTGACCAGCGCGATCGACGAGTAGCAGAGAGCCAGTTCCCGGGCGAGCACGGCTTCCGGGTGGCCGGTCATGTTGACCACCGTTCCGCCGAGGGCGGTAAACCAGCGCGACTCGGCACGGGTGGAGAAGCGGGGACCCTCGACGACCACCACCGTCCCACCGTCCACCGCCGGCACGCCCCACTCGGCGCCGGCGGCGAGCAGCGTACGCCGCCCGACCGGGCAGTACGGGTCGGCGAAGGAGACGTGCACGGCGCCCCGGTCGTAGTAGGTCTGCGCCCGACCACTGGTGCGGTCGATCAGCTGGTCGGGCACGACGAACGTGCCGGGGCCCAGCTCCGGGCGCAGGCCGCCGACCGCGCAGGGGGCGAGCACCTGGCGGACCCCGAGCGAGCGCAGCGCCCACAGGTTGGCCCGGTAGGGGATCTGGTGCGGCGGGTGCCGGTGATCCCGGCCGTGCCGGGGCAGGAACGCCAACCGGCGGCCGGCGACCTCCGCGATGGTGACCGCGTCGGACGGCGGCCCGTAAGGGGTGTCGACTACATGCTCGGTGGCGTCGTCGAGCAGGGCGTACAGACCCGACCCGCCGATCACCGCGAGTTCTGCCGTGGGACTCACCGAACCTCCCTCGTCTCTGTCGCGTCAGACCTTAGCCAGCGACCCAGCAGCAGGCTATGGTGCCAGGCATGGCGTTGACGGGGCGGCTGGCACCGGTGTCCCCGGTTGTCCGGGCACGGTCAGACTGACGGGATGTCCGACATGCAGGAAGAGGGGCGGGCGATCGACGGGCGGGCGACGGAGTCGATGGCCGGGCGGTTGCTGGTCGCGGCACCGACGCTGAAGGATCCGAACTTCGACCGGACCGTGGTGCTGCTGGTCGCCCACGAGCCGGGCGGGGCGCTGGGCGTCGTGCTCAACCGGGCCACCGAGATTCCGGTGGCGGAGGTGCTCGGCGACTGGGGCGAGTTGGCCCGCGACCCCGCCGTGGTCTTCGAAGGGGGCCCGGTGCAGCCGGATTCGGCGATCTGTCTCGCCCGCATGCGCCCCCCGCTACGCCCGATGAAGAGCTTCCAGCAGATCTCCGGTGCGGTCGGCACGCTCGACCTGACGGTGGACCCGGCGCAGCTGCGGGAGAGCATCGCCGGCATCCGGGTCTTCGCCGGCTACTCCGGGTGGGAGTCGGGCCAGCTGGAGCAGGAGATCGCGGGTGGATCTTGGTTCGTCCTGGACGCGTTGCCCGGGGACGCCTTCGTCGATCGTCCGGACGACCTGTGGCCGATGGTGCTGCGTCGACAGGGCGGCATGATGGCGGCGGTGGCGCACTTCCCGGCGGACGTGGCGCTCAACTGAGCCGGCGCGGTGACAGGTACCCCGCGCGCTGACCGTGCCGGCCGTCGTGTGTATAGTTCTCCCGTGCCCGGGCGACCGGGTAATGCACAGGGGGCCGTGGCGCAGCTGGTAGCGCACCACACTGGCAGTGTGGGGGTCAGGGGTTCGAGTCCCCTCGGCTCCACCGACCGCACTATTGTGCGAACCGGTGGCTATTTCGAGGTGCCCTCGTCCGTTTCGGGCGGGGGCATTGTCGTGGCCTTGGGGATTTTGAACACGGGGACGACTCCTTGTTCAGCGGACGGCGCCGTTGCGGTAGGCCCAGATCACGATGTTGACGCGGTCCCGGACGCCGAGTTTGGCCAGCACCCGGCCGACGTGCGTCTTTACGGTGACCTCGGCGAGATGCAGCCGCTGGGCGATCTCGGCGTTGCTCGCTCCCGCCACGATCAGGTCGAACACGTCGCGTTCCCGGCCGGTGAACCCATCGATGGCGGCGGTCGTCCGGGTTGGCCCTGGCTCGGTCCGACTGGCGAGCAGCCGTCGGGTGGTCGAGGGCGCGATGACCGAGCCGCCTCGGTGGACAGTGCGGATGGCTGCGGTGAGTCCTTCGGCGGTCGCGTCCTTGAGCAGGTAGCCACTGGCTCCGGCGCTGAGGCTGCTGGAGCGCTTCGGAGTCGCCGCCGGCCTGGCCGGGAGCAGCCTGAGCCAGAACGCCCGGCGGACCTCCGCGGCCGCGATGGCCGTGGTGGTCGGCTCGGCCCTGATCGCCTGTCTTGCCGTGGCAGCCACCACTGGACGGGCCACCGTGGGCCCGCGCCTCCCGACTAGCCGACACCACCGGTCAGCTGCTCGGTGTGACCTCCGCCGACACGCTCACGGCCCATGGTGTGACGGCGGTCCCCACGGAGGTCTGGGGGGTGGCACGTCCCGGGTTCGACCGTGCCGCTCTTGCCGACAAAGCGAACGCAGTCGTGGCCCGTGACCCGGGAGTGGAGCTGGGCGGCGGCATCACCGAGGGCAGCGACATCGCCGACGTGCTCGCCATCCTGCTCGGGCTGTCGCTCGCGATGCTTGGCGTGACTGTGATCATCGCGCTGCTCGGCATCGCGAACCTGCTGGGCCTGTCGGTCATCGAGCGTACGCAGGAGGTGGCCCTGTTGCGGGCGCTCGGCACCCGGCGCGGACGGTTGCGGGCGGTGCTCGCGATCGAGGCGGTGACCATCACGCTGGTCGGTGCCGCCACCGGTGTCGTGATCGGCGTTCCGGTGGGCCTGGTCGGGGTGACCGCCACCGTAGGCACGACGGCCACACCGGTCATCCGGCTGCCCTGGGCGCAGCTGGCTCTGCTGTTGATCGCGGCTGTCGTGACCGGGGTGCTGGCCAGCGTGGCGCCGGCCCGGCGGGCGACACGGATCGCCCCTGCGCAGGGCCTGACGCGCTAACGTCGGAGTTCAGCAGGCCGACCTCCTGGGCCGGCGGCTCGCCCGGCTACCGATCGACGCGGTGTGGCATTCGGCCTCGCCGCGGGCCCCGGCGGGCGCCCGTGAGATCGCCAAACAATGGCGGACGCGTCGGTCGCCGAGGCGGCCGAGCTCATCGACCATGTGCCCTACGTGCCGCACGCGGACGAGATGCTCCCTGCCTGGGCCGGCTTCTTCGATGGCTACGACGCGGCTGAGACGGCGGCCGGGAAAGGACCGCCGACGCCCTGGTGGCCCGGTTCGCCCAGGCCTCGGAGTGCATTGGGCCGCCGGAGCGGACACCCCAGGCGAACCACTGGACCTGGCCCTGGTTTCGCTGTGTTTGTACGCTCGACGCCCATGGGGAATCTTGCTGCGGCGGGCTTCGGCGCTCTCGCCAGCCTCGTCGTGCTGGCGATCGGCGCCTGGCTCCAAGCGAAGCGTGAGCGTCGGCATTGGCTCCGTGATCAGACGCTTCGCGGAGCTGTGGACTACGTCACCAGCACGCGGTACCTGCTCAACAAGTATTGGACGGTGGGCGAGCAGGGCATGGATCAGGACGATCGGCGGGAGTGGCGGAGGACGATGCAAGTCTCTCGTTCGACTCTTACCCTCTTGTGCACCGCTCGGACAGTTTCACTGGCGAATGATGTCGCGGAGGCGCTCTACCGCCTCGGCCCGGACTCTGACAAGACCCAGCACACGGCGGCGGAAACAGCCTTCCGGAACCTGGTCCGCCAGCTGCGGAAGGAACTCGGTTCACCCCAACTGGGCGGTTGATGTTCCCCAGGTGAGGTGGGAACCTCACGTCACTGACGTCTGGTTGATGCCGGTGTGGGGTGTGGTCGGGGGCACGGTGGTGGTGGAATCTCGGCGGCCGTCGGGGCGTTACACCCTGCGTACGGCCGTGGAAGCGCCTCGCCGATGGCGGATGCCGGGCGTGCGTGAGCCCCGGAATGGTGGCGGTCCGCCGGTCGTTACATCTGGACCCGGCGCCGTGCGTGTCCCCGGACCGCGGTAGCCGATCTTTTCTTTCCTGTTCTTTGAGCGCCGGACGGTGCTTGCACCCTGTTGCCGCCTGACCCCCTTCGGGCGTGCGTGATGGGTGTCGACCCCCGAATGGAGCAACCCTCATGGTGAACACGATTCTGCGTCGTAGTGTGCTTGGTATCGCTGGTCTGGCCCTGTCCACCGGTGTCGTCGCCGGCCCCCTGGCCACCCTCACCGACACCACCCCCGCCGCCGCCGCTGCCGTGCAGGTGGACAAGCCGGACATGGACACGCTGATCCCGCACGGCACCCAGGGCAAGCAGTCCCGCATCGACCTGGGCGACGAGCAGGTATCGAATGTGAAGGCGATCATCGAGGCCACGAAGAAGGCCGGCATGGACGAACGCGCCGCCGTGGTGGCGATCGCTACCAGCTTGCAGGAGTCGAAGCTGGAGAACCTGGGTCACCTGGGTGCGCGTAACGACCACGACTCGCAGGGCCTGTTCCAGCAGCGCCCCTCGTCCGGTTGGGGCAGCGTGGAGCAGATCACCGACCCCGAGTACTCCACCACCGCCTTCCTCAACGGCCTCAAGCAGGTCGACGGCTGGCAGGAACTCCCGTTGACCGAAGCCGCCCAGAAGGTCCAGGTGTCGGCCTACCCGTTCCACTACGCCCAGTGGGAAACCCAGGCCGCCGACCTCGTCGCCGAGCACTGGACCAGCTGACCCACCGCAGCACCCGATAGATCTAACCCGCACAAGGGGGAAGAAGCTGTTGGCCGGCACCCGACACGGGTGCCGGCCAACAGCCGTATCCGGGCGAGTCGAAGGCCGCCTGCTCGCCGCGGACTGGCTTATCCCGCTGCCCGGCTGGGCAGTCGGCCTGAGCCGCCTGGACCGATCCCTCGGCGTCGAAATCATCGATGGCGACTACCGCCCTGACCGGGGCCTCACCGCGATCCGGGGGACCGTCGGGGCCAACCGGTATCAGCCCGGCGAGGTCATCTGATGCGCGAGGCAGACATCGGCGGCGTGCACATCAAGTACCCCTACCGATGCTGCACGCCGCGGCGGTCGCGTTGCAGTTGGCCGCCGACGGCCGGATCGCCGCTCGCGGCGTTCTCGGCACCGCTATCCAGCCGACCACGCCGTTTCGGGTGTACGACGGTGACCGGCCCTCGCCATTCGGTACCGCTTGGCCGGACCTCACCGCCGCGGCGCAAGCCGCGCGCGATCATGCCCGCACCGAATCCAACGGTGCCCCGGCAACTCCTGGGGCTACTCACGATGGCCTAGCCGTAATAGTCGGCCGAAAACCAACGGCAGCGCTGGTCAGAGCCCGTTACCGCAGGGCGACGGGTGTCGCTCGTGCCGCTGCTTGACCAGCGTTGCCGTCGGTTCCGAGCTGGAAGCTACGACTAGCTAGGCTACTAGCGGTTATGCCGTGCTGATCGTTATATTGAGTCGAATCGCTGCTCGGTATACAAAGCGGTGAACAATCGAGGACGACATCCTCGGCTGCCGGTTCTTCGAGGCGCACGGTGGAGGAAGACCGCGATGTCGAAGGAAACTCTGTGCGCGTTCGGCGTGGATGTGGACGCGGTTGCAGGCTGGTTGGGGTCGTACGGTGGCGGAAACTCGCCCGGCGACATTTCCCGAGGCATGTTTGCCGGTGAGGTCGGCGTGCCGCGTCTGCTCAAACTGTTCCGGAGGTACGACCTTCCGAGCACCTGGTTCATACCTGGACACTCCATCGAGACGTTCCCCGACCAGGTTCAGCAGATCGTGGACGCCGGCCATGAGGTGGCTCTCCACGGCTACAGCCACGAGAACCCGCTCGCCATGAGTCCGACCCAGGAAGCCGCGGTCCTGGACCGGTGTATCGAGTTGATCGAGGCGGCAGCCAGGCGACGCCCCACCGGGTACGCCGCTCCTTGGTGGGAGTTCTCGCCCGCCACGCACGAGCTGTTGCTCGAGCGGGGGATCCGGTACGACCACTCGTTGATGCACGACGACTTCACCGTCTACCGGGTTCGGGCGGGGGACACCTGGACCAAGGTCGACTACGCCGGGAGCGCGCGCGACTGGATGAAGCCGTTGGTCCGCGGCGAGGAGACCGATCTGATCGAGATTCCGGCGAACTGGTACCTCGATGACCTGCCACCGATGATGTTCATCAAGGCCAGCCCCAACAGTCATGGCTGGGTTAACCCACGACACCTGGAGGAGTTGTGGCGTGACCAGTTCGACTGGGTCCACCGGGAGCTGGACCACGGCGTCGTCACCTTCACCATCCACCCCGACGTGTCGGGGCGTCCGCAGGTACTGCTGATGCTCGAGCGGCTGATCGAACACATCAACCAGCATGAGGGTGCGCGGTGGGCCACCTTCGACGAGATCGCCACCGAATACGCGGCCCGTAACCCACGCCCCGGTGATCAGAACTGAGCGCGACGGCCCGCGCCCTGGAACCCTCCCTCCTCGCGGCGCACACCCCCGAGCCCGTTACCGCGCGGTTCGCACCGCCGCACCCGGACGAGGTGATCTCGTACGCTGCCGAACGTGGGTGACTTCCTCAAGGCGACGCTGGCCCGGGTGCCGGACGGCTTCGACCTGCCGGAGCCGCTGCGCCTGCTCGTCGCCTGGTCGACGAGCAGGGTTTCGTGGTGAAGGGGCACGACGGGGATCTGTACGGCTCGTTGAGTGACAACGGCTGGGTGGGCACCTCGATTGAGCTGTGTGGCTATACCGCCGAGCAGACCCTTTCGTACGCACGATCATGGTTTGACGAGTCGGTCCCAGATCCGGCCGCACGGTTGTGGCCGTTCGCGCAGACCGGCGGCGAAGGTTCGATGGCCGCGCTGTGGCGTGACGGTGAGGGACGAGTCAGGATCGTTCATCTCGGTTCGGGCAGCGGTTCGATGATGACGTGTGTGCTCGCCGACGATGCGGTCGACTTTCTGCGGCTGCTAGCGATCGGTTACCGGGAGATTTGCTGGAACGAGGAGTTCGGCGCGCCGCCTGAGCCGTGGGACGCCGACCACGAGATCGTCAATGCGCCCTACCGGAACTGGCTGTACCGCACCTTCGGTGTCACCGCCCCGACGACCGGGCTGGAGATCGTGCCGGAGCCCGCCGAGATGGGCGACGAGGACACCGCGGACCCGTTCTGCCGTTGGGTCGACAACAAGGAAGCCTGAGCCGGTCACCGGCGCAGGAGACCCTGGCGATCTCCGACTACGAAATCTTGCCAGGGCCAGTACAAGGCCTACGCCGACGCCTCGGGTCGCCGGTCTGTAGAGACTGCCGCAATCAGCCGTCGGCTTGCTCGTCGGTAGCGGCGCACCGTAGCAGGCGACGTAGCCGAAAACTCGCGTGTGTGAATGCAAGCAGCCTGGTATACAACGGACGGCAAGTTGCCATGCGCGATGCAGAGGAGCAGAGATGACCGGTAAGACCTCGCCGGCCAAGTCCGTATCCGACCGCGCCATGCGTGCTGTCACGGCAAAGGACCGGGCCGCGTGGCTCGACTGCTTCGCCGAGGACGCGCTGCTGCGCGACCCGGTCGGTGGTTCGTCGCTTGACCCGCACGGCAAGGGCTTCCGGGGGCATGCCGCCTTAGCGCAGTTCTGGGACTCACTGGTCGAGCCCGCCCAGGACGTGCGCTTCGTCGTGCGCGAGGAATACCCCTCGTCCCAGGCCACGGCGAAGGTGGCGTCAGTCTCCGTCACGCTGCCTGGAGGCGAGGTAGTCAGATACGACGGCGTGTTCGTGTACGAGGTGGACGAGTCCGAGCGGATCACGTCCTTGAGCGGGTACTTCACGCCACCCTTCCCCGCGACGTAGCCGGCCCTTGAAGACTAACGCTCGGAGAAGTCCCGATAGACAAGATCATCTTTGGCCGTCTGGACAGCTGCCCGGCCACGGGGGGCAATAACGATCTTTTCGCCCCACGCCCGGCGGCGGCCGTGCGGGCCGCGATCGGCCCCGAATTCGGTAGCAAACCAGGGGGCACCCCAGCACCCCGGCCAGTACCCGCTCCCACCGACCAACAGCTACGCAATGCAGAAAAAGTGGTTCCGGCGGGTGTACACGCATCCATATAGGTGGGACCTTGACCGGGTAGTCCATTGCCGCCTGCGGTGCTGAAACTGCGACCTGAATCGGTTGACCGGCTGCTACCTTGACCCGGTGCAGGCAGACGCGGTGCTGGCCGGTGACGAGGTGGAGCGGATCGCGCGCGCAACCGGCCACCAGGTGGTGCACGCAGTACCCGTCCGCCAGGGATATGCGAACAACCGGCGGTGGCTCGTACGCTTGGACGACAGCCGGACCGTCTTCGCCAAGCACGCCGACGACGAGCCGGGCGCGGTCTGGCTCCGCCGTGAACACCAGGTCTACGAACAGCTCCACGGGCCGTTCATGCCGGAGCTGATCGGTTGGCATGACGACGGGGAGTTACCCGTGCTCGTGCTGGAGGATCTCTCCGCCTCGACCTGGCCCCCACCCTGGACCTCGGAGCAGCTGCGGGCGGTACAGGACACGTTGCGCGACATCGCGGGCCGACCCGCCACCGACGGCCTGCTCTCCGCTTCACAGACCTGGTACGGCCAGGGTGGCTGGCCTGAAATCGCCCACAATCCGGCGCAGTTCCTGGCGTTGGGTCTCTGCACGCCGCAGTGGTTGCACCAGTGCCTGCCGGCGATTCTCGCCGTCGCCGACTTCGCCGGCCTGGATGGGGACTCGATAGTCCATCTCGACGTCCGCAGCGACAACCTCTGCTTCCGTGGTAACCAGCCGGTCTTGTTCGACTGGAACCACGCGGCCCTCGGCAATCCGCAGTTCGATCTCGCCTTCTGGCTGCCGAGTCTCACCCTCGAAGGTGGGCCGCAGCCCTCGGCGGTGCTCACCGACCCTGATCCGACGGTGGTCACGCTCGTCGCCGGATTCTTCGCCAGCCGCGCCGGCCTGCCCCTCCTGCCAAAGCTGCCGCTGGTTCGCGAGTTCCAGCTGCGTCAGTTGCGGGTGGCGTTGCCATGGATGGCGACGGTGCTTGGGTTGCCCCAGCCGGAGGCATCTGGCTGAGTTCGTTCCTGTCGGCATGGATCGTCGGCCTGCGGCACCCTGGGCGTCAGGCGCCGTCGTGCTGCTGACGGTGGCATGGCTCCTCGGCGCGCTGGTGCTGCTCCGGTGGTGGTTCGACATCAGCGTCGAATCTTGGCCCGATTCCGACATCACCCAGGTTGCCGGTGCTGACCAACGGGCGCATAGGAGCAACACAGCACTGCTGCGCTTGGCGGCCGAGGTGGTGGCCGGCCCGGTGGTGATCGCCGTCGTGGCCGTCTGCGGGCGACTCCGCTGGACTGCCGCTGTCTACCTGGTGATCGCGTGTGGTCTCCGCCTCCTCGCAGTGCCGGTGGCTGGTCGCGGTGCTGGCGTGCGCCGGCACCGGGCTGCTGGTCTCCCCGGTCTCCTGGCACCACCACTGGGTCTGGTGGGTGCCCGCGCTGGTGCTGCTCGCCGACCGCTGCCGCCGGCACGGTCACCGTCTCGGGGCCGCCGCGCTCGGCGTGGTCTGGCTCGCGCTGGTGGCCAGTACCAGCTGGGTGCTGGCCGCGCCGGGCGGCTGGGACCTGCACTTCACCGGCCTCGGCCTGGTGTACAGCAACCTGTACGTGTTGATCGCGCTCGCCGGGCTCGTCGTGCTCGCCGGTTGGCTGCTGCGGCGTAACGCCGCACGCCACTGAACGCGGCGGTGTCACGCCCCCGGTGGTCAGCCGGACGGCTTCCGGATCGCCGTACCCGAGTAGAGCTGGTCGATCGTGTCCCACCAGCGGCGAAGGCCGTCGCGGCCCACCGGGTCCGCGCCGAGCACGTCAGCGATGCGATCCCGCAACAGAATGATCGACAGTTCGTGGGCCAGGAGCACGACCGAGAGCTGCGCCCGGTCTGTCTGCTCGGCAATCGCACCGGCCTCGGTCATCCGGCGCACCAGCGAGTCGGTGAACTCCTGCACCCTGCGGTATGCCTCGACCGAGCGTGCGGAGTCGCCGATGAGCAGGTGCGCGAGGTAGCGGGTGGTGGCCGGCGCCCGGAGCGCGTCGGCCGAGGCGAGAAAACGGTGGGGCCGACCGGCTCCGTCGGTGTCGGCGAGCGCCTCCAACGCGTTGCCCAACAGGCCCAACACGTGCGTGTCCACCGCGGCGACCAGACCGTCACGGGACCCGTAGTGTTTGATAATCAGCGACTGGGAGACCTGCGCCCGCTCCGCCACCTGCTTGAGTGATGCCGCTGCCGGCCACTGCTCGCCGAACAGCTCCAGGGCGACATCCCGAATGATCGCCTTTGCAGTGCGATCCTCGGGTACATACATGTTCACCACGGTAACAACACGGATGTGGTGCACACCTGTTGACTCCCCACGCCCGGGCCCGCCCGACCCCTGCTCGGTACACCGC
>NZ_JBXEDG010000002.1:0-1011 GCF_056820975.1 Salinispora sp. CH2A1_6
CGAGATCGAGGTGCACCACGTGGACCTGGCCATCGACTACCAGCCCGCCGACTGGCCGGAGGCGTTCGGCCAGCGGCTGCTGCGCGAGGTCGCCACCGGGCTGGCCGGGCGCTCCGACGCGCCGCCGATGGTGCTGCGCTGCGACGGCAGAGCGCACGAGCTGGTGGTCGGCGACCGTACCGCCGCCCCCACGGTGCGCGGCGCCGCGCCCCACCTCGCCGCCTGGCTGATCGGCCGCAGCCGCGGCACCCGGCTCACCGTCACCCCGGACGGCCCGCTACCAACCCCACCCGAATGGATCTGACCGACCAATGACCTACACCGGAGACGTCACCCCCGGCGGCCCGCCAGCCACCCGCGAGTTGGGCCAACTCACCATCACCAAAGTCTCGGTGGGCCCGATGGACAACAACGCCTACCTGCTGCGCTGCCGGAGCAACGGCGAGCAGGTCCTGGTGGACGCGGCCAACGAGGCCCCCCGGCTACTCGACCTGATCGGCGCCGCCGGCCTCGCCACGGTGGTCACCACCCACCAGCACATGGACCACTGGCTGGCACTCGCAGAGGTGGTGGCCGAGACCGGCGCCCGGCCGCTGGCGCACGCCGAGGACGCGCCCGGGCTACCGATCACGGTGGAGCCCCTCGCCGACGGCGACCGCATCCCGGTCGGCGACTGCACGCTGGAGGTGATTCACCTGCGTGGGCACACCCCCGGCTCGATCGCCCTGCTCTACCAGGACCCATCCGGCACCCCACACCTGTTCACCGGGGACAGCCTCTTCCCCGGCGGGGTCGGCAACACCGAGCAGGACCCGCAACGCTTCGCTCAGCTCATTGACGATGTCGAGCAGCGCCTCTTCGACCGGCTACCCGACAACACCTGGTTCTACCCAGGCCACGGCAAGGACTCCACGTTGGGCCGAGAACGCCCCGCCCTGCCCCAGTGGCGAGCCCGCGGCTGGTAGACCACGGTAGCCACACCAGGCCGCCCAGGGTCTGGGGCAACCGTCT